>NZ_VOGZ02000011.1:0-107916 GCF_008033395.2 Flavobacterium sp. XN-5
ACTTGGGTGTATACTGCAACATACGCTGTAAATCAGACCGATATTGACAATGGTAAAATAACTAACCAAGCTTCAGTTAATGCAGCTACTCCTGACGCCTCAAGTGTAACGGCACAATCAAATAACAATATCACTAATGTGATTACTATTTGTACCGATGCCAACATTAACATTGCGAAAACAAATGACATTACTATAGGAGAAAACGGATGTGCAACACTTGTTGTTGGAGATGTAGTGACCTATACCTTTACGGTGAGAAATTCTGGTAATGTGAGTTTAAATAATGTGAATGTAGTTGATAATCATATTGGCTTATCTGCTATCGCACTGATAAGTGGAGATATCAATAACAACAACATTCTAGAAGTTACGGAAACTTGGGTGTATACTGCAACATACGCTGTAAATCAGACCGATATTGACAATGGTAAAATCACCAACCAAGCTTCTGTTAATGCAGCTACTCCTGACGCCTCAAGTGTAACGGCACAATCAAATAACAATATCCCAGATGTGATTACTATCTGTACCGATGCAAGTATTAGCATTGCGAAAACAAATGACATTACTATAGGAGAAAACGGATGTGCAACACTTGTTGTTGGAGATGTAGTGACCTATACCTTTACGGTGAGAAATTCTGGTAATGTGAGTTTGAATAATGTGAATGTAGTTGATAATCATATTGGCTTATCTGCTATCGCACTTATAAGTGGAGATACCAATAACAATAGCATTCTAGAAGTTACGGAAACCTGGTTGTATACTGCAACATACGCTGTAAATCAGACCGATATTGACAATGGTAAAATCACCAACCAAGCTTCTGTTACTGCAGCTACTCCTGACGCCTCAAGTGTAACGGCACAATCAAATAACAATATCCCAGATGTGATTATTATTTGTACCGATGCAAACATTAGCATTACGAAAACAAATGACATTACAATAGGAGAAAACGTATGTGCAACACTTATTGTTGGAAATATAGTAACCTATACCTTTACGGTGAAAAATTCCGGTAATGTGAGTTTAAATAATGTGAATGTAGTTGATAATCATATTGGCTTATCTGCTATCGCACTGATAAGTGGAGATACCAATAACAACAACATTCTAGAAGTTACGGAAACTTGGGTGTATACTGCAACATACGCTGTAAATCAGACCGATATTGACAATGGTAAAATCACCAACCAAGCTTCTGTTAATGCAGCTACTCCTGACGCCTCAAGTGTAACGGCACAATCAAATAACAATATCCCAGATGTGATTACTATTTGTACCGATGCTAAAATTACTGTTACTAAAGATGGAATTTATGTTGATACAAATAAAGATGGAATTACAAATGTAGGAGATCACATTAATTACAGTTTTGTAGTAACTAACACTGGAAATTTGACCCTTGCGAATATAATTGTAACTGATAATCGAGTAACGGTTATTGGTGGTCCTATTACATTAACTGCTGGTATGAGCAATGGAACTGCATTTACGGCTACCTACACCGTAACCCAAGCAGATATTGATAAAGGTTACGTTTATAACTTGGCAACAACTACTGGAACCCCACCATCCGGAGATCCTGTAAGCGCTACCTCTACAGACCCAACCCCGTGCTCTAGCTGTCCAGTTGAGCCAAGTTGTACAGATTGTACAATAACTCCTTTAACACAAACGCCAAGTCTTACAGTAGATAAAATTGCTAGTCCTGATAGTAACTATACTTTTGTAGGAGATGTAATAAACTACACAATTCAAGTAAGTAACAGTGGTAACTTAATTTTACATAAAATTGAAATAAAAGACCCTTTAACTGGATTGAATGTGACTATTGAGAGTTTAATTCCTGGGGCTTTCCAAATCTTTAATGTAAGTTATACGGTAACTAAAAACGACCTAGTTGTGGGTTCTGTTACAAATATTGCAACAGCAACTGGATTGACACCGAAAGATGTGCCGGTAAATGCTACCGACACTGAAGTAGTTGATAAATCAGAAGTATTTGGCTGTGGAAGTATCTTAGTCCATAACGCCTTCTCTCCTAATGGAGATGGAATTAATGAATCTTTTGTTATTGACAATATTGATGATACAGATTGCTATCCTGATAATACAGTTGAAATATACAACCGTTGGGGAGTACTTGTTTTTGAAACCAAAAACTACAGTAACATAAGCAATAACTTCAATGGGTATTCAAGTGGTAGAACAACAGTAAGTCAGTCATCAGGTCTACCATCTGGAGTTTATTTCTACATCCTAAAATATACTTCAGTTGATGACCTAGGAAATACCCGAGTTAATCAAAAAGATGGGTATTTATACCTAACGAGATAAAGTATTAATAACATTAGTATTACTGATTTAAACGTTATTACTATTAAATGGAGAAAAAACATATATTTTTTAATCTGACCTGCCGAACTAAAAAATAACTCGTTCGAAAGATAATTTATCTAATAAATATCTACTATGAAAACAATTATATATACAATCGTTTTACTGTTTACTACAATTGTGAGTCTTGCCCAGCAAGATGCTCAGTTCACACAATATATGTACAATACGATTAATATTAACCCTGCTTATGCAGGATCCAGAGGTGCTTTAAGTATTTTTGCGCTTCATCGGGCTCAATGGGTTGGGTTAAATGGTGCGCCAGTCACCAATGCGTTATCAGTAAACACACCTTTAAAAAATAGCCGCGTTGGACTGGGATTAACCATAATAAATGATAAAATAGGACCTGTCCAAGAGAACATGATCTCAGGAGATTTTTCATACACAATACCAACTTCTGATCATGTCTCTTTATCATTTGGTATAAAAGCCACTGCAAACTTATTTGATTTAGACGTAGCCAAATTAAACCCTGTGGATGACGACCCTGCCCTACGTGACTACAACAATAAATTCTCTCCTAATATTGGTGTAGGTGTTTATCTGCATTCACAGAAGGCTTATGTGGGATTGTCCGTCCCTAATTTTATCGAAACCAACAGGTATGATGATAATGAAGTTGCGATTTTTAAAGAAAAAATTAATTATTATTTAATCGCGGGGTATATTCTGGACTTAAATAGTTCTCTAAAATTTAAACCTGCTTTACTTACTAAATTAGTAGAAGGAGCACCACTCCAAGTAGATCTCTCAGGAGCTTTGATGTTCAATGAAAAATTAACGATAGGTCTATCCTATCGATGGAGTGCCGCTGTTAGTGCTATGGTTGGATTCCAAATTTCTGATGCTATATATATTGGCTACGGTTATGATTTAGAAACTACACGCTTAGATAACTACAATTCGGGATCACACGAAATATTTTTACGATATGAATTATTCAAAAACAATGATAAAATAACTACTCAAAGATTTTTCTAAAAAATTCTATGAAACCGCTAATTCAAATAGTAATAACTTTAGTTAGTTTGATTTACATTAATATGTATAGTCAAAGTACAACCTTGGCTACTATAGATAGTGCAATTAAGTTTAAAAATCAAAAAGTTACTTCATCTGAAATACCTATAAAGACTCGAATAGTGAAATCATATTATGTCGAAGAGAAAGTAAATATGAGATTTGGAGGTTATACAACAACGTATAAAGTTTCTAAACTAAGTATGGTAAACAAATATGATTTAGGGCCAAATAATACTAGGGTCGTTACTCCTACATATGTAAATGTTTATGTAACTCCTGAATATTTGAAAAAATTAAAATTAGACTCCATTAATGCAATTTCAAAACCGATTGTTATAAAAAAAACAAAAATAGCATCACAAGATTTAAAAATTGATAAAGGTGCGGTACTTCCAAAACCCCCAAATTTTAAAAAAAACGAAGTATCAATTAAAAATTCTGCACCCGCATTACTATCAAAAAACGTAGTTCCAAATATACCTGAACCTATAATAAATAAAGAACAAAATTATCAGGAAGCATTAAATTCAAGCGCAGCAAAAAATTCAACAGTATTAGCTAAAAATAAATTAGAAGAATTACAAATCAACAATCCGGTTAAAAGTACTATTAATACCTCAATTACAGTAAATAAACCCAGTGCTGTTGCTTATGTATATTATTTAAAAACATATGAACGAATTGCTGAAAAAGGATATCGATCCGAAGAGATGCTAAAGAAAATCGGGAATGCTTTTTTTTATGATGGTGAGTATGAAAAGGCGGCAAAATGGCTAGGCGAGTTATTTGAACTGAAAACTATTTTAGAACCTGAGTATTACTATAGATATTCTAAATCATTATCTGTTATTCATGAAAATGAAAAAGCAGAACGAATGATGCAGCTCTTTAAGGAAAAACAAAGATAACATTCGTCAATTAATAAATTAGAAATTATGAAAAAGAGTCCACTTCTATTAATATTCATTTTCTGTTTTATTTCGCACAACATCTACTCTCAGCTTGGATCAGAATATATTGCAGATAAAAATCAGGACAGTTACGTAAATGTTGATGTTTTAAAAACTTATGAAAGAGTTTCTGATAAAGGATATAAATCCATAGATATGTTAAAAAAACTAGCTAACGCTTCTTTTTTTAATTCCAATTTTATAGAAGCAGCCAAATGGTATGATCAATTATTTTCAATGACTTCTGATTTTGAAACGGTATACTATTATCGCTATGCACAATCTTTAAAATCAGTTAATAATCCAAAAAAGGCTGATGAAATGATGAAAATATTTATAGAAAAATCGAAATAAAGGAATATAAAAAACGAAAATTAATTGATTCATTATAAAAACAATTATTATGAAAAATAAAATACTTTTTTACCTAGCTATAATAAGCGTTTTATCAATCAACATGTATTCACAAGAAGCTAGAGTGGCGAAAGCAGAAAAAAAATACGATAACTATGCTTATGTGGATGCTATAAAAACATACGAAAAGCTTGCTAACAAAGGCTATAAGTCTGCCGATATGTTTAAAAAATTGGGAAACGCATATTACTTTAATGCAAAACTTGAAGATGCAGCTAAATGGTATACTGAGTTATTTACTATGGAGACAGAAATCGAACCAGAATATTACTATAGATATGCTCAAACATTAAGATCAATCGGCGAAAATAAAAAAGCAGATGAAATTATGATAAAATTTAATGCTTTTGCACAAAATGATGATAGAGGAAAACTGTTTATGGAAAATAGAGATTATTTGTCGGAGATAAAAGCAAACTCTGGCAGATATGACATTGAACCAACTTCTCTAAGTACCCCTTATTCTGATTATGGAACAGCTATTTACTTAAATAAATTAGTATATGCTTCAGCAAAAGATACCGGCAGTATACAACAAAGAAAACACTCTTGGAATAATCAATATTTCACTGATTTATATACTGCTGAATTAGGAGATGAAATGGTACTAGGTAAAACGGCTAAATTTGATAAGTTAGTAAATACTAGGTTTCATGAATCTACTGCCGCCTTTACCAAAGATGGAAAAACGATGTATTTTACCCGTAATAATTTTAATAAGGATAAAAAAGGTTTTGATGGTAACGATATCACACTTATAAAAATATATAAAGCCACTTTTGAAAATAATAAATGGATAAATATTACTGAACTTTCTATCAATAGTGACAATTATAGTACCGCTCACCCAGCCCTAAGTCCAGATGAAAAAACGTTATATTTTGCTTCAGATATGCCAGGCACAGTTGGTTTATCTGATATATTTAAAGTAGCGATAAATGAAGATGGTAGTTTAGGCAATCCCGTTAATTTAGGAAATTTGATAAATACGGCGGGGAGAGAAACATTTCCTTATATCAGTGCTGATAATGAACTTTATTTTTCTTCTAATGGACATCCTGGTCTAGGAGGTCTTGATGTATTTGTGTCTAAAATAAATTCCGAAGGCAACTTTAATAAAGTACAAAACGTAGGAGCTGATATTAACTCTCCGCTAGATGATTTTGCCTATATGATTGATTCTAAATCAAGACTTGGTTTTTTTAGTTCGAACAAAGACGGAGGTCAAGGACTAGATGATATCTACCGTTTCCTCGAAACAAGAAGGCTAACTTGCGAACAAGAACTGTTTGGAAAAATAACAGACATCGAAACTCATGAAGTTTTATCAGATACTAAAATAACCGTTTTTGATAACATGTTTAATGAACTAGGAACAACACAATCAGACAAAGACGGAAACTATTCTTTAATAGTGGAATGTGACATGAAACTATATGTACGAGCTGAAAAAATGGATTATACCACCAAGGAAGTAAAAGCAACTACCTTAGATGAAAACGGAAAAACAGAACTTAATATTGAGTTAGAAAAAGCCCGTTGTAAAGTGGTTGTAGGCGATGATTTAGGAAAATGTTTCGGGATTACAAATATTTATTTTGATTTCGATAAATCCGATATCCGTTATGAAGCAGCAATCGATTTAGAAAAAATATTAGATGTATTAATTGAGTATCCAGCGATGAAACTAGATATACGTTCGCATACAGACAGTAGAGGATCCTCAAAATACAATGAGGCTTTATCAGACAGAAGAGCAAAATCGACTATCAATTGGCTTATAAAAAATGGTGTAGCTAAAGATCGATTAACCGCTAAAGGATATGGGGAATACAAACTCATCAACAAATGCGCTGATGGTATAGAATGTACCGAAGAAGAACATCAACTAAACAGACGTAGTGAATTTATAATTACGGACTTGTAAAAAAACAACCAAGGTATCATTTAATACCCTGGTTGTTTCAAACCAAACAAACTTAATAATTTTAGTTAATGTGTCCTTTAAGAATTTAAGATTAATAGAAAACTACTAAATTAGGTACATAATGTAAATTTGCGCTCATAATTTAGTAGTTTAAGTTTAAAGTAGATTGTGGGGCAAAATTCTTTAAATATGGTTTTAACAATTATCTAATTCTTTTCGAATATAAATACAATTCCGTTAAAACAACAAAAATAATCGACAAAATACATAATGTTTAAAATAAAATAGTATTTAACTTACTTTATTGTTTTTAAACTTACACGTAAATAAAAAAGACTGAAGTAGGCTAAATCGAAATAATAGTATAAATAAATGTTTCTTTCTGCCCATGTTAGATAAAATATTTAAAGGCCATCGCACACAAAATACCCAGCCCAAAACTCAATAAAGTCCCTATCAAGATATATTCAGTAAGTTTGACATCCTTAGACTCTTTAAGGTCTCCAAATCTGAAAATAGATTTGGCTGCCAATAAAAAACCGATTCCCTCCCAAAAATTAATTACAACAAAAAAGAAAATAAACAAGCGTTCCAGAATCCCAATATATTTTCCAGCATTATTTGTGTCATCGCTATTATTTTTAGCGATTTGATCACTCCATTTAGACAGTAATAATTTTAAAACTATTGCGCTCACATAAGTTACCGTGATTAAGGCTGTAAATAACGCAAGGCTTTGGGTTGAATAGAGTATTTCAAAGTCGATTTCATACGGATAATAATTACGCACCACGGCTGCAATCACTGACAAGTGTAATATTTGGTCGATAAAAAACCATGTTTTTAGCGTTTTCTTTTTCTGTAAATATAATTTCGCACAATCAATAGTAAAATGACTTCCAACAATAACAAACAATGCAAAGAGGTATTCTTTATTAAATTTTGTGATCAACAATAAAAGTACAAAATGCACTAACAGATGAAGATATAGGTATTTTGATTTTATTTTATTTTTCTTTTTATCCTTTACCCAAGATGTGGGCTGCAAGAAAAAGTCACCTACTAAGTGAGTTAAAACAAGCATGAAAGATAATTCTACCATTGTTTTTTAATTTCTTGTTTATAATATTCAATCACATTTTTTAGCTCCTCATATCCTGCCCTCTTAAGGGATGCACTTATCGAACTTTGGCTTTTTCTATTTAAAGCAAGAGCCAATTCCTTTTGATTAACACCTGGGTTTTCTAACGCTTTTTTTATGATTTCGGCAGAGGTCGTGGTCCAATTATCAGCAAACAAAACAATTAATTGAAAGATAATCGTAAAATTCTTATTAAATTCAGACCAAGGCGATTGTATTCCAAAAGTCTGCTTTTTTAATCTTTCAAAGCATTCCCCTGAGTTTAGAAAAGCAATTCCGTTAGATTCTGTTACCTTGTCAGCAGTATAATCGACGGTGCCTATTCCTATTGCAATACGCACATCTAGTTTTTTGTGTTGTTTGATGGTGGCCTTGATTAATAAGGCGATTTCGACTGCATCAATAGGATCGACAAGCAACTGAAAACTGTCACCTCTATATATTTCCCAATCCTTGGGTTCATTTCCGTAGGTGCTTAAAATACCTTTTAAATCCCCCATCCATAATGCCGAAGCTACTTTTCTAGAGTTTATTATATCACCGGTGATTACTGCCTTCATATCTTGAAATTTTAAGCAAGATACTAAATATATCGCTTAATATAACGATATATTAAATTATCGTTAAATAAAGCGATAATATATACAATCGCCTTATTAGACGATATAGTAAATTATCGTTTAATTTACTATATCGTGGGGACAAATTATAAATCATTATGATCAGCCTAAATAAAAAAATAATAACGGACATAATTGTCCGTTATTATTTTTTTTACTACTTTTGCGCTATACTTTATTTAGATCAAGTAAAAATAATATTACTTGAACTTTATAATTATCAGAATTTTATTTTAACAAAAAAGCGAAACTTTTGTTTCACATAAATTAAACACCCAAACTCATGCAAAAAGCATCTCTATTTGAAAACCTAGAATTTAATGAAACTAAGGTTGCAGTAAGCGTATTATTAAAAACTTCTAACTCTAGCGAGGTACGGATTTTACTAAAAAAAGATCAAGTGATGAAGGAGCACCAAGCACCATTTCCGATAGTTATTGAAGTTTTTGATGGCGCCATACAATTTGGAGTCAACGGAGAAAACCAAACTCTTAATCGAGGAGATATAATCTCGTTAGACGCCTCAGTTCCTCATGATTTAAAAGGTATTTCTGATTCCATAATCCGTCTTACAATCCACAAGAATGATACTATTGAACGCATAAATTCTATAAAATAATATAAAAAACAAAATGAAAAAAACTTGGTTAGCATTTATAAGTGTGGTGGTAATCTCATTTATAGTCCTCATTGGTGTTGGTGTAGAAGTGTATCAAACGCAACCTCCAATTCCAGAAAAAGTAATCATAAAAGGAACCGGAGAAATAGTTTACACAAAAGAAGACATACAAATTGGTCAAAACGTATGGGAATCCATTGGCGGAATGGAAGTTGGTTCCATTTGGGGACATGGGAGTTATGTAGCACCCGATTGGACTGCAGACTGGATACACAAAGAAGCCGTTTTCATGCTAGACACTTGGGCAAAAGAATACAACATGCCCTATTCTGAATTGGATGTTGAAAAGAAAGCAGCTCTAAAAGCGCGTTTGATTCAAGATATTAGAACCAATACATTTGACGAAACAACTAAAACAATTAGTATTTCGCCAGAACGTTTAAAAGCGATTAATGAAAACATAAAGCATTACACAAAAATTTTTTCAGAAGGTAAAGAAGAGTACGCTATTCAAAGAGGCGCTCTAACAGATACTAAGAAATTATCACAATTGAATGCCTTTTTATTCTGGACTTCTTGGGCGGCAAGTACGAACAGACCGCATGAAGATTATACGTATACCTCAAACTGGCCACACGAACCTTTAATTGACAATAATATTACGGATAGTTCTATTATTTGGTCCGGTTTATCTATCGTTTTGTTGTTATTATTTATTGGAATATTGACTTATTACTATCTTCTTAATCATGAAAAAGGAGATTTATTAACCAAGCCTGAATCAGATCCTTTAGAGAATATGCAATTATTGCCTTCGCAAAAAGCAGTATTAAAATATTTCCTAATCATTTGTTTCTTAATCGCATTACAAGTTATTTTAGGGATATTAACGGTGCATTATACCGTTGAAGGACAATCTTTCTTTGGTTTCGAATTGTCACAATATTTACCTTATTCTATTACACGAACATGGCATACCCAATTGGCGGTTTTCTGGATTGCTGCAACTTGGTTGGCTACCGGATTATTCTTAGCGCCAATGATTTCGGGTAAAGAAATCAAACACCATATTTTAGGAATTAATTTCCTTTTTATAGCCTTATTAGTTATCGTTTTGGGTTCTATGTTTGGTGAGTGGTTGGGAGTACACCAATTTTTAGATTTAACGACTAATTTTTTCTTTGGACACCAAGGATATGAATACATGGATTTAGGCCGTTTCTGGCAGATATTATTGGGCGTAGGTCTTGTTTTATGGGTATTTATGGTTAGTCAACACATTTTGTTTGCTATTCGTAAAAATGATAATTCTAAATCATTGTTAATCATATTACTGATTTCGGTTATGGCAATCGGAATGTTCTTTTTCTCTGGTTTAATGTATGGAGAAAACAGTAGTTTACCTGTAATTAATTACTGGAGATGGTGGCTGGTTCACCTTTGGGTTGAAGGTTTCTTTGAAGTTTTTGCCACGGTTGTTATCGCTTATATTTTCTCTCAATTAAAAATTATTTCTGCTAAAACGGCTGGTAGAGTTTCGGTAGCATCGGCTACTATCTTTTTGGCTGGTGGAATTTTGGGAACTTTACATCATTTGTATTTTTCGGGAACACCGGTAAAAGCAATTGCTCTTGGTGCTACGTTCAGTGCATTAGAAGTGGTGCCTCTTACTTTAATGGGTTTTGAAATTAGAGAAAACTGGAGTCATTTAAAAAGCACTCCTTGGATGCAAAAATACAAATGGCCTATTTTCTTCTTTATCGCAGTCGCTTTTTGGAATTTCTTAGGAGCTGGAGTATTCGGATTTATAATTAATCCGCCTATTGCTTTGTACTATATTCAAGGATTAAACACAACTGCAGTTCATGCCCATACTGCACTATTTGGAGTATATGGAATGTTGGGAATGGGATTCATCTTAATTTGTTTGCGTTTTTATTCTGATAGAGTTTGGGAAGAAAGTAAATTGAAAAAAGCATTCTGGGCATTAAATATTGGTCTTATCGCAATGGTAGTGTTGAGTTTATTACCAATAGGAATTATTCAAGCATATACTTCTATCACAAAAGGATATTCGTTTGCAAGAGAGTCTGAATTGTTATATTCACCTACAATTCAAACATTAAAATGGATGAGAATGATTGGAGATATTATTTTTTCAGTGGGTATTTTTTACTTCTGTTGGTTTACAGTAAGTGAAACTATTTATAATTTAAAGAGAAAAAATATTTAGTTGTTATAAACATTGATTCATAAAAAAAGCCTGTAAGAAGATGTGGAAATCTTTTTACAGGCTTTTTTTTAAGCAAAATTTAGGCATTCTGCAAATTTATAAAACCACTCATTTCCTAAATTCCCAATTAAAAACTATCTTCGTCTTTTTAAAAGAATAAAGCAATTCGAAGAAAATGTAAAGAGTTCTGAGGTCTATATTCTATTCTCTTGATTCTGTTTTCTAAAAAATCCAAATGAGCAATCTCCTACTTACTCCTATCGAATACCTAAAAGGCGTTGGCCCTAACCGTGGCGAATTGCTACGAAAGGAACTAGGGATTCATAAGTACAAAGATTTAATCAATTTATACCCCAACCGCTACATTGACCGAACGCGTTATTACAAAATCAACGAGCTGCAAAACAATGTTGCCGAGGTACAAATCATTGGTAAAATCATCAATATCAAAACTGTCGAATTTGGTAAGGGCAAGAAACGTCTCGTTGCCACTTTTGTGGATGATACAGGACAAATGGAATTGGTATGGTTTCAGGGACAAAAATGGGTTCGGGAATCGTTGAAACTAAACGAAATTAGTGTAATTTTTGGAAAATGTACTTCCTTTAATGGTGCATACAATATGGCGCATCCTGAAATCGAAGCGATGAGCGAGCACGAACAAAGTTTGCGTTCGGCAATGCAAGCTGTTTATCCTTCGACAGAAACGCTAAACAATCGCGGAATTTCAAATCGGGTAATCAATAAATTAATGCAGCAGCTGTTTCTAGAAACCCAAACCTTATTTACAGAAACACTTCCGGATTATCTATTGCAGGATTTACAATTAATTCCTAAAAAAGCAGCCTTATTCAACATTCATTTTCCTAAAAGCGCAGAAGCTTTGGCGAAAGCCCAATTCCGATTAAAATTTGAAGAATTGTTCTTTATCCAATTGCAATTAATCACTAAAAATCTAGTTCAAAAACACAAAATAAAGGGACATCCGTTTACTAAGGTGGGCGAACTTTTTAATGATTTCTACCAAAATCACCTGCCTTTTCAGCTCACTGGAGCTCAAAAAAGAGTGATTAAAGAAATCAGAACAGATATGGGAACTAACGCCCAGATGAACCGATTATTACAAGGTGATGTAGGATCGGGGAAAACGATTGTGGCTTTTATGAGCATGTTACTAGCACTTGATAATGGCTTTCAAGCTTGCTTGATGGCTCCCACAGAAATCTTGGCGAATCAGCATTTTATCGGGCTTTCAGAATTAGCTAACAAATTGAATATAAATATAAAAATACTGACTGGTTCAACTAAAACTTCAGCCCGAAAAATTATTTATGAAGAGTTAGAAAACGGTAGCTTACAAATCCTCATTGGAACACATGCTTTATTGGAAGACAAAGTGAAATTTCAAAATTTAGGTTTAGCTATAATTGATGAGCAACACCGTTTTGGAGTCGAGCAACGCTCTAAATTGTGGAAGAAAAATGAAATTCCACCACACATTTTAGTAATGACCGCAACTCCTATTCCGCGAACGCTGGCAATGAGTTTGTACGGTGATCTCGACATTTCGGTTATTGACGAACTGCCTCCGGGCCGAAAACCCATTCAAACTGTACATCGTTTTGACAGCAACCGTCTGAAAGTTTGGAAATTTATTCGAGATGAAATCGGTTTAGGACGCCAAATATATATTGTCTATCCGCTGATACAAGAATCAGAAAAAATGGATTTCAAAGATTTGATGGACGGTTATGAGAGTATTTCCCGAGATTTCCCTTTGCCAGATTATTCCATTTCTATTTTACACGGAAAGATGAAACCAGCCGATAAAGACGCTGAAATGAAACGTTTTTCGGATGGGAAAACAAATATAATGGTTGCTACAACCGTTATCGAAGTTGGGGTAAATGTTCCTAATGCCTCAGTAATGATTATCGAAAGTGCTGAGCGCTTCGGACTCTCGCAACTCCACCAACTGCGCGGTCGTGTTGGTCGTGGTGCTGATCAGAGTTACTGCATCCTGATGACGAGTCACAAATTAAGTTCTGACAGCAAAACTAGGATGGAAACCATGGTGAGTACTAATGATGGATTTGAAATTGCCGAAGTTGATTTAAAACTTCGCGGTCCAGGAAACCTGATGGGAACCCAACAAAGTGGTGTACTAAACCTTCAAATTGCCGATATTGTTCGGGACAGAGATATTTTAGCCTTAGCCAGAGAGAAAGCGATAAAAATCCTAACCGTGGATGCACCTTTACAAAAACCAGAACACGCTACTTTAAGAAGTGTTTATATCGAGTTGACTAAAAAGAAAAACATCTGGAACTACATCAGTTGATTCCTTTTTTATAAAATTAGACTTTTTTTCAAATTCAATTAAACCTTTGCCCTTTTTTACGGTCTTATGTCAGAGACTTCCAGTCTCTGGAAAACTTATTTGCTAAAATTTTCAGTTTTATTATTTGATAGAGTCCCCTAATCGTTAGTAAATGAACGCTTAGGAGTTTTTATGTGCTATTTTCGAAATAGTTGTATGTACAACTGTTAAATAAAAACAAACCTATTATTTATTCCAATTGTAAAACCTAAATTTGTCATTTAACAAAAAATATTGAAAACTAATCCTACTTCATAAAAATAAACATGAAAATAAAATACATCGTTTACGGCTTACTCATTGTTGGTTTTGGTGCCTTTATAAGCTACCGAATAATAGAAAATAAAGGAGATTCAAAAGCAAACAACAGCAAATCAGGAAAACCAGCAGCGATGCGTTTAGCTGGAATTGTGGTTCAGCCTCAAACTTTTGAAAATAATTTATCCCTTTCTGGTTCTATTGAAGCTAATGAGCAGGTAGAAATTCGTTCTGAAGTTTCCGGTATTGTAGAAAGCATCAACTTTCAAGAAGGAAGTAATGTTAGTAAAGGACAATTACTTTTTAAAGTAAACGACAGAGAATTAAGAGCCCAATTGAGTCAGGCAAATACTAAGGAAAGTCTAGCATCAGAAAATGAAAGACGAGCCAAACTTTTACTGGCAAAAGAAGCTATCAGCCAAGAAGAATATGATGTTGCTAGAGCAGAATATGCTTCGATGAAAGCACAAAGCCAGTTAATAAAGGCGCAAATTGCCAAAACAGCTGTAAGGGCTCCGTTTTCAGGAAGAATTGGGTTGCGTTCTATTTCTGTGGGAACCTACATCACCCCTGCGGTATTAGTGGCTAATTTAGTTAATATTGGGAAGTTAAAAATCACTTTTTCGATTCCCGAAAAATATGTAAATGAACTAAAAAACAAAACTACTTTGAGTTTTAAAGTAGCGGGATCTACTGAAAAATATACTGCTACAGTCTATGCAATTGAACCTTCAGTAGAGATATCGACTAGAACCTTAAAAGTTCGTGCCATTGCCGAGAATAAAGATGGAAAATTATTACCGGGTACTTTTGCAGATGTTGAATTACCGCTAGCTGTTATCAAAGACGCCATTGTAGTACCAACACAAGCTATAATTCCGGTTCAAAACGGAAAAAAAGTATTTATTTCTGATTTTGGCAAAGCCAAAGAAGTCATGGTCGAAACGACTACAAGAACAGATGCTTCACTCTTGATTTTATCTGGACTAAAAGCAGGAGATACATTAATCACAACTGGTGTTATGTCTTTGAAAAATGAAACTCCCGTTAAAGTAATCATCAAGTAATTTAAAGTTATTTAGAAAGGAGTCATTATTAGCATACTCCTAACCCAATAACAATATTTTATTAATCCCATAAAAAATGAGTTTATCTACATTAAGTATAAAAAGGCCAGTATTGACTATTGTTATGAATTTAGCAATTGTACTATTTGGTATTATAGGATATTCCTATCTTGGCGTTCGTGAATTTCCCTCGATAGATCCTGCGCAGGTTTCGATTAGAACTAATTATACGGGTGCCAACTCCGATATTATTGAGTCCCAAATCACGGAACCTTTAGAAAAAGCGATTAATTCCATCGACGGAATAAGGAATATAACTTCCTCTAGTTCTCAGGGAAGCAGTTCGATAACTGTAGAATTTAACTTGGATAAAAACCTTGAAGAAGCCGCAAATGATGTTCGTGATAAAGTGTCGCAAGCCATCCGAAGTCTACCACAGGATATTGATGCTCCGCCTGTAGTTTCTAAGGCTGATGCCGATAGTGATGCGATTATTTCCATGACCGTGCAAAGTGATACCCGCAGCCCGCTAGAACTGAGTGATTATGCTGAGAATGTGATTTCGCAAAGACTAGAAACTATTCCTGGCGTGAGTGGTGTTCAAATTTGGGGACAAAAAAAATACGCCATGCGTTTGTGGATTAATCCTGTTAAACTTGCTTCGTATGGACTGACAGTAGCCGAAGTACGAACTGCATTGGGAAAACAAAATGTAGAGTTACCCTCTGGGAAACTGACTGGAGCTAACACGGAATTGACCGTAAAAACAGTAGGGAACTTATCTACTGCCGAAGAATTTAATAACATCATCATTCGATCTGAAGGAGAAAAGATTGTTCGCTTAAGCGATATTGGTTCTGCCGTTCTTGGTCCAGAAAATATTGAAACTAAATTAAGTCAGTCCGGACTTCCACTTGTTGGTCTGGCAATTGTTCCTCGTCCAGGTGCAAATTATTTAGACATTTCAAAAGCTTTTTATGAGCAATACGAAGATTTAAAAAAAGACCTTCCCAGTGATATCAAGTTAAATATTGCGCTCGACAATACTATTTTCGTAAAAAAATCAGTACTTGAAGTAGCTGAAACACTTGGAATATCTATATTTTTGGTAATTTTAATTATCTATTTATTCTTTAGAGACTGGGCGATTGCTTTCAGGCCATTAATTGACATTCCAGTTTCTTTAATTGCAACCTTTTTTATCATGTGGTTGTTTGGTTTCTCCATCAACGTTTTAACGCTTTTAGCAATTGTTCTTGCTACCGGTTTAGTAGTCGATGACGGAATCGTTGTAACCGAAAACATTTATAAAAAAGTAGAAGAAGGCATGTCGCCAATGGAAGCAGCGATCAAAGGCTCTAATGAGATATTTTTTGCCGTAATTTCGATCTCTGTCACACTAGCAGCAGTATTTCTACCAGTTATTTTCCTCGAAGGATTTGTGGGACGTTTATTTAGAGAATTTGGCGTCGTCATAGGTGCTGCCGTTTTGATATCGGCTTTTGTGTCCTTGACATTAACACCTATGTTAAATGCCTATTTGATGAAAGGCGGCGAGCAAAAAAAATCTAAATTCTATAATTTAACTGAACCTTATTTCCAAAAGCTAAACAGCACTTATGCCGATGCATTAGCGCGTTTTATGGATAAAAAATGGTGGAGCTTCCCTATCCTATTCGCTTGTTTTGGATTGATTTTTGTCTTTTATAATTTGATCCAAAAAGAAACGGCACCATACGATGACCGAAGCTCTTTGACCCTAAGAATGACAGCTCCAGAAGGATCTAGTTATGAATACACTGATCGTTTCATGCAGGAAATTTCGCGACTAATTGATGATTCTATTCCAGAAAAAAAAGTAAGCTTAGTGATCACCTCTCCAGGTTTTGGATCATCGTCTGTAAATAGTGGTTTTGTCAGGTTGTCATTAAAAGAATCCAGTGAACGCGAGTCATCTCAAGCAGAAATTGCAGAGAAACTTACTAAATGGACCAAACAATATCCAGATGCTAAAACATCTGTGACCCAGCAACCAACTATTGCTGTAAACAGACGTGGTGGTTTACCTATACAATACATAATTCAAACTCAAAGTTTTAGTAAATTAGAGGAGAAAATTCCGTTGTTTATGGAAGAGGTAGATAAAGACCCTACTTTTTCAATGTCAGATGTAAACTTAAAGTTCAACAAGCCAGAGCTTAACGTAACTATTGATCGTGAAAAAGCAGAAAGCTTAGGAATATCTGTTATTGACATTGCACAAACCTTGCAACTGTCATTAAGCGGACAACGTTTTGGTTATTTTATGAAGTCAGGAAAACAATACCAAGTAATTGGACAATTTGATCAAGCAGATCGTTCAAAACCATTGGACTTGACTTCTATGTATGTTAAGAACAACAAAGGAGAACTAATTCAGATGGACAATATTGTAAGTATTGAGGAACAAAGCAAGCCACCGCAGTTGTACCACAACAACCGATTCATGTCTGCTACCGTTTCTGCAGGTCTTGCTCCAGGAAAAAGTATCAATGACGGAATTGACGCTATGGAAAAAATTAGAGCCAAAATCCTTGACGATACATTCACAACTGATTTGGGCGGAGAATCAAGAGACTTTGTAGAAAGTAGTTCTAATACTACTTTTGCATTTGGACTGGCCTTATTATTAATATTTTTAATTCTAGCAGCACAGTTTGAGAGTTTTATCGATCCATTTATCATTATTTTAACCGTTCCTATGGCTGTTGCCGGTGCATTATTTTCATTATGGTTGTTTGATCAAACTTGGAATATCTTTAGCCAAATTGGTACCGTGATGCTAATTGGGTTAGTTACCAAAAACGGTATTTTGATTGTAGAATTTGCCAACCAGCTGCGAGAACAGGGCAAACCGAAACTAGAAGCCATTCTTGAAGCTTCAGAGGCACGTTTAAGGCCTATATTGATGACCAGTTTAGCAATCTCACTTGGTGCATTGCCTATTGCACTTTCGCTTGGAGCTGCTTCTATAAGTAGAATTGGTATGGGTGTCGTAATTGTTGGAGGAACTATTTTCTCTTTAGTTTTAACATTATTTGTTATACCAGCACTTTATTTTATGTGGTCTAAAGCTAAAAAACACTATCCTGAATTTGATCACATCGAAGAATATGAAAATGAAAGTAAATAATACTATGACAACTAAAACACTATTTCAAAGTATGTTAGTCTTCTTTTTGTGTATTCTAAACGGAAATGCACAAGAACTATTAACACTTAAAGATGCAGTACAAATAGCTTTAGAAAACAATTACGAGATTAAGATTGCCAAAAACAAATTAAAGATTGACGAAAGTAATGTCACGCCTGGTAATACGGGAATGTTACCTAGTGCAACAGCTTCCATTACCAATAATAACAGTATTCAAAATCTTTCACAAACACGTGCAGATGGTACAGTAACCAGTCTAGATAATGCCAAAAACAACAGCCTAACTTATGGAGTGAGTTTAGGTTGGACTATTTTTGACGGCTTGAGAATGTTTGCGATGAGAGATCAACTACAAGAGTTACAAAAACTTGGTGAGAATCAATTGAAGCTTACGATTATTACAAAAATTAGCGATGTACAAGTGGCTTACTTTGATTTGGTACAACAGCAACAGCAATTGATTGCGCTCGATAGCACCCTTGTTATTTCGAATCAAAGAGTAAGCTTAGCACAAAATAGATTTACCATCGGGAAAGCATCAAAACTAGAAGTATTAAATGCGCAAGTAGATATTAATACTGATAAAGTAAGCCTATTGAGACAAAAAGAAAGATATATCAATGCTAAAATTTTACTGAATCAAATTCTAGCCAGAGATATTACTCTCGATTTTAAAGTAGCTGATAACTTTATCATGGAACAGCAATTAGATTTTACTGAATTGAAATCTTTGGCAGAACAACAAAATCCACAAGTTGCTGCTCTAATTATAAGTAAAAAAGTAGCAGAATTAGAACTCAAAAAAATAAAATCAGGTCGATACCCTACTGTAAGGCTTAATACAGGTTATAACTTTTCTGATAACGAGTCAAGTCTTGGTTTTACAACACAGTCGGCAGCTAGAGGTTTTAATTACGGCTTTACTGCTGCTTTAAATTTATTTGATGGTTTCGCTCAAAAACGAAATGAAAAAATTGCAAATTTGCAGATTGACAATTCTAGTATTCTAATTGAGCAACAAAATCTAGCGCTTAATACACAGTTAGCGACAGCGTATCAAACATATTTAACAAATTTAGAATTGATCCAGCTAGAAGAAAAGAATGAGGCTATTGCCAAACAAAATTTAGACATTACCTTAGATAAATTCCGAATTGGTACTATAACTACGCTAGAGTTTAGAACCGCACAGTTGAATTATGTGAATGCCACAGTACGATATAGCAACGCACAATTTCAAGCAAAACTATCAGAAATTACTTTAAGAGAATTGGCAGGAACTATCACTTTATAAATTCAACATTTTATACTCAACAATATATCCATTTGTTTTCGAATTGATTTTGTTTGGTTTATAGGATGAACAAAAATGTTTTACAACTTTAAATTTCATAATATTACAACTCAGTTTATATCACGTCAAATGATATAAACTGAGTTTTTTTTATAATCAAAACTTCATTAATACTCGTTTTAAATGTTAAATTACATTGATATCTGTAGTTAAATTCTAAATATTAATCTAAAACAATGAAAATATTGACAAAAAACATACACTTTATCGTTAAAAATAAACTTTCAACGACTATATTATTTTTCTGACTAATTATATTTTAATATTTGTTTAAATTAAATAAAAAAAACATTTTAATTTAATTTTAAAATAGTACTAAATGCTTTTATTTTTTAACAACTCCAAATTTAATCTATTATGAAAAAAATTATCTTAACATTAGCAATGGGACTTCTCTTAATGAGCTGTAGCAATGAAACTATTGAATTAGAAACAAGTACAACAGCCAAGGTGGTAACAAATTCTAAAACTTTAGCTTCTGCAATTGCAACTATACCAGATTCAGGCTACTCATTATCTACTTATGTCAATTGTAATCAGAGTTGTATTGCTGCGGAAAGTAATACCTATTTCGAAAAAGCAGATTCGAAAATTGTTTCTTGGGGAGGTAATAATGATGACAAATTTTCAAAAACAATTTATATCAAATATTTTAATACTAGAACGGAATTCAAATTATTGGTTCTTAGCACAGAAAAGTATTCTGACCTAGTAATCAATGGAGTTTCGGTAGGAATAGGTGCTGCTGCAAACACATGGGGAGAGTATTCTATACCACTTGAAAGCGGTTGGAAACCATGTGACACTAAAAATATTCACTTACAAGTTGCGGGACAAGGCCCACAAGGAGTATTTGATATTAAATACGAGCTCGTAGGAATGTGTACTAGCGGTTGTGAAACTGGATTTTCAGGCAAAGCACTTTCTTGTGGTAGTTCCCGAGAAGCTGAGTATACATTTACTTCTAAAGAAGCTATTTCGAATTTAAAAATCCAAGGTGGTTTAACTAATTTTACAGGAGGTGACGCAACCGTTACAGTAACAGGTGGTACTTTAACCGCTACTCAAAAAACTCCTGGAGGAAGTTCTAACAGAGTAATTACAATTGAAGGAAGTGTTGCTGCGTGCGAGAAAGTTACAATCAATATTAAATGGAATTCGACTAATTCAGGCGGAGTTATTACTGGGAACTGGTCTGCTAGTGGAACAGGAATTTCAAAATATGAAATTTTAGGATTGGAATGTCGCTAATAAGTAATATTATATTTAAAAATAAAAAGGCTGTCCGTAGAAAGGCAGCCTCTTTTATTTCGTTAAGTTAAGGTCTAGTTAATAAAAATAACCATCTTATACCAAACGAATTTATTTTTTAGTGCGCCGTACAGTTTTCTAGAGCGTTTTGGTGTTTTCTTATTTATAGCGCGTCAAATTAATCCCATATTCCAACTTAAAAAAGAAAAACAGAAAATCAGTTAGAAAAAACAAATAATTAGTTTCTTTCTACAAACTGCAATCCTTATATTTGCAGCCGAGACCGAAGGTCCAACAGACGAAGTAATCGTATTAAAATTGACAGATGAAAATATCCTATAATTGGTTAAAACAATTCATAAAAATTGACTGGAAATCAGAAGAAACAGCAGCATTATTAACAGATCTAGGTCTGGAAGTAGAAATTGTTGAAAAATACCAATCTATTAAAGGAGGCTTAGAAGGTATAGTTGTAGGGCATGTACTTACTTGTATCCCGCATCCTGATGCTGACAGACTAAAGATAACGACTGTAGATTTAGGAAATGGTGTTCCAGTACAAATTGTATGTGGTGCGACTAATGTAGATGCAGGACAAAAAGTCCCTGTAGCAACAATAGGAACCGTTTTATATGACACAGCAGGAGTTGCTTTTACCATAAAAAAAGGAAAAATCCGTGGTCAGGAAAGTCACGGAATGATCTGTGCCGAAGATGAATTGGGTCTTGGGACTGGTCATGACGGTATCATGATATTAGACAATGCAATTGCAGCTGGAACCAAAGCAGCTGATGTATTTAAAATAGAAAATGATGAAGTTTTCGAAATCGGACTTACACCTAATCGTGCCGATGCGATGAGTCATCTAGGAACAGCGCGTGATTTAAGAGCGGGTTTAATACAAAGCGGAGTAAACGTAGAACTAATCACGCCTTCTGTCAGCAATTTTAGAGTTGACATGAGAACGCTTAGAATTGATATAAATGTAGAAGAGACGACGCTAGCACCGCGTTATTGCGGTGTTACAATATCAGGAATTGCTGTAAAACCATCTCCTAGCTGGTTACAGCATAGATTGAAAGCAATAGGAATTACACCTAAAAACAATGTAGTCGACGTTACTAATTATGTAATGCATGAATTAGGGCAGCCATTACATGCTTTTGACGCTACAAAAATTAACGGAAAAATAATCGTAAAAACATTAGCTTCAGGAACTAAGTTCACAACATTAGACGATGTTGAAAGAACACTTCATGAAGAAGATCTAATGATATGCGATGAAAAAGGACCTTTGTGTATTGCCGGTGTTTTTGGTGGTAAAAACTCAGCTGTTTCAGATCATACTACTTCTATTTTCTTAGAAAGTGCTTATTTTAATCCCGTAAGCATACGAAAAACAGCAAAAAGACACCAGCTAAATACCGATGCTTCTTTCCGCTTTGAAAGAGGAATTGATCCTACCATTACGGCATATGCTTTAAAACGTGCTGCTCTTTTAATTCAAGAAGTGGCTGGTGGTGATATTACATCTGATATAATTGATGTTTACCAAAAGAAAATGGAAGATTTTGCCGTATTCTTAAATTTCGGTAATGTTGCCAAAATTATTGGGCAAGAAATTCCAAAAGATACGATCAAACAAATCTTAGTTTCTTTAGACATTAAAGTAAATAGTTTTTCAGAAACAGGACTAGGCCTAACAATACCAGCTTATCGTGTTGATGTACAACGAGAAATTGACGTAATCGAAGAAATCTTAAGAGTTTACGGGTACAACAACATCATTTTTTCTAAAAAACTAAATGCAACAGTATCAAATTCTCCTAGAAATGAAGATTATAAATTACAAAATATAATTGCCGCACAATTGAATTCGCAAGGATTTAATGAAATAATGGCAAATTCATTGACAACGGCTTCTTATATTGAACTTTCTGAAACATTAAAAGAAGAACACAATGTGACAATGCTAAACCCATTAAGTAATGATTTAGCAACCTTGAGACAATCTTTATTATTTTCAGGACTTGAAGCAATATCTTATAATATCAATCGTCGAAATAGTGACTTGAAATTATTCGAATTTGGGAAAAGCTATCATAAATATTTAACGGGTTTTGAAGAGCACAAACACATGACATTGTTTCTTACAGGAAACAAGTCTAAGGAAAGCTGGACTAATGCACAAAAACCTTCCGATTTCTTTTTGTTCAAAGGTTATGTAGATGCGGTTTTGGCTAGGTTTGGAATTCAAAAAACACAAAGTACTCCTGTAAGATCAGATATTTTTTCAGAAGGAATTGCAATTGCTATTGGTCATAATGCCTTGGTTGAATTTGGAATTGTAAAAAAATCAATCCTTAAACACTTTGGAATCAAACAAGAAGTTTTTTATGCTGATTTTAATTGGGCTGTCATTATTAAAATGATCTCCAATAAAATTAAATTCACTGAAATTCCAAAATACCCAGAAGTAAGAAGAGATTTGGCTTTGTTGATTGATCAAAATGTGTCTTATGATAGTATCTATGCGATTGCAAAACAAAGCGAAAAAAGCCTTTTGAAAGAAATCAATTTATTTGATGTTTATGAAGGAAGTAATTTACCCGAAGGGAAGAAATCATACGCATTAAGTTTTATCATACAGGATAATGCAAAAACTTTGACCGATGCTCAAATTGATAAAATTATGGGGAAACTTCAAAAGAATTTTGAAACAGAACTAGGAGCCACTCTTAGATAAATAATTCCTATTATACATAAATTAAGCCCAATTCTAAAGTTTAGAATTGGGCTTTTTTATGCAAAAAAAAGTCCAGTGAAACACAAGACTTTTTAATAAAAAAAAACAACCTCTTATTTAATACTATGATTTTGGCAATACTACAGTATCTACAACGTGAATTACACCGTTTGATTGATTCACATCGGCAATTGTAACTTGCGACATTGTTCCGTTTTCATCAGTAGTGTATAATTTTTTCCCTTTCATCCATGCAGTTAATGTACCACCACTTACTGTTTTCAATTTTGCTTTTCCGTTTCCAGCTTTAATTGCTTTAGTAATATCTGAAGCATTCATCTTTCCAGCTACAACATGATAAGTAAGTATTGTTTGTAGCATTTTTAAATTTTCTGGTTTCAATAAGGTTTCAACAGTTCCCATTGGTAATTTAGCAAAAGCTGCATTTGTAGGTGCAAAAACTGTAAAAGGACCTTTCCCTTGCAATGTTTCTACTAAGCCAGCTGCTTTAACTGCCGCTACTAATGTAGTATGGTCTTTTGAGTTTACTGCATTCTCAATAATGTTTTTCGAAGGATACATTGCTGCTCCACCTACCATTACTGATTTTTGAGCGAAAGAAGTAGCTCCAAATACTAATGCCAAAAAGGCTACTGATAAAAATTTTTTAGTTTTCATAATTCTATTTATTAAGTTATATAAAAGCATTTACGGAGATTAAGAACAAATAGTTTTAAATTATTATAATTAGTTTCATAAAAATCATTATCTAAAACACTAATTACTGATTATTAGTTATTTATATAATAATTGAATGTTATTTTATTTATTTTATACAGGATTTTAAATCGTGACTATTAACTAAACCACTATCGAGTGAAGTTTCATAGATTTGGTTTGACAGACTGAAAATCGGCAAGGTTGGGAAACAGATATCGACCACAAATTCGAAAATTATTCAAGATATAAGTGTTTTTAAATTTGCGAATTTGTGGGCTGAAGTTTTTAGAATTTAATGCGAGATAGACCTAAAGTATATAGTTTTAAAATGCAAAAATCTAATAAATAAACTTTGAGAATAATTCTGCTTCCTTAAAAATCATTCTAACTAAATTTATAAGTAAAAAATTACATCTACTTTAATAAATAGAATATATTTGAATAGTAAAATAGGATCTACGCTTTACTATAATTACATAATCATCCAAAAATTAAAACAAAAATTATGAGTAAAAATAATGATTTGGGATTGTTAATCCTTCGTATTGCAATTGGGGCAATGATGTTACTTCACGGAATCGCTAAATTAGGAGACGTTTCTTTTATAGAAGGTATGTTAGCTGGAAAAGGAATTCCTTCTTTTCTTGCTTATGGAGTGTACATCACTGAAATTGTTGCGCCAATACTATTAATTATTGGATACCGAACCCGATTAACGGCTATTGTTTTTATTATCGGTACATTAACAGCTTTCGTTTTAGTTCATTCAGCAGACCTATTTTCATTAAATGATAATGGCGGTTGGAAAATAGAATTGTTGGGCTTATTTACTTTTGCTGCATTGACATTATTCTTTACTGGCGGCGGAAAAATAGCGGCGTCTTCATCCAATCAATGGGATTAAATACCTGATAATCATTTGTAAAACAAATTTTACTTGCATCATATATTGTGCTCTTTAATACATGAATAGCAAAACAAAACCCCTTTCAAAGTTTTTCTTGAAAGGGGTTTTTGTCTATTAAATACAGCTAAATTAAATTCCAGCTATTTCTTTTATTTCATCAATTATACGCAATGCCAACGTATCAGCTTGCTCTTGCGTAGGTGCTTCAGTATAAATTCGAATAATAGGTTCTGTATTCGATTTTCTTAAATGAACCCAGTCATTTTCAAAATCAATTTTTACCCCGTCAATCGTGCTAATGTCTTCGTTTTTGTATATCTCAGTCATAGCAACCAGAATCGCATCAACGTCAATTTGCGGCGTCAACTCAATTTTGTTTTTACTCATATAGTATTGAGGATAGGTAGCACGTAAAGCCGAAACTGACATTTTTTTATTGGCCAAATGTGTCAGAAATAAAGCAACTCCTACCAAGCTGTCACGACCATAATGTGACTCTGGATAAATGATTCCTCCATTTCCTTCACCTCCTATAATTGCATTGTTCTTTTTCATTAAATGTACCACATTCACTTCACCTACAGCACTAGCTTCATAACTTCCGCTGTGTTTGTTAGCAATATCTCTTAATGCACGAGAAGAGGACATGTTAGAAACAGCATTTCCAGGTGTTTTGCTCAAAACATAGTCTGCACAAGCCACCAATGTATATTCTTCACCAAACATTTCTCCATCCTCGCAAACAAAGGCTAAACGGTCAACATCTGGGTCAACAACAACTCCTAAATCAGCTTTTTCCTTAACCACTAATTCTGAAATATCAGTTAAATGCTCTTTTAATGGCTCTGGATTGTGTGGGAAATGACCTGTTGGGTCACAGTATAATTTCACTACTTCAACACCCATTAATTCTAATAATTTCGGAATGATAATCCCTCCCGAAGAGTTTACACCGTCCACAACTATTTTGAATTTGGCCGCTTTTACTGCATCCACATCTACTAAAGCTAAGTTTAAAACCTCGTCAATATGAATGTCCATGTAGGCATCATTTTCTGTGATTTCGCCTAAACTATCCACATCCGAGAAATCGAATGCTTCTTCTTCAGCGATAACAAGGATCTTCTCTCCTTCGATACTATTAAGAAATTCCCCTTTTTCATTTAATAACTTTAAAGCGTTCCATTGCTTCGGATTGTGTGAAGCCGTAAGGATAATTCCACCATCTGCTTTCTCCAAAGGAACAGCAACTTCAACTGTTGGTGTTGTTGACAAACCTAAATCAATAACGTCAATACCTAAACCAATTAGAGTATTCACCACTAGATTATGAATCATAGGTCCAGATATACGAGCATCACGCCCTACTACAACTTTTAATTTTCCAGTTCTAACAATTGAAGAATCTTCATAGTTTTTTAACCATGTTCCATAAGCCGATGCAAATTTGACAGCATCAACTGGTGTCAAGTTATCTCCTACTTTCCCTCCTATTGTACCACGTATTCCTGATATTGATTTTATTAGAGTCATTCTTCTAATTTTTATTATTTAGTTAGTTCCTTTTAATTTCTCACAAATATAATAATTGAGATTTTAAATAAGTCGTTTAGAATTCATAATTTAGGCGAATGAACTTCTTAGCACACATCTATCTCTCTGGCGACAATGATTTAATAAAAATTGGCAATTTTATGGCCGATGGGATTCGCGGTAAAAATTATTTAAATTACCCTCCTGATGTTCAGAAGGGAATTGTACTACATCGCGCAATTGACACCTTTACTGACGCCCATCCCATTTTTAGACAAAGCACTAAAAAACTACATGCCAGATACCACCATTATGCGGGTGTGATTATTGATGTTTTCTATGATCATTTCCTGGCAAAAAACTGGGTTAATTACTCGAATGAAAATTTAGAAAACTATGTTACAGACTTTTATCAATCTTTATCAGACAATATCCCCATTTTGACCGAAAAAACAATTGGTATGATGCCTTATATGTTTGAAGAAAATTGGTTACTTATTTACCAAACTGTTGAAGGTATCGAACATATATTGACACAAATGGATAAGCGAACAATGAATCAATCCAAAATGCGTTTTGCGACAGAGGAACTCACAGAGTTCTATACTGAATTTGAGCAGGAATTCACAGTGTTCTTTGAGGAATTGAGAGCACATGCGCAACAAAAATTAATAGAGAAATGATTTTTATTTCTTTCGAAAAATACTAAGATCAAACCTATTTCTTATATGACTTAAATGTTTAAATAAAATTGCAACAACTAATAAACCAAAACAACATACAATATTGAAAAAAATAATACTTCTCCTTTCTCTGGCACTTCTCAGCTGTAAATCAAATGAAAAAATAGTTGCGCCAACAGGTTTGCTAACTGATAAAGTCATGGTCGTTTCGGCACGAGAAGAGGCTTCAGCAATTGGTGTTGCCATAATGAAAAAAGGCGGAAATGCTTTTGACGCCATGGTCGCTACAGAACTCGCATTAGCAGTTGCTTATCCGCAGGCAGGAAATATCGGTGGTGGCGGATTCATGGTTTTCAGAAAAGCAAATGGAGAAACTGGAACAATTGATTATAGAGAAAAAGCACCGCTCGCAGCATCTAAAAATATGTATCTTGATGCCACTGGAAATGTAATTGAAGGTAAAAGTACCGCCTCGGCAGTAGCATCAGGAATTCCAGGTACTTTGGCCGGAATATTTGAAGTGCATAAAAAATACGGTTCGTTGCCCATTACTGAAATACTTGCTCCTGTAATTGCATTAGCCGAAAACGGTGTTGTTGTGACTGAATTTCAAGCACAAAGCTTAGCAAGTTTTAGAGAAACTTTTATAAAAACGAATGGCCCTAAAAGCTTATTTTCTCAAGTTTACAATGTGGGTGACACGATTAAATATCCTGCATTGGCAGCCACTTTAAAACGAATTGCTATTAACGGACGAGATGAGTTTTACAAAGGAGAAACGGCAAAAAAATTAGTTGCTTTTCTAAAGACGAAAGATGGTAATATGACACTCGAAGATTTAAATCAATACGAGGCTAAATGGAGAGCGCCAATTACTTTTACTTATAAAGATTTAAAAGTAAGTTCAATGGCTCCGCCTAGTAGTGGTGGGATTTGTTTAAACCAAATCATGAAAATGATTGAGCCTTTTAACCTTAGCGAGATGGGCCATAACAGCGTTAAAGCAATTCAAGTAATCACTGAAGCCGAAAGAAGAGCCTATGCCGATAGAAATGCGTTCTTAGGTGATCCTGATTATTTGAAACTTCCCATAAAAGAGCTATTAGACTCTACTTATATTAAAAATAGAATGAGTAGTTTCTCATTCGATAAAGCTTCAAAATCATCAGAAATAAGAAAAGGAACAATTGCAGGTTACGAAAGTAAGGAAACCACGCACTACTCTATTGTTGATGCCGAAGGGAATGCCGTTTCTGCAACTACGACCTTAAATGATAATTACGGTTCTAAAATTTACTGTGACGAATTAGGTTTCTTTTTAAATAACCAAATGGACGATTTTAGTGCTAAACCGGGAGTTCCTAACTTATATGGACTTACCGGAACTGAAGCAAATAGTATCGGTCCAGGCAAAAGAATGCTAAGTTCTATGACCCCTACTATTGTAGAGAAGAACGGAAAATTATTTATGGTAGTGGGAACTCCCGGAGGTTCTACGATCATCACTTCTGTTTTACAAACAATTTTGAATGTTTACGAGTTTGGGATGAGCATGCAGGAAGCTGTAAATGCGCCTCGTTTTCATCATCAATGGCTTCCTGATGAAATCACTTTTGAACCTAATTCTTTTTCGAAAGAAACTATAAAAGAACTAAAAGAAAAAGATTACAAAATAAACGAAGCTAACAAAGAGATAATCGGGCAGGTTGATGCTATCTTAGTCATTCCAAATGGTAAACTGGAAGGTGGTGCTGATAATAGAAATGACAATAAAGCGGTAGGTTTCTAGAATAAATTATTCCTTTATAAATTGAAAGAAAGATGAAAAAAATCGTTTTACTGTCGTGTACCGTTATTATTTTTAGCTGTAAATCACAAAATAGTATTGTCAAACCTACAGGCCTATTAGCAAATAAGGCAATGGTTGTTTCGGCACGTGAAGAGGCTTCAAAAATTGGAGTCGAAATCATGAAAAAAGGCGGAAATGCATTTGATGCCATGGTCGGAACCGAATTGGCATTGGCCGTAGCCTACCCTTACGCTGGAAACATTGGCGGTGGCGGATTTATGGTCTATAGAAAAGCAAATGGCGAAAAAGGAACTTTAGACTATCGTGAGAAAGCACCATTAGCAGCCACAAAAGATATGTTCCTAGATGCAAATGGAAACGTTATTCCTGGAAAAAGTACTAAATCTCCATTAGCCATAGGAATACCTGGAACCATAGCGGGAGTTTTTGAAGTACATAAAAAATTAGGTTCTTTATCAATAGCTGAAATTCTAAAACCAGTCATTGAATTGGCAGAACGAGGCGTTATAGTTACCCAAAAACAGGAAGAGCGCTTGAACAGCTTCCGTAAGGAGCTTAATGCAGTTAATGGTCCGAATTCGGCTTTATCGAAAGTGTACAAAGAAAAAGATACCATAAAATATCCAGCACTAGCAGCAACATTAAGAAGGATTGCCCAAAATGGCCGCGACGAATTTTACAAGGGCGAAACCGCTAAAACACTAGTGAATTATCTTCAAGAAAAAGGAGCGATTATCACGATGGAAGATTTAGCTCAATATGAAGCCAAATGGAGAACGCCGCTTAGTTTTAAATACAAAGATTTAAACATCATTTCGATGGCACCTCCTAGCAGTGGCGGAATATGTCTGGCGCAAATATTTAATATGATCGCTCCTTATGATTTGGCCAAAATGGGACATAATTCGTCACAATCGATACAAGTAATTGTGGAAGCAGAACGAAGAGCCTATGCTGACCGAAGCTACTTTCTGGGAGATCCTGATTTTGTCAAAATACCATTAAAGGCATTAATGGACGACAATTATCTAAAGCAAAGAATGTCTGATTTTAGTTTTGACAAAGCTACTTTATCATCAGATATCAAGGAAGGAAACGTGAATTATAATGAAAGCATGGAAACCACCCACTACTCTATTGTAGATCAATTTGGGAATGCTATTGCCGCTACAACCACCTTAAACGCAGGTTTTGGGTCGAAATATTACTGTGATGAATTGGGCTTTTTCTTAAATAATGAAATGGATGATTTCAGCGCAAAACCGGGAGTACCTAATATGTTTGGACTTGTAGGAAACGAAGCAAACAGTATTGCCCCGCAAAAAAGAATGTTGAGTTCTATGACACCAACGATTGTAGAAAAAAACGGTAAACTATTTATGACTGTTGGTTCTCCTGGAGGTTCTACCATTATCACTTCCGTTTTGCAAACGATCTTAAATGTTTATGAATACAATTTAAGTATGCAAGAAGCTGTAAATGTGCCCCGATTTCACCATCAATGGCTACCGGATTTGATCACATTCGAGCCTAATACTTTTAGCACACAAACCTTCGACACATTAAAATCAAAAGGCTATCTGATAAATGAGAAAACAACTCCAGTAATAGGAAAAGTAGATGCTATTTTGGTACTTCCAAACAATAAACTAGAAGGTGGAGCCGACTTTAGAGGAGATGATTCTGCTGTTGGATTTTAGAAAAATGGGATTCATGACTGATTTAAAACCTTTATTTTAAGAAAACCGCAACGGTGATACAGTAAAAATTATCAACTGAATTCTTTATTCAAAAGGCAATTAGATGGGCATTACGGGAATACATAAAAACAAAACTTAGTAAAGTAAAAGAATTTGAAGCTACGCCAAATCTAAAGCTTTTAGGCAGAAAAGAAGCAGTGAAAATTTATGGGATCATTAAAATAATAGTAATTTAGCATTTTCAAAAAAAAAAAATTAATGTTCAAAAAGTACCTCACTAAATTAGAAAATATTATTGGCTGGTCGCAATCGATGCTAACCGAAAAGCAATTCATTTTCCTATCAAGTGTATTAGTAGGTATTTCTTCAGCATTTGCGGTGATTGTACTTAAAACATTTGCCCACCAGGTTTACGTATTTGCGACATACATTAATGGAATATTAAAACTAAGTTTCATAAACAGTGTCTTACCTATTGCGGGTTTACTTTTAACTGTATTTGTGGTAAAACGATTGTTAGGCGGTTCTATCGAAAAAGGGACTTCCCAAATATTATTTTCCGTTGCCAAGAAAGCCAGTATAGTTCCCAAAAAACAGATGTATGCCCAGATTGTAACAAGTTCGCTTACTGTTGGACTTGGAGGATCGGCAGGTTTAGAGAGCCCAATTGTTATTGCTGGTGCCGCTTTTGGTTCAAATTATGCACAACGTTACAAACTGAGTTACAAAGACAGAACGCTACTTATAGGTTGTGGTGTTGCAGCCGGAATAGCTGCGGCATTTAACGCTCCCATTGCTGGTGTTCTATTTGCTGTAGAATTCTTACTGGTAGATGTAAGCATCGCTGCTTTTACGCCAATTATGATCGCTGCCGCCACGGGTGCTTTGGTTTCAGAAATTATTTTGGATGAATCTATTTTATTAAATTTTAGACAACAACAAGTTTTCGATTATTATAAAATTCCTTTTTATATCCTACTCGGAGTGTTAACAGGTTTCATGTCTGTCTACTACACCCGATATTTTCAAAGAACCGAACATTATTTTGCCAAAATGAAACTAGGGCCGTACAGAAAAGCAATGGTCGGAGCCTCTATTCTAGCCGTTTTAATTTTTATCTTTCCTACACTCTTTGGTGAGGGATATGAAAGTATTAAAATCTTATCAGAGGACAATCCCGGTGTTATGTTAGAAAACACACTCTTTAGTAGTTTTAAAGACAACAGCTGGGTGTTATTGGCATTTGTTGGTTTAACGATGATGGTAAAAGTTTTTGCGACTGGAATTACATTAGGTGCTGGTGGAAACGGAGGTAACTTTGCGCCGTCTTTATTTATAGGATCCTATCTAGGGTTTGTATTTTCGAAAGCAATAAATCTTACTGGATTAACCCACTTACCCGTTAGTAATTTCACTATAGTAGGTATGGCCGGTATTTTGAGCGGATTATTCCACGCTCCACTAACCGCCATTTTCCTTATCGCGGAGATCACTGGCGGTTATAGTTTAATGCTTCCCTTGATGATTGTGGCATCTATTAGTTTTGCTATTTCAAAACGATTTGAAAGACATTCCATGGATGTCAAAGAACTGGCTAAAAAAGGACATGCTTTTACCAGTAACAAAGACACTAACATCCTAGTTACCTTAGACACTAGCTCGATTATCCAAACGGATTATTTAACGGTTACACCAGATGAAAATTTAGAGAAATTGGTAGATTTAATTTCGCATTCGAACCAGGTCATTTTTGCGGTTGTCGATACAGACAAGCACTTATTAGGCGTAGTTCATTTCAATAATATTCGGGAAATAATTTTTAATACCTACCGAGTAAAATATACCTTGGTCAAAAATATCATGACCGTTCCTACTGAAATCATCTATCCATTCAATACTATGGAGACGGTGATGAACAAATTTGAACGATCTAAAATAGCCTTTTTACCTGTGGTGAAAGATGATAAATACTTTGGTTTTATTTCTAAATCCGTAGCGCTAGAAGCCTATCGTACCAAATTGAAATCGATGACGATAGAATAATGCATAAATCTTAATATCGGATAGGTTGTTTTTTAATATTATCCGATAATTGTAGTATCTTTGTGGTTATGTGGAAGATAGATACAAATTATCGAGAAGAATTTCAATCAACCTTTGATCGATTGTATGAAAAAAAGCAAGTCCTGCAAACCAGCAGACCATTGCCAGCCATCGCATTGAATAAAATCAAGGAAAGTCTGTCTATAGAATGGACCTATAATTCTAATAGTATTGAAGGAAACACTATGAGTTTAAGAGAAACCCAAATGGTGCTTCAAGAAGGAATAACCATCAAGGGAAAATCATTACGAGAACATTTTGAAACCCATAATCACGATAAAGCGATAGATTATCTATTCTCCATTGTAAATGATGATTATGTGTTGCGAAGTATAGATATTTTGTCTTTGCATGGATTGGTTTTACGGTCCATTGAAGATGATTTTGCAGGTCGCTTGCGCAATGGCGGCGTGCGTATATCTGGTGCAAATTTTGTTCCACCAAATGCCAATAAAGTTTCGGATTTGCTCGATGAATTGATTGATTTTATCAATACAAACCCGTTAGGACTTAATGACATTGAACTAGCGGCTGTTTTTCATCATAAACTCGTTTGGATTCATCCTTTTTTTGATGGAAATGGAAGAACGGTTCGCTTGGCTATGAATTTATTGTTGATGCGTTGTGGTTTTCCGCCTGCGATTATCTTAAAAAATGACCGTAAGAAATACTATGAAGCACTCAATCAAGCCAATGGCGGTAATTATCAAAAACTCACCTTATTGATGTGTCAAGCCGTTGAGCGAACGCTTAACATATACTTGAATGCGCTTCCAGGAAATGATTCAGAATACATTTCTATTTCTAATTTGGTTCAGGAACCTGATATGCCATATGGTCAAGAATACATCAGTCTACTGGCTAGACAAGGTAAAATAGATGCATATAAAGAAGGACGCAATTGGCTTACCACAAGAGAAGCCGTAGACAACTATATCAGTACAAGAAAAAGAAAACGCTAATTGCATCATTAGCGTTTTTTTATGCCCAATACCCATTCATTATTGCAAGAACAAAACGACCTAAATAGCCCCGATTGAAGTAAAAATCCTTCTAAGGCAACTGTTTTTTTGCCTTAGAAGATTGAAACGGAAAGCGGGAAAGCACGCTATTTAAAACAGTGGTGTTTCTGCTCCAAATAATGCTTCTAATTCAATTGTAAAGTATTGATTTTAACATAAACTTCTACATTGTTGTATCGAAAGAATAAATCAAAATGGTAACTTTGCTTCCGACTATTCGGAATTTGCAAAACTTATGTTAGATAAAGACAATACCATTGAGGTTCAAGGCGCTCGCGTTCACAATCTAAAAAATATAGATGTTTCAATTCCCCGCGAAAAACTAGTAGTAATTACTGGTCTTTCAGGCTCTGGAAAATCATCCCTCGCATTTGATACTATTTATGCCGAAGGACAGCGTCGCTATGTAGAAACATTCTCTGCTTACGCCAGGCAGTTCCTTGGAGGCTTAGAACGTCCAGATGTCGATAAAATTGATGGACTTTCACCTGTTATTGCCATTGAACAAAAAACGACCAGTAAAAGTCCGCGGTCAACTGTGGGAACTATTACTGAAATATATGATTTCCTACGTTTGCTTTACGCACGTGCAGCCGATGCCTACAGTTACAATACTGGAGAGAAAATGGTCAGCTACTCTGATGAGCAAATTAAAGACCTAATTATCGAAGATTTTATTGGAAAACGAATCAATATTCTTGCTCCGGTTATTAGAGCTCGAAAAGGACATTACGGAGAGTTGTTCCAACAAATAGCTAAGCAGGGCTTCTTAAAAGTTCGCGTGAATAGCGATGTTCTCGATATTACTCCAGGAATGAAGTTAGACCGTTACAAAACCCACGACATCGAGATTGTTGTGGATCGTATGGTCATCGAAAATACTCCTGATAACGAAAAACGATTAAACGAAAGCATCAATACCGCGATGCATCATGGAGAAAATGTTTTGATGGTGCTAGATCAGGATTCTCAGGAAGTACGCTACTTTAGTAGAAATTTGATGTGTCCTACAACCGGAATATCCTATCAAAATCCAGAGCCGAATTTATTTTCTTTTAACTCTCCAAAAGGAGCCTGCGATCATTGTAAAGGACTGGGAACAGTAAACGAAATCAACACAAAGAAGATTATTCCAAATCCTAAATTATCTATAAAAGCGGGTGGTTTTGCGCCTTTGGGCGAGTACAAATCGTCTTGGATATTTAAGCAATTGGAAATCATTGGCGAGAAATATGGTTTCAAAATTACCGATGCTATCGAACAAATTCCGGAGGAAGCAATGGAAATGATTTTGAATGGCGGTAAAGAAAAATTCACGATTAACTCTAAAGATTTAGGCGTTGCCCGAGATTACAAAATAGACTTTGAAGGTATCTCCCATTTTATAAAAAACCAACACGACGAAAGCGGTTCTACTACCATTAAACGATGGGCTAAGGAATTCATGGATGAAATTCCATGTCCCGTTTGTGATGGTTCTCGTTTGAAAAAGGAAGCACAATTCTTTAAAATCGATGAGCAAAATATCACCGAATTGTGTGCGATGGATATTTCTGATCTTACAGCCTGGTTTCATGATTTAAACAGCAGACTATCTGATAAACAACAACGTATCGCCTCTGAAGTAATCAAAGAGATTAAGGATAGACTGAACTTTTTAATGAATGTAGGTTTGGAGTATTTGGCTTTAAGCCGAAGTTCAAAATCACTTTCTGGCGGTGAAGCTCAACGCATCCGACTGGCAACACAAATAGGTTCTCAATTAGTGGGTGTCTTGTATATTTTGGATGAGCCTAGTATTGGTTTACACCAAAGAGACAATGATAAATTAATCCATTCTCTCGAACAATTGCGAGACATTGGGAACTCGGTTATTGTGGTCGAACATGATAAAGACATGATTGAACGCGCTGATTATGTGATTGACATTGGACCAAAAGCGGGGAAATTTGGAGGCGAAATAATCAGTATAGGAACTCCGGCAGAAACCTTGAAATCAAATACGATTACCGCACAATATTTGAACGGCGAGATGAAAATCGAAGTACCGAAAAAAAGACGGGAAGGAAACGGAAAGTTCATGAAACTGACTGGAGCCACAGGAAACAACTTAAAAAATGTTTCTATCGAGCTACCTTTAGGGAAAATGATTTGTGTGACGGGAGTTTCCGGTAGCGGTAAATCGACCTTGATCAATGAAACCCTCTACCCTATTTTGAATGCCTATTATTTTAATGGTGTCAAAAAACCACAACCTTACAAAAAAATCGAAGGCTTAGAGCTTATTGATAAAGTAATAAATATTGACCAAAGCCCGATAGGGAGAACGCCTCGTTCTAATCCGGCGACTTATACCGAAGTATTTACGGAGATCAGGAAATTGTTCACCATGACTTCAGAAAGCATGATTAGAGGCTATAAAGCGGGACGTTTCAGCTTTAATGTAAAGGGTGGACGCTGCGAAACCTGTCAAGGTTCTGGGGTGCGTACCATCGAAATGAACTTTTTGCCAGACGTTTATGTAGAATGCGAAACCTGTCAAGGAAAACGTTTCAACAGAGAAACCCTAGAAATTCGCTTTAAAGGAAAATCCATTTCTGATGTGCTGAATATGACCGTGGATGAAGCCGTTCCATTTTTTGAAATGATTCCGAAGATTTATCGAAAAGTAAAAACCATTCAAGATGTAGGTTTAGGATATATCACTCTTGGTCAGCAAAGCACCACACTTTCGGGTGGGGAAGCGCAACGTATTAAATTAGCTGGAGAATTATCCAAAAAAGATACCGGAAACACCTTTTACATATTAGACGAACCTACTACTGGCTTGCACTTTGAAGATATTAGAGTATTGATGACCGTTATTAACAAATTAGTTGACAAGGGAAATACGATCCTGATTATCGAACATAATATGGATGTAATAAAACTAGCCGACTATATTATTGATATTGGCCCAGAAGGCGGAAAAGGCGGCGGAAAAGTTGTTGCCAAAGGAACTCCCGAAGAAATAGCAGATAATAAAAAAAGCTATACCGCTAAGTTTTTGAAAAAGGAATTAGAATAATATTTTCTATACACAGCATTCACAGATTTTCACAAATTATTTAGTTGAAAACTAATCCATAAAATTTTATTCCTTATTCCGATAGCAATTGGAATAAGGATTTTATTAAGTGTTAAACATCTAGATTGATTTAGATAATTTCTTCACTAAACTTCATATAAAATTAATTCTCCGTTTTCTTCTCCTCTTTTTTCATATCCAAATAGGATTTCATAAATACTACAGCTACCGCCAACCTAAAGAAGCGATAAGCCCAAATATTCACTTCCCAAAAGAAGATTTTAGGAGTGATTTTGGTGTCAAATAAGGATTGAATAAAAGAGAATAAAAAGATTATCGCTAATATTAAATATACTGTCTTAGAGATTTTCATAGTGGAATAATTAGGTGTTTTTTCTTTCTATTGTTTGTAATTTACGCCGTCAACTTGGCCTCCGAAAGCTGCAGAAAGAAGGGATGTTTTTTTTTTGGGGTTAATTTCTATTTAGTTAGTCTTTTTCAATTTAAATTGTCCAGTAAATAACAAAGTTACTCCACCGCCAACAAAAGCTCCAGTTAAAAAATCGATTCCGTCATTCTCGAAAGAAAGGTGTAATATAATTCCAATTATCAACAGAACTAACCCAATAATTCTAACTCTATTCATATTCTTTATTTTTTAATTTTCTCATACATAATTCCTTCGCAATTATCTCCATCACCAATAGTTATCGATATTGAAATATTATTGTCTTTTTCAAATAAAGGCTCTACAGTTAGTCCTACAAGTTCCATCAAGCAATACTTGTCTTTTAAATCCTCTTGATATTCTCTCTAATTTTTTTACGATAAGTACATAGGGTTGCGGAAGTGGAAGCGGTTCCGTTCAACCGGAGTTTCATTGTTCGTGCTACGCACGCAACGAAACTCTTAGCTGTTAGCAGCAGTATTTATTTCAAAGGAATTGTTGTTTCGTTCATAATTTCAACATCATTATTCGGAATTTTAATTTTCAAACTAACTTTATTTTCCAATTCTGATTTAGGTATGTATTCGTAACTGAATTTACCGAACTTTTCGGTTCGTATTTTTATTTCTTTTTTATTTTCAATTTTGTAAACATCGAAATCTTGTAATTGTTTGGAATCATATAGGAAAAAAAATATTTTGTTCTTTTCACCAACTTTTAGTTTTCCTTCAGGAACTCCAACTAACATTTTATAATTCCAATCTTCTTTTTTAATTTTAGAAATAGAATCTTTTAGTATTGAATTTTCTTTTTGAAGTTTTTGAAGTTCCACGTTAATTTTCTTCAATTCAGAATTTGATTCATTACAACTAACTGTAAAAATCGAAAAGAATAAAACGCTAATGATTGTATGATTTTTCATAATATTGCCACTAACTAGTATATAACCTCAAATATATACATCTTTTACACATCTTCTACCTCATTACTAAGTTTTTTCTTATTTTTTTTAGTTTGGTTTATGTGTGGAATTTCCTGCAACTTAAAACTCAAATCCTTTATTATTCAATTTAAAATAATAAAGATTGAATATTCCAGATAATATATCGGGAAGTATGATCGTTGTGATTAAAGAATTGGAACGCACTTACCGCAATGGAATGCCATTCCCATTAGTATCAAATGAGCGGTTAACAGTGGTGGTTTTCCAGTAGACAGCGTTTTACTATCTATATTTGGCGCCCTATTATCTCCCCGCCTTTGGCTGCCGAATTTATCAAGAAAAATTATCATAATATTAGCAAGTTAAAGCTTCAAAAATCTGTAAATTGGCAGAATGAAACTGCGGTTATTGCTCGTTAGCGCAATCACTTTGTGATATTCCTATTTCTTAGTGATCACAGCAAAATAACAAGACAAATACTATTTGTAAATATATGGATAAGATAAAAATACTTTGGGTAGACGATGAAATCGATTATTTAAAACCACACATACTATTCCTAGAAAAGAAAAATTACAGTGTTACTACTTGTAATAACGGACGTGATGCGATTGATATTTTCGATAATGAAAATTTTGACATCGTTTTTCTAGATGAAAACATGCCCGGCATGAGCGGTCTTGAAACACTGTCTGAAATGAAGGAGAAAAAGTCGGCTGTTCCTATGATTATGATTACTAAAAGTGAGGAAGAGTACATCATGGAGGAAGCAATAGGCTCTAAAATTGCCGATTACCTGATTAAACCAGTGAACCCAAATCAGATTTTATTGAGTTTGAAGAAGAATCTGGATCACTCGCGCTTAATTTCACAAAAAACCACATTGGACTATCAGAAAGAATTCCGTAAAATTTCTATGGAAATGGCGATGGTGAATTCTTATGAAGACTGGGTCGAATTGTATAAGAAATTGATTTTTTGGGAGCTTAATCTCGAGAATATCAACGATCATGGGATGATTGAGATTTTAGAGTCCCAAAAAGCGGAAGCCAACTCGCAGTTTGGAAAATTCATCGAACGCAATTATGAAGATTGGTTTCTACCAAAGGCTGACAAACCCATTCAATCGCATACTTTATTTAGAGAATTAGTCGTTCCTGAAATTGTTAAAAAAGACAAACCCATTTTGTTTGTGGTAATTGACAATTTGCGCTACGACCAATGGAAAACTTTTGAAAGTGAAGTAGCTAATTATTATAAACTGGAAAAAGAAGTACCTTATTTCTCTATTCTTCCCACCGCAACCCAATATGCTAGAAACGCTATTTTCTCTGGTTTGACACCACTGGAAATGGAGACAAAGTTTCCGCAATACTGGAAAAATGATCCTGAGGAAGGCGGAAAAAACCTGTATGAGGCTGAGTTTTTATCAGCACAGTTAAAACGACTGGGATTAAACATCAAAGAGGATTATTTCAAAATAACCAACTTGGCTGGTGGAAAAAAACTGGTGGAAAATTTCAAAGGACTACGAGACAACGATTTGGTTACTGTAGTTTATAATTTTGTAGATATGTTATCCCACGCCAAAACAGAGATGGACGTGGTAAAAGAACTCGCTTCCGACGATAAGGCCTATCGCTCGCTGACATTGAGTTGGTTCAAGAATTCTCCTCTACTAGAAATCATACAACAGGCACAAAAACTAGGTTTCAAACTGATCATAACCACAGATCACGGAACTATAAATGTAAAAAACCCATCGAAAGTCGTGGGTGATAAAAACACCAGCCTCAATTTACGTTACAAAACTGGGCGTAGCCTGACCTATGAATACAAAGATGTATATGCGGTAAAAGATCCAAAAAAAATAGGTTTACCTACCATTAATATGAGTAGTTCTTATATTTTTGCAAAAAACGATCTGTTTCTGGCCTATGTAAATAACTTCAATCATTATGTGAGTTATTACAGAAACACCTATCAACATGGTGGAATTTCATTGGAAGAAATGATTATACCGTTTATGATTTTTAATCCGAAATAGTCAATTCAGAAAAACTGTAGACCTTAATATTTAAACAAATTTTTAAAATGGAAATTACTTTTTCATTAGATGAAATCGAAAAAACAGCACACGCTATTGTTGCTGAAAAGCCTAATAAAGTGATCCTTTTTCACGGAGAAATGGGTGCTGGAAAAACCACTTTTATCAAACAACTAGCCAAAGAACTTGGGGTTACAGAAGCAACTAGTAGCCCAACCTTTTCTTTAGTTAATGAGTATCATACTACTAACAATCAGATAGTTTATCATTTTGATTTTTACAGATTAAAAAACGAAGTGGAAGCACTGGACATGGGAGTCGATGAATACTTATATTCTGGAAACTGGTGTTTTATCGAATGGGCCGAAAACATCCCAAACCTTATCCCAGATTCCCACTCTGTTGTCACCATCCAGGAACTAGCTGGCGGCAAACGCCTATTGAAATTAAGCTAAAGAAACACACAAAATATGAATACCGAGAATACAGTTGTAATCATTCCTTTTTCTTCGGACTTGAAGGAACCTATAAAAACCTTAAACTTAGAATGGCTTAGTAGACATTTTAAAGTCGAACCTAAAGACGAGCGAGTACTTTCTAATCCGCAAGAAGAAATCATTGACAAAGGCGGAATGATATTTTATGCTAAATACAATGATAAAATTGTAGGTACCGTTTCATTGCTAAAAATGAACGATACGGAATTTGAATTGAGCAAAATGGCCGTTACTGATGGTGTTCAAGGTCTAGGAATAGGTAAAAAGCTAATGGAGCACTGCGTTAAAACTGCCAAAGAAAACAACCTTAAAAAGATAATTATCTATTCGAATAGAAAACTAGTTCCCGCTATCACTTTGTATGAAAAATTCGGTTTTAAGGAAATACCTTTAGAAGCTGGTATTTATGAAAGAGCCGATATTAAAATGGAAAAATTAATTTAAGTAATCTTATTCATTCTTATTCGAATATTTAAACCCGTTTTAAGCCTGTTTTTTTAAACTTTTTACGTAATTTTACCTCTAATAATCACTTTATCAATGTCAATAGCAATAACTCCTTTCACTAAACAACAGTTGTTACCGCAGGAAGAAAAACTCGAGCTAAGCCGAAGAAAAAGCGATCTTTTTATTGGTATTCCAAAAGAAACCAGCTATCAAGAACGCCGTATCTGCTTAACTCCAGATGCAGTTAACTCATTAACTTTCAACGGACATCGCGTAATGATTGAATCAGGAGCTGGTGAAAGCTCCAGTTATTCTGATAAAGAATATAGTGCTGCTGGTGCCGAAATAACAAAAGATACCGCCAAAGTTTTTGGTTGTCCAATGATTTTGAAAGTGGGCCCGCCTACTCTTGCCGAGGTTGCCATGATGAACAATCAAACAATTCTTATCTCATCGATTCAACTAAAAACGATGAAGAAAAGTTATTTTGAAGCCTTGAGCAAAAAAAAGATAACCGCCTTAGCATTCGAATATATAAAAGATGAAGACGATAGCTATCCCGCAGTACGATCGTCTAGTGAAATAGCAGGAACTGCCTCGATTCTAATTGCTGCAGAACTAATGATTACTAACGAATTCGGAAAAGGATTGCTGTTTGGCAACATCACCGGAGTTCCTCCTACCGATGTAGTTATTTTAGGCGCTGGAACAGTAGGAGAATTTGCTGCTAAAACTGCCCTTGGATTAGGAGCTAGTGTAAAAGTATTTGATAATTCCATTACAAAACTCCGTAGATTACAAAATAATCTCAACCAACGTATTTTCACTTCCACTATACAGTCTAAATCGTTATTAAAGGCACTAAGACGTTGTGATGTCGCCATAGGCGCGATGAGCGGCGTAGAGCGCTGTCCGGTGGTTGTTACAGAAACTATGGTAGAACACATGAAAAGCGGCGCAGTAATCGTTGATGTCAGCATTGATACCGGAGGTTGCTTTGAAACCTCAGAGGTTACTTCACATGAGAAACCAACGTTCATAAGAAGCAATGTAGTGCATTATTGCGTTCCTAATATTCCTTCGCGTTACCCAAAATCGGCTTCCCTTTCTATAAGTAATATTATCTCCCCTTTTTTAATGCAAATTGCTGCCGATGGTGGTATTGAAAGCGCCATTCGTTGCGATAGCGGATTAAAACACGGCGTTTATTTTTACCACGGTATCCTGACTAATAAAGTCATGGGAGACTGGTTTGATTTACCTAATAACGACATCAATTTAATTGTGTTTTAAGTAAACTTCCGCTACCTTTGCACAAAAAATAATTCATGAAATTTTTCCATCGTTTTGCCTACTATTTAGTGGGATTAGTTATAGGTCTATTTTTTGTATCCATGATATTTAGTGGAAAAGATACCCGCTGTAATTATTTTCCAAATGCCAGAGTTTTAAATGATTTGAGAACTAAGCCTTTTCACTATTCTGAAAAAGCATCTCAGGTACTAGCCGAAAAATGGATCGACACCATCGATATCAAAAATACACTCGAATTTGGAGATGTTGATTTCGATAATAGTAACACTGAATTTAGAAAAGCAAAGCTTTATGTAATCGAAGGTAAAACTACTAAAGGTCAGGATATTATTTTAAAAATAAGCAACCGCGAGGACAGAGCTATTCTAGAAGAAATTATCAAGAAGTAAACAATTAAAAACATAAGGCAGTTCCATTATTTGGGCGTGCCACCATCTTTAAAAAGGGCTCATTACTTTGCGGTAATGAGCCCTTTTTAGATATGCTGTCAGGCTTTACGCGCTACTTTGGTAGCCTGCTTCAATCCCTCACGCGGTCCAGAATTACATCAAGAAGCAGCACTCAATAAATCATTATAGATTCAAAGCCTACACCGTTCGATTGCAGTTATTGACCGCAAATTTTAATTATTTATAAATTTCCGAATTTGCGGTTTGAAAGTTTTTAGATCCTAAAGCAACAGACACCATATATTTCTATTCTTAGTTGCTAAATTCAACACAGGCGGCAACTTCGAGAAATTAATTAAAATAAAAACACTTTTCGGTACCATATTTGGAAAAAGAGTTACATTAGTATCACGGATTCCTAGCCCAGATAGCAGCGGTATACTTTTTATTTTTTATCTTTAAAAAAATAAAAAGATACAAGCGAATAGCTGGAGAAAGCTCCAGAAAATAATAGTAAATAATACATTACCAATATGAGATTAGAAGATTTTGACAATGATGAGGATAAAATAATCCAAGACCGTTTAAAGCAAAAGAACTGGAATGAGATCAGGACTAATGACAGCTGGGCGATTTTTAAAATTATGGCCGAGTTTGTAAATGGTTACGAAGCCATGGGACGTATAGGTCCATGTGTGTCCATTTTTGGATCAGCGCGAACAAAGCCCGAGGATCCTTATTATTTACTTGCCGAAAAAATAGCTTTCAATATCAGTAAAGCCGGTTACGGTGTGATAACTGGAGGAGGGCCTGGTATCATGGAAGCTGGAAATAAAGGTGCACATCTAGGCGGAGGAACTTCGGTGGGACTGAACATTGTACTGCCATTCGAACAACATTTTAACCCGTACATCGACGGTGATAAAAACCTAAATTTTGATTACTTCTTTGTTCGAAAAGTAATGTTTGTTAAATATTCTCAAGGATTTGTTGTTATGCCAGGAGGATTCGGGACTTTAGATGAGTTGTTTGAAGCCATGACTTTGATTCAGACGAAGAAAATCGCCAAATTCCCTATAATATTGGTAGGAACTGAATTTTGGTCGGGATTAATTGATTGGGTCAAAAAAGTTTTAATCGAACGAGAACAGACAGTGAGTCCAGACGACTTGAATTTGATAAAAATTGTCGACACAGCGGACGAAGTAGTTGATGTTCTCGATAATTTCTATAAAAAATACAATTTGAAACCAAATTTTTAACATTGAAAGCTGTTCTTACGAGCAGCTTTTTTTTTGTAAAAAAAACCACCTTTTTTACCAAAATAAATCTATTAAGTGTATATTGTGAAATAGTAACGAGTTAAATTTACAGTTGAGAGTATTTTATAAAATCGCCTTTTGTATTTTAGTTTTATTGACATCAATAAAACAATACGCCCAGCACCATACCCAAATGCATGTTGAGGTAAACAGTACTGAAAAAACCTTGAATATCCAGCAGGAACTTATCTTTTTTAATGAGTCTAATGACACGCTAACTTCAGTTGTACTAAACGACTGGAACAATGCTTATGCTGATGTGAATACACCTTTAGCGAGACGATTTTCGGACGAGTTTTATCGCGGTTTCCACTTGGCTAAAGAAGACGAGCGCGGAAGCACTAAAAATTTAACGATTATAGATGCCGATAAATCATTCCTTTTATGGAGAAGAACGGCTGAAAATCCAGATATTATTAGGGTAACGCTAAGAGAAAAACTAGCTCCTAATCAGAAAATAAAACTTCAACTTACTTATACTGCAAAAATTCCAAGTGATGCCTTTACTAAATTTGGCTATAATGCAACAGGCGGAATGAATCTAAAAACATGGTACCTTACTCCTGCCCGTTATGAAAATCATGCTTTTGCAAAATATAGCAATGCCAATTTAGATGATATTGCAAATGCCATGTCAGATATTGATATTGATTTAAAAGTTCCAAAAGGCTTTGAAGTAACAACTGACTTAAATAAGAAGGAAACAATTGAAAAAGATAGTCATTCCATTTATAAACTAACTGGTAAAAACAGAACAAATTTCAGTCTTTTTATCGAACCCAAATCCAGTTTTTACAGCTATAAAACCAGTGGAATTGAAGTTATAACAAATTTAAAGGAGAATAAAGTAGGTATCAAGCAACAAGCGTATGCCATTGATTGTATTGTTAATTATGTAGAGGATTTAATAGGGAAATATCCGTTTGATAAAATTGCTGTTTCTCAAACTGATTATGAACGAAATCCTTTTTACGGATTAAATCAGCTGCCTTCGTTTATCAGTCCATTTTCAGATGAATTTACCTTTGAGATCAAGTTTTTAAAAACATACTTAAATGCCTATTTACAAAACAGTTTAAGACTAGACAGCAGGAAAGACAGTTGGATTTATGATGGAATTCAGGTATATGCAATGATGAAGTATATTGACGAGAATTACCCAAACACCAAGATGCTGGGTAGTGCCTCTACCTTTCTACTACTGAAAAGCTACAATCTCACGAATCTAGATTTTAACCAGCAATATAGCTATTTCTACATGTTAATGGCTCGTAAAAATCTTGATCAACCACTAGGAGACCCGAAAAATTCTCTCATAAAATTCAACGAACAAATCGCCAGTAAATACCGCGCTGGATTAAGCTTCAGGTATCTGGACAAGTTTCTTGGTGACGAAGTTGTTACTAATAGTATCCGTCAATTCTATGTTGAAAACAAGAAGAAACAAGTGTCTAGAGATGATTTTGAAACCATTTTAAAAAGAAATACCCACAAGAGTATCAATTGGTTTTTTAATACAATTATTGATTCTCGTGAAATCATTGATTTTAAATTTGGGGACGTAGTAAAAACCAAAGACAGTATTACTTTCAGCCTTAAAAATAGAACCGGAGTAATTGTTCCCGTGCCTGTTTACGGAATTAATAAAGGTGAAATTGTATTCAAAAAATGGTTGGATCCCCAGATAACTGATAGTATGTTTTCTTTCGAAAGAAATAATGCTGATAAGATTGTTTTAAATTACAAGAATGAAGTTCCTGAATACAATTTAAGAAACAACTGGAAATCACTAAAACCTTTCTTCCCTAACAACCGTCCCCTAAAATTTGTCTTTATGAAGGATTTGGAAGATCCGTATTACAATCAAGTTTTATATGTCCCTACTTTAGGATACAATTTGTATGATGGCCTTACCCCTGGCTTGCGTCTTCACAACAGAACAATATTAGAAAAACCATTCGTTTTTGACGTCAATCCAGCCTATTCAACAAATACCAATACATTTTCTGGCTCCGGTTTTGTTGCCGTAAATCAAAACTATAGAAACAGTGCACTTTACAACGTACGTTATTCTTTTTCGGGTTCCTATTTCCACTACGCACCAGATGCTACTTATCTAAAAGTAAATCCAACAGTTCAGTTAAGACTCCGAGAAAACGACTTTCGTGACAACAAAAAGCAATTAATCTTATTGCGCCACGTAATTGTCAACAGAGAAAAAAGCGAAATAGTTGTAGACAATTCCACCGACAATTACTCTGTCTTTAATGCGAAGTACTTTAATACTAGAACAGAAATTACAAATCATTTCAGTTTTTCATCTGACCTTCAACTAGCTAGTAAATTTGGAAAAATGGCCGCAGAAGTCGAGTACAGAAAACTTTTCGAAAATAACCGTCAAATAAACTTGCGTCTTTATGCTGGTAGTTTTCTATACAACAATACTAATTCTGATTTTTTTAGTTTTGCATTAGACCGACCAACGGATTACTTATTTGATTACGGCTATTATGGTCGATCAGAGAACAGCGGCTTTTTTAGTCAGCAACTAATTGTGGCTGAAGGGGGTTTTAAGTCAAAACTCTCCACTCCGTATGCCAATCAATGGATCACTACTGTAAATGGAAGTTATACAGTTTGGAATTGGATCGAAGCCTACGGTGACATCGGTTTTTTAAAAAATAATTTCCAAAGCGAGAAATTTGTGTATGATAGTGGAATCCGATTAAATTTAGTTCCTGACTACTTCGAAGTGTACCTTCCACTCTATTCTTCTAATGGATGGGAAATTAGCCAAGACAAATACAACGAGAAAATTCGATTTGTTATTACTTTATCGCCAAAAATATTAATCAATTTATTTAATCGAAAATGGTTTTAAACGAAAGGAAATATATTATAACATTGAATTATTCTCCTTTTTTTACCTATTAAATTACGAATATCTAATTTAAAAATATATTTAAAGTGATTTAATTGATAATCCTCAAATTATATTTCTTTCAATGAATTATGATAATCGATTGTTTTTAAGTAAATTTGTCTCCTTAAGAGATACCTTTTAATTATGATAAAAGAAAAAACCAATACAACACTGACATTCGAGGATTTTAGAACCGAAGTCTTAAACGATTACAGAATCGCTATGATAAGTAGAGAATGTAGTTTATTAGGCCGTCGAGAGGTGTTGACCGGAAAGGCAAAATTCGGAATTTTTGGCGATGGAAAGGAAGTGCCTCAATTGGCGATGGCTAAATTTTTCAAAAACGGTGACTTTCGTTCTGGATATTATCGTGACCAAACTTTTATGATGGCTATTGGGCAAATGACGATTGAACAGTTTTTTGCCGGATTATATGGTAACACCAACTTAGAGCTAGACCCTATGTCTGCCGGCAGACAAATGGGTGGTCATTTTGCTACTCATAGTTTAAATGAAGACGGTTCTTGGAAAGACTTAACAAAACAAAAAAATTCTAGCGCTGACATTTCTCCTACCGCAGGACAAATGCCTAGATTATTAGGGCTTGCGCAGGCATCAAAAATATACAGACAAGTAAAAGGAATACCCAATAAAGCAAATTTCTCAGTTGAAGGAAATGAGATCGCTTGGGGAACCATTGGAAACGCAAGTACTTCTGAAGGATTGTTTTTCGAAACAATAAATGCTGCAGGAGTATTACAAGTTCCTATGGTAATTAGTGTTTGGGATGATGAATATGGTATTTCGGTTCATGCGAGACATCAGACAACCAAGGAGAATATTTCTGAAATTTTAAAAGGGTACCAAAGAGACGATGCTTCAAAAGGATTTGAAATCTTAAGAGTAAAAGGTTGGGACTATACTGAACTTATTGCTACTTATGAGAAGGCATCTACTCTGTCACGTGAACAGCATGTTCCCGTATTAATACATGTCAATGAACTTACTCAGCCTCAAGGACACTCTACTTCTGGATCACATGAAAGATATAAAGATGCTGACAGACTAGCTTGGGAGAGAGATTTTGACTGTATCAGACAAATGAAATTATGGATGATTGCAATTAACATTGCCTCTCCTGAAGAATTAGCTGAAATAGACGCAAACGCTAAGAAACAAGTACTTGAAGGTAAAAAGGCAGCATGGAGTGCTTTTATAGGACCTGTTGTTGAAGAACAAAAAGAATTGGTTTCCTTATTGACAAAAATTGCAGATTTATGCACTCATAAAGAGACAATATTAAAATATGCTTCTAACTTAAGTAGTGTAAAAGATCCTATAAGAAAGGAAATTCTAGTTGCAGCTCGTAAATCTTTACGACTTGTAATCAATGAAGATGTAAAAAACGAACTTTCAAATTGGATAACTAATTACACTAAGAAAAATCAAGAAAAATTTAGCAGCCACCTGCACTCTGATTCTGATTTAAATGTCTTTTCAGTGAAAGAAATTCTTCCTGAATATAATGATAATGCAAAAGAGGATACAGATGGTCGAATGATTCTACGTGATAACTTTGACGCTATCTTCACAAAATATCCTGAAACTTTAATTTTTGGAGAAGATGCAGGAGCCATTGGTGATGTAAACCAAGGTCTAGAAGGAATGCAAGAGAAATACGGTGAATTGCGTGTAGCCGATGTTGGAATACGTGAAGCCACTATTATAGGACAAGGTATCGGAATGGCATTAAGGGGTTTAAGACCTATCGCCGAAATTCAATATCTAGATTATCTATTGTACGCTATCCAAATCATGAGTGATGATTTAGCAACACTGCAGTACAGAACAGTAGGAAAGCAAAAAGCGCCATTAATCATTCGTACCAGAGGCCATCGTTTAGAAGGGATTTGGCATTCAGGATCTCCTATGGGAATGATTATCAACGCTATTAGAGGAATACACGTTTTAGTTCCAAGAGACATGACAAAAGCGGCAGGTTTTTATAATTCACTGTTAGAATGTGATGAACCAGCCTTGGTTATCGAATGTTTAAATGGATACCGATTAAAAGAGAAAAAACCACTAAATTACGGAGAATTCAAGACTCCTATTGGTGTTGTTGAAACCATGAAAGAAGGTGATGATATAACATTAGTTTCTTATGGATCTACCTTAAGATTAGTCGAACAAGCTGCTAAAGAACTTCTTGAAGTAGGTATTGACTGTGAAATTATAGATGTTCAATCTCTACTCCCTTTTGATATTAATCATGACCTTGTAAAAAGTATAGCTAAAACAAATCGTCTTTTAGTAATTGATGAAGATGTTCCAGGAGGAGCCTCTGCTTATATTTTACAGCAAATTGTTGAGCAACAAGACGGCTACAATTATTTAGACAGTAAGCCGCAAACCTTAACATCAAAAGCGCACAGACCGTCTTACGGGACTGATGGCGATTATTTTTCAAAACCATCTGCTGAAGATATTTTTGAAAAAGTATATGCTATGATGAATGAGGTAAACCCGATAAAATATCCAAGTTTATATTAAAAATAGTATTTTAGTAAAAAAACAGTACCTTGTCAATTAATTAGTTACGAACTTAAAACAATAAAAATGAAAAAAATATCAATGTTAATAGGCATTTTATCAGTTATGGCAATCGTTTCTTGCAAGGAAAAAGAAGAAACCCCTGACACTACCACAAATCAGACAATTGAAGTTACAAATGAAGCTCCAGCTGTAGAAGAAAATCCTGATGGAACATCAGTAAGTATTGGTTCTGATGGTATTGATGTAAGCACTAAAAGCGGGGAAAACCAAACGAAAGTAAACGTTTCTGGAGGTGACGCAAAAGTTGAAGTTAAGAAATAATACTATTTTTTAGCTCTTAAAAACATAAAGCCAATCTGAATTAGTTCGGTTGGCTTTTTTTATTAAATTAAAATTCAAAACAGGAATAAATGACAAGTTTAGAAACCGTTTTAAATAATATCCAAGATGCCAAAGTAATAGCTGATTCTATTACTTTAAAACAATATGTCCCTTTAAATTTATCTGTTTCAAATCAAAATCTAACTAATGAATCATTAGCTGATGCCGCAGAATTCGAAAATTATATTGAAAATTATCTGACCATAAATAATTCGAAAGTTGCTTACGGAGGCTACAATGAGGAACGAAATCTATATCAACGAAGTACTATTTTTAAAGACCTGGAGACAGAGGAACGAAACATGCATATTGGTTTAGATTTATGGATAAAAGCTGGAACTCCAATTTTAGCAGCACTTGACGGAACAATTCACAGTTTTAATTTTAATGCTGGTTTTGGGGATTATGGTCCCACTATTATTCTTGAGCACCAAATAGAAAATCATATCTTTTATACTTTATATGGACATTTATCGTTAGACAGTCTAGAAAACATTGCGATTGGTAATGTAATCAAAAAAGGACAAGAGATAGGTCTATTAGGAAATTCAACCGTGAATGGTGATTATTCTCCGCATCTGCATTTTCAAATTATAAAAAATATTGGTGCAAATTTGGGTGATTATCCTGGAGTTTGCACAAAAAGTGATTTGGATTTCTATTTAGACAATTGCCCAGATCCTAATTTATTATTAAAAATAACATCTTAGAAATGAAAAGAATAGTTCTCGTACTCAGCTTAATTGTACTTGTTGGATGTAAGTCAAAAAAAATTGACCAACCGATTGGCGAAAAGCCTGAAGAAGTAAAATTCATGAAATTAGCTGTAGCTGAAGTTGACGCCAGTCAAAAGGCGAAAGCATACGATTTGGGTAAACGAATTTTAATGACTTGTAACACATCTAAGTTTAAGCCATTTAATCAAAGTGAAGCAACTAGATCTGTTATCAACAACATAACTTTAGAAAAGCTTTCAAAAACCTGTGTGAAATTCAGACAGTTCTACGGTCCCTTTAAGGATCTTAAATTGATGGAAATCTACAAAGACAATGAGACGCAAACAACCATTTTTCGCTACAAAGCACTGTATACAAAGCCTGTTGCAAATAAAGAACTTAGAGTTTATATGAACGAGAAAAATCAAGTGTCGGCTATTAAATCAATGGACTGGTCTGATGTTTTCGAAAGAAAATTATTTAAAAACCCTGATACAGATACTGACAAAGAATAGCTCTTGCCAGCTTAGTTTTAAAATACTAATCCAAATCGAAAATGACGTAATTCATTTTCGATTTGGATTTTTTTTTATAAATCATAGTAGTATCATTTTCATTGGATTAAAAACCTCAAAACTATCAAACCATCTTTCAATTGTCCATAATTTTTTAATCGCTGTGACTATTCCATAATAGTTTTTATTATCTTAAGAAGCTCCAATAAAAATCTGTGAATTATACAACTAATTTAAAAGTTATGTAATTCATATCTGAGAAAAAAGTGCAAATTTTACACAATCAGTTAAAAACAAATAATTTGAAGCTATATATTAAATACATGGTCAGCAATCGCTGCAAACTAGCAGTTAAAGAGGAACTAAAAAAACTTGGATTGCATTTTATTGTTGTCGATTTAGGAGAAGTGGATGTCATGGAAAATATTTCTATGGCACAAAGAGAACTTCTTAAAGCGGGGCTCTTAAGTGCAGGGTTTGAATTGATGGACGATAAAAAGTCGATGCTCATAGAAAAAATTAAAAATGTTATAATTGAAATGGTTCACCATTCGAATGAAGTTATCAAAGTAAATTTTTCTATTTATTTAAGTGAGAAGTTAAGTCATGACTACACTTATTTGTCTAACTTATTTTCTGAAGTACAAGGAACTACAATCGAGCATTTTATTATTTCACATAAAACTGAACGGGTGAAGGAATTAATTATATATGGAGAACACAATATCACTGAAATTGCATGGAAAATGGGTTATAGTAGTGTAGCGCATTTATCAAGTCAATTTAAGAAAGTAACAGGGCTCTCGCCTTCCCACTTTAAGAATTTGAAAGATAAAAGGCGAATGCCTCTTGAAGAAATTGGAAACCCAAATAATAGCAAATAAGTTTTACATACACCATGAAGTTAATTTCAGATAAAAAATTTCAAATCTATTATATCCTAGTCGCTATTATCCTACTCGTTGTATTAGGTATTTTCTACTATAATAACCTAAAAGTAATGTCAACTAGTGACTCTGCAGTTCATGCGCAGGAAGTATTGCGTAAAAACGATAATGTTCTTTTAGATATTCTTGATATTGAAACTGGCGTAAGAGGGTATATAATCTCTGAAAACAATCTATATTTAGAGTCCTACAATAAGGCAGTAAAAGCGATGAATAGCAACCTGTCACAATTGTCAGCACTAACGCAAAGTAATTCACAGCAAAGTACACAGGTAGATTCTTTAAAAGTAATGACTGCCAAGAAATTATTTTTATTGCAAAAAATTATTGACGATAGAAAGGTAGATTTATTAGAGCCAAATGAAAAGATTGCCATTCTAAAAGATGGTAAAATCATCACTGATAGTATTAAAAACATCATTTATAAAATTAAAGTTGATGAATATAATGCTCTTAAACTTAAAAAATCTGAAAATGAAAATAGTGTTCAATATTCCGAAATACTATTCTTTTTACTTTTGATTTTAGTATTTGTAATTTTTACACTTGTCTTTATTATTGTTAAAAATTTAAAAATTAGAAATGACGAATTAGAATTATTTACTTCCTCACAAAAATTACTTTCAAATTATTCACTTAGTCTTATCGAGGCCAGTTTAGATCCCTTGATCACTATAAACATTGATGGTAAGATTAGTGGTATGAATGAGGCCACGGTTATAATTACTGGTGTCGAACGCGAAAAACTGATAGGCTCTGATTTCTTCGAATATTTTACAGAACCTCAAATGGCACGTGAGGTGTACAAAGAAGTGTTTGCAAATGGCTCCGTTGCTGATTCTCCATTAACTATTCGTCATAAAGAGGGAAAGCTTACTGATGTGTTATTTAATGGATCTGTTTATAAAGATCAACAAGGAAAAGTGCTTGGTATTGTTATTGTTGCTAGGGATGTTACTGCTCAAAACCTACTTTCTAATTATTCCCTTAGCCTTATTGAAGCCAGTCTTGATCCCTTAGTTACCATTAGTATCGAAGGAAAAATAACCGATATGAATGAGGCTACTGTAAAAATTACAGGCTTGGAACGTGAAAAATTAATAGGATCTGACTTTTTTGACTATTTCACTGAGCCTCAAATGGCACGTGAAGTATATCAAGAGGTTTTTGCAAATGAATCTGTTGCAGATTCTCCTTTGACCATACGCCATAAAGATGGAAAGCTAACAGATGTACTATTCAATGGCTCCGTTTATAAAGATCCACAAGGCAATGTACTAGGAATCGTGATTGTTGCCAGAGATGTTACAGCTCAAAAATTACTTTCTAACTATTCCCTTAGTCTTATTGAGGCTAGTCTTGATCCATTAGTTACAATAAGTATCGAAGGTAAGATTACTGATATGAATGAAGCCACTGTAAAAATTACGGGCTTAGAAAGAGAACAACTAATTGGTTCTGACTTTTTTGACTATTTCACAGAGCCACAAATGGCAAGAGAAGTATATAAGGAAGTATTTGCAAATGGTTCTGTTGCTGATTCACCGCTTACCCTTCGTCACAAAGAAGGTAAATTAACCGATGTATTATTCAGCGGATCTGTTTATAAGGATGATCAAGGAAATGTACTTGGTATTGTTATAGTAGCTAGAGATACCACAGAGCAAAAAAGAATTGAAACAGAGCTGATAGAAGCTAAAGTATTTGCGGAGCTTGCAACAGGAATTGCTGAAGAAGAAAAACGAAATGCTGAAAACGCTGCTTCAATTGCTGAAAATGCTGTAAAAGCAAAACAGCAATTTTTATCAAATATGAGTCATGAAATACGTACCCCAATGAATGCCATCATCGGCTTTACAAAGGTAGTATTGAAAACAGATTTGACTGCAAAACAGAAGGAATATCTAAACGCTATAAAAATGAGTGGCGATGCACTAATTGTGCTTATTAATGATATTTTAGATTTAGCAAAAGTAGATGCTGGAAAGATGTCTTTTGAAAAAACTCCTTTTAAAATGAAGTCCTCTATTGCATCGATGCTTCACTTATTCGAAACAAAAATTCAAGAGAAAAATTTACAATTAGTAAAAGAATATGATTCTAACATTCCTGCCGTAATAATAGGCGATCCGATACGTTTACATCAAATTATTTTAAATTTGGTTAGTAATGCAGTCAAATTTACCTCCGAAGGAAAAATAACCGTTAATGTACGTTTAATCGATCAGGATGAAGAAAATGTTACCATAGAGTTTGCAGTTGCTGATACCGGAATTGGAATTCCCGAAGAGAAATTAACAACCATATTTGAAAATTTCCAACAAGCCTCAAGCGGGACTTCCAGAATTTATGGCGGAACAGGACTGGGACTAGCTATCGTCAAACAATTAGTAGAACCTCAAGGTGGTAGTATTAAAGTAAAAAGTACAGTAGGAGAAGGAAGTACTTTCAGTTTTAGATTGAAATTCCAAAAAACAACTGCCGATGCAGAACTAGAAACAGAAATGCTCGAAGTCGACAAAGAAACAAAAAGCATAAAAGTTTTGGTTGTTGAAGATATTGCGTTGAATCAATTATTGATGAAAACACTACTAGATGACTTTGGGTTTGAACGTGATATTGCCGAAAACGGAAAAATAGCAATTGACAAACTGCTTAACAATTCCTATGACGTAATTTTGATGGATCTTCAAATGCCTGAAATGAATGGATTTGAAGCTACTGAATATATTAGAAAAACAATGAATTCTGATATTCCAATTATTGCATTAACAGCTGATGTTACTACGGTAGATTTAGCTAAATGTAAGGCAGTGGGAATGAATGATTACATTGCAAAACCAGTCGACGAGCGTTTACTATATAGTAAAATAGTAAACATCGTGAGAAAACACACATCAAAAAAGGAAAAAGAGATGAAAAAAAATATAGTCCCTAAAACTCAAAAATATATTGATTTAGGTTATTTAGATTCTCGAACTAAATCTAATCCCAAACTAATGATGGAAATGATTGCAGCTTATTTACAGCAAACTCCGCCACTAGTTACTGCAATGACGGAAAGCTTGCTAAACAAAGATTGGGCATTACTTCGAGCTTCAGCACATAAAATGGTTCCCTCCTTTTCAATAATGGGTATCAGTCCAGAATATGAAGAAATGGCAAAAAAAATCCAGGGTTACTCTGGTGACTTAGAGAATCAAAAAGAAGAAATTGATGATTTGGTGTTGCAATTGACAGCCGTATGCAATCAAGCATGTGAAGAATTAGAAATAGAATTTAATAATATAAAAAACAGAAACTAATGGAAAACGAAGCAAAAATAAAAGTGTTTTTAGTGGATGATGACGCCGTTTTTCTAAAGTCCTTAGAAATCGAATTTATACATCATACTGATTTTATCGTAGAAACATTTGCAACTGGTGAACTATGTATAGCAAATTTAGACAAAAAACCAGATGTGATCATTCTGGATTACCAACTTGATGGAATCGATAAAAATGCAATGAACGGAATTGAAACTTTAGACAAAATTAAAGAGTTTGATCCAGACATTCCAGTGGTAATGTTGTCGTCTCAAGATAAAATTGAGGTAGCTGTTAGTTGTATGCACCACAAAGCTTTTGATTATGTGGTAAAAAGCGAAACTTCTTTCTTGCGACTTCAGAAAAACATTACTGCTTTCTTCCATTTTGAAAGAATCGAAAAAGAGCTAAAGTGGTATATGGCTAGAATGTAATAATCTCATTGCACTTAAACTTTTAAGAACACAATATAAAATAGTTAAGCCTGTCAAATGACAGGCTTAACTATTTTATAGATACAAGTATGCGAACACAATAAAATTTCGAAACTTGATAAAAATTTAGTGTATTGAGTATTCCATTCATCACTCCTACTTATATGTAAATACTAATTTAAATAAATGTGTGAATGATGAAACTTTTCTTTCAAATTGTGTAAAACATACTGCATATAAGAGGTTTATCTTTGATTACAATATTATTACAAATTACCATGATCTCAATAATCAGCATATTGCTAGTTATAATTGTTACTGGAGCTATACTTTGGCTGATAAATACTTATGTTCCCATGGATACCACAATTAAAAATGTATTCAATTCATTAGTTGTTATTGTGACTGCAATCTGGATACTTAATTATTTGGATCTATTTAGTTCTTAATTCTGTCAAAATAAACAAGCTGTAAAAATTATAAATCTTAAAAAATAAAATTATGAATCTTAAAAGAATCTTTGGGGCGTTACTTACAGCCCTTGGAATAGGAGCGTTAATATATACTGCAGTATTATTTTCTGGTACTGCTGGTAGTAATCAAGATATTAAAAGCCTTATTATATATGGAATACTAGGACTTATTTTCTTTACTTCTGGAATAAGTTTAGTAAGAACCACAAAAGACGAATCGTAAACCATATTAACTATTGGCTACCCTTTACGGAAAAATCAATAAACAATAGGAGATCCCATCAATTACAATTCGTTCAAATGGGATTTAATTTACACTCTAAAATTTAAAGAATACAAATTGATATTTGGTTTTATTTTTTTAGGCCAGATTTTTAAATTATTGTAAAGCACATATCGAATAGATTATAAATAGTAACTATCAACCTTTAACATTAAAAAATTATGAACGCAAAAAACATAGGAATCTTATTAATAGTTATTGGAGCCATTATGGTTTTTTACACAGGATTTAATTACGTGACTAAAGAAAAGGTTGTTGACATTGGTCCGATAGAGATAAACAAGCAAGAAAGTCATCCCGTGAAATGGTCGCCCATTGTTGGTGTCGTTTTACTAATAGGTGGAGTTGTTCTTGTGGTAAAAGATAAGAAATAATTATTTTTAGGATTTTGATCTATTCAAATTACGAGATAAAAACAAAAAAAATGAAAAACATTACTATAAATAGAATTACACGAAATCTGTTTTTAGGCCTATTCGTATTGGTGTTAACAGCGTCCTTTACTTCTTGTTCGAAAAAGGTGACTTTTCAAACTTCGACAATTGTTCCTGCAGCTCGTGGAGATGTAAAAATAACCAAGGATGAAAATAAGAACTATCTAATTGTTATTAAAATAGAAAATCTAGCAGAAGTAAGCCGACTTGATTCATCAAAAAAGGCTTATGTTGTTTGGATGGAAACGGAAGAATCAATGGTTAAAAATATTGGGCAAATAAAAAGTGATTCCAATTTTTTATCTTCAAAACTAAAAGCAACTTTTGAAACGGTGAGCCCAGTAAAGCCAACGAAAATTTTTATAACTGCCGAAAGAGATCCGCAAGTTCAATATCCTGATAGTGAAATAATTCTTACTACAAACAGATTATAATGATTCTAAAAATTCAAATTAATAAGAATACGATAGGAAGACATTAATGTTTAATGATTGTTGTTCGTTTTCGGTTCTATCACTTAGAAAGAAAACGTTTTTCAATAATTGTTATTTTGGTTTGGTTTAGTGAAAGGCTGTAGTGAAATACAGCCTTTATTTTTTTGGAAAAGAGTTTTTGAATCGAAAGTGTATTAGTAGGAACCAAGGAGATAAATATTTTAAAAAACGGTAACAGTTCATAGAAGAAACTTTGAAATTAGAAATAGCGCTCTGAATAATTTAGATAAAAGATAAGTATGCAATTTAAGACTAAAGATACAGCCACATTATTATCAAAAACTTTCTCATCATGGAACGATAAAGATCCCTTTAGACAAAGTGCTGTTATTGCGTACTATGCCATTTTCAGTATTCCTGGATTACTGGTTTTAATTATTTCAATTGCTGGGTATTTCTTTGGCAATGAAACTGTAAATCAAAATATTTTAGAACAAATTTCTAGTACAATGGGTTCCGAAACTTCGAAGCAAATCAGTCAGATTCTCATCAAATCAACCCAATCTAAATCGACCGTTTGGGGTTCAATCATTGGAGTCCTCATCTTACTTGTAGGATCCACTGCTGTATTTGTAGAACTCCAAAAATCATTAAACTTAATCTGGCGAGTGGAAGTTGCACCACAAAATGGATTTTTTACTATCCTAAAAGCGAGACTTTTTTCATTTGGATTAATACTAGCTATTGCATTTCTACTATTGGTGTCGCTAGTTGTTAGTACGGCTTTATCCAGTATGGCAGATTGGGTGAAAGATCATACTGACGAATCTACAATCGTATTTTTCAACATTATCAACTTTGTATTTTCTTTTGCAGTAATATCAGTACTATTTGCTTTAATGTTTAAAATTTTACCTGATGCAAAAATAAAATGGAAGCATGTTTGGCTAGGCGCTATTGTGACTGGAATTTTATTCACTATTGGTAAAACGATCTTAGCCTTTTATTTCAGCACTGCCGATCCCGCCTCCATTTATGGCGTTGCAGGTTCTGTCGTTATCATTTTATTATGGGTTTCATACTCTTCAATGATTCTATTTTTTGGAGCTGAATTTACAGCAGTTTACGCCAAATTTTACTCGGGTACTATTCCTCCTACCGAAATCGCAAAAAAGGAATCGGTTGCTAGTAGAAAAATTTAAATCATCTCAACAATCTGAACCTCAAATTATTTAAAACCAATATCAAATAAGTAACTATTTAAGAGTAATTAACTAAATCGCGCTCAAATTTATTTTCATGGTAATTTTTAGTCTTAGTATTTCAAATGCTTAAATTACATAAACTTTCGCTAAAGTTCTATAACACAGGTGTAGATTAAATAGTTCAATTTTAAGGCATTACAAACAGAGCAATACAAATACATGCTATTACAATTTCCTTAAAATACATACATAACATGAAAAGAGTAAAAAAATTAGGAATATGGATGGATCATTCTATCGCCTACTTAATGGAATTCACAAACAATCCTTTTGAAATTAAAACAATTGAATCTGAATTTCCAGAGAGTAAAAAAGAACTGAATTTTAATAAAGGAGCCAATCTATCTATAAATACGGACAAACATATTTTATATGCCTATTATAACAAAATAGGTGAAGCGATTAAAAACTACAAACAAATTGTCCTTTTTGGTCCCACTGATGCCAAAGTGGAGCTATTTGATGTTTTAAGCGAAGATCATCGATTTGTGAAAATAAAAGTTGAAATAAAAGAAACTGACAAAATGAATCTACACCAGCAGCATGAGTTTATCAATAAATATTTTGCAGAAAATTAATAAAACAATTAACAAGCTGTATTTGCTTTTAAACGTGCGTGAATAAAAAATGGAGTGTGAAAAATTAATAATGAAATAGCATATTTATCCCAGCTTCATTATTAGAAAAAACCGTGAAAAATATAAAATTATACAAAGATTATACAACAGTAATCATCAAGATATTAGAGACATTTACATTGTAATAAGTTAGATGTTATTTAATTTTAAAAAAATATTGAAATGGATACAGAAAAATCAATTAACTTATTGAATTCGTTTATTATAATTAATAATGCTAGAATCAAACGTTATAAAAATGCTTCAAAAGAAGCAAAGCAAGCTTATTTAAAAAAAGTATTTGAAAACTTTCAGATTACAAGTCAGCGATGCAAATCTGAACTGAAACAAGAAATTATAAAATTGGGAGGAACTCCTGCTAAAGACAGAAGCAACCAAGGCTATTTTCATTCGATTTGGTATTATTTCCTTCATAAACTAATAGAAAAAGATTTACACGATGTGATTTACTCCTGCGTAAGAAACGAAACTATTGTTATTCAATCGTACTATGAAGGGATATACAATAATTTAGAATGTCTTTCTATACAGCAGCAAACCATGCTAAATGAACAATATTTACGACTAAATGTTGAGCGGGACAAAATGCAGTCCTATAGAAGTGCTTTCTAAAAATAGAAAAAAACAAAGTTGGAATAAGTCAGTTATTTATTTCCTAATATTACAATAGATCCTAATTATTAATCCACATAAAACATGAAGCTTTGACTGTGTACCTAAAAAATATTTTTAACGATGTGGGTAATGTAACATTATTTGCTTCTAAGTTTTTCAAAGAGGTGTTTACGCCCCCATATGAATTTAAAGAATTCATAAAACAATGTTATGTTATAGGGTATAAATCTATTCCCTTAGTAGCTATAACTGGTTTTATAATGGGATTAGTACTAACGCTTCAATCGCGCCCTACTCTATCTAAATTTGGAGCTGAATCTTGGTTGCCAGGTATGGTTGCTCTTTCCTTAATTAGAGAAATAGCACCAGTTATAACAGCTTTAATTTGTGCTGGAAAAATTTCCTCTGGTATAGGTGCTGAGTTAGGTGCTATGAAGGTAACAGAACAAATAGACGCTATGGAAGTGGCAGCTATTAATCCGTTTAAATACCTGGTGGTAACCAGAATATTAGCAACAACACTTATGATTCCATTGTTGGTAATACTTGCTGATGGAATCGGAATGATGGGTGGTTTTATCGGTATCAATATGCATGGTGACATTAGTTTTTATAGATACCTAGCAAAGGTTTTCGACTCTCTGGCCTTTATCGATATTGTTCCAGCGACAATTAAAACCTTCTTCTTTGGTTTCTTTATAGGATTGATAGGATGTTATAAAGGCTATAACGCTGAAAATGGAACAGCGAGCGTAGGTCAAGCAGCAAATTCGGCTGTAGTAACGGCCTCACTGAGTATTTTTATTATAGATATGTTAGCCGTTCAAATAACTGATTTATTTTATTAAAATGGAGCAAGAAACAATAACACTACTTCCGCAAGCTAAAAATGAAGAAAAAGGGCCTGTTATAGAAATTACAGGACTTGTAAAATCCTTTGGTGAACACAATCATGTTTTAAAAGGAGTTAATCTCTCCGTAAATAAAGGAGAAGATTTAGTTATATTAGGTAGATCAGGATCAGGAAAATCAATCACTATAAAATGCATAGTTGGATTGGTTTTGCCAGATGAAGGTGAAATAAAAGTATTTGGTGAAAATGTATTGAACTTACCCACTAGCAAACTGAATGAGGTTCGAATTAGAATTGGTTTCCTATTTCAAAATTCTGCTTTGTATGATTCAATGACAGTCAAACAAAACCTGGCCTTCACCTTACAGCGTCATGCATCACATTTAACAGCATCTGATGTTGAAAACGAAATCAACACGGTTTTAGAAAGTGTAGGTCTAGCAAAAGCCATAGATAAAATGCCCTCAGAATTATCAGGCGGAATGCGAAAAAGAATTGCGCTTGCACGAACCTTAATCTTAAAACCTGAGATTATTCTATATGATGAGCCTACGACTGGTTTAGACACCATTACATCAAAGGAAATAAGTGAATTAATATTAGACATCAAGAAAAATAACAATACCACTTCGATTATTATCACACACGATATGGCCTGCGCTAAACTTACAGCCGATCGGATTATGATTCTAAAAGACGGTGTTATTCATGCTGAAGGCAGTTACCTAGAACTAGAAAAGAGTGAAGACGAATGGGTTCGTTCCTTTTTTATATAATTATTTAATTTAAGAAGTTAGTTATGAACAGTAAATCAACGGGCACTTGGAAAGTAGGAATGTTTGTTTTAATAGGACTATTGGCCTTTACAGCAACCATTTACTTTATTGGAAAACAAAAAAATATGTTTGGTTCTACATTTAGTATTAACTCTCATTTCAAAAATGTGAGTGGATTAGAGATTGGAAACAATGTTCTTTTCTCCGGAATAAATGTGGGTACAGTGAGCGAAATTCAATTAGTAACTGATACTTCAGTAGTGGTGCGATTAATTATTAAAAAGGAAGTACAAAAATTTATTAAAAGCGATGCCGTTGCCAGTATTGGATCAGATGGGTTAATGGGTGACAAAGTCCTTGTTATATCTCCGGGGAATAATTCGAAAAGTATAGTAAAAGATAATGCGACTATCACATCAATTCAGGCAATTGAAATGGACGAAATTATGAGAAGCGTAAAAGTTAGTATGGATAATGCTGCTGTGATCACAAATGAACTTGCTGAATTTACCTATAAAATGAATAATGGTGAAGGTGCTTTATCTAAATTAATGACGGATGAAAAATTTGCAAACAGTCTTACCAAAACAATGACCAATCTCCAAACTGGATCTAAAGGATTAAGTGAGAATATGGAAGCGGCAAAATCTAATTTTTTATTGAAAGGTTATTTTAATAAAAAGAAAAAAGCAGAAGAAAAGAAAATTAAACAAGCCGAAAAAGCAAAGGAAAAGGAATTGAAAGATAAGGAAGACGAGAAAAAGTAAATTAACTTAAAGAATTATCAATCCTACACATTTATTTTAAAAACCATACTATATCAAAGACCTCAATTTTAAAAAATTGAGGTCTTTTTTTTATTCTAAAATCAATAGCTGTCATTATTATAAAATCTTCTTTACAGCTTAATTTATAAAAAACAAGTAAATCATATAACTTCTTCTAAAAGTTATGTAACACATTAAAGCTCAAAACAGCTCACCTTTGTAAAGTACTGAATACACGGTATGCATTAGAATAAAATGAAAATGAAAGATCTAAAAAAGACATGGGGAGAACAAAAGCAGCATCTAAAACTAAAGTTTGCCGCTTTAACTGATACTGAAGTATTATTTCTTGAAGGCAAGGAAGAAGAAATGATGACAAAGCTCCAAATTAAACTTGGCAAAACAAGACAGGAACTGCACCAGATTATTAGCGCACTATAAGAAAGGAACTGTTACAAAATAAGAATATAAATTATTTCTAATTTATTACAGCTCAAGCAAATTAGAACTAGTATTCAAATTATTAGACAGCAATCATCTAACCGTAAATAATACAACATTTATTAAAAGTTATATAAGAACTCCCTTAATTATGTTACCGACATTTGTAAGACAAAAGAATAAATATAAATTAAAAACAATTAAAATGAAAAAAACAAAACAACTTACGTTAGCTACTCTTTTACTAACATGCTTCGCATTTAACGCTTCAAACGCGCAAGACATAAAATCGAATACTCCAGCATTTGGATTCAAAGGTGGACTAAACTTTTCTAATATGTATACTGATAATGTAGATGACAATAATGTACTAACAGGATTTAATGCAGGTTTATACGCTAAATTCCCTATTGCAAATTCTGTTTCCATTCAACCTGAAATCTCGTATACTACTAAAGGTGCTGAACTTACTTACGATAATGCTTTTGCAAATGGAACAGCAACATTCAATACAAACTACATTGAAGTTCCTGTACTTCTAGTTTTTAATGTTACAGAGGCATTTAACGTACATGTTGGACCGTATGCAGCTTATATGGTAAGCGGTAAAACAAAAAACGATTCAAACCTGTTTACTTCAGAAACTCAATTAGACACTGATGACTTCAATAGGTTTGACGCTGGTCTTTCAGGAGGTTTGGGTATTGATTTAGAAACAGTTAACTTTGGAGTACGATACAATTACGGTTTAACAAAAGTATTCAAAGAAGGAAGCTTCGGAGATTCTGATGCTAAAAACAGTGTCTTAAATGTATATGTTGGTCTTAGACTTAACTAAATTTAAAATAAGTTATTCAAATTAAATTATCAATTAACATAAAAAACTAGAAATCATGGGCAATCTTCTTTACACAGTAGCAGTAATTCTAATCATCTTTTGGGCAATCGGATTCTTCGGTTTCGCAGCCGGCGGAATCATTCACATCCTTCTAGTAATTGCAGTAATTGCAGTTATATTAAGATTAATCCAAGGTAGACGATTATAAATCGAGCTAATCAAAAAACATTAATAAATTTCTTAAAAAAATAAATTATGAAAACAGATAAAGTAATACTAGGAGTTTTAGGCGGAATCGCAGCAGGTGCATTAATGGGAATATTATTTGCTCCAGACAAGGGAGAGAAAACCAGAAAAAGAATTAAAGATGCAGGCGGAGATTATGCTGGAGATTTGAAAGGAAAGTTTGACTCTACAGTAGAATCACTTTCAAAAAAATACGACACCCTTAAAGACACTCTTAAACAAGAAGGACAAGGTCTTTACAATGAAGGGAAGTCAAAATTTGACACGGCTAAAAGAGAAGTTGAAAATTTAGATATTAAAAATCTAAATTTATAACAAAAACAATTTTTAGACTTTAAATAGCTTAAAATAAAATTATGAGTAGCAAAGCAACAACAATAGAAATTCTTTTCGAAAAAGTAGAGGATTACACCCGTACAACGGTAGAATTGGCAAAACTAAAAGTTATTGACACTTCTGCAGATGTCCTATCTTCTCTGCTTTCAAGATTAGCAATTGCTATTGTTTTTGCTATGTTTATTCTACTTCTCAACTTTGGTCTTTCCATTTGGCTTGGCGAAGTCCTGGGAAGCATGTATTACGGTTTTTTCATTATGGCCGCTTTGTATTTAATATTATCAATTGTATTATATTCTTATAAAGATAAATGGATAAAAATGCCGATCAGTAATTTTATTATTACCAAAATGCTAAAAAACCAAAAGCATGAATAAAATTAACTCAACAGAAACTTTGGCTCAAATGATCTCGTTACTAGAGCATAAAAAAGCCGTAGAACTACAAGCATTACGTCAACAATATAATGTTGTATATGAAAGTGTAAAACCTCTAAACATAGTAAAAAGTGCTTTAGACAACGTAATAAGTTCCCCAGATTTAAAACACAATATACTAAACACTGTAGTAGGATTAGCTTCTGGCTTTATATCAAAAAAACTACTAGTGGGCTCTACCAAAAACCCATTAAAAACAATACTGGGTACAGTACTTCAATTTGCAGTTACAAACTTTGTTGCAAAGCGCAGCGATATCTAGAAACTATTACTTCTTCGATAAAAATTTAATTTACTTTTTTTTGTAATTTGAAGCCTAATCAAAATGATTTATAATTCAGTATAAATCTATAACCTCATTTACTCCAAAAAAAGAAGACTTTAATATATTTTGTTACTTATTCTATTTCCATCATAGTTTACTTTAAAAACTAAAATCAATATAGCATGTGTGCAAAGTCTAATAAAGAACATTTAATTATTGCCAATGCTAAACTTTTTCTTCAAAATGAAGAAAAGGAAAAAAGTGCTATGGAATTAATCACTGCCAACAAAGAACTTGCCTATCAAAATCAAGAAAAGGAGAATCGAGCTGCTGAACTAATAATTGCCAACAAAGAACTTGCCTATCAGAATCAAGAAAAGGAGAATCGAGCTGCTGAACTAATAATCGCTAACAAAGAACTTCTTTTTCAAAATCAAGAAAAAGAAAAGAGAGCTTCTGAATTAATTATTGCTAATAAAGAACTTGCCTTTCAGAATCAAGAAAAGGAAGACAGAGCTGCTGAGCTAATTATTGCGAACAAAGAACTCCTTTTTCAAAATGAAGAAAAAGAAAAGCGTGCGCGAGAATTATTAAACGCTAACATTGAACTAAAAAGAGCTGAGGAATATCATAAGGAATACATTATAGGAATAGAGAAAATGATATTTATGATCTCTCATAAAGTGAGGCAACCTATCGCCAATATTTTAGGATTAAGTGAAATATTGGATCTTTCAAAAGATTCACACGCAGAGATTGAACAAACTTTAGATTATATAAAAATGTCAGCCTCTTCCCTTAATGTTTTAACTAAGGAACTTAATACAAATATCATCGAACTTCGCCATAAAGCAAAAAAAATCCTTATTTAAATAATTTAAGATCATTCCGCTACATTACTCTACAATACACCACAATACATTACTTCAAGAATTGGAAATTAGTGTCCTCAAACTATTTTCCAAAAAATAAGAACTACCAATTCCTGCAGTCCATTTTATGTTTGAAAATTACCATTTCTTATAAAATTTCCCACACCTCTTATTTCATCAATAGTTGTAAAACTTTTTTCACTCCCATTCCCTAGAATAAGCCAAATAACATACCCTTAACATTTTAAATCTCACAATTAACTGATTTAAAATTACTTACTATAATTCTTAACATTTCAAATAAGTGAATTATACAAGTATCACTTTTAATAGTGTAACCCTTCTTCATGCCAAATAACTAACCTTTGCTTCATAAAATAATTAATCCCCTAAATCCTTATAAAATGAAAACTAAAAAATTACTATCAACCTTTGCAATACTATTTATTGCTTTACTATCAGGTTGTGCCACAGATGATTTTGTAGAAATCGATGGTGTTTGCCCAGAGGTGGTAAGTACTACTCCTTTAAACGGAGCTACTAACATTCCTTTAGATCAATTAATCACAGTAACTTTTAATGAAGAAATGAATCCAGAGACTATCAATCAGTCTTCTTTTACTTTAAACGGTACTTCGCAAGTAGCAGGTGTAATTACATACACAGCTAAAACTGCAACCTTTAAACCGTCTGCTTTACTTGCTCCTAATACCACTTATACTGCTACTATAAAGAGAACGGTAAAAGACCTTATGGGTAACGCTTTACAAACGGAAACAAATTGGACTTTTAGTACTGGATTAACAGTTACTCCAATGGTTGCATCTACTGATCCTGATAATAATGCGACTAACGTCTTTTTAAACAAACTAGTGACTGTGAACTTCAATATGGCAATGAAGGCTTCTACGATCAATGGAACTACATTCACTTTAAAACAAGGAACTAATGCTGTTTCAGGATTGGTAACTTATAGCGGAACAACAGCAATTTTTACTCCAGCAGGACCATTAGCACCAAATACAGTTTACACCGCTACTGTTACAGCAGCTGCAACAAACTTAGACAATGCACCTTTGCCTGGTGACTATGTATTCAAGTTTACAACTGGAGCTATTGTTGCTCCAACAGTAACATCTACTGATCCTTTTAACAATTCGACAGGAATTAGTCTTGACAAAACCATTACAGCTAATTTTAGTATGCTAATGGATGCCGTGACAATCAACGGTAATACTTTTACTTTGAAACAAGGTACAATCATTATACCTGGAGCAGTTACATACTCAGGAACTACTGCATCTTTTAAACCTACAAATGTTTTATTAGAAGGCAAAGTATATACTGCTACAATAACAATTGGAGCCAAAAATGTTGCCGGAGTATCTTTAGCAAATGAGTTTGTATGGAACTTCACAACTTTAGTTACACCTGTAACACCTGTTGTTCCAAATACGTCAAATTTATTCTTCGGAATTTTTGGTGGAAATGCAGGAATAACAAACCAAGGATTAAACACAAGAGTTAATGGTGGAGCAATTGGTACTACTGCAGCTTCTTCTTTAATAACTGGTTTTACTGATACTATGGCATCTCCGTTTGAAGTGTACACCATTACTCCTCTTAATAATGGTTTAGTAAACAGTGGAATTTTTGCTGCACCGCCTGCGCCCGGAAATGCTACAAAAGCAGCCAAAGCGCTAGAAGGATTGAATGCAGCAAGAGATCTGTTCAACAGTATTTCTCCAGCTAATAAGCCAGGTGGTAGCGATCAAGGTTCAGGAGAACTAGGAGCGTTAACTTTAGCACCAGGTACTTACAAATCAGCAAGTGGTACGTATAAAATTACAAATGGTGATCTTACATTAGATGCTCAAGGTGATGCAAACGCAACTTGGTATTTCCAATCAGCATCTTCATTGACTGTAGGTTCTCCAGCAGCAGCTAGAAGTGTTAAATTAATAAATGGTGCAAAAGCAAACAATGTTTTTTGGTATGTAGGTAGCACAGCAGTAATCAACTACGGAGGTGGTGGTGTGATGGTTGGAAATATTATTGCCGAAAATGGTGTGACATTGTCAGCACCTGCAAATAGTACAACATTACCTGGACAGGAAACAGTACTAAACGGAAGAGCAATATCATTAGTTTCTTCAGTTACTATGGTAAATACCATAATCAACGTTCCTACTAATTAAGCAAAAACCCCAAGTTTTACATATCCCGTCTTAGGGCGGGATATATTTAAATAAAACCTAATAATAAAAAAAATGAAATCAGAAACTATTTATACTGAAAAACCATGTACTCCATGGTCTCCTTCTCCACTTGCAATCAAAAGCATCGGAATCGTTGCTTTGGCATGGTTAAGTCTTCAAACAACTGTTCATGCGCAAGAAACTATCGAAGTGAAATATGCAAAACCGTCTTGGTACTTTGGTGCTGCAGCTGGAGCAAACTTTAATTTTTACCGTGGTTCAACACAACAAATGAACGAAAGTTTTAGATCACCAAAAACATTTCATGATGGATTTGGAGCTGGACTTTTTATCGCACCACTCTTAGAATATCGTCCTGCTGATTCAAGATGGGGTGTTATGTTACAAGCGGGTTATGATAGCCGTAAAGGTGAATTTGACCAAGTGCTTACAGCCTGCGACTGTCCTGCTGATTTATCAACTAACTTAAGTTATATTACAGTAGAGCCTAGTTTGCGTTTTGCTCCTTTTAAATCTAATTTTTATGTGTATGGTGGTCCACGTTTGGCTTTCAACTTGGATAAATCATTTACGTACCAATTAGGAGTTAATCCTGCGTTTCCTGAACAAGAAGCTAATGCGGCAGTAAAAGGTGATTTTGATAATATCGAAAAAACAATTATCTCAATGCAAATTGGAGCTGGTTACGATATTCCTTTATCAACAGCTGCAAACAAAACACAATTTGTATTGTCTCCTTTTGTCTCTTTCCAACCTTATTTTGGTCAAAATCCACGTTCAACAGAAACATGGAATAATACCACTGTAAGAGCTGGTATGGCACTTAAATTTGGACAAGGAAAAAACATCCAAGAAGCAACTGATATCAAAGCTGATAAAGAAGTTTCGTTTTCTGTAGATTCTCCTACTAATCTTCCTGGAGAAAGTAGACTTACTGAAATATTTCCTCTTAGAAACTATGTGTATTTTAACACTGGTTCGAATGAAATTTCAAACCGTTATGTTTTATTGAATAAAGATCAGGTAAAAGATTTCAAAGAAGACCAATTGGAAGTTTATGCTCCAAAAAATTTATCAGATCGGTCGAAAAGACAAATGACTGTTTATTATAATATTTTAAACATTCTTGGTGATCGTATGCAGAAAAATCCAAATGCAACAATTACTTTGGTAGGTTCATCAGAGCAAGGACCAGCAGATGGTTTAGCGATGTCAGAATCAATCAAAACATACCTAGTTGATGTATTTGCAATCAATCCGTCAAGAATAAGCACTAAAGGGCAAACAAAACCAAATATTCCTGGGGAACAACCTGGTGCAACATTAGAACTAGAACTTCTTCGTGAAGGGGATCGCAGAGTATCAATTGAAAGTACTTCTCCAGACCTATTGATGGAATTTCAAAGTGGTGCTGACGCGCAGTTGAAACCAGTAAAAATTGTTCCACTTCAAGAAGCTCCTGCTTCTAGTTATGTAACATTCAACAATAAAGGAGCTGGTGAAGCTTTATCTACATGGTCATTACAAATGACGGATGAACAAGGTAAAACACAATCTTTTGGACCTTATACTGAAGAGGAAGTTAGTATTCCTGGAAAAGCGATTTTAGGTAGTCGTGCTGAAGGAGATTTCAAAGTAAAAATGATAGGTCAAACTAAAAGTGGTGCTATTGTAGAACAGGAAGCTCCAGTACACGTAGTACTTTGGACACCAGCTAAAACAGAAGAAGGTCTTAGATATAGCATTATTTACGAATTTAATAAATCAACAGCTATTGCCATCTATGAAAAATATCTAACTGATGTAATCGCGCCAAAAATCCCAGTTGGAGCAACAGTTATTGTTCATGGTCATACTGATGTTATTGGTGGAGAGGATCACAATAGAGATTTATCACTTGCTCGTGCAAACGATGTCAAAAATATTATCCAAGGTGCACTTTCTAAAGCGAACAGAAAAGATGTGAAGTTTGAAATAAATGGATTTGGAGAAGATGAAAACAAAGCTCCTTTTGAAAACAAAACTCCAGAGGAACGTTCTTATAACAGAACTGTTATAATTGATATTGTAGCTGCAAAATAATAAGTGAAGTAAGCAAAAGTTTATTTTTAGAAGTAAGAAAGAGGATAGAAACTGAAAAGTGACTATCCTCTTTTTTTTGTCTAAAATGAATTTCTTATATGCTTTTATGTTAGTTTTGATCAACTCCTCTCCTATTTTAAACACCTAAATCAATAATTATAATTATCTTTATAATAACCACTTAATAGTTACAAAAATGAAAAAATATCAATTATTCACTCCTGAAAAAATGGGCTCTATCGAATTACAAAACAGGATTGTAATGGCACCAATGACCAGATGCAGAGCTCTAAAACACATTCCAACAGATACAATGGTCGACTATTATAAACAGCGATCAAATGCGGGCTTAATTATTACTGAAGGGACTTCGCCATCACCAAACGGACTTGGTTATGCTCGGATTCCAGGTATATTTTCGGAGCAACAAGTACGCCATTGGAAGCAAATAACTACAGCCGTACATGATAACGGAGGAAAGATTATTGTTCAACTCATGCATTCTGGGAGAATAAGCCATCCTTTGAATATGCCCGAAGGAACAGAAATATTTGGCCCTTCGGCTATCAAAGCTGCCGGACAAATGTGGACCGATCAAAAAGAGCTGCAAGATTTTGTGATACCGGAAGAAATGAATTTACAAGATATCATTCATGCAAAAACAGAATATGTTAGTGCCGCACAAAATGCTTTGTTCGCAGGATTTGATGGCGTAGAATTGCATGGAGCCAACGGTTATTTATTGGAAGAATTTCTATCACCTGTAAGTAATATCAGAACCGATAATTATGGGGGTAGTATAGAAAATCGATGCCGATTTGTAATTGAAGTAGTGACTGCCGTGGCTGCGGCTATTGGGAAAGAAAAAACTGGAATTCGCTTATCTCCTTATGGTGTTGCTAGCGATATGCCACATTATCCTGAAATAGACGAAACCTATGATTACCTATCAAAAGAGCTAAATAAAATTGGGATTGCTTATATTCATCTTGTAGATCATTCAGCCATGGGAGCGCCTGCCGTACCATTAGAAATAAAAAAAACAATTCGGAAAAACTTTGAAAATAAAATAATTCTTTGTGGTGGTTTTGTCAAAGAAAGCGCTGAAGCAGCTATTGTTAGTGGACTAGCTGACGCAGTAGCATTTGGAAGACCTTTTATAAATAATCCAGATCTTGTAGAACGGTTTAAGAATGACTGGCCGCTTTCCCAAAATTTAAATGCTGATTTGTTTTATACTGCTGATGAAAAAGGATATACAGATTATCCTGCATATACATTATAAATGTGAATGACTGGAAATACTGGATTCTTATAAAAAGCGTTGACCTATAATCCTAAGTTGAATCATTCAAGAGTTCAAAAGTGCATTTTAAAATAAAACGTTATTAGACTTACAAAACTGTCACATTATTTTCGAATAGAAAACAAAAAAGGTCCAACTGTTAAGTTGGACCTTTTTGTTATAATGAAAAATTTTATTTCTTGTAATACTTTCGATATTTCGGATATGAAATTGCCCCTACTAAGGTTATTGATCCTAATGAATACCAAATCCAATCTAATGAATGTGCTTCACCACTAGCGTAAGAGTGTAATCCTACCAAGTGAAAATTCACTCCATAATAAGTAAACAAAATAGAAATAAAAGCAAACATACTCATCAGGTTAAACACCCATTTTCCGCGCAATGCAGGTACAAAACGAGAGTGAATTACAAACGCATATACCATGATACTGATTAGTGCCCAAGTTTCTTTTGGATCCCATCCCCAGTAACGTCCCCAACTCTCGTTAGCCCATTGTCCTCCAAGGAAGTTTCCAATGGTAAGCATAATTAATCCAATAGTTAAGGCCATCTCGTTGATATAGGTGATTTCCTGAATATTCAAATCCATTTTAGCCTTGTTTTTTTCATTGGTAAAAAAGATCAATAATAAAGAAACAAAACCTAATATCATTCCCAGTGCAAATGGACCATAACTCGCTACAATAACCGCAACGTGGATCATTAACCAATAAGAATTAAGTACCGGCTGTAAATTAGCAATTTCTGGATCAATCCAGTTTTGGTAAGCAGCCCAAAGAATCATAGCCGTTACAAAAGCAGATGAAGCAACAGTAAGTTTTGATTTTATATCGAAAGCCAAACCAAAAAACATGGTTGCCCAAGCAATATATATAATGGATTCATAAGCGTTACTCCATGGAGCATGACCTGAAATATACCATCTAGCGATTAAGCCCAAAGTATGCAAACCAAACAACAATCCTATAATTACATGCATTGTATTTATAGCATAAACTAATACTTTGCGTTCTTTAAATATCGCTAAAATTGTTAAAAATAGCATCACTATAGCCGAAAGAATATACCATAAAATCAGATTTTGAAAAACATCATATTTATTATATAATATCTCTGTAGTTACTTTCTCTTCGGTAGGTAATACCTTACTTCCAAATTTTCTCTGGAAACCGTGAATACTTTCTAGTAAATCATCGGCGTTTTTATAATCAGTCGAGATGGAAGCATTATTTAAAGAGCCAAAATACAATGGCAAGACACTTTTAGTATAAGTAGAATCCATTCCTTTTAATCCCGAATTACCAACTTCTAAAGCCGAAATCCATTTGTGATTTACATCATTAGGAATTGGAAAAATCTTTAAAATTCTTCCACTTAATGCAGATTCCATTAGGTTTACTTTCTTATCCGTTTCAATAAAGTCTTTTTCAAATTGATTCGGATTTGCTGCTTTGTAAGCGTTATCTAAAAATGGAGATAATTTATAATTCCCTTTTTCATCGAAAAATGAAATAAATGGAGCCGTCTTTGCTTTCACATCAACACCTATTATTTTTCGAATACTATCATTTCCACTTCTTAGATGTATTAATGGAATTTCAATCCAAAATTGTGCGTACTGAGACATGGATAAAAATACCTGATCAGAATTCATTCCCTTGTAATCATTAGAATGACTTACTTTTCTCAATAATTCAGAAGAAAAAGTGTTAATAGGTTTCATTCTACCACCAGCATCTTGAATAATAAGTCTCCCAAATTTTGCAGCATGTTCTTTAGAAACTTTAAACTTACTTAGTAAGGAATCTATCTGTGTTTCTGTTGGAGCAATTCTAGTATGCATACCGTTTTCGGCATGATCGGCATGATCTCCGTTTGCATCGTGCTCATGATTGTGTGTTTGAGCAAAACCACTCATACTGATCATCAAAACCAAAATTGTAATCAATTTTGATTTTTTATTTTTCACTACATCTAATTTTCGTTTCAAATCAGCAAAACGAGAATGCTTAGTAAACATAATCGCCATCATGGCAAAATATAATAGGAAGTACCCAATGTAAGTAATAAGTGATCCCCAGTAATCATGATTTACAGATAGTACGGTACCCTTTTCATCTGGATCAAATGAAGATTGAAAGAATCTATATCCTTTATGATCTAAAATATTGTTCATATAAATTCTGGCATCAAATGGTTTCTCGTCTTCAACTGTTACTTTACTCTCAAATGAAGAGTAGCTTTTCTCAGTACCCGGGTATCGCTCAGCGATAAAATCATTCAGTTTAATCTTAAATGGTAAAACGTAAGCTTTGCTTCCGTAGAAAAAAGTATAATCCATTTTTCCTATTTTAATCGTTTTAGGCTCCCCTATTCGACCTTTAGAACCTAAAATCGTTACTTCTTTTTCTTCTCCATCGGCGGTTAATTTTAACACTAAGGCATCTTCGTGGGTTTTCGCTTTAAAATCATTTTCAGATTCATAAGCAATCACACCTTTCACAGCCGGATCAGGAAAAACAAATCGCATTTCTCCAATACTGTAAAGCGATCTCATCATCAAAGGTTGTACGTTATCTTTAGTCACGGCTCCTTCTAACTTGTCAGCCATACGCATAAAATTTCCTTCAAATGGTGTTTTAATTGTGTATGAATCTCCAGTGGTGTTAATATTAATCGCACCCTCAGTTGGCACATTCAAAGCAAATAAAACATTGTGAATGTTTTGAACTTCGCCTTCTACTAGAAAATGTTCATGACGTTCACCTTCACCCGCTTCAACAATTTTTAAATGCAAAACCCCTTTAGGATCAGCCTTTACATATTCTTTAGCGCCCATGATAAAGTTTTCATACTCCACTTTAAAAGGTGTGTCAGCAAACTTCTCTGAGATAGAAAAATTATTATTGGTAACTGGCGAAAGCAACAAAGGTTTTTCAAAAACCCTGCGTTTCATTTCCCCTTGATATTCTCCGTCTACAAAAACGGTAAGGAATGTTTTGTCTGAGTAAAACTGATTTTCAGCAGCTCCTTCACGAATAGGCATCATTCCTTCATAACTAATATATCGGGTTACAAAAGCACCTAAAAGGATGAATACAAACGACAAATGCAGTATTAAAGTAGCCCATTTTTCTTTTTTCAATAATTGGTAACGTTTAATATTCCCAATAAAATTGATTAAGAAAAACGCCATTATCGCTTCAAACCACCAGGCATTATAAACTAAAATTCGGGCTGTATCTGTATTGTACTTACTTTCGATGAAAGTTCCTACCCCCATGGCTATTGAAAAAGAAAGAAAAAGCACTGCCATTAATCGTGTAGAAAATAAAAAGGAGTATAATTTTTTATCCATTTGTAAGGAATTACGTTTTATAAAAGTGCGACAAAAGTACTCAAAATTGTTGACTTCCTTCCTGCATCAATTGTTAATTAAATCCAAAATTAAAGCTTCAAATACAGTTATAATGCCATTTATTTTACAGCAGTTCCACTATCCGTTAAAAAAACTATTTTACTTTGTCTCTAAACGGAAATTTTCAGGAAGCTGACTGGATTTAGATGTTTTAGGACGTTAAAGTAGTAGCCTGTTCCACCCCTCGCCTAAAACCAATTAAAAACATTTTCGGATAGCAAGAATATTTACATCAAAAAGAAATCTTCAATGTAGAAATTCTCATTTCAATTCGAAAAGCCAAAAAGTCATTTCTTTACAATTTTAAATAGATACTATACTAAACCCTATTTCACAATACGTTACGAGGTGTTTTCCCCAACAATCTTCTATCCCTTTATTTCCCGCGCTACTTCATTTTTTTTGTTAATTTTGCCAAATGGTTAAAGTTATTATTATAGGCTCCGGAAATGTAGCACAACATTTAATTGCCGCTTTTCAAAACTCCAAAAATTCTGGAGATGACATTGAATTAGTCCAAGTATTTTCAAGAAAAAAGAGTACGCTGGTAAACGTGCTAGATCCTGATCTCATCACGACGGATATAGCTGTTTTATTGGAGGCCGATTTGTATATTATCGCCGTCTCAGATGACGCTATCGGCACTGTTGCCGCACAATTGACTTTTAAAAACCGATTGGTAGTACATACTTCAGGCAGTGTAGGACTGGATGTTTTAGACGACAACAATCGAAGAGGTGTTTTCTACCCACTACAAACCTTTACTAAAAATAAAGCAGTCGATTTTAAGACAATTCCTATTTGCCTGGAAAGCGATAACTCGACTGATTTTCAATTATTAGAGAAAGTAGCCAAAGTGATTTCTGACAAAGTATTTGCGATCAACTCTGATCAACGAAAAGCATTGCACGTAGCAGCAGTTTTCGTAAATAACTTTACCAATCATTTGTACCAAATAGGCAACGAAATTTGTCAGGAAAACCAAGTTCCTTTCGATATTTTGAAACCTCTCATTATGGAAACGGCACAAAAAATAATGACAATTTCGCCAGAAGAAGCGCAGACAGGGCCAGCAAAGCGAAATGATATATCTACAATTGAAGCACATCAATTGTTTTTAACAGACAAGAATCAATCAACTATTTATAAAATCATAACACAATCTATACAAGATAATGGCAAAAAGTTATAAAGAAATAATGAACGACATCACCACTTTTATTTTTGATGTGGATGGCGTACTTACAGACAGCTCCGTATTTGTAACCACAGATGGAGAAATTCTTAGAACAATGAATATTCGCGATGGCTATGCTATGAAAGCGGCTGTAGAAAGCGGCTACAATGTATGCGTTATTTCGGGTGGAAGTAATGAAGGAGTTCGTGTACGCTTGAGAAACCTTGGAATAACTGATATTCATTTGGGAACACCAGAGAAGGTAGAAACTTTTAAGGAATACACCGAGTTGTATAATATCAATCCAGAGCAAGTTTTATATATGGGCGATGATATTCCTGATTATCATGTGATGAAATTAGTAGGTTTGCCAACTTGTCCACAGGACGCTAGCCCAGAAATAAAGGGGATTTCAGCCTATATTTCCCATGTAAATGGTGGAAAAGGTGCTGCACGTGACGTGATCGAACAAGTAATGAAGGTACAAGGAAAATGGATGTCCTATTTTGATGGGAAACTGGATTAGTTTCTTTTGAGATTCAGATGCTGGAAAAGCATATGTAAAATTAGGGAAGTACACAAAACTGAATACCGAATGCCGATCACTGAATACTGAATAAATGAAATACCTAAAACTCATTCGATATAAAAACCTATTGCTGCTTGCTTTTATGCAGTTCATTTTTAGATACGGATTTTTGGAATTGCAAAATATTCCTTTGGCGTTAAGCGATTGGCAATACGGATTATTAGTACTTAGCACCGTTTTAATCGCGGCAGCTGGTTATGTTATTAATAATATTTTTGATCAAGATACAGATTTAGAAAATAAACCTGAGGATGTAATTATTGGTAAACATATTTCTGAAGCCAGCGCTTATAACATTTATGCAGCTCTAAATATAAGCGGAGTCGCCATAGGTTTTTATTTATCTAATGTAATTGTAAAACCTTCTTTTGCTGCTATTTTTATTTTGATCGCTGCTAGCCTTTATATCTATGCAACGAGTTTAAAGCAAATAATGATATTGGGCAATGTAATTGTCGCGCTTTTGCTTTCTTTAAGCGTGGTAATCATCGGTATTTTCGATTTGTATCCTGTAGTTGACGCTAGAAACCAAGCTTTAATGGCTAATCTGTTTTCTGTGCTTTTAGATTATGCCGTTTTTGCTTTTATTATTAATTTTATTCGCGAGATAGTTAAAGATTTAGAGGACATTAGCGGAGATACGAACCAAGGCATGAAAACTCTTGCTATAGTTTTAGGCGTCGAAAAAACTGCAAAATTAGTTTTCGCATTAGGAATTCTGTCAATAATTACGCTCTTTGTTTACACTAACAACTATTTTATAGCCAATGATTTACTTATTGCTACCCTTTACACCTATCTTTTTGTTTTGGCTCCGCTCCTACTTTTTACCATAAAAATTTGGACAGCAAAATCAAAAGAAGAATTTCGCATCTTGAGTACCCTACTGAAATGGATTTTGTTTTTCGGAATTGTATCCATACTAATTATTACCTTAAATATAAAATACAATGCTTAGAGATAAATTGAAACAATACAAGCTGATACTAGCATCTGGATCACCTAGAAGACAACAATTTTTTAAAGATTTAGAATTAGATTTCGAAATTCGATTAAAAGAAGTTGAAGAAATATATCCGCCAAATTTAAAAAGAGAAGAAATAACAAATTTTTTGGCTGAACTGAAAGCCGGTGCTTTTGAAGGTGGCTTGCAGGAAAATGAAATTCTTATAACTAGTGATACCATTGTTTGGCATAATAATAAAGCATTAGGTAAACCAACGGATAAACAGGACGCGTTTGCTATTTTAAAATCACTATCAAATGCTACACACGAAGTAATCACCTCTGTTTGCTTTAAAACTAATTCTAAAACCCATTTGCTACATGAAGTAACAAAAGTTTCTTTCAACGAACTCAGTGATGAGGCTATTAGTTACTATATTGACAACTACAAGCCTTTTGATAAAGCAGGAGCTTATGGCATTCAGGAATGGATTGGCTTTATTGGTGTTTCAAAAATTGAAGGTTCTTATGCTAATGTAATGGGAATACCTGTTGACAAGGTGTACGAATATCTGAGTAATTTACCTTAAAACAGAAAAATATGTCCCTTATCAATGAATATACAAAAGAGCTAATTGCAACCGGGATCCTACTTTTACTAGTTTTTGCGTTGCGATTAATCACATCAAGCCTAGTACGCCGATTTGCAAAGTCAACTCATATTGTCGAACATCGAACAAATTTAGTTGTAAAATACCTACATCTTTTAATCAATATTTTAGCCGTAATCGCTTTAATATTGATTTGGGGAGTTCAACCAAAGGATATTATTATCGCTATTTCCTCTGTCACAACGGTTGTAGGTGTTGCCATGTTTGCGCAATGGTCTATATTAAGTAATATTACTTCGGGTATTATTTTATTCTTTTCGTTTCCATTTAAAATTGGAGATGTAATCCAAATTCATGATAAAGATTTTCCAATAATAGCCGAAATTGAAGATATTGCCGCTTTCCATGTATCTCTAAAAACCAAAGAAGGAGAAAGAATTATCTACCCAAACAACTTACTTTTCCAGAAAGGCATCTCAATCATGAAACATCATTTTGACGATAAAGAGTATGTCGATTAGTTTAATTCATAAAAAGTTGAATTTTCCTTTATATATATTCTAAATTTATAGTTTTCAGGTAGCAATTATATAACAAAAAATAAAAAACATATAACGCATCACTATTAATAAAACACCAAATTTGTCTGTAGCCAATTGCCAAAGCAACTGTAGTATCTATAATTATTAAATAGTATGAATACCGTAATAAAACTTCCCTTTTATATTAGACTTACTTTCACATTAGTAAGTATGATTGCCATCACGTATATTATATACATGGGCAAAGATGTTTTAGCTCCCGTACTACTAGCTTTTCTGTTTGCTGTTTTATTGTTACCTATGGTTCATTTTTTAACTAATAAATTACGCTTCCCACATGTACTTTCAGTTTCCATAACCGTATTGTTTTTTGTTTCCTTAGTCGTTGCAATACTGGCGTTTATATCGTACCAAATAGGTGATATCGCAAACGAATTTTCTGATATTAAGAAAAATGTTGATTTATTTATTACAGATATCCAAAGATATATAAGAACCCAATTTAATGTAAGCATCTGGGAACAGAGAAAATACTTAGAAGACGTAACCCAGGATTCTGTAAAAAAGGGAAAAGAAACTATTGGAACTACCTTAATGTCCGTTACTAACGCACTATTAGACTTAACTTTAATTCCCATTTACACCTTTCTAATACTTTTATATAGAACCCACTTCATTGTGTTCTTAGCCAAGTTATTTAAAAAAGAGCATCACCCAAAATTGCGAGAAATATTAACTCAAATAAAAGGATCTATAAATAGTTATATTTCTGGCTTAATTATAGAGATGATTATCGTTTCTGTTCTAACAAGTATTGGACTCTATTTAATAGATGCCCCATACTATATATTATTAGGAATCTTAACAGGAATTCTTAATCTAATTCCGTATATCGGGATTTTAATTGCCGGAGTTTTGACAATTCTATCGTCCTTAACTGGAACCCCTGAACTATCGATGATTCTGGGGGTTATAGGAGTAAATGTAGTAGTTCAGATAATTGATAATAATATCCTTGTCCCCCTAATAATAAATACAAAAGTTCAGATCAACGCTTTTGTTTCTATTATCGGAATTATAATAGGCGGTGGAATCGCTGGGTTATCTGGAATGTTCTTAGCCATACCGTTACTAGCCATCCTTAAAATAATTTTTGATAGGATTGATACTTTAGAACCTTGGGGGTATTTAATGGGCGATCATCTACCCAAAGGTTTTATTTGGAAAAAAAAACAACCATTAACACCCAAAAATTATTCTACCGCAGGTCAGGTCGAAATTACAATGACTGAAACAGTAAAAACTGATGATATTGTTGCTACACCTTTTAGGGAGTCTAATTCAAACTAAAGCTTAATCACCGTTTTTTTGACAAATTCAAATTGGCATAAAACTTCAAAACACTACTGCAGTAAACTTGAAAAACTGTTTTTATTATTCTTGATTTCAAATATTTTTAAATGTATTTACAACAAAAAATAGGACTCTTGCTGTTGATGCTTTTCTGCTATCAGCTTTCTTTTTCGCAAATAAAAAAAACGGAGAAAGACAGTATTGACGTATATAAAAACATTCAAGAATATTCTAAAAAAAATAAAATCACTAAGTTTTTACACAAAGCTATTTTCAAATCTATAAGTCCGAAAAGAAAAATACAAGAAGTTAAAAGACAAAAGACTGCAGCTATCGAAGGTAAAATTATTCGAAACATTACTATAATAACATTAGATCCTTTTGGGTATTCAGTCACTGACACTCTTGCAAATCCAAAAAATTGGGCCGAAAGAACTGGAAATAGATTGCACTTAAAATCTAAAAACCTAGCCATAACAAATCTATTACTTTTCAAAAAAAACACTCCCTATAATGATTTATTAATATCAGAATCGGAACGTATTATTAGATCCCAAAAGTTTGTTAGTAGAGTAGTAATTGGAGTCACACCTCCTGCAGCAAAATCGGATTCTGTAGATGTTTTTATTCGTGTATTAGACTCTTGGAGTACTATTCCAAAATTTTCAATTTCTGGCACAAGAACGTCATTGGGCTTGAATGAAAGGAATTTTTTTGGTCTTGGTCATCAATTAGATTATAGAATCACACATCGAACCAGCGATGGAGAAAATGCTAACAATTTAGCTTACACTGTTCCGAATATTCGAAATAGTTTCGTTAAAACTGTATTTAAATATCAAAATGATTTAGACAACTATTATGCAAAAGGTATTGCGATAGAACGTCCTTTCTATTCTCCTTTGGCAAAATGGGCAGGCGGTATATCGCTAGATCAGCAATTTCGAAAAGACACCTTGCAAGGTCTTGATCTAACTTATCAAGAACAAAATTTTAAATTTAGTTCATATGATTTTTGGGCTGGAAAAGCATTTCATATTTTTAAAGGAAATACTGATAATGACCGAACCACGAATCTAATCTTTTCTGGACGATTTTTAGATATCAATTATCTAGAAACTCCAAGTCTTGAATATGACCCCATCAATTTCTATTCTAGAGAACAATTTATTTTATCGGGAATTGGTATAAATACGCGACAATTTATACAAGATAAATACATTTTTAGAAACGGAGAGATTGAAGATGTTCCCGTGGGAACTATTTACGGCCTAACTTTCGGGTATCAAAATAAAAATTCTCAATGGAGGCCTTATTTAGGAGCGCAACTGTCTTTTGGAAATTATCATAAATGGGGATTTTTAAGTACTAATTTTGAGGTTGGTACTTTCTTTAATAACTCAAAAACGGAGCAAGCCGCGATTTCCTTTCAAGCAAATTATTTTACGAACTTAATGCAGCTGGGAAATTGGAAATTAAGACAGTTTATCAAGCCCCAAGTAGTCATTGGAACTCATCGTCAAAATTCAAATGGTGATCGATTGACCATTAATGAAAATTATGGAATTCAAGGATTCAACAGTGCAGTTTATGGAACTCGTAAAATGTTACTGACTGTTCAAACTCAAGGTTATGCACCCAAAGATATTTGGGGTTTTAGACTAAATCCCTATTTTAACTACTCAATAGCCTTACTCGAAAATAAAGTCAACGGAGTAAATTCAAGTAAGTTTTACTCTAAAATTGGAATTGGAGTAATTATAAATAATGATTATTTAGTCTTTAAGTCATTCCAACTATCCCTTTCTTATTATCCTACAATTCCTTCTCAGGGAAATAATATTTTTAGTACGAATGCATTTGAAACCTCCGATATTGGCCTACAAACTTATGAATTAGCCAAGCCCCGACCAGTGATATATAAATAAGTTCGACCGATTAAACAGCGAACAACCTGTTTATACACTGGATAACAACAACTTATATTTTATTAAAAGTGTGAATTTTATAAAAATATCGCCTAATTATACAACTCTGATTGCTAAAATCTCGTTATCTTTATACTTATAATCGTGTTAAATTAAAACCAAATAAAAATGAAAAAACTAAGTTTCTATTTAATGATAATGGTATTATCATTATGTGCTGTTCCAACTACAATGATTGGTGCAGAAAAAAACCCAACCCCGAAAGAAGTTCCTGCTGAAGTACAAACGATGCTTAATCGCTTAGAAGAAATCAAAGCAATGGATAAATCTTCACTGGAATCTTCAGAGAAAAAAGAACTACGTAAAGAAGTTCGTGAAATTAAAAAAGAATTAAAAGCATCTGGAAACGGTGTGTACTTTTCTGTTGGCGCAATTATTATCATTATTCTTTTATTGATTTTATTATTGTAACAAATTAGTATCAGGTTAAAATAAAGAAAGAAGCGTATCCTACGTTTCTTTTTTTTTTGATATATATAATAAATGTGAATAGCGTTCTTTTGGCACAATTGTTGGCTAAAGCTATTCTATAAAAATACCACAAATCGAATATCAATTAAATAAAATGAAAATGAAAAATTTAAAATTATTTGCTCTAGGAGTCGTTCTACTTATAGCAGGCTCAGCAAGCGCACAAGTTTCGGTCAATGTTAATATAGGTAGCCCTCCTGCTTGGGGACCTTCAGGATATGCCGAAACAGAATATTATTTCTTACCTGATGTTCAATCCTATTACGACATTAGATCGTCCCAATTTATTTATTTTGGAAACGGTAAATGGGTTCGATCTCGATATTTACCAACACAATATAGAAACTACGATTTATATAGCGGTTATAAAGTAGTATTAAACGATTACCACGGTAGAACTCCTTACACTCATTATAAAAGCCACAAAGTAAAATATCACAAAGGATATAAAGGGAAATATCAAAAAACAATTGGCAATAAAAACAGTAGCTCTAAAAATTACAGCAACAAAGGTCATAAAGATAATGGTCACGCAAAAGGAAATAAAGACAATGGCAATAAAGGTCATGGAAACGGAAAGCATTAATTCTGCTTCAGTATATAAAAAAAGAGAAACACCCGCTATGTTTCTCTTTTTTTTTAATATTCATTAACATCTAATATAGGTTAATAAAATTATCTTGGCACAGTTCTTGGTTTTAGCCAAATAGTATTGTGCTAGCCTCTACAATATTTATACAATTACAAAAAAAATACAAGATGAAAACACTTAAACTATTAGCCGCTGGAATAATTTTACTAGTATCAACTTCAATGGAAGCACAGGTATCTGTAAATCTAAATATAGGAACTGCACCAAACTGGGGTCCTAGAGGTTATTCTCAAGTAGAATACTATTATTTGCCAGACATACAAGCCTACTACGATATTAGAGCTTCACAATTTATATATTTTGGAAGAAATCAATGGGTAAGATCTCGATATTTACCTAGACAATATAGAAACTACGATTTATATAGTGGTTATAAAGTGGTATTAAATGATTACCATGGTCGTACTCCCTACACGCATTATAAGTCACACAGAACAAAATACCACAAAGGGTACAGAGGTCAACACCAAAGCACTATAGCTCATCGCTACAACAATCATAGAGATGATGGTCACAGGTACTCAAATGATAGGAAAAACTATAATAAAGAAAGATACTCACCTAATCGAAGATATTCTGACAATCATAGAAATTCAAACGATAAAAAGTATTCTAATGATAAACATAAAAAAAATGAAAGAAATGGTCGTGATAGAGACTAACTGTAATCGTACTAATTTAAAAAACGGCAACATCATATGATGTTGCCGTTTTTTTTTGATTTCTACTTATGCTAAAGATTTATTAAATCGATATTATTTAAAAATATATTATTACTACATTTGAGCTATTTGCGAATTAAATTTTATAAAAATGCCAAACAACAAATTTCTATTCCTACTAATTCTAGTTTTTTCTTTCCAAATAGTATCAGCGCAAAAGCCTCAAAAACCTAATTCTGTTGAAATTTTCAACCAGATTCAGAAATTAAATTTCTTAGGATCTGTACTCTACATAGCTGCACATCCTGATGACGAAAATACACGCCTAATTTCTTATTTGTCTAATGAAAAAAAAGCAAGAACGGGTTATTTGTCATTAACGCGTGGTGATGGAGGTCAAAATCTAATAGGTCAGCAATTAAGAGAGTTACTGGGCGTAATAAGAACCCAAGAGCTTATTGAAGCTCGTAAAATTGATGGCGGCGAACAATTCTTTTCCCGTGCTAATGATTTTGGTTTTTCAAAAACTCCTGATGAAACACTTCAAATCTGGGATAAAAAACAAGTTTTAGCTGATGTAATTTGGGCAATTAGAAAATTTCAACCAGATGTAATTATCAACCGCTTTGACCATCGAACCGCAGGCACAACTCACGGACATCATACCGCCTCCGCTTTACTTAGTGTCGAAAGTTTTGATTTAACAAATGACGCCTCTGTTTTTCCAGAACAGTTAAAACTAGTTCAAACATGGAAACCAAAACGCCAATTTTTTAATACTTCGTGGTGGTTTTATGGAAGCCAAGCAAAATTTGATGCTGCGGATAAATCAAGATTAACAACTCTTGCAACTGGTGTCTATTATGCTAACACAGGGAAATCAAACCAAGAAATTGCAGCCCTAAGCAGAAGTAGCCATCAATCACAAGGATTTGGGGCTACAGGAGTCCGCGGTGAAGAATCAGAATATTTAGAACTAATTAATGGTGAAAAGTTAAAAAACACCACTGATATTTTTGAAGGAATTGATACCAGTTGGAATCGAATTCCAGCTGGAAGAGCTGTTGGCGAGTTGCTGAGCAAAATTGCTTTGCAATACGATTTTTCGAACCCATCAGCAAGTATCTCTGATCTCATAAAAGCGTACAAAATGATTCAGTCCATGGACGAAAATCAATGGAAAGCCTTAAAATTAGAAGAAATAAAAAATATAATTGCTGCTTGCTCTGGTTTGTATCTTGAAGCTGTTTCCGCAACGCAGGAAGCGATTCCTGGTAGCAGTTTGCAGTTAAAACTTGAGGCTATAAATAGATGTGCCACTGCTATGCGATTAGAAAGTGTAACTAGCTTACCTGAACAAAAAAACACAATATTAAATACGCCCTTAGACAACAATATTCTAAAGAACATAAAACTCGACTTGCAATTACCAATAACAATAGAGTACACACAACCATATTGGCTTAAAGACAAAGGAACTGTTGGTATGTACACTGTTGCTGATCAAAAAAACATTGGGCTTCCAGATATTATTCGAGAAGCAAAAGTTATTTTTAATATTCGAATAGATGACATAATACTGCCATTTGAGCGCGCTGTTGTTTATAAATACAATGATAAAGTAAAGGGAGAAATGTATAATTATCTTGACATTGTTCCCCAGGTTACTTCAAGTATCTTAGATCAGGCTTCCTTTTTTAATGATGGTAAGAAAAAACCAATCGCTGTAAAAGTGAAAGCAGGAAAAGATAACATTAAAGGGAATTTACAGTTAGAATTACCTACAAATTGGTCTGTTTCACCTCAATCTATTCCATTTCAATTTGAAAAAGCAGGAATGGAGCAAGTTTTTTACTTTAACGTAACGCCACCAGCAAAGCCTTCTGAAGTTGTTGCTAAAAGTATCGTCATTATCGATAATAAAAGATATGAAAAAGAACAACAAATAATAGAGTACGATCATATCACAAAACAGCAAATATTAAAAACTGCTGAAGCCAAATTCATCAAGTTAGACCTTAAGATAAACAATCAAAAAATTGGTTATATAATGGGTGCTGGAGACCAAGTCCCTGAAGGTCTTACTCAGATGGGGTATAAAGTAACTTTGATTACTCCTGAAGAAATCACTCCTGAAAAATTAGAATCTTTTGATGTAATTATGACTGGAATTCGTGCTTACAATGTCCTTCCTTCATTAGAACATAAGCAAAATATACTTTTTGATTTTGTTAAATCTGGAAAAACAATGATTGTCCAGTACAATACAGCGGACGAGTCAGTTCCTGATAATATTTCGCCTTATCCATTGAAAATTTCTCGTGATAGGGTAACCGAAGAAAATGCTGAAGTGCGCTTCTTAGCCCCAAACCATGCGGTTTTAAATTACCCGAATAAAATCACCGCTGCTGATTTTCAAGGTTGGACTCAAGAGCAAGGCTTATATTATCCAAGCGAATATGACAAAGTCTTCACTCCCATTTTATCATCAAATGATACAGGAGAAACGCCTAAAAACGGAGCCTTACTAGTTGCCCCTTACGGAAAAGGATATTACATTTATACCGGTTTAAGTTTCTTTAGGGAATTGCCCGAGGGAGTTCCGGGAGCTTACCGTCTATTGTCGAATATGATTTCGTTGAAAGCACAACTAACAGTTCCTTCACAAACCTTAAAACCTTAAAGAATCAAACATGGAACCCAAAAAAACAAAACTTTGGAAAAGGGATTACACAATGGTACTGGTAGCTAATGCTATTTATATCCTAGCTTTTTATCTAATAATGAAATTATACTCTTAAACTATGCAGTTATTCGATTGGATTGTTCTTATAGGAACCTTACTTTTTATTGTAATTTACGGTGCTTGGAAAACAAAAGGAAGTAAAAACGTTGAGGACTTTATTCTAGGTGGTAACGAAACCCCTTGGTACACTGTTGGGCTTTCTGTAATGGCAACCCAGGCCAGCGCCATCACCTTTCTATCTACTCCGGGCCAGGCTTATCACGATGGAATGGGATTTTTGCAATTTTATTTTGGATTGCCTATTGCTATGATTGTTATTTGTTTAACTTTTATTCCAATATATCACAAATACAAGGTTTACACCGCTTATGAATACCTCGAGAAACGATTTGATTTAAAAACGCGTTCGCTTGCGGCGATACTTTTTCTATTTCAACGTGGATTAGGAACTGGACTGACCATTTATGCGCCAGCAATTATACTATCAGCTATTCTGGGATGGAATCTTACGTATATGAACATTGTTATTGGTGTGCTGGTGATTGTCTATACCTTTTCTGGTGGTACGAAAGCAGTGAATGTTACCCAAAAGCAACAAATGTTCGTGATCATGTCGGGGATGTTTATTACCTTTTTTCTGATTTTACATTTCTTACCAAATGAAATGACTTTCAGTAATGCCTTGCATATCGCTGGTGCAAATGATAAAATGAATATCGTTAGTTTTTCTACAGATCCAGAAGATAAATATACTTTTTGGAGCGGAATCACAGGTGGTTTTTTCTTGGCATTAGCCTACTTTGGGACAGATCAATCGCAGGTGGGACGTTATTTATCTGGAAAATCTGTTCGTGAGAGTCAAATGGGATTAATTATGAATGGCCTTTTAAAAGTGCCTATGCAGTTCTTTATTCTATTAACTGGAGTTATGGTTTTTGTTTTTTTCCAATTCAACCCAGTACCTTTAAATTTCAATCCAAATAATAAAGTTAACGTTGATAAATCACAATATAAAGATGAATATCAGGCTTTAGAGAAGAAACTAGAGGCGCTTTCAGAAGATAAAAAAGTGATAAACTTACTCTATATAGATCAGCTTAATCAAGATTATGATAATCCAATTCTACGAAAGGAATTAGTTGCATTATCTACAAAAGAAAAAGAGCTACGAGATCATGCTAAGGAAATTATCTTAAAAGCTGATAGTAGCAGTGAAACAAATGATAAAGACTATGTGTTTTTCCACTTTATCTTAAATTACCTGCCTAAAGGACTCATCGGACTTCTATTGGCGGTAATCATGTCGGCAGCCATGTCCTCGACGGCATCTGGCCTAAATGCATTGGCTTCTACGACCGCTATTGATATTTACAAACGTAATTTAAAAGTAGAAAAATCAGATCGGCATTATCTAAATGCAACTAAGTTCTTCACGTTATTTTGGGGAATTATCGCCATCTTATTTGCCTGTATTGGTACCTTATTCGAAAATTTAATCCAGTTGGTAAATATTATTGGCTCCATTTTCTACGGAACGGTACTTGGGATTTTCTTAGTAGGGTTTTATATCAAATTCGTAAAAGCTAGGGCTATCTTTTATAGTGCATTAATCAGTCAAATTACGATTTTCATAATATACTATTATGCGATTTACATTTATCCAAGTGGCGAAGAAAAGCTAGGTTATTTATGGCTAAACTTCATAGGTGCGATGCTTACCATTGTGCTCTCTTCGTTATTGCAGTCGACTGTATTTAGAAAAGAAAAAGCTTAATATTATACTAGAATTGCTAATACAAAAACGCTCCTGATAACGATTGGGAGCGTTTTTGTATTAATAGAATTAATACTTTTTTTTTTAGCTAGTGACGTTTCTAAAATATCTACAAGGTCTAAAGCGATAACTATAAGACTGATTTTATACCAAAGAAAAATCCCGTCTGACTTTAATTGTCGAGACGGGATTTATTATAATAAAGGAGAAACTTTTTATTTACTCCACTCAGAAATACTGTCCTTATTCATTTTTACATAATCTTGATTTCCTGCAGCTTCAGAAGCAGCAAGTGATAACTTAGCTGTTTCAATAGCCGCTTTTTTATCTCCTTGTTTCGCTTCAATCAAAGACTTCAACCTCAAATAATAGAAAGGTTTGTTCTCAGTAGCTTCAAGTGCCTTATCGATATATGTTTTTGCTTTATTTACATCTAGATTAGCTAAGTAATAATATTGAGCTGAAGCAAAGTAATCTCCAGTAGATGGACCCGCCATTGTTTTATTGATACTTTCAATTGCCATTTTTTTAGTAGGTACTTCAAATTTTAAAGCAGCATATGAATTCTCCCAATAGATTTCTAAATATGCAAAATCAGTATCGATACGGCTAATTCCAATGGTAAGTGTTTCTACCGGCTTAGACAAAGCTTCTTCTTTTACAGTCGTTCTTAAGGCTACATTTTCTTCTTTAAAATCCGCTGGTGTTCCCCAATTATCAGTTGTTTTGTAGAAAATTACTTCCCAGCTTTGAATATTTGGAACGGTATATAAAGAGTACTTTCCTTTTGCCAAGGTTTTACCACCAATAACCACATCATCACTAAAAGAAATTATCGTATTTTGGTTCGCTCCAGTTCTCCAAAGTTTCCCAAAAGGAACTAAATTACCAAAAACCGCTCTTCCTCTTGCCGAAGGGCGAGAATACACAATCTCCACATCTGTAAGACCTACAACCTGATTTATGGTCGTCTTCGGGCTTGACTCTGGTGTTCTTACCTGAGCTTCAATGGTGAAATTTGCAATAATAATTGCTACTAAAATAAGAAAGTTCTTCATCTTGTTTTTTTTTTTATTTTTTTCAAATTTACAAATTACAATGCTCCTAAATGTTAATTATTTAATAAACTCAAATTTAGAATTGAGCTACTTTTTCAAAATTCAATTCGTCAAAATGGTTGATGATCACGTCTGCTTCAGTTAAGTCCTGTGATTTCGAATGAATGCTATTATAACCTACACAATAAATCCCTGCAGCTTTCGCCGCTTTAACACCGTTTGTGCTGTCTTCAATTATGATACAATTTGATTTAGGAGCAATTGATAACGATGCCGCATGCACAAATATTGCCGGATCAGGTTTCGATCTTGGAAAATCCTCGCCACTCACGATATGTGTGAAATAGTCGTGCAACTTAAAACGCCCAAAAACCCGTTCAATCGTAACCTTTGAAGCGGAAGAAGCTAAAATTAACTGCATTCCTTTTTCGTGAAACTCTTTGATTAACTTTTCTACTCCGTCTAACAATTCTAAATCTGCTTTACTATCAAAAGCGTCATTAAAAATAGTTCTCTTTCTCTGAATTAAATCTTCTACTTCTTGATCAATATTAAACATCAATTTCAAATTCTGAAAAACGTTTCGTGTTGAACTTCCCGTAAAAGAAGTAAAAAGTTCATCACTTACTTTAATATTCAATTCGTCAAAATGCTGAAAATAAGCATAACGGTGTACGGGTTCTGTATCGACTATTACACCATCCATGTCGAAAATTACTGTTTGTATCATTTGTTTTTGTTAGAAATTAGAAATTAGAGATTAGAATATAGAGAAAAGAAAATTTAGATAATCGAGAATAGAATATAGAGTTTAGATTTTTAGAAACTGATCAATAAAACTTGAACACTAATCACTCAAAACTGATCACTGATCACTTAAAACTGCTCTCTAGTCACTCTCTTTTAAGCAAATAGCGAATCACAGTCTCTGCGGCATACAAACCGAAAAGTCCAGGCATATAACTGTTTGTTCCGTAAAAAGATCTTTTATAATTAGAACCATCTGTCATTTTTAAACTGGCGTCATCTTGAATTTCAGAGCTGTAAATCACCTTTAATTTATCTATTTTCACTTCTTTTAATCGTCTTCGAATAGTTTTTGCTAAAAAGCAATTCACGGTCGTACTGATATCGGCTACCTTTACTTTTGCTGCTTCCATTTTTCCACCGGCACCCATACTCGAAATAATTTTCACTCTTTTTCTTTTGGCTGCAATGATCAAATTTAGTTTAGGCGTCACACTGTCAATACAATCTAAAATATAATCAAATTCTTCAGTCACAACCTCAAACGCACGCTCTGGCGAAAGAAATTCCTCGATTCTCGTTAGTTTCAATTCAGGATTAATATCCATTAAACGGTCTCCAACAACAGTAATTTTGGGTTGTCCCACAGTAGAATGTAAAGCTGGTAATTGTCTGTTAATATTTGTAATGTCTACTACATCTCCATCTACGATTGTCATTGTTCCCACTCCTGCTCTAGCCAAAAACTCAGCTGCAAAAGATCCTACACCTCCCAACCCCACAACCAATACATTGGCTTTTTGTAATTTTCCTAAGCCTTCTTTTTTAAATAAAAGCTCTGCGCGCTCTGTCCATTCTGCCATCTTTTTTTGTTTAAAGTTTAAAGTTCTAAAACTTCATTATTCAATTTTAAAAACGTCTACGACGTTTTTATTTATTTCTGTTTGCAATTCAGCAACTGTGATATTCTTATAATTTGCGGCTAATTCATATACTTCACTTATCGTTTCTTCTACAGTATCTGTTTCTAAGAAAAAACGATTATTTGGAATACTTTTAAAAACCGCTTCTAATTCTGTCCCAAGACTTCGGGAGCGCAATAAATACTTTCCAAAGGAAAGATAAAATCCATTATCTAATAGTTGTTTGGCTATTTGGCTATTCATTGAAAAACCGTGGACAATCATTGGAACCGAAATATTCATTTTCTTCTGAGTTTCAATTACTTCCTGAAAAGCAGCCACACAGTGTATTACCACTGGTTTATTGTATTTTTCGGCCAAAACCAATTGCTTTTCAAAAACGATTTGTTGCAATTCGAATGAAATTTGGATTCTTTTGTCTAATCCGCATTCGCCAATAGCGAGACAATTCGGTTCTTGTAATTTACTTTCGATTAGGGCCAAATCAGCTTCCACTCTATCTTCAACAATATACCAAGGATGAATCCCAATGGAATAATGCGCAATTGCAGCATCAAATTCCTGCGGATATTGATTTACTAATTCTATAATATTAGCTTGATTCGTAAATTTATGGGTATGTAAATTGAAGAATTTCATTAGTCATGGAATTTTTTAACACCTGCTTTTATCTCGACATCCAAATCATTCTCCAGCGGTACTATCGGACAAGAATATTTGTGATTGTAGGCGCAATAAGGGTTGTATGAAGTATTAAAATCAATGACTATGGTTTTTCCTTTTGGGATTTTAAAATCAATATATTTCCCGCCGATGTAACTTTCTTTACCACAAGTCAAATCTGAAAAAGGTAAAAACAAATAATCTTTATATTCCTGCTTCTCAGACAGCGCAATATTTCTATAAATATTCAGTTTGAGCTTTTTTCCTTCCAAAGTAAAATGAGCTTCTCCATATTTCACATACAGGGGCGTTCTTTCGCCAGTGGTTTTCATCTCAAAAGGCTTTTCTTTTTTGGTACGAACGAATTTAGCAGTTACAAAATATTTTTCATTTGCTGGATAAAAGTCTAAGGTTTTGAATGTAGCCAAATCTTCTTCCATCAAAGGAGATTTCTCAGGATCAGCGTATTCAGAATTGATTTGCTGCTGAAATTTGGATACGGCAGCACGGTCAAATTTTTGTTGGGCAAAGCCAAAATTCAATTGTATCAAAAAAACAAAAAGCAGACTAATTCTCATTTGAATAATTTTATGCAAAAATAGCGTAAAAGTTGTAAAGCAACAAAGTTAATTTAAAGCAAAGTAGCCTTGGTGTTTACTCGCTTCTCATCGAGGGTTCGTGTAAAAATAAATAAAGTCAATGGCACACACGTATAGCCCAAATAGCAGTGAAAATCCTTTTCCTTTTTTTCGAAAAAAAGAAAATAGTGTAATCTCGTCTTTTTAGACGAGACTGGAAGAAGCTCTTAAAAAAACATTGTAAATTTGCAGTACAGAAATTCACCTCATGCTCAAAACTGCTTTTAACCGCTACATAAATAATTACAAAGGATTTTCAAGAGAGATTTGGATTCTAACCCTTATCACTTTTATCAATCGTGCCGGTACGATGGTTTTGCCGTTTTTATCGAAATACCTAAAAGAGGATTTGAATTTCACCTACGAACAAGTGGGCTGGATCATGGTTGCTTTTGGTTTTGGATCCATGTTGGGCTCATGGCTTGGAGGTAAATTATCCGATAAAATAGGTTTCTATAAAATAATGGTTTTCAGTTTGTTAACCAGCGGATTATTATTATTTGCAGTACAATATGTACGTACATTTTGGGGATTGTGTTTTGCCATGTTATTCATTATGACCGTTGCTGATATGTTTCGCCCCGCCATGTTTGTCTCTTTGAGTACGTATGCAAAACCCGAAAATCGCACCAGAGCATTGACTTTAGTACGCTTAGCAGTAAACTTAGGATTCACTGCCGGACCCGCATTAGGAGGTTTAATCATCATGAATTTAGGATATAGCGGACTATTTTGGATAGACGGAACTTCTTGCATCGTATCCATTTTAATCTTTAGTTTACTCGTAAAAGAACGCAAAGTCCCGGCTGATTTAAAACTTGTAGATAGTAAAACCGAAATACTACCCTCAGTTTTCAAAGACAAAGTTTTCTGGGTTTTTCTATTTGTATGCTTTATAACGGCAATGCTTTTCTTCCAACTTTTTACCACTTTACCCCTGTATCACAATGAGCAATTTGGACTTAGTGAATTTCAAAGCGGACTTCTATTATCTCTAAACGGGCTACTGATTTTCTTTCTGGAAATGCCTATTGTCAGCATTAGCCAACGAAAAAACATTGATAAACTCAAGATTATCCTATGGGGAACGCTACTTATGTCCATTAGTTTCTATGTTTTAATGATCAATATATGGGCTGGGATGCTGATAGTAAGCATACTTTTTATCACTTTTGGAGAAATGTTCATCTTCCCATTCTCTAATTCTTTTGCTTTAAGCAGAGCACCAAAAGGTCACGAAGGACGCTACATGGCATTATTCACGATGAGTTTCAGCTTGGCACATATTGCGAGTTCAAAAACAGGACTTGAAATCATTGCACACTTCGGTTATCAGACGAATTGGTTTGTAATGGGAACTTTAGGAATCCTTTCGCTAGCCGGTTGTATCTGGTTGCAAAAACTAGTTCGCCTGGAACAAAATTAATCTAATAATTTTACTTTTGGCGTGACCCCATTGCGAAAAGGGGCTATATAACAATACTGTTCATTAGCCCCTTTCTGCAATGCTGTCGGGCTATGCGCGCTACTTTGGTAGCAAGCTTCTATCCCTCACGCGGACTCATTTTCATTAGAACTCTCCGTTATTAAAGTATTCTTTTAAGCATAAAAATTTGATCTTTTTACAAACAAACACCTTTAGAACTATAATAATAGTTAAATAACTATAAAAATAGTTTGTAAACTATAAATATAGTTGTAAGTTTGATCCAAATAAAGAAATCATGCAAAAGTTAACGAACAAAGAAGAAGAAATCATGCACATTTTATGGAAGTTAAAAAAAGCTTTTGTAAAGGAAGTCATGGCTGAAATTACTGAAGACCAACCCCATTACAATACGCTTTCGACCATTGTGCGGAACCTCGAGGAGAAGGAATATGTTTCACATAACGCCTTTGGGAATACGCATCAATACTACCCAATAGTAAGTATTGAAGAATATAGAAAACGTTTTATGAATACTGCTATTGATAATTATTTCAATAGTTCCTATAAAAATATGGTGTCTTTTTTTGCCAAAGAAGAGAAAATTTCGGCCAAAGAATTGCGCGAAATTTTAGCTATGATTGAAGAACCAAAAACAGAAAAATAATTTGTAAAAGCGCTTTCTTTAAAAAAATTGAATTATGGAAACACTCTATGTTTATCTGATCAAATCCAGTGGATTACTTTTGCTGTTCTTTCTAGCCTATCATTTTTTGTTGCGAAAAGAAACTTTTTTTACGAGCAATCGTTGGTTCCTTTTGGTTGGCTTAGTTAGCTCGGCATTTTTACCATTACTGGTTTTTACTAAAATAATTTGGGTAGATCCAAGCCCGAGTACGATAGACTGGTCCAATATTCCTATAACAAGGACTGTAGATAAAGATTATATAAAAGAATACTTGTACTTGGCTTTAATCGCAGCTTATTATATAGGAATCATAGGATTATTAGCAAAATTTGGTTTTGAATTTTATAGTTTAAATAGTGTATTTAAAGGCAAAGTAGTCCATAAACAAGCCGATTTTAAATTTATTGACATCAAAGAAAACCTCGCGCCTTTTTCTTTCTTTAATACCATTGTGTACAATTCGGCTTTATACAGCCCAGCGGAACTTGAAAGTATAATAGAACATGAAAAAGTCCACAGTGAACAACTTCACACCGTAGACGTATTGATTTCGCGCCTATTTTGCATATTGTTTTGGTTCAATCCTATCATTTGGCTTTACAAAAAAGCAATCCTACAAAATCTAGAATTTATTGCAGACAGCGAAGCTTCTAAAAAAACATCCGATAAAAAGGCCTACCAAATCACGCTTTTAAAAATAACAACACAAGAGAATTGTGTTGCCATCACCAATCATTTTTATCAATCATTAATCAAAAAACGAATCGTCATGTTAAACAAAAATCAATCAAACAAAAGGAATTCTTGGAAGTATGCTGCTGTGGTACCAGGATTAATTGCCTTTGTGTTATTGTTTCAAATTGAAGTAGTAGCACAAGAAAAGGTAACAGAAAAAATCATTAAAATCAGTACAAATAAACCACCTAGCACAAATGATTTAGCGCAACAGCAAAACGACAGTGCTAAAAAAATTAAAACAATCATAGTAAATACTGCCAGTAATAAAGGGATTGACGCCAATACTGAAATTTTTATTGACGGAAAAAAAGTAAGTAAAGAAGATATGGATCGCACTAATCCTGCTACAATTGCAACGATGAATGTATCTAAAAATGGTACTAAATCTACAATTTACATTGTTACAAAGGATAAAGAAACGAGCTCATCCAGTATTTTTGAAAGTAACAAACCAACAGAAGATTTGGATTTAGAAAAAACGGATCCTACAAATCTGAATGGATTGAAGGGAACCAGAGGTACTTATACCGTAAAAACGGTCTACACTACATCAGAAAAAAACTCAGCTCCCCAAAATCCCGAATACTATGTTAATGGAAAAAAAGTAAGTCCACTGGAAGCTGAAAGTTTAAGTCCAAATACGATAAGCGCAGTTGATGTACAAAAAAATGGTGTAGGTGGTAAAAATTCAATTCATATTGTAACCAAAAACTACGTAGACAACAGACAAACTATACCACAGCCTCCAACCCCGCCTACTCCGCCTACTTTTAACTTTAAAATACCAAAAATGCCTAACTTTCCAACGGCTCCTAAAGCGCCTTTGGGAGATCCTATAAATGGCGACAAAAAAGCGTGGGCGGACTTTGATAAAAAAATGGAAGCATATAGCACTAAGATGAAGGCTATGGAACCTGAAATTGCAGCTTTTGATAAAAAAATGTCCGAGTTTGATAAAAAAATGGAACCTTTCAATGCCAAAATGGAAGTTTTTGAAAAGGAGATGAAAGTGTACGAAAAGAAGATGGAAGCCTACCAATCAAAATTAAATTCGAACTAAAACAGCAAAAAAGTCGGCCATTATCATGATCGACTTTTTTTATATCTTTGAAAAAAACATATGTTTAAAATACTAGCACGAATCAACAAACTTATCTTACCCAGTTTCACTAAACAGTGCTTAGACTTGGCTAAAGCCAAAAAATGGCAGATGGTAATCATCGGTTTCCGCTATTATGTAACTACAAGAGCTTTGGGATAATTCAAATTACTTTAACCATGGGATTCCATAGAATTAAAAAAAAGCAAGTATTCCTTATTCGATTAGGTACTTGATTTATTCAATATGTACACTCTGATTGACTTTTCCGTAGTATTTTCATGTTATTGAGGTATTATAAAGGAGCTAAGGCTTCAAAACAAAATTTATTTTACAATTAATTAAAATTATTTATTTTGGAAATCACTGTATATCAAATAGCTAATTCATAGCCTTGATATTTTTTTATTTTTATTTTGATTTACACTTGCACAATACACATTTATCCCTATCTTTGCACCCGCAATCAGGTTATTAAAACCACTTGCAAATGGCCTTGTGGCGCAACTGAATAGCGCACTTGATTACGGCTCAAGAGGTTACTGGTTTGAATCCAGTCAAGGTCACTAGTTAAATCCTTAAACGCACTGTTAATCAGTAGTTTAAGGATTTTTTATTTAGTGATTTGTACGATTTCTGTATTGTTGAGGTTTATAAGTGCTTTTCTGTTGGTTTTCCTTAATAAAAAAGGTTTTCTTTTAGCTTCACATTTTACACTTCTTACACTACTAAATTTGAATTATATTGATTAATCAAAAGTCTATTCTAATCTACTTTAGAATACTACTGTAATCTATTTTAGTATGTACTCATCAATAAACTTTCAAGAGTTCCCAGCGGGAAACTTTCTGCAATTTGAATTTTAGTATTTAATCTTTTGAAACGTTTTGTTTCTTTTCCTTTATAGTGAGTTTTGAAATACTTTTTATATCGTTCTTCATAAATCTCATCTGAAAGTTGGCTGGCTTCAAATATTTTAAACAAATCCCTATTCTTTTTACTTTCTATTTGTTTTGAGTACATCAAACTTTTAAAAGCTTCTCTATGGTAAAAATATCCACTATGTAAATATAATTTCCGACAATGTTTTTTGGTTATTGGACAAACAAAATAAAAAACCTCTCCTTTGCCTAAGTTTGATGGTTTACCAATAATTTCTACTTTGTACTTGGTAGGTTCTCCATTACATTTATAATCTAGTGTAGCATACATTTCAAAACTATTATTAGTTACTGAAATACTAATACTTGAATGTTTCTCTCCGTTCCTACTCCAAGTTATTGTACCCGATTTTGTACCCAAAAAATTTAAGTAATTCCATTCTTTTAATTTTTTGATTGATAATGTTAAACAGTCCTCAACTGTTGTTGGATAATTAGCATAACGTCCCATAGAGAATAACCTAAATTATTAAAGAATAATGAACTTTAAAGATAGTGTTTTTTTGCCATAAATACCTTTATTTACTGAGGTTATCCCACATTAACTGTCTGAAAATAACACAAAAAAAAGCGTACCGTTATGGTACGCCTTTAATATTTTTAATATTTGTCTAGTTATTATTTTTTCTTAACTATCGTACCTGAAGAATAAAAAGGTGTGAAATTAATTTTATAGTCAATTATACCATCCCCTTTTAATTCTTTTGCTTTTAGGTACAGTTTATATTTTGCATTAACCTCTGATTCTTTATCTGTACAGTTGAATTTTATTTTTTTTATTTCAACATACACAAACCCAATATCTTTATTTTTTGAAAAAGAAAAAGATTTATTATTGTTCATCTCTTCTTGCTGTTTTTCGGATTCTTCCTGTTTAATTTCGGATTCACTTTTTGGAAGTTTTGATTGTTGGTATTCAAGCATTTTTATTTCTTCATCCAATTTTTCACTCTTAATTTCGGCTTCTGCTTCAGATTCAGCTTCAATATTCATTTTATGTACTTCCTTGCAAGAAGTAAAAAAACATATTGTGCAAAACAAAGAGATATTAATAATTTTAATTATTTTTTTCATTTTCTTTAATTTATAGATTGATAAGTTACAACGATTTAATATAAAAGCTAAAATGTTTATCTTACTGGACTTTTTACAAAGCAGTAGTAAAGAAACATTTTTATACAACTATCTACAATACCCACTTTTAGTGATATTTAAAAACAAAAAAAGCGAACTATAACGGAACGCCTTTCTTGAATGAAGTTGTTGTTTTTTTTAGAAATTATTACCTAAAGCTTTATAATAATCTAAAGTATTTTTAATCGATCCCAATTTCTTCTTAGAGATTATCATATAGTCTACATAATTATCACCAATTAGTTTTACTTTAACGCTTTTTGCATTTGACAAAGCAACTAATATTTTTTTGTTGTTTTCATCTAAAGGGTCATCATACCATTCCGTAATTCCTGATTCATCATTATCTCTTTTTAAATTTGACGGAACATATTCAAAAGCTACTCCATCTATTAAAAATTGACATTTGTTTATAAATAACCAACTATCAGCATGATATTGAAATACAAACCTTAAGTTATTTGATGAAAAATAGCAATAAATACCATTCATATTTCTATATTTAGCAGATTCAATTGGTGTAATCCAAGTAGTTTTATCTTCACTAAACTCATCTGTTTTTTGTCTAAACAATGGCTTTAATTTTTTTATCACTGCACTATCAATAGTTGAATTTTCCCCTTTGTAAGTTTCCCCTACAACACTTGTGTCAACAACAATCTCTTCAAATTCAATTTGTTCTACCTGATTTTGTTTACAAGAACTTAGGCATAATACAATAGACGCAAAAAATATTATTTTTTTCATATTCATAAAAGTTAAATTAGCAATCTTCAAATCTAATTTATTGAATATTATTTACCTTACGGTTTCCCGTAAACAAACGTGCTTGTTTAAAAATCCAAATAATAATCTGCTAAATCATAACCGTTTTCAAACTCGGTTTGTTCCAATAAGTCACTAACTGAAATTTTAAATCCTACTGCATTTAATTCAATAGATTTATTTAACCAATTGTTATACTCTCCCTTATCAGGAAATGAAACGATATTTCTTTTTTTGATAGGTTTAAGCATCTCAAATTTAAAATTTCCTTTGCTCCCTGATGCAAGCCAAATATAGTGAGGTAACAAAATACTCATTACGATGGCTGTTTTTTCACTTTCTACAATTGCAATCGTTTTTTTATAGTCTTCATTAATTCGATGCAAGCCAAACAAACATTGATTTAAACTAAAATCAGGCTCGTTTACCGCTTTATGTAGCCAATTAATGTGATTGTAAGGCTCTTTTACTCTTTTGCCTGTAAACCTATCGTATTGCATTATTTTTCCAGCGTGAATTTTTTCTTTGTCATCAATTTGCCAAAAAACAGTTGAGTAAAACCAGCAAATATTTGTACCTGTAATGAAATAATTTTGAGTTGCTTTGAAAACGTCATCTTCTGAAAATCTCGTCTTTAAATATTCAGACAAATGATCTGTTTGTTTATCGTTATACATTTTATCTAATAATTCCAAAGAATGTGAACCTGACTTTATTTGTTGAGGTTTAACCGCTTCTTTTAACTCATTTACTAAAGTTGAAATATTTGAATAGAAGTATTTAAACTCATTTGTTACATAAGGAATGATACTGTTTTTTAAAAACCATTCCGAAATATAACAATCACTTTTTGTTTGCTCCAATATCTGTGATTTTGGAACAATAGTAATAATTCCAAACTCATCTGTTAAACTAATAGCCTTGTCTGAAATATCTCTTAACGATAAGACTTTTATTAAATAGCCTTTTTTGCCCTTTGGCGGTGCTTTATGATAATTACAATTTTGTTCTCTGTCGCATCTTCCAAACTCATCATTTAAGTAACTACTTGTTTCATTATCCACATACTTAACAAATGTTTTCTTGTCACAATTAGGACAAAGAAACTTCTTAGTTCCCTTGTCCAATGTATATTTAAAAGCTTCCATTACAAAATAGTACTTGCAGTAGTTAAATAAACTACATTACCCACGTTTAAACGCTTTACAAATATTTTATAATGTCCTAGTCGTTTAATGAAATTTGACTTTCCTACGGGCTTATATCCGTCCTCAATACAAAAGTTTTTATACTGTGGGTACAAATCAGAAATTAAAATATAATCGTCTGTTGCCTTAATAAATCCATTCTCACTTATAAATAATTGTACGCTATCACTTTGCCTTTCATAGTCGATTCGAGCGTTGTCAATAGCTTCACATTTACTGAAATTTTTCTGCTCGAGTACTCTGTCTAAACCTTTCAAAATCCAATTGAAAACCCCTGATAATTCGTGATCTATTATTTTAATAGGTAGTTGTTTATCTTGCCTCTCTTCAGGAATAGTGACATCAAAATTAATAATCATAAACCGTCTAAAATAAGCGTTCGTATGCTCTACGTCCTTTGGTAGTTCGTTACAATTGAAAATTAATTTCGCATACTCATTCAAAACAAAAGGCTCTCCATAGGGCAAACGTGCTTCAATTGGTTCTCCTGACGCCATTTGTTTGAAAATATCTGTTTCTAACTTGCCATTTATCTCACTTGCATAGTTTACCAGCTTATTACCTATTTTAGCACGAAAATAACCGTTATCATTCGTTAGACTTTGTAATGAATAGTTACTGATGTTTTCAGTACCTAAAAGGGCGTTTAATATCTCAAAAAATACACTTTTACCATTTGCACCACTTCCAAAAAGAATAAGCATCTTTTCAAGTTTTAAAACGCTTGGTTTAATGAATATGTAACCACAATACTCAGCAAATACTTTTTGTTTGTCTTTATCAGGTAAAACCTCATCTAAATACTTCTGAAATAATGATGCAGTCGCTTCAGGTTCATACTCAAAAGGTAATTGGTGCGTTATAAAATCATTCCTATCAAAATTGCGTAATCGTCTATTTGTGGCGGTTATCTCGTAAGTACCATTTAAACAATTTATTAAAACACAATCCTTTTTAGGTTTAGGCGTTGGCAAATAAGCATCTGACATAAACTGTTTGAAAAGATCTTCTTTGAACGTGTGAATTTTACCTTTGAATTTCTCAACTCCCATTTGTAAAGCTACGTTTCCTAAAAAGAATTGAAAGCGTTCTTTGTCTATTTCAGTCCAATAGCAACCATTAAATAAATAAATGAAGTTGTTTTTTTTACACAAACCCCATTTGTTTACTTCAGCAATTTTTAAAAGTTGCTCAATACAAATAATTAAATAATGATTCTTAGTCAATTTACATTTGTTTAGCTCTTTGCCTGTATCTTGCCAATCTTTAAAAGCTCGTTTGTACTCTACACTTTCTTTATCGCTGTAAATTGGTTCAACTTTATTTTCAATATTGCCAAATATCTCAATTTTCAATTGTGCAAATTTCCTTTGAAGTTCTTCACTCTCAGGAAAAGCCAAAACCATAAAATTAATTTTTCCTATACTTTTAATCAGTTCGTTTAAAATATCGTCTGTTGTTTTAAGAATAGGCTCAATACTATTTTCCAGCTTTACAATTTCGTTTGTAATTAGCTCTTTTACGTTTTGTTTGTCCATAGCCTAAAATAAATTTAATTGGTTCGACTTAGGTAGTAAAAAAGCATCATTCCAATTGTTTGGATTTGTTGACAAGAACTGTACGTTTCTTGAATTGGTTACTGGACAATTACTCAAACCAACTACCTTTAAAAGCTTCTTTTTTTCATAATAAGCTTTACATTCGCAAAGGTATTTTTGAGGTATTGAAGTATGCTTTGTGACATCTGCACAAGTAGTTACATTGGTAAAAAGAAAAGTATAAAAACGTTTTCTATATTCGTCTCTAAATACATTTTTCAAATAAGGCAAGCCAAAACTTCTGCAAACTTTGATTTGTTCAAGTGGTTCTATGTATTTCGATTGACTAACATACTGTTTTAATTGATTTAATTTTTCGTTATATTTGCCTTGTCCGTTTCCGTTCGGGTTTAGGCTATTTGTATTTATACTCATAGCCTATTTTTTTAAAGCAATTAACGATTGCATTATTTCACTTCTTTTATAGTAGCATTTATTAGCAAACTTATAGACTGTAATACGTCCTTTGTTTTGCCAATGCCATAAAGTTGAAGCGTTAATTTGTAGTAGTTCCAAAAGTTGCTCCCTACTTAGTAGGTCATCATTTTCAGATTGAGTAATTAACTCTTTTTTAAAGTCTTCTAATTCTTTTTTGAAGACTGTTGTTATAAGTTCCGTAAACTGTTCGGGACTTACATTTTGAAGTAAGATTGAATTTGTCATTTTGCTAAATCGTTTAATTTAATTAGCAAAATTGGGTTGATTTTCAATGTTTTACAGGCACGTTTATATGCTTAAATTGTGCTTTTTTCGTGCTTTTTTTGTAACGGTTCTTTAATTGAGTTGTAAAGCTTTGCTTTTTTATTTTTTTGCCACTCCAAATGCCTATTATCAATTTTACCAATACTTATATCGTATATTTCGGATTCTAAAAACCTAACGAACTCCGCTTGGCTACAAACTAGAAAATCCTTTTCCATAGCAAAAAATAGAAAACTAAAATTTGCAAGGTGTGTACGTTCTGTTTTATAAAGTTCAAACATTTTTGTAAATAAAGTAAAACCAATGTCACTTTTAAAGATTTTAATATCTTGATTATTCAGTAAACTTTCATCAGGTTCATTGGTTTCGGGTTGTTCAATTTGTACATTTAAATCTGTTTGTGTTTTAATTTTATTTACATTTAATTCTTTTCTTTTTTTCTTTAAAAATTTAATAATCAATCTGAATGAGTTCTTTAAATTATGTCCTTTAAAAATAAATTCGTCAAAAGTCAGGTTTTTAAATAAATTAATCACATTCATTACATCGGGTCTTGCTTCTTCTATTATCACATAACCTTTATCATTTTCTTCGCTTTGATGAAAAAAAGAATCTATTGCTCCCTCTTTAAAGTACAAATTATTATAATCAAAATCCGCAATATTAATTATAGCAAATTTGTGTTTTTCATTCATCATATCATCAGGAACACAACCTATAAATTCAATAAGACTAATGTAAAATTTATAGTGACTTATATCTTCTAAAATAAAGTGATTAACATCGTAATCAATATGAATTTTAAGATGTTCCAAAAGTCTGCTCTCATAAATTGATTCATATTCTTTTAAAGTAAAAACAATGGGCTGGTAGATTCCTTTTAAAGTAATGTTTCCATTATTTACCAAAGAAGATTTTTTATAATCTTGTGTAGGTATTTCGAATTTAATTTCACTTAAATCTTTTAAGATTTTTAAATCTTTAAAATTAATTGAGTTTTTTAAATCAGTTTTCACATCTTCAAAATGTGTTTTCAAAGGACTTTTATAAATATCAATAGTTAAAACATCATTGAGATTATAAACACAATTATCAAATAATGAAATACAATAATCTTTAATATCATTTGCTTTTTGAAATTGCTTATTTCTTGAGTAATGTTTAACTATTTCATCATAAAATTTAATTGATTTTAGACTTTGTAAAACCTTATTTTCTTGTATGTGTATAGATGTAATAAAACTTAGGTTATTTGTTTTTTCATAACCACTTACTGCTTTGTATAACCCAATTAAATCTTGTGCCAAAAAGAGCAAATATTTATTATAAGCACTTAATTTGTCTTGTGTTTCAGCATCATAACTTTTATTAGCTAAAAGATTTCTATCTATATTCGTAAGCCATTCATTAAAATTATTACCTAAATAAATATTATTAGGTGTTCCGTCTTCATTCCGTTTAATCATTACCTCATCAAAATGACTTTCGTTGTATGATTTTAAGTAAATATCTATCTCGTTATCTTGTTGAGGTTGTTCAGGTATTACTGTTTTTAAAATGTCATTATACCAATTCATAAACAAAGCCTTTAAATGCTCGTTTTCAATCCGTAAAATACCAAACCCATACATAATGGCTTTTTTAGTAAAATCCAGCCAATTTAAGCTATTGTTCGGGGTGTACTCATTGTACAAATCATATTGACTTTGGATATATTTTATAAATTCAGATTCATTCGTAATGGTTCTTAATTTACTATAAAAATGTAATCCGTTTGCGTGTAACAAACTATTGACTGCCTTTACAAAATCTTCCTTTGTTTCAAAGTCATTTTCAAGATTCTTGTAAGCATTTTGAATTTTAACTTTATGAATATCACTATAATAAAATAGTCCTTTATCAAAAACCATTTCGTTAAAAACCTCATCTTTTTCGATTTCTGAAATTTTTTGAGATACTTGTATTGTGGGTTTGATAATAGTATCTAAACTTTTTTTACTTTTTTTAAGGTATTTAATTGTTTTTGATGAAATATTTGTTCCGTGTTTATAATCTAAATCTATAAGAGATTCAATCCTTTTGTCATATATTTCCTTTCTCGTTTCAATAGGTAATGCTTTAATATTTTCTTTAAAATCTATATCAGAATTTCTTAATGTAATTTCTTTTACAAAATTTAGATTATGATAAATAACCCTGTCTTTTATTTCAAAATAAAAAAAAGGCTGGTTATAATTACTAGGATTGATATTAGCTATAAATATTTGAAAACGAGCTTCTAAAGAATAAAAAATTGCTTTAATAATTTTCCAATCACTATCTGAATATACTTTGTTAAATCGATTTTTTAATGCTTCAAATTTCTTATCAGTATCTATTAAGTAACTTTCTTTTTTTATGTAGTTAATAGCTTCATTCAATAATTTTTCATCTGTTATGTAAGACGTATATTCACAAAAATTGACAAGTCTTGTTAGTGGCTCTAATTCTAAACCTGCATCATTTGTTCTTGGTTTTGTATAGCTTTGTAGAATGTTATTAAGTTCATTATTTGTCCAAATTTTATCTCTATTGTCAATGTCTATTTGTTCAAAATTATCAACTTTTGTTTTATCTTGTTTCATAATGAAATTTATTCAAGCTTCTGAAAAATTAATTCTAAAGTTTACGTTTCAGGTTATAACTCATTTTATATGGGTCTTTTTTCAAAAGAAAAACGCAACTTATTAATAGGGTGCATCGGTTTTTTGGTTTTTAGTTCCAAAATGTTTTGGCTTTTTAAGCGCTTCTTTCTGACAACCTAATAAAGCACATAAATCAAGCAATTCAAATGTAAGTAAATTACATAGATTAAAAATAAATATAAAACTAAAAGGCTTTTATTTAATTTAATTATCTATTGTTAGATACTGTTTTTATTGCCACTCTATTATATTTGTGTTTTGTATTCATTTTGTTGTCTATCTTTTAATTATTGAGTTGACTTCACTTTTTATTAATCAATGATTTTACAAAATCTTGTAATATTTGTAATTGTATATTTTTGCTATATTATGTAAAAGGTGTAAAGTATGCACCTAAAATAAAACATTTATTTTTACAAATTAAAAATAGTTAGCTATTTCTATTGCCAAATCTTTATTGCTTTTCCCTAAATAATTTAAAAACATTGCTTCGGTGCTATGCCCTGTTACATTCATTAAATAAGTTGTAGGTATCGTACCGTAAAAATTAGTAGCAAATGAACGTCTTCCAATATGTGAGGTTATTAATTCCCATTTAGGAAACATTCCTGATTCTTTACGATATTGTTTCACATCGTCTTTTTTACTTTTCTTTTCTTCTACGTCTTTATTCAAATCATTCAACTTACTACCTTTTATTTTTTGGTCAATTTCAGCAATTCTACAAACCTGCTTAATGAATAAATTATATTTAGGGTCCGAAATTACCTTTGGAAAATTACCGTTTCTTTTATCGAGTATTTCAATAACTTTTGGATGAAGTGCAACGGTCATAATTTTATCAGTCTTAACTTGTGTAAATTCGATATATGGTTTTAAAACTCCTTGTTTGTTTTTTTCATAACGTATCATTTCTTTTTTGAAACGCATAAAATCAGAAATTCTCTGTCCCGTATAACACGAAATAATTAACCAATCTTTTGCATTATCATAGTTATCATTTAAACGCCTTTTATCAATTTCTTCTATCTTTTGAAGTTCATCAAAAGTTAAATATATTTTTTCAGTTTTATAATTTGGCGTTTTAATAGTATCTAATTGATGGCTTGTGGTAATACCGTTATGTTTGGCGTGATTACAAACCGTTTTTAAAGTTCGTAAGTCCTTTGAAATTGTATTTGGTGCGTAATTGTGCTTTAAACAGTATTTTTCAAAATCTAGTTTAAATTTTTCGTTTACATCAATTATTTGAATAACTGTTTTTTTATCCGATTCATAACGCTCCAATAAGTGCTTTGATACATTGTACTTTTTTAAAGTTCCTACTGTAATTTCATTCTTTTTGCACTCAATAAAATAATCAAAGTATTTTAATAATCCTTTTGGTAGTGGCTCTTCCTCTTGTGGTGGATTGTAGTAATGATCAATTTGAGTTTGTAACCATTCTTTTGAGATAGTATCAGGACTTACAAAGTTGAACGCATTTAAAACGTGATTTTCAATTTTATTAAGTTCTGCATCAACTTCGTTTTGTTTTGCTTTAAGATCTTGAATTTTATTAGATTCAATAACATCACTAGTCTTTTTAAATTTCCTTTGTTTATGCTCTTTGCTCCAATAGTCTTTTGTAGTTTCAAACTTTGTATTTGCTCCAAAAACAAAATTATTACCATTGAAACTGTAAAGCAATCGTAATTGCAAATTTGCTTTGTCTTTTGTTGAACGGTATAAAAAATTAACTGTTGCCATCGTATTGCTGTTTTTTAACAATACAAAAATAATAAATTTGTACGATAGTCGTACGATTAAACACAATTAGTTGCATTTTAAAACAATCAATTAAATAAAACTACATTATTAAAAAACTCTGTAAGTATTGTATTTATTGATATATTTGCAATAATTAGAATGCAAATGATTTAAAGCGATTGTAATGATTGTAGTTCAGTCAAGGTCACAAAACCCCAACAGATGTTGGGGTTTTTTTATGCTTTAAGGCTAAAAAAATCAATAAAATCAGGGATCAACACGAAAACCTGTGGAGCAGCAAAAATTAAGCATATATATTAGTTAGTCGAA
>NZ_VOGZ02000012.1:0-80307 GCF_008033395.2 Flavobacterium sp. XN-5
AGCCCGCCTGCGCAGATGGTACTGCAGTTATGTGGGAGAGTATGTCGTCGCCTTTCTTTAGAAAACCCTATCCTAATCGGATAGGGTTTTTTTGTGTTTAATTGGATCGATTTTTTCTCCGGGAATTTTTAAATAATTATTTTCATAACCAGTCCAGTGCCTTCTGAATGTTTTTATTTTTTGTTTAATCAACTTTAAATAGTGGTTTAGTTTGAAGAAGTATAGAAACGATAAATCGCCTCAAGCCTTAAAAAGGTGCTACTATTTATATTAGGGTTTAGTTTCGTTCTATTATCACCTATTCGAAACGGAGTAATTGCTAAATCAATTTTATCGTCGACTGCGTATACATCATAAGTATTTGTAGCAAATCCGATTTTTAGACGTAAAAGTAGGTTTTTAGAAAGTGAATTATTTTGGATATAAGATGAAAACTCTAACGAATTGTTTTCGGTATATGTAGTTTGAGAATCTTCATTATGAATTTTGAAACTTTCAGAATTACCTTTGTAGTCTATTCCTAGTTTTGTTTTATTAGAAATACCTAGATTGACATCTATAAATCCAGGGAATATAGAGTTAATTTCAAATTTGGAATTAGGGCTGATGTAATAGGCTCCTATTAGCGGAGTGATGTAAAATCCATACGCTTCATTTCCAATGTATAAACCAAATTTATAATTAAAGTTTTTTCGTTTTTTATACGTCCATACAGCAAGACCCCCCATGTAGATATCCTCTGTACTTATCTTTTTATAATCTGAGGATAGTATTGGTAATAGGACATAAGTACCTGACCATTTCTCAGAATGATCTGTAGCAATACCTATTTTTATGCGCGTATAATATAAATTAGTATCGCTTGAATTTGGAAAAAGTTGAAATTTTTTAATATTAAAATCAAAGCCAGTGATAAATGCTGTTTTTACATTTATAACGATAGGTAAAAGTGCCTTAGAGTCAAAAATGGAAATTGTTGTGTTTTCGTGGTTGTTTTGGAAGGAAGTATCTCCTGTTTTAGAATAACTGATATTTAAGAGATCCACATATTCTTGTGAATTACTTAGTAATGGAGAAACTAAAAGCAGAAAAACAAGTAATTTATTTTGCATTTTATAAATGTACCTTTTTTTATTATACGAAAAGGTGTATTTTTATGGCTAACGGTTTTTTTTCATTCATTTTATCTTGTTTTAAATTAAGTAGTTATGTTAGTATATAAAGTATGGTATATGGTGTAAGTTCCAAAGCAAAACTTGATAGGTATTTCATTAAGTGCTTGCAAAAAATAAAATTTGAATAAATACGTTTAATAAACAACCCATTATATGCAACACGATTTTGATTATATTATTATAGGAAGTGGGTTTGGTGGTTCAGTAAGTGCTTTACGACTTTCAGAGAAGGGGTATAAAGTACTTGTAATAGAAAAAGGGAAATGGTACAAAGCGAATGATTTTGCCAAGACTAATTGGAATCTAAGGAAATGGTTATGGATGCCGTACTTGCGTTTTTTTGGTATTATGAAAATGAGTATTTTCAGGCATGTCGTAATTATATCAGGAACAGGAGTTGGTGGGGGATCTTTAGTCTACGCCAATACATTACCCATCCCAAGAACTAATTTTTATAAGTCAGGAAGTTGGAGTGAACTAGAGGATTGGGAAACGGAACTTAAACCTTTCTATCAACAAGCACTTAAGATGCTTGGCGCTTCTAAAAATCCGAAATTGTTTGATGGTGATATAGCTTTAAAAGAATTAGCAAGAGAGTTGGGGCGTGAAGATCAATTTGAGCATCCTGATGTGGCTATTTTCTTTGGGAAAGAAGGCCAGAGAGTGAAAGATCCCTATTTTGACGGCGAAGGCCCAGATCGCGCAGGTTGTACTTTTTGCGGAGGATGCATGACGGGTTGCAGGCATAATGCAAAAAACACTTTAGACAAAAATTATCTTTATTTAGCTCAAAAATTAGGAGCTACAATTCTAGCCGAAAACGAAGTATATGATGTAAAACCCATAGACGGTAAGGAGGGAACAACAGGATTTAAAATTTCTGTCAAGTCCAGTACTCAATTTTTCAGTAGGAAAAAGGAATTCACATCAAAAGGGGTGATTTTCTCTGGCGGAGTATTAGGTACTGTGAAACTCTTGCTTAAACTTAAAATGAAATCACTTCCTTTATTGTCGGATAAATTAGGAGATGACATCAGGACCAATAATGAAACCCTAATTAGTGTTTCTACTTTGGATAAAAATAAAAATTTGTCAAAAGGAGTGGCTATCGGAAGTTTACTGCATACAGATGATAATAGTCATTTAGAAATTGTGCGCTATGCTGAGGGATCCGGTTTCTGGAAATTACTTCATTTGCCTATTTCTCACGGAAAAAATGCAGGAACGCGTTTTATGAACATGATACAACAACTGCTAAAATATCCTTTGAGTTATTTCAAAATTTATTTTAGAAACAGTTGGTCAAAAAGTACTACCGTTTTGTTGTTCATGCAATCTATAGATAGTACGTTAAAGTTTAAGAACAACTTTTTTGGAGGAATGTCTTCCAATGTAAGTTCAGGATTAAAACCTACTGCTGATATTCCCGAATCTAGAGATTTAACGGATAGATATAGCAAGTTAATTAACGGAAAAGCAACTTCGTTTGTTTTGGAAGCTGTTGCTGGTATTCCAACGACTGCTCATGTATTAGGTGGGGCAGTAATGGGGAAAGACAGTTCAAAAGGTGTGATAGACAAAAACAACAAAGTTTTTGGGTATGAAAATATGTTTGTCATTGACGGTGCTATGATATCAGCAAATCCAGGAGTTAACCCTTCGTTATCAATCACAGCAATTGCCGAAAGAGCTATGGCTCAAATTCCATTTTCGAATGATACAACAGTGTGAAAGAACAGACTATAGATTTAGGATTAAAACTTAGATGTAAACGCCACGTTCTTTCCATTTTCTAAATACTTTATATTGAATTAATTGTTTAATTTAGTAGAGCTAAAAAGAGAATTGAAAATAGTAATTAAGCTGTAACAATATGATTGTTATTTCAATTAATTGTAATGGATGTAGCTTGTAAAAACTCGGTGTTATTAAGAAAAAAATAAAAATAGTAAAAGAAAGCTTCCACGAAAGATTACATCGTGAGCCTTGCTATATGCACCCCAGATTGAAGTTTATTCCTAATATCGTCGTGAACTTAATTAGTTTTTTACTTTCTTTTGCAGTAGTTGTCAGTGTGCTTTATTTTGTTCTGCGTTTTTTGGTTTCAAAGTTTTACCATTTAGATTAATTACAAATACCACTGTAAATATTTCAACGTAAAAATTGCTAAGACATCTTATGCCTCGGTAAATTGACTTCCTGCGGATAAGGAGCTCGATGGGTCATACTCACATCTTCTTTAATTTGCTGATGCGTTTTGTGTTGTCGGTCTTTGACGTTTGAATAAGAAGGGTGTGGATAACATAATTACCATAACACCTTCAAAAAATCCAAAATAAGGAGCTTTAATTTACTATTTAATACTATTTTCGGGGAAACTAATTTTATATGTTGCGTCCCCCGATTTATATTTTGTTGCTTTTGTTTTTGATTACCTCTTGTCAAAAAGACACTAAAACAGTTTCTGATAGTGCTAAAAACAATAAAAGTAAACGTAGCATCCAAGCCAAAAAATACTCTGAACTAGGCGATTCGTTTAATAGGGATAACGAAGTCGATAGTGCTTTCTATTATTATAACAAGTCAAAAGAATTATTTGTAAGTGATGGGAACAGCCCTTACATTGCCTATAATCTACTTGGAATGGCACATATTCAGCAGACCTATGGCGATTATTATAGTAGTGAAGAAACCTTGATGGAGGCTTTGCCATACATAAAGAATGATTTTCAATATCAAATGGCTGCATATAATTTATTCGGAATTGCAGCAAAAGAAGTAAAAAATTACGAAGACGCCGTTCGCTATTATACTACAATTTTAAAAACTACATACGATTCTGTAGATAAAGTGACAGCGTTCAATAATATCGCTACTGTTTATATAAAAGAAAAAGAGTACAGAAAAGCTATTGCTATTTTAAGGCCAATTTTAAAATCAACTATTTTAGATACGTTACTCAATAGAAGGGCCAGAATTATTGACAATTTGGGATATGCTTATTATAAAGACAATCAGATTCTAGAGGGCTTGAGTTTAATGAATGAGGGGCTAGAAATCAGAACTAAAATTAAAGATTCCTATGGGAGTATTGAAAGCTATTTGCATTTGGCCGATTTTTATAAAAATAGAGACTATCAAAAATCGAAGGAGAATGCTTTACTGGCTTATAAAGTAGCCACAAAACATCAAAGTATTGATGAACGACTAGAGGCGTTGGAGTTCTTAATGTCTTATAATCTGGAAAAAGGAGTGAACAGCTATGCTACATTGTTCATAAATCTTAACGATAGTATTAAAACAGTACGTAGTAAAGCCAAAAATCAGTTTGCTAAAATTAAATATGATTCGAGAAAGACAACTTTAGAAAATATAAAATACAAAGGACAAAGAGTAGAAACCTTACTCCAACTAGAAACACAAAAGAGCCATAAATATCTCTTAGTTTTTGGATCCCTTCTTTTACTTGGAACTATAGGGTATTTGATTAATTATTATAGAAATAAAAACCGACAAGAACGCTTAGAAGCTAGTTATAATACGGAAACTCGTATTTCTAAACAACTCCACGATGAACTGGCCAATGATGTTTTTCATGCAATGACTTTTGCCGAAACTCAAGATTTGCAGAATCCTGTAAAAAAGGAAACGCTGTTAGATAGCCTTGATAAAATATATGTTAGGACGCGAAATTTCTCTAGGGAGAATAGTAATATAGAGACGGGAGAGAGTTTTGACCAGAATTTAAAGCAAATGCTAAGTAGCTATAAAAGTCGCAGTACCGAAGTCATTATTAAAAACGGAAATCCAATAGATTGGCCAAAAGTAAAAACCGAGAAAAAGATCGCGCTACAAAGAGTATTGCAAGAACTCATGGTCAATATGAAAAAACACAGCCAAGCAAGCTTTGTGATCATTGGTTTTGATTGCGATCAAAAAAATCTAAAAATAGACTATTCAGATAATGGGGTAGGCTTCTCGGAAAAACTAGTTTTGAAAAATGGGTTACAAAATGCAGAAAATCGTATTCAGGCAGTCAACGGAATACTTACTTTCGATTCTCAAATTAATAAAGGTTTCAAAGCAAAAATTTCACTTCCAAAATAACAGCATATAGTCCTGGTTAATTTATAACTTTGACTACAATTTACAAAGTACAAAAAAACATGCAGATAATGAGCAATACCAAATTCCCAAAAATACTTATCACTGGAGCAACAGGTCAGGTTGGTGGTAAAACTATCGAATTTCTTTTGTCCAATAAGGAAATAGAAATTGTTGCAGCAGTGCGCTCTAAAGAAAAAGCGATTCCTTTTGCAAATAAAGGGATAGCCACTGTGATTCTTGATTTTGATGATGATACGACACATTTGCCTGCTCTTGAAGGCATAGATCGTTTATTTATGGTAACTGCTTATACTGTTGACATGTTACGCCAAAGTAAGGTGTTATTAGACAATGCTAAAAAAGCTGGGATTAAACATATTGTGCATTTAGGAGCTTGCGGACCTGATGATGCAACGGTGGGGCATTGGGTCTGGCATCAGTTAGTAGAAAGGTATGTTGAATGGGGTGGTTTTTCTTTTACTCATTTGCGCCCTCAGGATTTTATGCAAAATTTATTAAGCTATGGAAGCGAAAAAGCAACAAACAAAGGAGTGCTTAATGCATATGTTGACAATGCTCGTTTAAGTTGGGTCGATGTCGATGATGTGGCACAAGTTGCTGCATTAGCTTTATCCCATCCGGAATTGCATAGTGGGAAAACCTACAGGCTTAGTTATGATGCAAAAACTTTTAAAGAAATTGCAGAATTGATGACATCAATTGTTGGTAAACCGTTTCGATACGAACCACTTTCTCCTGATATTTTTTTACAAAAAATGAAAGATGCTGGAGCAGATATGGCTTATATGAACTGTGTATATGATCATTGGAAACAACACGCAAACGGAACCATTCCTGGTGCTAGTGATACTTTTGATAATTTTTTTGAAATCACAGGAAAAGAGCCAACAAGATGGGCTGATTTTATTAAAAAACATAAAGAGGAATTAGTATATTAAATTGCCTTAATCCACGTATGTTTTTTTGCCCACAGATTCACAGATTATAAAAATAACTTTTTAATCTGTGAATCTGTGGCAATTATTTTACATATACTATTGGGATCTGCGCTTAGTGAAGTTTCCCGACTTCGTACTAGTACCAACTGGCAATATTTTCCTTAACAGGATTATATTTTTAGTAGCGTTGCCCTTTAATCCTAACCTGTTACATCACTAAGACATCTTATGCCTCGGTAAATTAACTTCCTGTGGATAGGGAGCTCGATGGGTCATGCTTACATCTTCTTTAATTTGTTGATGCGCTTTGTATTGTCGGTCTGTGGAATTAGAATAACGCGGGTCTGGAATGAACGGCATTTTTGCCATTTTGGTTATAGTTATAGTAGGGAAGTGGTAATCGACTTCGACTTTTCCCAATAACAAATAACAACCTCCACCCAGAAAAGGATATTTCTGTAAACTATCCGAAAAATGAGCTGTGTCAAAGAATTCCCCTTCGGCATCAATCCAGGTTCCAAAATACATTGTCCCTCTTTTAGTAGGGACGTGTTTTCTAGAGATAAGATACGCCAGCATTTTCACAGTTCTCTTATGATATTTCAATAAATCTTTGGCCAATACATCACCGCGGTATTTGGTTTGCAATAAATCGAATGGGGAACAGGAGACCGGAAAGCTAAGTAGTTCTATTTCGTCGAAGGCATCTTCAAAAGGAGAACGTTCTAATACGGGAAGTTCATATTCTTTGACTGGTTCCTGAAGCAGCATTAAATTCCGGTTTTCCGGTTTAAAATTCACCAGTATCAATCTGGCGATGACGAGCAATTGATTTTTTGTCTTGGTTGTGAAACGGAAGGCACCAATGAAAATTAATATTTGGATTCCCTCTATTCCTATCGGAATGCGATTGATGAAATCTTCGAGTGATTGGTATTCCCCATTCGTATTGCGTTCTGCAATGATACGATGCGCTGTTTTAGATTCGAGTCCTTCGAGATGCATCAAACCCAGATAAATATCAATTCCATACAAAGTAGCTTCATATTCACTTTTGTTTACACAGGGAGTATTAATGATACCACCGGACATTTTAGCCTCATGCACATATACTTCTGTCCTGTAAAAACCGCCTTGGTTGTTGATTACAGCCACCATGAATTCTACGGGATAATACACTTTCAGGTATAGACTTTGATAGCTTTCGACCGCATAAGAGGCCGAGTGGGCTTTGCAAAAGGAGTAACCCGCAAAGGATTCTATTTGGCGGTATATTTCCTGACTAAGTGCTAAAGGATGTCCTTTTTGAGCACAACATGCAAAGAAATTATCTTTTACTTTTTGCAATGCTGCCTTAGAGCGTCCTTTACCACTCATCGCCCGACGCAGAATATCTCCATCAGAGGCAGGGACTCCTGCAAAATGTAATGCGATTTTTATCACATCTTCCTGATACACCATAACACCATAGGTTTCTCCCAGATGTTCTTTGAATGTTTCGTGAAAATATTCAAATTGATCGGGGTGGTTGTGTCTAAAGATGTATTCCTTCATCATCCCACTTTGCGCCACACCCGGGCGTATAATGGAGGATGCAGCGACTAATATTTTATAATCTTCACATTTGAGTCTTCGCAATAAGCCACGCATGGCGGGACTTTCGATATAAAAACAGCCAATGGTTTTTCCAGTACTTAAATATTCATTGCACTTGGCTTCATTTTTTGATAAGGTCGTATCTCGGATATTGACTTCGATACCGCGATTTTTTCTAACCAGTTTCACCGTGTCATCGATATGACCAATGCCACGCTGACTTAAGATATCAAATTTTTCAAAACCAATATCCTCAGCAATGTGCATGTCAAACAAAACAATGGGAAAGCCTTTCGGTGGCATTTCTAAAACCGTGTAATTTGTAATAGGTTCTTCTGAAATTAATACTCCACAGGAATGCATGCTGCGTTGATTGGGATATTTTTCGAGTAGCATGCCGTATTTCTGCACCAAAGTAACTACCGAATTAGTATCGTGTAGCTGCATTGGGTTTTTTGCCAGTGCATCCAGTTCTTCTTTGGGTAAACCAAAAACTTTACCTACTTCGCGGAATATCGATCGGTATTTGAATTCTACATTCGTACCACAAAAAGCCACATGATCTCGACCGTAGCGATTAAAAATGTATTCGAGAATGATATCCCGTTCTTTCCAACTCCAGTCAATATCAAAATCAGGCGGACTTTTGCGGTTCAGGTTTAAAAAACGTTCAAAGTATAAATCTAGTTCTAGCGGGCAAATGTCTGTAATACCGAGACAATAACTCACAATACTGTTGGCACCGCTACCTCGCCCAATATGCATGAATCCCATGCTGTTGCTATAACGAATAATATCCCAAGTAATTAAAAAATAACCGCTGAATTTCAATTCATGGATGACTTTGAGTTCTTTTTCTACTCTGTCTCGTGCCTGAAGATTATTGTTGCCGTATTTCTTTATTAATCCTTGGTTAGCAAGGCTTGTGAGAAGCTGGATATCGTTTTCTCCGTTGTCTGTATAATTTGTTTTGTTTTTGGGTGTTTTAAAATCGAATTCAAAATTACATTCGGCAATGATGCTTTCGGTGTTTTTAATAATTTGGGGATGATCTCTAAATCTTTCCAGCAGTTCTCCTAATGGAATCATCGTTTCGGATGTCCTGCAATAATCGGCTTCAGTAAGTTTTGATAAAATGAGATTAGTATCAATTGCTCGAAGGATTTTATGAAGGTTAAACTCTCTCTTGGTCCTGAAAGTTACGGGTTGCAAAACCACTATTTTACCCAGTTTGTTTTTCCACATGGGATGAAATAGCAGGGGAAGCTGCTCCGGACGGATGCCTAAAAATTCAAAATCTCTAAAAACTTCAGTAGCGTTCTCGACCGGATAAATAATATTTACATTATGAAATTGAGGTGCTTGAGCGGGTAGGGGCGTTTTATCGAAATTATGCTTGGTCAAAAAACGATTCATCTCGGCGAGGCCTGCTGCGTTTTTGGCTAAGCCAATGTAAAGTAGTTTATTATTGTATCTAAATTCGATTCCGACGATGGGCTTTATAGCAACAACTTTACATTCTTTGATAAAATCATAGATTCCCGTAACCGTATTTACGTCAGTTAAAGCCATTGCTTTTACACCACAAGTGGCGGCCTGATGCACTAATTCGGTTAAGGGAATAGTGCCATAACGCAGGCTGTGATAAGAATGACAATTAAGATACATTGTTGTTTTTTGTTTTAAGATTTGCGCCAGCACACCGAGCTACTGCATCAAAACCGTAGCGCTTTTTCATTCGATCCATCGCCTGATACAGCGATAGCATTTCCTCAGTATCTTCAAACATATTGATTTGGTAGGTTCCGCGAACCAATCCGCTAAAGCGAATACCAATCAGCCGCAACCGCATGCGACGTTGATACAACTTATCGAATAATTCAGTGACGCCTCTTGTCAAAGTATGATCAGCCGATGTGTATGGGATTCGGCATTGCTTTGTTTCGGTATCAAAATTAGAATAGCGTATTTTTATCACTACCGTCGAAGTGAGCCATTCCTCAGAGCGCAGCTGAAAGGCCAGTTTTTCCACCATGCCTACCAGTATTGATTTTAATTTTTGAATGTCGATAGTATCCTGTCCAAAGGTGTGTTCCGTCGAAATTGATTTTCGCTCCGTATAAGGCTCCACTGGACTGTTGTCAATACCGTTTGCTTTTTTCCAGATGTCGATTCCGTTTTTGCCAATCATTTGCTGCAGCACTTCTGCAGGCATTTCTGATAAGGTTTGAATGGTTCGAATGCCGATGCGCGACAGCAATTGAAAAGTAACATCGCCAACCATGGGAATTTTTTGAATAGATAATGGATTCAAAAAAGATTTGACCATGGCTTCCGGAATTTCTAATTTTCCAATTGGTTTTGATTCTCCAGTTCCAATTTTTGAAACCGTCTTGTTAACGGATAGCGCAAAACTTAGCGGCAACCCTATTTCATTTGTAATTGATTGTGAGAGTTCGTTAGTCCATTGGTAACAACCATGAAACCGATCCATTCCCGTAATGTCTAGATAAAATTCATCGATGCTTGCTTTTTCTACAATGGGCGCTTTTTCTTCAATAACCTGGGTAATATCATGGGATAATTTAGAATACAATTCCATATCGCCTTTCATTACTTTTGCCTGCGGACAAAGACGAAGCGCCATTTTTATAGGCATCGCAGAGCGAACACCAAATGTTCGAGCTTCATAAGAACAAGAAGCGACCACGCCTCTGTCTCCACCGCCAATAATTAGCGGTAAACCGTTTAACTTTGAATTGGTTAACCTTTCGCAGGATACAAAAAAAGTGTCCATATCCATGTGTACTATTGACCTTGCCATACTGATTTTATTTTTCAAATTGTACATCTATCCATTTCATCTCAAAACTTCCTTGATAAATTTGAACTACAAAATTAGTACAGATTGTAACAAAATAAAGTATATTTGTAGTTACAAATTATAACAAAATAACTATGTCTTTATTTTCCGACAATATCAGGCATCTCAGAATTAAGAAGGGTATTTCTCAGGAGAAACTTGCCCAAAATCTTTTAATAACAAGAGGAAGGTATGTCAAATATGAAGACGGCAGTTCTGAGCCTCCTTACGATATTTTGAAGAGAATCTCTTATTATTTCCATGTCAGTATTGATATTTTACTTTCGGTAGACGTGCAAAAAATACCCTTTGAGGACTTACTAAAACTGGGAGATAACAGGATATTATTGCCAATAACTGTTGACCAACAGGGAGAAAATATCATAGAAATTGTACCTCATAAAGCGAGAGCAGGATATGCTTCAGGATATGCAGATCCAGAATTTATAGAAAATCTTCAGCATATCTCACTTCCCTTCTTGCGGAATGGAAAATTTAGAGCCTTTCCAGTAGAAGGAGATTCCATGCCGCCACATAAGGAAGGATCTTTTATTGTAGCCCAATATGTAGAAAGACTGGGTGATGTTATGGATGGAAAAACCTATATAGTTGTAACTAAAAGCGAGGGAATAGTTTACAAACGGTTAAATAAAAACGGAAAGAATGCATTAATGCTACATTCTGACAATACGATTTATTTACCTTATCAAGTTAAAGCATCAGAGATTTTAGAAATTTGGGAATACGCCTGTAGTATTGCTACCAATGAATTTACACCCGATGATTTAAGTACCGAGAGTGTAAAGGATATGTTTAGAGAACTACGTAGAGAAATTCGAGAAGTAGGGAATAAAATTAATTAAAAGAGCAAGCAAAATAACATCGTGGCTTATACAATTTGAAAAAGCTACAACAAACGAAACCGCCTTTTCACGACTATAAATTAAGTTTCTGATTTGGCTGTCAGTGTTGATCCAGCGGAAGCGATTACTACAAAAACAACAGCTACAACCTCGTTAAGAGCAAGATATTCCTGTAAGAATATCAGTGCGCAAATAGAAGCTGCTGCGGGTTCCAGACTCATTAAAATACTGAATGTACGTGCTGGAAGTTGGCCAAGAGCTTTCATTTCTAAAGTAAAAGGAATGGCACTAGATAAAAGAGCTAGCGCTACTCCTAAAGAAAGGAGTGTAGGTGTGACATTACTTAGCCCGTCTCCCATAATTCCAAAAGGGATAATTAGAAGAGACGCAAAGAGCATTCCGGTTGTAACAGCATCTCCGCCTTTCATTATTTTTGAAATTTTCCCTCCCAAAACGATATAAAAAGCCCAGAAGGCTCCTGCCAATAGAGCAAACAAAGCACCTAAAACGTCTATTCCGTTGTTTGACCAGGGAGCAATCAAAACTATTCCGGCTGCGGCCAGAAGTACCCATAAATAATCTACAAAACGTTTTGAACCAAAAACAGCGACCAGTAACGGACCTATAAACTCCAGTGTTACCGCCAGTCCTATGGGAATTCTCTCTATAGACATGTAAAAAATTAAATTCATCGCTCCCAGAGACAAACCATAGGGAATTACGAGTTTCCATTGCTGCGGGGTAATTTTGAATAGATTGGGTCTATAAAATGCGAAGAGAATTAAAGCCGAAATACCAATTCTAAGAGAGGCAGTTCCAGCGGCACCAAGAGCAGGAAAAAGACTCTTTGCAATTGCGGCACCAGACTGAACACTTATTATGGCAAAAAGTACGGCAGGTAATGGAGGTATGTTGAATAGTTTGTTTTTCACTTTATCATTGATGATGTAAGCGGTCAAAATTACAATTTTTTTTTTCAAAAAGAGTAATTCATTTTTTAGTGATGGCAATCGTTGTTCCAGTTTTTAAGTACTTTTGAATAAAAAGAAAATAATGGGGTTCAAACATCTATTTAAAGCAAAATTGAATTGGTTTTCGACTATAAAAGAAGAGGTTTCTACTTCCAAAATTTACACGAAAAACCACACCATCACAATTGAAGGGAAAGATATTTTAGATGTTTCAGCAGCCAAAGCTTTTAAAGGTGACCCAAGTTTGTACAATCCCGAAGATTTACTGTTAAGTAGTGTTGTTTCCTGCCACATGATGTCCTATTTGTATGTTTGCTCACAAAACGGAATTGAAGTAGTATCTTATTCTGATGCAGCTGATGCAACGCTTGAAGTTTTAGAAAGCGGCAGCGGGCGTTTTACTCAAGTTCGTTTGTATCCGAAAGTGATCATTCGACAAAAAGAAAAAATAACCGAAGCGATAAGTTTACACAAAAAGGCAAACGAACTTTGTTTTATCGCTAATTCCTGTAACTTCCCTATCATACATGAACCACTTTGCGAAGTAGTTTCAGATATATCATCTTGAAAAAACAGCAAGTATTAAAAAAGGAGTATAAATTTATACTTCTCAAAGCTGAACTTTATCGATTAATTTGCTACCGAAAACTGAGAATCATAAAGGTTTTTATAATAGCCGTTTTCTTTATTGATTAATTCCTGATGTGTTCCTTGCTCCACAATTAATCCCTTATCCATCACCACAATTTTATCAGCATTTATGATAGTTGCCAGTCTATGAGCAATAACAATCGAGGTTCTTCCTGTAGTTATCGTTTCGGTGGCGCGTTGTATCAATTCTTCAGAGTAGGTGTCAATCGAAGAAGTCGCTTCATCAAGAATAAGAATACTCGGGTTACTGACATAAGCTCTCAAGAAAGCAATCAATTGTCGTTGTCCCGAAGACAGCATCACACCGCGTTCTTTTACATCAAAGTCATAGTTATCCGGTAAACTCATGATGAAGTCATGTACACCAATTTCCTTGGCAGCAGCCAAAACATCTTCTCTTGTAATTTCTGGATTGTTCAACGTGATGTTGTTGAAAATGGTATCAGCAAATAGGAAAACATCTTGTAGTACAACAGCAATTTGCTTGCGCAATGATCCTAAAGTATAGTTTTCAATATTTTCATTGTCGATGCAAATGGTACCGCTGTTAATTTCATAAAAACGGTTCAGCAAATTAATGATAGTCGATTTTCCTGCTCCAGTAGATCCCACAATTGCAATCGTCTCTGCCGCTTTAACATTTAAATCGATACCTTTTATCACCTCTTCATCCGGAATATAACTGAAATGAACGTCTTTGAATACAATATTCCCAAGGAAAACCGGGGCTTCAACAGTTCCTGTATCTTGAATCTGGTCTTGAGTATCAATAATCGCAAAAACACGATTAGCAGCAATCATTCCAAGCTGCATCTCATTGAATTTATCAGCAATCTGGCGCAATGGATTAAAAAGCATGGCTATAAACATGGTGTAGGAAAATAAATCTCCAAAAGTGGTGAAATTATCACCATTGAGAATCTTAATTCCACCATAATAGATAATAAAACCAAGGGTTAGCGAGGAAATAATATCGGCGATGGGGAAGAAAATGGAGTTATAGAGGATTGTTTTAATCCAAGCCTTTTTGTGTTTGTCGTTGATTTCCTTGAATTTATCAGCTTCAATTTCTTCTCTGTTGAAGAGTTGTACAATCTTCATTCCGGTTACACGTTCTTGCACAAAGGAATTCATGTTTGAAATTTGGTTTCTCACGTCTTCAAAAGCCACTTGCATCTTACGTTGAAAAATGCGGGTGATAAATACTAAAACCGGCATGGCAACAATCACAATCCAAGTCAGTTTCCAGTTCATGTAAAACATAAAAATCAGTACGACCACCATTTTCATTAAGTCACTGATGATCATAAATAATCCTTGACTGAAAATACGAGCAATCGATTCAATATCTGATACAGAACGAGTTACTAATTGACCTACTGGGACCAAATCAAAATATTTCATTCTGAAACTCAATATATGTTTGAATAATTTGATTCGAATGTCTTTTACGATATCCTGACCCAGCCAGTTTGCCCAGAAAACAAAGTAAAACTGCGAAAAAACTTCAAATAATAACACAATACCCATCAAGGTAATGTAGTATAATAATCCGTTTGCATCCTCCGTCTGGATGTATCCGTCTACGGTTTGTTTCAATAAATATGGACGTAAGGCGGCAAATATGGATAAGGAAACGGCAAACACAATCACGCCGTTAAAACGCCATTGGTACGGTTTTGTATATTGTAATATTCGTTTGAATAATCGAGTATCGAATGCTTTTGCTTTCATTTTATTTTTTGCTGAATTTATTTCAGTTTTTCAGGAGGTTAATCCTGCTGTTCATTACAATCTTGACCGCCAAACTCCGGCGCTAAAGGATTTCCATTGCCATCAGGGCAGGGGATGAGTTTATTTTAAGGTCTTTAGTCCTAATCACTATGTACTAAGTACTAATATAATCATATTCTATTTCAGTCAGATACAAACCATGTGCTGGAACTGAAAACCCAGCTTTATCTCTATTTTTATTTTCTATGATGGTATTAAAATCATCAAGTGTAATCTTATGCAAACCCACGTTTACGAGCGTTCCCACAATTGAACGCACCATATTTCGCAAAAAACGATTGGCCGAAATTGTAAATACGAGCTGGTTGTTGTTTTGTTTCCAATTGGCTTCAAATATTGTGCAATCAAAAGTATTAACATCCGTATTTACTTTCGAGAAACATTGAAAATCAATATGGTTAAATAACAATTTTGCTGCTTGATTCATCAAATCGACATCTAATTTTTGATGAAAGTACCAGCTTTGCTCTTGCAAAAAGGGATCCTTAAAAATGGTGATATGGTATTCATAAGTTCTTTTTAAAGCATCAAAACGAGCATGGGCTTCATCTGGAACTGTAATGATGTTGTAAACGACAATGTCCTTTGGTAAAAAGGAATTGAGTTTATGAACTATATTCGGAATGTCAAATGGAGTTTCAAAATCAAAATGAGCGTACATTTTCTTAGCATGAACACCAGTGTCTGTGCGTCCAGCTCCCATAATACTAATTTCTGAGTTCAACACCGTAGAAATAGCTTTGTTCAACGTTTCTTGAACAGAAGAAGCGTTAGGTTGATACTGCCAGCCGTGATATGGGGTTCCGTTATATGCTAATTTTATAAAATATCTCAAGATAATAGTATCGCAAAGTTTTAAAGTAGCAAAGGTACAAAGTTTTTGTCTTGAGAAAAGGTTAAATGTGTAAGTTCTAAATGTAAGTATTTATATTCTCTTTTCTGAGGAAACGAGTTACCTTTACAGCTCATAATTGTTAAAATAGTTCCTGCTGAATGAAAAAAATCCTTTTACTTTCTGATACCCACAGTCATATAGACGATACTATACTGAAATATGTAGCTCAGGCTGACGAAGTTTGGCATGCCGGTGACATTGGAGACTTAATAGTAACCGATACTTTAAAAAAACTAAAGCCTTTGAGAGCTGTTTATGGAAACATCGATGATGCTAAGGCACGTTTAGAGTTTCCATTACACAATCGGTTTATGTGTGAAGGAGTCGATGTGTGGATTACGCATATTGGCGGATATCCTGGGAGATACAGTCCGGCCATTAAAGCGGAGATGGCTGCAAATCCTCCTAAATTATTTATTTGTGGGCATTCACATATATTGAAAGTAATGTTCGACAAGAAACATAATTTACTACATATGAACCCTGGTGCTTGCGGCAAAAGCGGATTTCATCAAGTGCGAACGATGCTTCGTTTTGTAATTGAGGGAGACAAAATTAAGGATTTGGAGATTGTCGAAATCGAAAAGCGCGTATAATTAATCCGCATGTAAAATAGGAACTTTAATATGTACCGATGTCCCAGAATTTAACTTAGACTGTATAACAAGTTCCCCTTTCATATTGTTTATTCTGGCTTGAATTTGATTCAATCCAAAACCTTCAATAGTATTGTAATCATTGGTGTCAAAACCTGTTCCGTTGTCCCAAACGTGGATAAGCAATTCATCGTTGACCTCCAGTAAACTAAGTGTAGCACTTCCTGCACCACTGTGTTTGATCACGTTATTAAGTAGTTCCATTACTATAAAGTACATTTTCATTTCAAACTCAACATTGTAGCGTGTTTTTTCATCAACAGTACTTGAATATTCAAAATGCATACTCGAATTTGAGTTTTGCTCGCACAAATCATTAAGCGCATAAAATAAACCAAAACGAGATAGTAGAGATGGCAAAAGTTCATGAGACAAATCACGAACCTTATTATGAGCTCGTTTTAGGATAGCCTTTGTCTTTTCAATTTCTTCTGATTCAATTTTGTTTTTCGAACTAAAAACGCTCAAATGCAAACCAGCTGACGAAAGCAAAGCGCTTATGTTGTCGTGCAGGAAATTTGCAATTTTTTTACGTTCTTGCTCTTGGCCGTTGATAGATGCATTAATAATATTTTGCTGAATTTTGCTCTGGATGTCATTGAGTTTATTCTGTTGCTTCAGTTTTGTGTTTTGAAAGAAAAAATAGGAAAGAATAATAATCAGTAGCAGTAATGAGATGATAATAATACTTATTTGCTTGTTTTTAGACTGTTTTTCTATAAGTAATTGCTCTTTGGTTTTGTATTTTGTTTCGATATTATCTATCTCTCTTTTGTACTCATCTATTTCCAGATTAATTCCGGCAACATTAATTTTCTTTAGCTTTTCTTTATAACTCAGGGCAGCAGTGAGATCATTATAAGCAGCTAAGTTTTCGTACGCTTTTTTATAGTTCCCATTTTTTAATAAAAATCGAGAGTATTCTTGATGTGTAAACGATAAATCTGATTTTTCGTTTCCTTTATTCCCTAATGCAATTGCATTTTCAAAGAAGGAAACCGCTTTTTTTGGTTCGTTTTTGTAGCCATAATACATAGCATTTAGCATGTTTAACGCAACAATTGTGGACTCATCACCAAATTTATCATGATGTTTATTAATAAATTTTAAATACGGTTCCCCGGATTTAAAATCGCCTATGTCAAAATAGGCCCAAGTTATGTTTAGATTTGTGAAAACGATTTGAACTGAATCCCCAACTTTCCGACTGTAATCTAGTGATTTTTTATAATAATAAATCCCTTTTTTATATTCTTTTTTATCGAAGCAGTATATGTTTCCTAAATTGTTGTACAGCCAGTTTTTTAATTCATCATTATTTGCTTTGTCAGCATAAAGAAGTCCTTTTTTATAGTAGAAAAAAGCTTTGTCAAATTCGCTTAGTTCATCAAAATTCGCAGCAATTGTATTATAACAGCTTGCTATTGTGTTGTCGTCTTTTATGGCTATTGCAAATTGTAAAGCGGCTCTTGATTTTATTAAAGATTGTTCATATTTGCCTGCATTCATAAGCCGGGTGGCTTCATTTGACAGTTCTATAATTTCTTTTTTAGAAGGACTTTTAGTATGAGAAAATATGGGCTGATAAATAATGCTTAACAATAACAATAATAACAAGAATCTGATTTTGTGCATAGAGGGAAAGTTTCTGTTATTGTTCTTTAATTTTTGATAGTAAATGATCAAACCGATTTGAGATAAGTAAACTAAAGCGTTTTTAATGTCTTATTGTCTAATCAATTTGTTTTTAATTGCAAATTTAACTAAAGCAATCGAGCCCTTTGCTTTTAGCTTTTTCATAATATTTTTTCTGTGTGTTTCGACAGTATTGGTACTTATAAATAATTTTTCACTTATTTCTTTTCCGCTATTTTCTAATGCGATTAAAGTAATGATTTCGATTTCTCTCTCCGTTAAGATGGAGTCTACGACTACTTTTTCCTTATTTAACTTTGTATTGTCTTTAATTGCGCTATTAAATATTTTCTCTCTAACTGTGGAGCAAAAATAATCTTCTCCGTTAGCAACAGCATTTATGGCCTCTACGATACTTTCGCCAGCGCATTGTTTTGTCAAATAGCCACTCACGCCTAATTTCATAACTTCTTGGATGATTTTTAAGTCATCGTAACTAGATAGTATGATCACTTTACAGGGATACCCTTTTTTAGAAAACTCCTTAATTACTTCGATACCATCTTTTTTTGGCATGCTAATGTCAAGAACGAGAATATGTGTTTCGTTATTTAATACATCATCATAAATGGTACTGCCGTCTAAAGAAAAACCTACTACCTCAAAGTTAGAAACTGTATTTAACAGCGTTCGCATCCCGTCTATTAAGACTTGATGATCATCTGCAAGGTGTATTCGTATTTTATCATTCATGTTATAGGGTATTAGATCAAATTTAGAAAAAAAAACTGCAATAGATTCTTAAAATATTTTTATTAATTGAATTTTTATCAGTTTTAAGCACAAAAAAACCCGAATTTTCATTCGGGCTCTCTTCGCACTAATAAACTAATATTATGGGTCTACCTCAATCTATCCACAGATTTTACAAGATCTTCATCCTTTTTGATGGCCTTATTAGCTAATACTAATAACACGATAGCAACAATAGGTAGAAACATCCCAATACCTTTCTCAGAAACAAGAACCGTTTCTCCAGATACATTTAGTGAACGATATACAAACAATCCCAATAAAATTAAATTTAAAATTATATTCAATCTGCCAATAACAAATTGATTCTGTCTCTTTTTATAGGAAATAATACTCACTACGCTAAGCGTTGTGCTCAAGCCCAAAAGTATAACATAAAATTGATTTTGCATAAAAAAATATTCCTTTCCATCGTTCATTGTCCATAATGGAAATAAAAAAGGCAATATTCCTGTCACTACAAAAGCAAGAAATAAATATATCGTTTGAATTCTTTGTATCATTTTGTTAAATTTGTTTCACAAAAATATATTTTCTTTTTTTAAAATACTATTGTATCGTTAGAATTTATTCGTAATATTGCATGAGAGTACCGTAAGCACTTCATACTGCGGTCAATTCAAGATAAAATAATTACTACCTATCTTTTTAGTATTATCCAAATTAATTAAACTAATAGAACATTCATGTTTGATATTTCTGCATTAAAAGAAATGAAGCTTTCTGAGCTTCAAGCTATAGCTAAAGCAGCTAAAACCATAAAGTTTAACGGTGTTAAAAAAGAGACTTTAATCAGTCATATTTTAGAACATCAAACAACTAAAGTTGAACCAACTTTAGATTTAAATGTGGAGTCCATTAGCGAGGATGATAAACCTAAAAGAGCTCGTATTGTTCCCGTTAAGAAGGTGGCAATTCAAAAAGCAAAAAATACTCCTATAGATATTAACGAATCAACTTCAGCAGATACGGATGATCTACGAGCTAAAGTTGAAATCCCTGTAGAAGTGCGCTCTCAAGTAGACGCTGTCAACGAAAAGGAAGCAGTAAATGATTCGTCAGTGTCAGAAAAAAAAGTAGGTAAGATTATTAAATTTAATAAATCAGCCTACGAAAAGAAAATTGCTTTAAAAAAGGATAAAGAAGAAGCAAAAGAATTAAACAAAGAAAATGAGGAAGCTGTTGCTGTTACCAATGATACAACTGAAAATCAAGAAATCGTAGCTCCTGCAAAAAAAGTAAATCCAAATCAGTTAAATAAGCAAAATCAAAACCCAAATTTTAAAAGTAAGAAAAATAATTTTAGGGATTCTGATTTTGAATTTGACGGAATAATAGAAAGTGAAGGAGTTCTTGAAATGATGCCTGATGGATATGGTTTCTTGCGCTCTTCAGATTATAATTACCTGGCTTCACCAGATGATATTTATTTATCAACTTCCCAAATCAGGTTATTCGGACTTAAAACCGGAGATACTGTAAAAGGTGTGGTGAGACCTCCTAAAGAAGGCGAGAAGTTCTTCCCTTTAGTAAAAGTTTTAAAAATTAACGGACATGATCCTCAGGTTGTTCGTGATAGAGTTTCATTCGAACATTTAACTCCTGTTTTTCCGTCAGAGAAATTTAATTTAGCGGCAAGACAAAGCACGATTTCGACTCGAATAATTGATTTGTTTTCTCCAATAGGAAAAGGACAACGTGGTATGATTGTCGCTCAGCCAAAAACGGGGAAAACCATGTTGCTGAAAGAAATTGCTAACGCAATTGCTGCAAACCATCCTGAAGTTTATCTAATTGTTTTATTAATAGACGAGCGTCCAGAAGAGGTTACAGACATGCAACGTAGTGTGCGTGGTGAAGTAATTGCTTCAACTTTTGATAGAGAACCGCAAGAACATGTTAAGATTGCTAATATCGTACTCGAAAAAGCAAAACGATTAGTAGAATGTGGGCACGATGTAGTGATTCTTTTAGATTCCATTACGCGTTTGGCCAGAGCATATAATACGGTGCAACCTGCCTCAGGAAAAGTATTGAGTGGTGGGGTAGATGCGAATGCTTTGCAAAAACCAAAACGTTTCTTTGGAGCTGCTCGTAATGTTGAAAATGGTGGTTCTTTAAGTATTATTGCAACTGCATTGACTGAAACTGGTTCAAAAATGGATGAAGTGATTTTCGAAGAATTCAAAGGTACTGGTAATATGGAATTACAATTAGATAGAAAAATTGCTAATAAACGTATTTTCCCAGCCATCGATTTGACATCTTCTAGTACAAGACGTGACGATTTATTGTTAGATCAAAAAACATTACAAAGAATGTGGATCATGAGAAAATATCTTTCAGATATGAATCCTGTTGAAGCAATGAGTTTTATAAACGACCGTTTTAAACAGACTAAAAATAATGAAGAGTTTTTAATCTCGATGAACGATTAGGTCGGGAAAAGAACAAAGAAGATAGAATACAGAAAATAGATTAGTTTGTTTTCTGCTATAAAAAAAACCTCGAAAGTAGTAAGTACTATTTCGAGGCTTTTTTTTTTGACTAGTAGTGAGTCTAAAATCTATTTTCTATGCTCTTATTATTCTTCTGCTTTTTCTTTTGCAGCTTTTACTTCTTTTGGTTTTACTGCTTCTTCTTTTCTTTCTAAAAGCGCCATGTAAAATCCATCAAAACCAGAATCTGAAGCTAGAATTTTTTGATCTTTAACAAAGTTGAATTCTTTTCCAATGTCAGTAGTTAAGAACTTAGATACTTGCTCTTGGTTTTCAGATGGTAATATAGAACATGTAGCATAAACTAATTTCCCACCTGGTTTTACAATTTTAGAATAGCTTTCTAAAACTTCGGCCTGTACTTTACGAATATTGTCAATGAATTCAGGTTGTAATTTCCATTTAGCATCAGGATTTCTTTTAAGAACTCCAAGTCCACTACAAGGCGCGTCAATCAATACACGATCAGCTCTTTGGTGCAATTTCTTGATTACTTTCGTACTATCAATGATGCGGTATTCAATGTTGAATGCGCCGTCACGTTTGGCTCTTATTTTTAATTGCTTTAATTTACTTTCGTATAAATCCATAGCAATTAACTGTCCTTTGTTTTCCATTAACGCAGCAATATGCAACGTTTTACCACCTGCACCTGCACAAGTATCTACTACGCGCATTCCTGGTTTAACATCAAGAAAAGCAGCTACAAGTTGCGAGTTTGCATCTTGTACTTCAAAGAAACCTTTCTTAAAAGCGTCTGTCATAAAAACGTTAGCTCTTTCTTTAAGGACTAAAGCATCGGGTTGGTCTTTAAGTGGATCAGTATCAATGTCTAAATCCATTAAAATCGCTCTTAATTCTGCTTTTGTAGTTTTTAGTGTATTAACTCTTAGGATAACTTTTGCAGGTTGGTTTTGAGCAGTAATTTCCTTTGCCCAAACTTTTTCTCCTAATTCTTTTACACCTACTTCGTCCATCCAATCTGGAATAGACTCTTTTAAGGCTCTAACTTTTGATAATTCATCAAAGCGCCCTTTTATTTTTCTTTCAGGAGTTCCTTCTAGCTGACGCCAATCTGGAATAGGATAGCCTCTTAAAACTGCCCATACAGCAAACATTCTCCACAGATTGTCTCTGTCGAAAGGCTCCTTTACTTCTGCAATCTCAGCATATAATCTTTTCCATCGAACTACTTCGTAGATCGTTTCGGCAACAAATTTTCTATCAGAGCTTCCCCAACGTTTGTCTTTTTTTAAGGCTCTCGCAACCACTTTATCAGCATATTCCCCTTCGTTAAATATTGCATTTAGGGAATCAATGGTAGTATAAACTAAATTTCTGTGTAATCTCATTTTAATTAATTGAGGTGCAAAGGTACTATTAATTGACCGAAAGTTAAATTTTAAATAATGATTGTTGATTTAATATTTTTCAATTAAAAAAAAACACCGCTAAACTAGCAGTGTTTTTGAAATTTAGTTGAATAAATACTTATTTAATCCGTGTTAAACACATTTTTTCTGGAGCATGAAGAACCATCGGGAATTTCTCGATTTTCACAGAACTACTGTCTAGACCAAAAGCGCCTTCTTCAGACAGGCTTAATTTTTTTATCATGAAATAGGAGTTCATAATTATTTTTTCATGCCATCTTAAATCACTGTCATTAGAAAGGAATTTTTCAGATAATACAAATTTGAAATCTCCGATAATATTGTTTTTGTTCAAGGATTCATATCGGCTGGTGATGTCGACTTCCCCTTTTTTTACCATGTCTCTGATTACCTCTCTGAACATCAGGTTTATTTTTGTAGGTTCTCTAAATCCTAGATTGAAATCGACGCGATACAAGTCGTCTTTCATGATTTCGGTTACCTTATAATCAGTTCTGTAAGGTTCACTTAAAATGTTGACATGCACAAACCAATAGATGTCTGCTCTTTTGGGTCTCTTTTGTAAAATAGAATACATTACTTTTTCTTCAATTTCGTTCACACGATTTGCATTGGTCATATAAACTAAGTGCGTCGCATATTTTGGAATTGTAAGATCAGCTCCTAATTCTTTCAATACCTTTTTATAATCTTCAATTTTTACAATTTTTGTATAACTCTTGCTTATTTTTTTAGCTAAGAACCAGATAGTCATCACTGATATTAGCATCATAGCAATGATAAGCGTTACATAACCACCTTCGGCAAATTTAGTGATATTGGCTGCCAAAAAACTAAATTCAATAGCCAAATAGATAGTTATTAGAGGGACGATAAAATATAATTTCACTCTTTTCATGATTAAATAGAAGTTGAGTAAAATAGTGGTCATTATCATGCATAAAATTATCGCTAGACCATAAGCGTGTTCCATATTTCCGGATTCCTCAAAATGTAAAACGATTCCAACACATCCAAAAAATAACAGCCAGTTGATGGACGGGATGTATAATTGACCTTTTAATTCTGTGGGATATTTTATTTTTACTTTTGGCCAAAAATTCAATCGCATCGCTTCATTTATCAAAGTAAATGAACCGCTAATAAGCGCTTGAGAGGCGATAACCGCAGCAAGAGTAGCGATTACAATTCCGATGGGCTGGAACCAGTCGGCCATGATGAGATAGAACGGATTGCCGTTTGATCCCCCCAATGTTTGTAAAGTTGCACCTTCATGATGGATTAAAAAAGCGGCTTGTCCGAAGTAGTTCAAGACCAGTGCACTTTTTACAAATATCCAACTGATTCGAATGTTTTTTCTTCCACAATGTCCCATGTCTGAATACAATGCTTCGGCTCCAGTAGTACATAGAAATACAAAACCCAGCACAAAAAATCCATCCGGATGAGCAGATAAAAGATTGTAGGCATAGTAAGGGTTGAATGCTTTGAAGACTTCAGGATACTTTGTTATTTGGATTACACCAAGGATTCCTAGCATTGAAAACCAAATTAGCATCATAGGAGCAAAGAATTTCCCGACTAATTTTGATCCAAATTGTTGAATGCTAAACAAAACAAATAGAATTCCTATAACAATAGGTATGGTATTTATTTGAGGGTAATACGTTTTGATCCCTTCAATTGCCGAAGAAACAGAAATAGGCGGAGTAATAATTCCATCGGCCAGTAAGGCACTACCACCAATGATTGCGGGGACAATGAGCCATTTTATTTTTGTTTTCTTTACTAAGGCATACAAGGCAAAAATCCCACCTTCGCCGTGGTTATCAGCACCCAACGTTATGATCACGTATTTTATGGTAGTTTGCAAAGTAAGTGTCCAAAAGACTGCTGAAACCCCTCCCAAAACAATATCGGCATTAATTATTCCATCACCAAGGATGGCTTTCATAACATATAAAGGGGATGTCCCAATATCTCCATATATTATTCCCAACGAAATCAATAAACCACCAAACGATAATTTTGAATGCAGGTTTTTATGCGATGTGTCCATATTTTATATCTAAAAAACTCGGCAAATTTACTCTTTTTAAATAGATTAGTGCTGTTTAATTCAAAAAAGACATAAAAAAAACACGGCCATTTGACCGTGTTTAAAACTACTTTATTTAACTTTTTTTATGATCCTCTATTACCTCCTCTGCTAGAGTTGTCTCTGCTTGATTCTGTTCGTTGTGGAGCACTCTTTTGAGAATTTCCTCTTTGTACTTGAGCTCTTTGAGGAGCACTTTCTCTAGAAGTGTTAGCTCTGTTTTCAGAATAATCTCTTTGCGTTTGAGTTCTTTGTGGTGCACTTTCTCTAGATTGAGTAGCTCGACTTTGAGAGTTGCTTCTTTGCGATTCAACTCTTTGTGGAGCAGATTCTCTAGCAGAAGTATTTCTATTCTCAGAATAGTTTCTTTGCGTTTCAGTTCTTTTTTGTGCATTTTCTCTTGATGGGTTTGATCTGTTTTGAGAATAGTCTCTTTGCGTTTGAGTTGTTTGTGGAGCACTTTCTCTTGACTGAACAGCACGGTTTTGCGAGTTGCTTCTTTGTGATTCAGTTCTTTGTGGAACACTTTCTCTTGAAGTAGTACTTCTATTTTGAGAATAGTCCCTTTGATTTCCTGCTCTTTGTGTGGTAGTTTCTCTTGATGGACTAGTTCTGTTTTGAGAATTAGCTCTTTGGCTATCGCTTCTTCTAGAAGCAACATCCCTTGAAGATTGGTTTCTGTTTTGAGAATTACCAACTTCACTTCGAGATCCTGTATTACGATTTCCTCTTCTTTGCTCTAATTCATATCGATTTGAAACAGTAGCATTTCTTCTCGTAAAATTATTGTTCGGATATTGTCTTTCATACCCATTTGAACGTCTTGAATTGTAAAGAACTACTGCTTGATTACTTCTTCTGTAGTTCACATAATTATAGTTATTGTATATGTTTAAGCTAACTTGTATGTTATTTCGATATCTATATACAGGGAATGGATTCCAGGCATAATAGTACGAGGGGTAAAAGTTCCAATACCAGTTTGACACATAAGGTCTGTAATTATAAGACCAGAAAGAAGCATAAATAACTGGAGTTCTATAATATATGGGCTCGTAAATGTAGTTTGGACCATACATATATTCATTTCCCACAACTTGTAGGTGAATTTTATTATATCGATCTTTTTCGATTTCGATTGTTGCAACGTCTTGATAAACATCACGATCAAGCACAGATTGAATTATAACTACGTGAGTTCTATTTTCTACAGTTTCAATCACTCGTAAATAATCTACTTCGTTATCGTTATTTAAATCTAAATTAGAGATTTGAAGTTCAGGGTCATTTAGTTGTCTTTCAAAATCCTGAAGATTTCTTGAATCTCCAAAAATATCAGCAACGGCTCTCAAATCTAAATTATCACTAATTTCATTGTTAGATGCATAAACCCTGTTTCTATCTTGCGCTTGCACTATAAAAACCGAGGTCATCAGGCTTAATATTAATAGTTTAGTTTTCATAGTATGTTTGTTTTTATTCAACAATAGTCTAATATTCAATTATTGTGCCAATTAGTTTTTGTGCCGTTTGCTATTACTATATTAAATTGTAAATTAGCTTTAAATAAAAGGATTCAAATGAGAAATATTTTTTTAATGGCATTGGGTTTTGTGTTTTTAAATTCATGCAAAACAGTAAAATATAAAGATGCCGTTGATGATGCCGTTGTTTTTAAAACAGTAAAAATTGATACTTTATTTCAAGATAATATCAGTATTAGAGCTATTACCGTAGATGGAAATAAAATTTGGTACGCAGCAAATAATTCAAGATTTGGTTTTTTTGATTTGGAAAAAAACAAAAAATTTGAAAGCAAAATCTCTAAGGATACTTTAACGTTAGAATTTAGAAGTATTGCACAAACACCAAAAAATATATTTTTGTTGAGCGTTGCTAATCCAGGTTTACTTTATAAAGTGAATAAGGAGAATTTAGAAACAACATTAGTGTATCAAGAAAATAATGAGAAAGTTTTTTACGACAGCATGAAATTTTGGAATAAAAACGAAGGAATTGCAATGGGAGATCCTATTACAGATCATCTTTCGATAATTATAACTAGAGATGGCGGTAACTCATGGAATAAAGTATCTTCTGGTAAATCACCAAAAATCGTTGATGGTGAGGCTGCTTTTGCTGCAAGTAATACTAATATTGTGATAAAGGGAAATGATACGTGGATCGTTTCTGGAGGTAAAAAAGCGAGAGTATTCTATTCTGCTGACAAGGGAAATAATTGGGAAGTATTTGACACACCCATTGTGCAAGGAAAAGCAATGGCTGGAATTTTCACTGCTGATTTTTATGACTCGAAAAGCGGATTTATAGCTGGAGGCGATTATGAATCTCTTAATCAAAATTTCGGAAATAAAGCTAGAACTGAGGACGGTGGTAAAACATGGGAATTAGTTTCAGAGAACATGGCTTTTGGATATGCTTCTTGTGTACAATATGTTCCAGGTAGTAATGGAAAATCATTAGTTACTGTTGGTGCATCAGGACTATATTATTCCGCTGATGGAGGAAATTCATGGAGGCAGTTAACTACTGATCCGAGTCTATTGACCATTAGATTCTTAGATAATCATACTGCAATTGCAGCTGGTAAAAATAAAATGATACGTATTAATTTTATAAAATAAAACCCTATCTCATACGTCGATGTATGGATAGGGTAGTAGTTTTATTTTAATCTAGTGTTATTTTTTTGACGCTCTGTATTGATGCAATAATTTTCTATTAAAATCTTCTTCAGATTTTTTAAGTTTTATGATCTTTTTAGCGCTCATCACTTCTCTCAAATTCTTTGTGAATTTTTTTCGTAATAAATATAATTCTTCATCTGCACTGTCCATTTGTGTAAGTAGTGCATTTGCTTCTTTTTCAGTCATATTATTGAAAGCGCTATCGCTCATGCGGCTTTTAAATGCTCGCATTTTTTGATGTCTTATCTCAAATTGCTTATCATCAAAGGTGTTGTAGATAGGCCAAAATTTTTCTGCCTCACGAGTTGTTAAGTCTAATTCGGTAGTTAAAAAAGCCACTTTTAGTGTTTTGATTTGCTCTTTTTTATCTTTCATTCCTGCATCTTGACCATAAAAATTAAAGGAGGTCAACAACAATAGAAATGGGATTATTTGTTTAATGTTCATTTTTATATTTTTTATTATAATTTTCTACAAAGTTTATTCTAGCATAAGGAGTTCTAAATTACCATTAGTTGCTAATATGTCTTCAATAGTTGCATTTTCTAGAACTACTGTTGTTTTAATATTATCGATTTCATCAGCCTCTAGACCATTAATTAATTCATATTGATTAATATTAGATTGATAACTTAGGTAATTTTCCAATGCTATTGCGTCTATCTCATTACTATTTGCATTGATGCTATTATTGTAGACTACAGGAACTAGCAAGGAAATAGTTAAAACCGCGGCAACCATCATGAAAACCTTTTTATTCTTTTGAAAAAGAGAAATCACCTTTGGTTCTTTTTCAGGTAATTGCTGCATGAGGTTCTTTGAAAAATTTTCAAAGTACAGTTCTGGAGTTTTAAATCCAGATTCAATTTTAGGTTCGTTTTCTAATTTAAATTCTTTCATAACATGTATAGGACTTAATTTTAGTCAAAAGGTTTAATTTGAAGTTACAAATGCTTCAATTTTTTTTACCGCATGATGGTAGGAAGCTTTCAATGCACCAACTGAAGTCCCTAATATTTCTGATATTTGTTCGTATTTTAGTTCTTCAAAATATTTCATCTTAAAAACCAATTGTTGTTTTTCAGGAAGGGTAATAATCGCTTTTTGCAATTTTACTTGAAGTTCATCGCCATCAAAATGGCTGTCAGATGTAAGATTGTCAATTGTTTTATTCTGTAATGTCTCAGATGAGATTCCTCCTCTTTTAGCTTTTTGATTTAAAAATGTAAGTGCTTCATTTGTAGCAATACGATACATCCACGAAAACAGTTTGCTTTCTCCTTTAAATTTACTTAAATTTTGATAAACTTTAATAAAGGTATTTTGCAACACATCATCTGTATCATCATGATTCAAAATGATATTTCGAATGTGATTATAAAGTGGCTTTTGATAGGTTAATAGGAGTTTTTGGAACGCCTCGTTTTGTGTCGTGGGGTTCAATAATTGCTGAATAAATTCCTCTTCTTCCTGCAAAGCGATAGTTTATAGGTTAGATTGATATTGGGTAAGAAGGTTTAATTAGCTACGAAAAAAAAAACTAGAATTCAGAAGGCAATTCTTCTGTGGTTTTAGTGGTCGGTGATTTTTTTGATGGAGTAGGTTTCACCGTAGGTTTGTCTATTTTTACTGGAGTTATTGCAGTTATAGGCGCTACTGGTGCGGTAGTAGTAGGTTTAGCAGGAACTGGAACATACGTTTTTACCGGTATAATAATTTTCGGTAAAATCGGGATGTAAACTTCAGTAACCCATTTAGAAGGGTTTTTTATTTCGTTTTTACCATTCAAATAAATCTGGATATGTGAAAGTTGAGGATCTGGAGTTAATTGGTTTTTATTGACAAAGTCCACCGCTTTTTGATATGCCTTATTGATATGCGAATAATCGCCAGTTAAAGTTGTTTTCGCTCCTTCAGATGCGTCTAGTTTTCCAGAAACGATATCACTTCCAGGACTAATATAAATTTCCTTTTTAATAGGAACGCAAATTGAAATTTTTGCCAATCCTTTTGCGATATCATAGGTGTGATAAATTACAAATGGCTTTCCATTTACAGAAATGTCATTTTGTTCACAAAAAGCGACGATAGTTGGAACAACAATTTTAGCATTTTTATTAACTTTTGATAATTCACTTGTGAAAGTTTGAGCCAAATAAAAAGTTTGAGGTTTTTTTACTAGCCCGTTTTCTTTTACCGAAAATGTATTTATTTCATAATCAAGTGCCTTGTCTAAGTTAGCTAAGCTTTTTTCATACATGCTTCCAATAACCTTGTCAACTCCGCCGTTTAAAGCAGTATAGACTTTAAAAAGAAAGCTCATGTTCCCCTTAGTTTTCCATCTGACGTTTGTTCCGCCAATGGTATCTTTAAAAGTCCAGAAAACGGATGAATTGGTTCCGTTGAAATTCATTTTTTGAGCAATACTATCATTTTCTTTTACAAACGAAGTGCGCATTTCACCAGTACCATCTTTTCCTTCCCAAGAATAGGATGCGCCTTTACCAATAGTTACTCCTGGATATAGAACTTTCATTTCTGGATCTTCGGCAGTCCAGGAACCGAAGTCGGCCCAGTTTCTATAATCGTTCACGTAGTTAAATACAGCTGATTTTGGTGAATTGATAATTTTGCTTCTTTCGATAGTAAATTCACCTTTTTGTGTGGCAATAAAAATAGACAAGGCTACTATACTAAGTAATAACAAGAGAAATATATATTTTAAAATACGCATAATCTATTGGTTGAATTCAGTTGTAAAGTTAGAATTTTTATTAATATGTAGGACGAATCATAAAGAAATTATGAAAATTGTACAGAAATTCTGCGGAGTATTTTTCTTCAATTATCTTTTAATTCGAATACTATTATTTGAACATATTGATTCTAAATGTAATATTACGGTTTATTAATGAGGGAGCGAAAATAGTTACTGAATAAAGTGAATTGTAGCTTAACATTCCAGTAATTAACATTGGTTTGCAATGTGAGAATGTGTCGTCTGTAGCAATAATATCTATGTAAAATAGGATTTTGTGAAATCTTGTGGAACAGATTTCGAAGGAAGTAGTCTGTCTTTTGAAATAAAACCAAATTCCTATTCAATAATAATAGTGTACTATTAAAAAATATTTTCAGATCTTAAAAAAGCAGAATGGGCAAAATACTGTTCGCTGAAAAGCGAGCATTTTTTCGAACTAAAATTAGCGCTTAAAAAACACTTTTATTACAAATAGCATCCCAATAAAAAATACGAAAGCTAATAATACTTTGTAGTTGCCTTTGTAAAACTCTTGATGAATTTTTATATCTTTTCGATAAGCAAATATCATTGCTATAACAAAAGCAATAAAAAAAAAGCCTGCAAATATTAATTGTCCTTGACTAAACATACGTTTGAATTATTTTGTGCAAATTTAATCAATTGTTTAGAATAAGTTGCTAATTTGTACCCTCATTTAATCAAATATAATTATGCGAAAACAAATCGATTCAGTTAAAGAATTTCACACGGCATTTAAGATTGGACATAGTGAAACTCCAGTCGCTGATTTGGGAGAAAATAAGAAAATGTTACGTTATCATTTGATGAAGGAAGAAAATGAAGAATATCTGGAAGCTGTTCAAAATAATGATTTGGTAGAAATAGCAGATGCCTTAGGCGATATGATGTATATCCTATGTGGAACGATCATAGAACATGGGTTACAAGATAAAATAGAAGCGGTTTTTGATGAAATTCAGCGTAGTAATATGAGTAAATTAGACGCCGAAGGTAATCCTATCTATCGTGAAGATGGAAAAGTAATGAAGGGACCAAATTATTTCAAACCCAATTTCTCTAAAATTTTGGGAGAATAACAAAGTTTCTTTCGTTCTTGTATATAGTTGCTGGTTTTTTATCAACGGCAAATAAAGCCTTAATCCGTGAATAAATAAGATATAATACAAAAGCGATTTCCAATTATGGAAATCGCTTTTATATTTAAAGTTGTACCGTCTAAATAATAGAATATGAACTATACTTTTACAGTCCAGCCAAAGGTGTCTTCGGCTAGTTTGTGTTGTATGTTCGTTAATTTATCTTTAAGTTGAGACGCATATGAATTTTCAATTTTTGGTAATTCATAATACACTTCTTTATAAGAAAATCCAATAATCGGGTTAACTACTGCTGCAGTACCTGCACCAAATATTTCTTTTAGAGTACCATTTTTAGATGCTTCAACAAGCTCTGAAACTAAAACTGGGCGCACTTCAACTGTAATACCTTCTTTTTTAGCCATGTCAATAAGGCTTTTTCTAGTAATACCATCAAGGATTCTCTCACTTGTAGGAGCAGTATATAAAGTGTCATTTATTCTAAAAAACACATTCATAGTACCCGCTTCTTCAAGTTTTGTATGTGTTGCATCATCTGTCCAGATTACTTGTTGAAATCCTGCTGCGTTTGCTAAGCTAGTTGGGTAAAACTGAGCAGCGTAGTTTCCTGCAGCCTTTGCAGCTCCAATTCCACCGTTTGCAGCTCTACTAAAATGCTCTGCAATTAATACTTTTACTTCTCCAGAATAATATGATTTTGCTGGCGATAAAATAACCATAAACTTGTAATCGTCAGATGGATTTGCAATTACTCCTTGACCAGTAGCAATTAAAAACGGTCTGATATATAATGTATTTCCTTTTCCTTTTTTAATCCAAGCTTCATCTAACCTCAATAGTTCATTTAGACCATTCATAAAAACATCTTCAGGAACTTCTGGCATCGCCATTCTTACTGCTGAGTTATTGAATCTTTTGAAGTTTTCATCAGGTCTAAAAAGCCAAATGTCATCACTATCATCTTTATATGCTTTCATCCCTTCAAAAATGGCTTGACCATAATGAAAAACTCTAGCAGAAGGATCTAGCAAAAATGGTGCATACGGTTTAATGACCGGTTTTTGCCATTCTCCATTTATAAAATCACATTCAAGTAAATGATCAGTGAATACTGAACCAAAGCTTAAATTTTCAAAATCTACTTCATTGATTTTAGAAGCCGCTGCTTTTATGATATCAATTTTGCCAGTGTGAGTTGTGCTCATAATATTATGTTGTTTTTATTTTAAAGTTGGAAATAGTCTAATCAATCGTCTAAAGCATACTTTATATGTAAATTAAACTCTGATTCATGCAAAATTAAATAAAAAACAACGAATTTCTTGTCAAAACTTCAATAATTATAGCTTTAAATATTGATTTATTTGCAAGTATAAAAATCAAATAAAAAGCTTGTGTTTTCTATGAAATACATAATAAAGAGCGCTTTTTGAATGAACTATTGTAGATTTTACTAATTTTGACCCAATACGAAAAGTATAAATTAATAATAGCTTCAAAAATACTATTTTGAAAAGAGAAATTATACATACACTTGATGGTTCTACTACCATACAAATTAAGGAATGGGATGAATGTTATCATTCTAAGCATGGTGCAATTCAAGAAGCGCAACATGTTTTTATTAATAACGGATTATCCTTATTTCAAAATAAAACCATTTCTATTTTAGAAATTGGTTTCGGGACGGGTTTGAATGCTTTTATTACTTTTCTAGAAGGAAAGAAAATGAATCAATCAATCGATTATGTAGGAGTAGAAGCTTATCCAATATCTGCTGAGGAATTAGTTTCTATGAATTATGTGGAGGAGTTGAATGCTGGAGATCACAAAGGTATTTTCGAAAAAATGCATCAATGCAATTGGGAAGAAGAGGTTGATGTTAGTGATAATTTTACTATAACTAAAAGAAAGCAGTTTTTCGAAGAAATTAATGACTTGGATCTATTCGATTTGATTTATTTTGATGCTTTTGGCTATCGTGTGCAGCCAGAGCTTTGGAGCACGGCTATTTTCCAAAAAATGTATAACGCACTGAAGTCTAATGGGACATTAGTTACTTATGCAGCTCGTGGGGTAGTGAAAAGGAGTATGATCGAAGTAGGTTTTAAAGTCGAAAAACTGGCAGGTCCACCGGGAAAAAGAGAGATGTTTCGTGCCAGTAAATTAGAATAATTTATATTTCCATTATTATTTCAAGACCTCATACTAATAATGTAAATTAAACGTTAAATAGATAAGAGGTTGTTTTAAAAGATGTATTTTTACGCTAAGTTCAAAATTAGTTTAACCATAAATTCTCAAATTATTATGTCTAAAATAACGTTTGATTACGCAAAATCAATACTAGAAAGAGTGAGTTTCGACCCGATACTTTTTTGCAAAGAATTAGAAAAAGCCATCAAAACACTATTGCCCTACGAGATAGAACAATTACAAGAATGGTTATTTCATTATATTATAGAAAAACCAGAATTAAAACAATGTGTATTAAAAGTAAACTCATAATATATTAAAGAGGCTATTCCACAAGAATAGCCTCTTTTTTTGTCTATTTGCTTTTCAACGGGCTTATAATTTGTACGTTTTGGAAAACAATAGCTCCTTTGATAACTCCGGCGATACTCGTGCGCAAAGCATCAATTATATGCATTTTCAATTCACTTTTTGGAAAAACCAAGCTTACTTCGCGAGCTGGTTTAGGTTCTACAAAATGGCGTAATTTTATTTTATCAGCTTCTTTTAGATCTAAGGTATGTAAATAGGGAAGGAGCGTTGTCCCTAGTCCTTCATCAGCTAATTTTATCAATGTTTCAAAACTGCCGCTTTCTATTTGAAAATGGCTAGATTCATTTTTTGGATTATTTTTACATAAATTCAAAATTCCATCTCTAAAACAGTGGCCATCTTGCAATAAAAGAATTTCATCTATATTTAAATCTGAAATCGAAATTTCTTCTTTTTTAAATTGATGATGACTTTCGGGAATGTATGCTACAAATGGTTCAAAATATAAAACTATTTCCTTAATTTTTTCCTCCATCAACGGAGTGGCCGCGATTGCGGCATCGAGATGACCATTATTAAGTTTAGTTATAATTTCATCCGTATTTAATTCTTCTATAATCAGCTTAACTTTTGGATATTTCTTTATAAAGTTGTTTAAAAACATAGGAAGCAGAGTTGGCATAATTGTCGGAATTATTCCTAATCTGAATTCACCGCCCACAAATCCTTTTTGTTGTTCAACTATATCGTGAATTCGATCTGCTTCATTGACAATATTTTTAGCTTGATTCACAATTTTTTGCCCAATATCAGTAAGTTGAATGGGTTTTTTCGAGCGATCAAATATCAAGATGCTTAATTCTTCTTCGATTTTTTGAATTTGCATGCTTAAAGTGGGTTGGGTAACAAAACATTTTTCTGCAGCTAAAGTGAAATTTTTATGCTCAGCAACTGCTAAGACGTATTTTAATTGAGTGATTGTCATTTTTGATAGTATTTTACGATGTAAATATAAAAACAATCAATTTAATTTATAGTGCTTTCTGTGAATTTCTTCATTCCTTTGTTAAAATTAAAATCATGAAAACAAATATTTTAGGTCTACCCGTTAAAGAAACAGAAGTAATAATAGGTGAATTGAACTCCTTATTATCCAATTATCAAGTTTATTATCAGAACTTAAGAGGAATTCATTGGAACATCCGTGGAAAACGTTTTTTTGATTTGCATGTAAAATTCGAAGAACTATATAATGACTCGCAGTTAAAGATTGATATGATCGCCGAACGTGTTTTAACGTTAGGAGGAACTCCACTGCATACATTTGAGGACTACATAAAACATAATAAATTGACAGTTGGTAAAAATATTTCAAATGATGAAAAAGCGGTTCAACTGATTGTAAATTCATTATCTCACTTACTAACGATAGAAAGAGAAATTCTCAATAAATCAGCAGAAGTTAATGACGAAGGTTCTAATGCAATGATGAGCGACTTTATTGCTGAGCAAGAGAAAACAATATGGATGATGCAGGCTTGGCTAGAGGAATAATGAAGCTCCCGTCCTTTAAAATAAAACGAAAGCCATAGTAGTACTATGAGTATTATTTTGGCTTTTTACTAATGTTAAATTTTCGCAAATTTTTTTATCGAAGTTTCAATTTTATTTATTTAATCTTACTTTTGCAATTATGAAAATAATAGCTCGCATTTTTTTATTCATATTTATAGCTTTTCTATCAACTCCCGCAGTTGTGGGGATGATAGATAAATCATGCGACACTTCTATTTTTTATAGTTTATCCGAAGAAGAACACACCCCAAAAGAGGTGAAAGTTTTTAATTATTACAGCAATTTAGATCTTGGATTACTAGCATTAGAACACAATAGATCAAGTCTGATCTTATCCGAAAATCTATCGAAACACGATAAGATTGCGGCAACTATATTTTCCCCTCCGCCTAACTTGGCATAATACTTCCGTTTAAATTTTAAAAAAATGAACTGCTACATTAATTAATGTTGTAGCACGTTTACGTATAATTTATTTTAGTATTATGACAAAAAAAATTAATCTTTTTGCCAACCTTAAATCTGATTTCGCATCTGGTTTAGTGGTTTTTTTGGTGGCGCTACCCTTGTGTTTAGGAATTGCAATGGCTTCTGGAGCACCTTTATTTTCAGGAATTATTTCAGGAGTTATTGGAGGAATCGTTGTAGGTTTTTTAAGTAAATCACATATAAGTGTTTCAGGGCCTGCAGCAGGTTTAACAGCGATTATTTTAACAGCGATTACTGATTTTGGTGCTTTTGACATCTTTTTAACAGCGGTGTTAATCGCTGGAGTTATGCAACTTGCATTAGGATATATCAAAGCAGGGAGTATTTCAAATTACTTCCCTACTAATGTTATTGAGGGAATGCTTGCTGGTATTGGTGTTATTATTATTTTAAAACAATTGCCCCATGCATTTGGATATGATGCTGATTTTGAAGGAGATCAGTCTTTTGTTCAAAGTAATGGAGACAACACATTTTCTTCTTTATTTGAAGTTTTTAATCAATTTCAATTAGGGGCAATTGTTGTCACTGTTGTATCGTTAATCATATTAATTTCATGGGATAAAGTTCCTTTTTTAAAGAAATTAAAATTAATTCCTGGTGCTTTAATAGCAGTAATATCAGGAATTGTGTTAAACGAAATTTTTATTATCTCAGGTAGTTCTTTAGCTATTTCGAATGAGCATCTGGTATCTTTACCAATTCCTACTTCTTTTGATGAATTAAAATCGATTGTGGTTACGCCTAATTTTTCAGGATTCTTGAATCCTCAAGTTTGGGTAGTTGGTTTAACAATCGCGATTGTAGCCTCTATTGAAACACTATTGTGTATTGAAGCATCGGATAGAATGGATGAACATAAAAGATATACAGATACTAATGTGGAATTAAAAGCGCAAGGAGTAGGTAATATTTTAAGTGCGCTTTTAGGAGGTTTACCTATGACATCTGTAGTAGTGCGCTCTTCGGCAAATAATAATGCTGGAGCCAAATCAAAGATGTCAACGATAATTCACGGTGTACTTTTACTATTAAGTGTACTTGCTATTCCAGTAATATTAAATAAAATTCCACTAGCTACTTTAGCAACTATATTAATTTTAGTGGGTTATAAATTGGCAAAGCCAGCAACATTTATGCATTTTTGGGAAAAAGGAAAGTATCAATTTATTCCTTTTATCGCCACCTTAATAGCGGTAGTTACAACAGATTTGTTGAAAGGAGTACTTTTAGGTATTGTAATTAGTATTATTTTTATTCTAAAAGGAAATTTGAAAAGAGCTTACAGTTTTAAGAAGAAAGAGTATGTTGACGGTGATATCATTCATATTGATTTAGCGCAAGAGGTTTCTTTTTTAAATAAAGCTGCCATAAAAAGCACTTTAAATGATATTCCAGAAAACTCAAAAGTGGTAATAAATGCTCACGATACTGTTTATATAGCTCATGATATCTTAGATTTGATACGTGAGTTTAAAGAAACCAGAGCAGTGGACGAAAACATAAAAGTAAAGCTTAAAGGATTTAAAAAAGCTTATGACCTAGCAAATAGTCCAGACACTATCAATCACGTTACATTTGAACATTATTATGATGTTGCCAAAAGAGAGATGGTTAAAAAAGAAGTGTTCAAAGAAGTTTTTCAAGAATAATTAAAAATTTAGAAGTGCAGATTAAACTTTAAAAAGTATTTTCTTTACACTGTTTTTAAGGTTTGAAATTGAGATTAGAATTCACAACAAAAGATAAATAAATAAATAAAATGAGCGATTTTTATAAAAAAATATTAGATAATAATAAGGAATGGGTTGAGAGAAATTTGGCAATAGATCCAAATTATTTTGCAGATTTAGCCAAAGGACAAACGCCGCCATTATTGTGGATAGGTTGTTCAGACAGTCGTGTTCCAGCAAACGAAATTATCGGAGCTAAGTCCGGAGAAGTTTTTGTACATAGAAACATAGCTAATATGGTAGTACATTCAGATATGAATATGCTTAGTGTATTGGATTATGCGGTAAATGTTTTAAAAGTAAAACATGTTATTGTTTGTGGACATTATGGTTGTGGAGGTATCAAAGCAGCAATGGGTAATGAATCTATTGGAATTATCGATAACTGGATAAGACATATCAAGAATGTGTATCGTTTACACAATACTTACTTGGATTCTATCGAGGACGAGACAGAACGATTTAATGCTTTTGTTGAAGTCAATGCCAAAGAGCAAGTTTTTGATTTATCAAAGACATCGATAGTGCAAAACGCTTGGAAAAACGGACAAGATTTAACTCTACACGGTTGGGTTTACGGATTAAATTCTGGCTTTGTAACAGATTTAAAAGTGAATATAAGTTCAAATAAGGAGCTAGATGAAGTTTACCAATTAAACTTATAGTAAAAAAAAAAATCGCCTTCGGGCGATTTTTTTTTTTAATCTATATCTAAATTTTCATTGAAAGCAGTGGGTAACATTTTAGGAATAAACTTGATCAAAATTGGCAACAGCAAGCTACCGCCAGGAAGTAGAAAAATAGTCAGTGAAGGAATGGTTTTACAAACGTCCAATAACTGCTTTTTTACTTTTTTCTTTTCTTTTTCATCCAAGTCTCTCCTGGTAGAAATAGCTAAAAGAATCATTAGATCTCTACTTTGAAGAATTTCTTTGACTAAGCGATTTTTATTTCTTGTGATTAATGTAATTACAGTTTCAGTCGTTTGATCGTAAAAATGTTTAACGGGATTTGAATAATTAAAATAGGGAATTTTACTTTTATGTTCTGTAATAAATGCATCTGTATTGCTAATGCTCTCCGTTACAAAAGCATCAGGAATTGCAACTAGTTCGGATAATTTGTATAAAAAATAAGCTTCTTCATTTTCAATCTTTCCATCGCTCCAAAGCGCCATTCCTGCCATGTCAATTAGATAATATTTTTCTAATTCAGAGGTGAAATAGTTCAGATTTAGTTCGTCTAGATTTTGAACACTAACTTTAGAAAATTTACTATAGCGAACTGATGCTTCAAATAATTTTATTAATAAATCATCGTATTTTGATTTATTAGATTTTGTTTTTAAAGCAAGTGACACAACGCTAACGACTGCTTCCTCTATCTTTTTTAAATACTTTTCGGGAATTGAACCATGAATCAAATATTGGCGAAAAGCTAAAACATCTATAAAAAGCAAAGCGTTTGTTACAATATGAGAAAAGTTCTTGCTAAAGATATCGATGTTAGTTTGTACTCTGTCATCAATTATTTTTTCTAAATTTAAAGAAGGCGGACTATCAGGTAATATTTTTTTAAGTAAATTATACCCTTTTGGAGTCATTTCAGTATAAAACGCTAATGCTTTGTCTAGAAAATCAGCATGATTTTTATCACAGGTAGTGAGCCCGTACATAGCATACAGTGTGCTTAATAAGGCAACTTTTGGCATTTCGTTATGAACCCAGCCTTTCGTTACAATAGGAACTGCCGTTTCAAATGAGACGATGTGACCATATATGAATCCTGTTTTTCTAATATTGGTGTAAAACAAGTGGGGATTCTCGTAAACGAGCTTTTCCTTTGATTTTTGTTTTACAAAATACTTATCTATCCAACCTGATGCTGAAGGGTTAATCATTGCTAAATTTTAATAGTACAAAGCTATGCTATTTTCGGGTCTTGTCTTAAATAAAATACTGTACAGTTAGTTTGAAATTAGGGGATGCGTGCAGTATTAAACTACTTTATGATTGCTGAACAGGCTACTCTTGCTCCTGCATTACCCGCTGGTTGCGAAACGAAATCATCGCTTCCTTCATGTACAATCAGTCCTTTACCTAGTATGTCTTTTGTTGGATCTCCAGAACCAATATTCCACTCATCAGTAGTTAAGGTGATGGTTCCATTTCCATTAGCATCGGCTGTAAAGTTACCTATATCTCCTTTGTGGTATTGGCCAACGCCCCATTTGCCATGATTTTTGAAAGTAGGATTCCAATGTCCTCCAGCAGAACTTCCATCTGCAGCTGAACAATCCGATTTTTCATGGATATGAATGGCATGAACTCCTGGTTTTAATCCTGCCATTTTTGCAACGAAAGTTACTTTGCCATTTTTTTCGATAAAGGTGGCGGTGCCTGAAACGCTACTATTGCTCTTCGCTTCAAATACGATAGATAATTTCTTAGTGTCGCTAGAGCTGCTGTTTGTTTTACAAGCAATAAGTACGGCAATTATTAATGCGATCGAAAATATTATTTTTTTCATGATATTGGATGTTTTTCAATTAGCACATAAAATTACGTATAAAATTATAAGTAGTAAATTAAATTACCATTAAATTTTCGTTAGGCTTATCTTACAAAGTTAATATAAGCAAAAACCACGTCTTTTATTCGAAAAGACATGTGAATGTTGAGCTAATTCTGCGATTTAATTTATCTATAGTGACCGTTTTCGAAGGGTTTGATGCTCCTTACTGCTTGAATTTTGTAAAAAATGATTTTTCAAGTATTTTGTTAAAGATTATAATTTACCTTTTTAATAGAAGAAATGAAAATAGTTTAGTATTCTGTTTTTATAGTTGTGGTATTCTCGGTTTCTTATTTTAATATTTAATTTAGGATGGAAAGGCTGTTTTTTTTCATAAATTTGGAGTCCAATATTTTACTTTTTTAAGACTGTTTTTATTAAACAGGTTGACATTGATTAAAGATCTTTAATCATTTACTCATTTAAAGTTTTTTTTACATAAATAGTATGGTTTTATTTCCTTATTGTTTACTGTGATCTTGTTTGCTCTTTTTATTTAAAGATAAATAAGATTAACTTTTACCCACTTATTAATCAAGGAAATATATCCTTATGTTTAGTGAATTTTATGTAATTGTTCGAAAATAATATACATAAATGACTAATTATAATCCTGTAGATTCTAAATGTATAGTTAACCCAATTTGATGAATTATGAATAAATTAAAGCACTTTTTAGAACGAAAATATAACTTTAAAACAGACTTTACCAGGTCAGTCGCGCTACCGAGCTTGACTATAATTATTATCATATCCATGTTTTGTGGTTTTTTTCCAACTGAAGCTAATGATTTTTTTAATGAAGTTAAGGCTGTCATCTTTAAAAATTTGGGGTGGTTGTATGTTTTGATAGTTACCGTTTTTGTACTATTTCTAGTGGGTATTGCCGTTAGTAAATTTGGTAAAATTAAATTAGGAGCAGACGACACAAAACCAGAGTATTCTTTCTTCTCTTGGGTTGCGATGCTTTTTGCAGCAGGAATGGGAATTGGGCTAATGTATTTTGGTGTAGCCGAAACCATGGCTCACTATGCTAACCCAGCGATTAGCAATCTTGACGAACATTTAAGGGCTAAAGAAGCGCAATTATATACCTTTTTCCACTGGGGCTTTCATGCTTGGTCGATCTATGGAGTTGTAGGTCTTTCTATGGCTTATTTTGCCTATCGTCATAATTTGCCATTGGCTATTAGAAGTGGTTTTTACCCAATGTTGAAAGATAAAATTCATGGTAAATTTGGAAACATTGTAGATGTTTTTGCTTTGTGTAGTACTTTTTTTGGTATTGCTACGACCTTAGGTTTTGGAGTATTACAATTAAGTGCAGGACTACAGAGTTTAGGTATTATTCCAAACACTAGTTTTGAGTACCAAGTAGGTATTGTTGTTATCGTGATGGTTATTGCTGTTATATCTGCCACAAGTGGTTTAGGAAAAGGGGTGAAGAAATTAAGTGAGATTAACATTATAATGGCGACTTTATTAATGCTTTTTATTTTGGTGGCAGGGCCAACAATTTATATATTAAGTACACTAACAGAAGGAATTGGTCATTATATTAGTAACTTCATGTCGTTGACTTTTAATACCTATGCCTTTGAGAAAGAGAGCCAAGAATGGTTTTCTAACTGGACAATTCTATACTGGGCTTGGTGGATAGCGTGGGCGCCTTATGTAGGTTTATTTATCGCTAAAATTTCTAAAGGGCGAACGATACGCGAATTTATATTAGCTGTTTTGTTTATTCCAGCATTTTTTAATTTTGTTTGGATGACAATTTTTGGAAGTAGTGCGATATGGATTGATGAATTTGTTGCGCATGGGGCTTTGAGTGAGTTTGCTAAAAACACAGATACATTGTTATTTAGTTTTTTCAATTACTTTCCACTGACAACCTTGCTTAATATAGTATCGATTGCAATTATATGTGTATTCTTTATTACATCGGCGGACTCAGGGATTTTCATTATGAATGGAATTTCTTCTAAGGGAGCTACTAATTCTCCAAAATGGCAAAATGTATTTTGGGGAGGATTGCTTACCGTTGTTTCATTAAGTTTGTTGAGTTCTGGAGGTTTAGCCTCTTTGCAAACTATGACTTTGGTTACTGCATTGCCTTTTGGTATAATCATGTTATTATTATGTGTTAATTTATGGAAAGCTCTATTAGCAGACGATGAGTATAGTACCTCTAAATATTCTCATGGAAGTTTAAATTGGAACGATTACCATTGGAAAGTCCGATTAGAAAAAATACTTACCTATTCGCAAAAGAAAGATATTAGGAAGTTTTTAAATGAAACGGTGCGTCTTTCATTTGAGGAATTGGTAAAAGAGTTAGAAAAAAATGAAATTGCAGCTAGTATAATTCATCATACTACTCCAAATAACTCTATCGAACTTGTTATTAAGCACGATCAATTGCGCGATTTCGTTTACGGTGTTATGGCGCAGCCACAAACCATTTCAGAAACCTTAATTAACGAACAAAACACTCCGAATATTGATTCAGAGACTGTATTTTTACCAATTAGTTATTTTGGAGATCACCGTATGGGTTACGATATTCAATATTTGAGTAAGGATGAAATTATCTCGGATGTATTAAGAGAGTACGAGCGTTTCTTAACATTAGGATCAGATGGGATGCATGATTTATTGATGAAACCCAATTAATCATAATACAACGTTTAAAAATAGAAAAGCCGCAATTGTCCTCGATGATTGCGGTTTTTTAGTTAAATAGGTAAAAGTGAAAAGGCTCTATGTTTAGCAGAATCAAAAAGAACTACTAAATAGGGTGCTACAAGTGAGGTGTTTGGGCTAGTAAAACACCTATTTTCTAAGCTATTTGTTCTTTTGGTATAGTTTGTGCACTTACTGATTTACAACAAAATTATGGTCATTATTTCTAGAGCAATTTCTATATATCGTAATGTAAAATAAAAATGATTTTTGGAATATAGAATTTCTTTGAAGTCTTGTTATAATTGGAGATATTTAATGTAGTGATGGCTCCGATTTAACAATTCTATAGGATAGATTTTAGACTTAATTTTGCAGTAGTTTTTTAACGAGTATTTACTCAAATAATTTAATAATAAAAAGTATGAAAAAAGTATTTCTATCCGTAGCAATTTTATGTTTAGCGTTTGTATCTTGTAATTCCACTAAATCAACAGTGAAGGATGTTTCTTCACTTGAAGGAGCTTGGGAATTGAATTACATCACTGGACCAAGGATTACTTTTGAGGGATTATATCCAGAAAAAAAGCCAACGATTAACTTTGATGTCAAAGAGAATAAAATTTCAGGAAACAGTAGTTGTAATAATTTTATGGGACCCTTGTCTGTAGAGGCAAATAAAATTAACTTTAAAGATTCGAAAATTGCAATGACCATGATGGCTTGCCAAGGTTCTGGAGAAGGTGTTTTTATGTCTACACTGGAAAAAGTTGAGACTTATAAAGTTTCTGAAGATGGTAAAACTTTGAGCTTTATTATGGGAGACGTAGAAATGATGCGTTTTACTAAGAAATAAAATTATTTATGATGCCCTTTTTAGGGCATCATTTTTTTTATAGAGTTGATAAGATTCTTTACCTAAAAAAATAGTAGCCATGAAACTTAAATACACAATCTCAATAGCTTTGTTTTTATTGGTAGTTACTATGGGCTTTGCCCAAGAAAAATCGAGAACGCAGCTAAGACAGGAAAGGAAGGTTGAAAAAGTAAAACGAACAGCTGCTTTAGTAGATTCTAGAAAATTTGTTTTTGTTGGTCAGAAAGCTTTACCTCAAGGATTTAATGCCATTGATTTAACTACGAACCCGAATTTTATTGAATTTAAACCTGATTTTATTAAAAGCGAAATGCCTTTTTTTGGAAGGGGTTACAGCGGAATTGGCTATGGTGGAGATAGCGGATTGAAATTTGAGGGAAAACCAATCGACTTTACGATTGAGAAAAGGAGAAAAGCGTATGAAATTAGAGCTACGGTTAGGGGAGAAGCCGATGTTTTCAAAATATCACTTTCCGTATCATTCACTGGTAGTGCAACACTTACAATTAACTCGAATAATCGTAGTGCCATTTCTTATTATGGCGAAATATTTAAAATTGATAAGAAAAAAGATTAATAGTAAATTTCGAATATAAAAAAAAAACCGTCTCGTTAATTAAAACTTGACGGTTTTTCAGCATTTTGAATTAGTATCGATCTTTGCTTTTAGAAGCAATATGTGTTCTCTGCAACTAATTTCGTAGTGATTGTTTCTCTTAATCCAACAATATTTGGCATGTTGGTGTATTTAGTGAAACGTCTTAATCCCATAAGCATCATACGTTGTTCGTCACCTTCAACAAAAGAAATAATACTTTCTTTTCCTTTTTGAGTAACGATATCTACTGCTTGGTACAAGTATAATTTTGCCATTGCAATTTGCTCTTGTACTTTATCTTCACCTTGATTTTTAGCTAGTTTTTCAGTTCTAAGGATCGTACTTTCAGCCATGTATATTTCTATTAACATATCTGAAGCAGCCATCAAAATTTGTTGATGAGAGTCTAATTCAGTTCCGAATTTTTGAACTGCACTACCAGCAACCATTAAGAACGCTTTTTTCAATTTGGCTACCATTTCTTTTTCTTCTGCAAATAACTCAGAATAATCAGGAGTTTCAAAAGAAGGGATACCTATTAATTCCTCCCCAACTTTCATCGCTGGACCTAATAAATCAACATGTCCTTTCATTGCTTTTTTAATCAACATTCCTACTGATAACATTCTGTTGATTTCGTTAGTACCTTCATAGATACGTGCAATACGAGCATCTCTCCAAGCACTTTCCATCGGAGTATCTTCAGAGAATCCCATTCCACCAAAGATTTGAATTCCTTCATCAGAACACGCTTGAATATCTTCAGATACAGCAACTTTTAAGATTGAACACTCAATAGCGTATTCTTCCACACCTTTTAATTCTGCTTCTTGATGAGTAGCTCCTTCAGCTTCACGAGCAATGATTCTGTCTTCAATATTTTTTGCAGCTCTGTAAGAAGCACTTTCTCCAGCATAACAGCTAGTTGCCATATCAGCTAATTTAGAACGAATCGCTCCAAACTGTGAAATAGGTGTATTAAACTGTATTCGTTCGTTAGCGTAGTTTACCGAAGCCGATATTACTCTTCTTTGAGCATCTAAACAAGCTGCAGCTAATTTAATACGGCCTACATTTAAAGCGTTCATTGCGATTTTGAAACCGTTACCTCTTTCAGACAACATGTTTTCAACTGAAACTTTCGTTTCACTAAAGAAAACCTGACGTGTAGATGATGCACGAATTCCTAATTTATGCTCTTCTTCACCCATTGAAATTCCATTGTCATCAGTATTTTCTACAATGAAACCAGTAATGTTTTTATCATCACCTATACGAGCGAAAACGATAAATAGTGAACAGAAACCTGCATTCGAAATCCACATTTTTTGTCCTGTGATCGAATAGTATTTTCCATCTTCAGATAAAACTGCTTTTGTTTTTCCTGAGTTGGCATCTGATCCTGCACCTGGCTCAGTAAGGCAGTAAGCTCCAAACCATTCGCCAGAAGCTAATTTAGGTACATATTTTTGTTTTTGCTCTTCTGTTCCGTATAAGGTAATTGGCATTGTACCAATACCTGTATGCGCTCCAAAAGCAGTCGAGAAAGATCCCGTTGCACCTGAAATATAATCACAAACTAACATTGTTGATACAAATCCCATTCCGAGTCCACCGTAAGCTTCAGGAACCGCAACTCCTAGAAGACCTAAGTCTCCAGCTTTTTTCATGCTTGCTTCGGTGTAAGCATAATCCTTTTTTTCAAAACGATCTTTGTGTGCCCATAATTCTTTGTCTACGAACTCTTTTACGGAATCACGCATCATTAATTGCTCTTCTGAAAAATCCTCAGGAGTGAAGATATCTTCGCATTTAGTTTCTTTTACGAGGAATTGACCACCTCTTGTTACGTCGCTCATGGCTTTATTTTTTAAATATGTTTTTTTATAATAATTCGTACACTCCTGCAGTTCCTTGCCCGGTTCCTACACACATAGTTACGATTCCGTATTTGTCTCCTCTGCGTTTCATTTCGTCAAATAATTGAACTGACAATTTTGCTCCAGTACATCCCAGTGGGTGACCTAATGCAATTGCCCCTCCATTTACGTTAACGATATCAGGATTTAAATTAAGTTCTCTCATAACTGCTAGCGATTGTGAGGCAAAAGCTTCGTTTAATTCAATTAAGTCGATATCATTTATAGTTAATCCGGCTTGTTTTAATGCCTTTGGAATTGCTTTTACAGGTCCAATTCCCATTATTCTTGGTTCAACTCCTGCAGAGGCAAAGTTTACTAATCTTGCGATAGGTTCAAGATTAAGTTCTTTTACCATCTCTTCACTCATTACAAGTACAAAAGCGGCGCCATCACTCATTTGTGAAGAGTTACCAGCGGTAACACTTCCTCCAGCTTCAAATACAGGTCTTAAACCAGCCAAAGCTTCTTTTGAAGTTCCTGCTCTGGGCCCTTCATCTTTATTGACTACATAAGATTTAGTTTCTTTTTTACCGTTTTCATTGATAAACGTTTGGTCTACTGTGATTGGAACAATTTGTTTGTCAAATTTACCTTCAGCTTGGGCTTTCAAGGCTTTCATATGAGAGTGGTAAGCAAACTCATCTTGATCTTCTCTAGAGACCTTAAACTGGTTTGCAACTGCTTCGGCTGTTAATCCCATTCCCCAGTAGTAATCCTCGTTTCCTGCTTTTGCAACAGCATAATCCGGTGTGGGTTTGTAACCTCCCATCGGAATAAAGCTCATGCTTTCGGCACCACCAGCAATAATACAATGTGCCATTCCTGACTGTATTTTGGCTGTAGCCATTCCAATTGTTTCAATTCCAGATGCACAGTATCTATTTACTGTTACTCCAGGAACATCTTCAATTTTTAATCCCATCAAAGAGATTAAACGTCCCACATTAAGTCCTTGTTCTGCTTCAGGCATGGCATTTCCTACCATAACATCATCAATACGAGTCTTGTCAAAATCAGGCAGTTCATTCATCATGTACTGAATAGTTTCTGCTGCCAACTCATCAGGTCTTTTAAATCTGAACACACCTTTTGGAGCTTTTCCTACGGCTGTTCTGTATGCTTTTACTATATAGGCTGTTTTCATTTTCTTTTTTTTAGAGATTTTTAGAAGTAAGAGACATGAAGAAAGATAGAAAATACGTTTAAAATCTTGCTTCTTACGTCTTGCTTCTATTTTTCTTAATTACGTAGCGGTTTCCCTTTGGTTAACATAAATTGGATTCTTTCTAATGTTTTTCTCTCCGTACAAAGTGATAAGAAAGCTTCACGTTCTAAGTCAAGTAAATATTGCTCAGAAACTAATGTTGCCTCAGATAAATCACCACCAGCCATTACATAAGCCAGTTTGTTAGCAATCTTCTTGTCGTGTTCTGAGATGTATTTTCCAGCTTCCATTTGGTCAGTTCCAACTAAGAACATCCCTAATGCTTGTTTTCCAAGTACTTTCACGTCATTTCTTCGAATAGGTTGCGTGTAACCCGCCTCGGCCATTAATAAAGCATGTTTCTTAGCTTCCGCAATTTGGCGGTCTTTGTTTATAACAATGATATCTTTTCCTTGTTGTAATAATCCAGAATCAAAAGCTTCGTAACCAGAAGTTGATACTTTTGCCATAGCAATTGTCAAGAAATATTCCTGTAATACATTTAGCTCCACATCGTTTTTATGAAATAAATCAGAAGCTCTTAAAGCCATTTCTTTAGATCCACCACCACCTGGTATAACTCCTACACCAAATTCAACTAATCCCATGTATGTTTCTGCTGCTGCAACAACTTTGTCAGCATGCAAACTCATTTCGCAACCACCACCAAAAGTCATTCCGTGTGGCGCAACTACAACTGGAATAGAAGAGTAACGCACACGCATCATAGTGTCTTGGAAAGTTTTGATAGCCATGTTTAATTCGTCGTATTCTTGCTCAACCGCCATCATAAATATCATTCCGATATTAGCACCTACAGAGAAATTTGCTGCTTGGTTACCAATAACAAGTCCTTGATATTCTTTTTCTGATAGATCGATTGCTTTGTTGATAGCTTGTAAAACATCACCACCAATAGTATTCATCTTAGACTGGAATTCTAAGTTCAGTATCCCGTCTCCTAAATCTTGTATAATCGCACCACTATTACTCCACACTTTTTTGCTTTCGCGAATGTTGTTCAAGATAATAAATGAATCTTGTCCCGGAATTTTAGTTTGTGCTTTAGATGGAATATTATAGAAATAAGTAGCACCTTCTTTTATAGTGTAAAAACTTTTGTTTCCTGAAACTAACATATCATTTACCCATGCAGCAGGCTCTAGACCTTCGGCTTTCATGATCTCAATTCCTTTTTCGACACCAATGGCATCCCAAATTTCGAATGGACCATTTTCCCAACCGAAACCGGCTTTCATAGCGTCGTCAATTTTGTATAATTCGTCTGAGATTTCAGGTATTCTATTCGATACATAAGCAAACATACCAGCAAAACTTTTACGGTAAAATTCACCTGCTTTGTCTTTTCCTTTTACCAAAACTTTAAAACGATCGATAGGCTTATCAATTGATTTAGTCATTTCTAAAGTAGCAAAGGATGCTTTTTTAGCGGCGCGGTATTCTAAAGTGTCTAAATCTAAAGTTAGAATATCTTTTCCTTCTTTTTTATAAAATCCTTGACCTGTTTTACTTCCGTACCATTTGTTTTCCATCATTTTATTGACAAAATCAGGAAGTTTAAACAATTCGTGTTGCTCATCATTTGGACAGTTTTCATAGATACCGTTTGCAACGTGAACTAAAGTGTCTAAACCTACAACATCGACAGTTCTAAAAGTAGCCGATTTTGGACGTCCAATTACTGGACCAGTTAATTTATCTACTTCTTCAATAGTTAAGCCCATTTCTTTAACCAAATGGAATAAACTTTGAATACCATAAATTCCAATACGGTTTCCAATAAAAGCTGGAGTATCCTTAGCAACAACCGAAGTTTTTCCTAAAAATTTCTCTCCATATATAGTAAGGAAGTTCAATACTTCAGATGAAGTTTGTGGGCCAGGAATTATTTCGAATAATTTTAAGTAACGTGCCGGATTAAAAAAGTGAGTCCCGCAGAAGTGTTTTTGGAAATCTTCTGACCTTCCTTCACTCATAAAGTGAATAGGAATTCCTGAAGTATTTGAAGTAATTAAAGTACCCGGTTTGCGGTATTTTTCTACTTGCTCAAACACTAATTTTTTAATATCTAATCTTTCAACAACTACTTCTATGATCCAATCAACGTCGGCAATTTTAGCCATGTCGTCGGTAGTGTTTCCAGTTGTAATTCGGTTCGCGAATTTTTGGCTGTAAATAGGAGAGGGTTTTGATTTTAAAGCATTCATTAAATGCTCATTTACTAAACGATTGCGAACAATTTTACTTTCTAATGTCAATCCTTTTTTTGTCTCTACCTCAGTAAGTTCTCTGGGAACAATATCAAGAAGTAAAACTTCGACACCAATATTGGCAAAATGGCAAGCAATTCCCGAACCCATAATTCCGGATCCGATTACTGCAACTTTTTTAATTGTGCGTTTCATTGTCTAATTTTTCAGTTTGATTAAATATATTTTTATTATGAATTAATTCGTTGATCATTTCCGAGACTTCAATAAAATGTTGCAATTTCTCATCGGAAATGTGATTTCTTACTGTGTCATTGAATTTTAAAACAGTGTTTTTTGAAAGGTCTCTTTTTTCTTTACCTAGTTCAGTCAAGAAAATTAAGACACCACGTCCGTCATCTGGATTTTTCTTTCGAATGATCAGGCCTTTCTCTTCCATGGATTTTAAGGTTCTGGTAAGGCTGGTAGCTTCCATACCCATTTTTGGACCTAATGCAGTAGAAGGAGTGCCTGCATTTTTGTCCATACTCAATAATGCAAAACCGGTTGCCATAGTGGCACCGTACTTAGAAGCTTCTTCGTTATACATTCTTGAAACGGCTTGCCAAGTAGCTCTTAATATGTAATCTATTGTTTTATCTTTCATATATAACTGTATCGATTTCAAATATAATAAAAAATACTATGCACGCATAATATATTAAGCAATATTTTTGTTAAAAAGTAATAAATATAAAAAAACTCCTCTAAAAAAGAGGAGTTTTATCTTGAAAAAGAATAGTTTACAGCGTATTATGTAAATATTCGATAGGTGTAATTAGTATAAATATAGTATTTAACTGTATATTTTTTGGAATAAGTCCATATATTTCTCCATTATGATTTTTCGTTTTAATTTTAATGTAGGTGTTAATTCGCCACCTTCAATAGACCAAACTTCAGGTGTCAACTCAAAGCGTTTGATTTTTTCCCAGTTTCCAAATTTTTCGTTATACAAGTCAACTTCTTCTTGAATTCTTGCGATCACTTTTTCATTGGAGATAATTTCTTGATTACTGCTACCCAAATTTAACTTATGAATGTTGCTCCATTCTTTTACAAAATCAAAATTAGGCTGAATGAAAGCGGCAGGCATTTTTTGTCCATCGCCAATAACCATAATTTGATCTATAAAACGAGATTGTTTCATCGTGTTTTCGATAATTTGAGGTGCAATGTATTTCCCGCCCGAAGTTTTGAACATTTCTTTTTTACGATCGGTAATTTTTAAGAAACCTTCTTCATCTATATTCCCAATATCGCCTGTATGAAAATAACCGCCTTGCAAAGCTTCAGCAGTTTTTTCTTCGTCTTTAAAATAACCCATCATGACGTTCGGACCTTTGCAAAGTATTTCTCCGTCTTCGGCAATTTTGACTTCTACATTATCGATTACTCTCCCTACAGTTCCTACTTTAAAACCTTTGTTTCTCATATCATTCACTGAGATAACCGGCGAAGTTTCAGTCAATCCGTAACCTTCCATTACAGGAATGTTAGCTGCAGCAAAAATTCTAGTTAATCTAGGCTGTAATGCGGCACTACCGGAAACCATTAAATCCAAGTTTCCTCCCAATCCTTCTTTCCATTTGCTGAAAATTAATTTTCGAGCAATTTTAAGTTGGAATTCATACCAGAAACCGTTGGCTCCATAAGGTTCATAACGCAATCCTAAATCAATGGCCCAAAAGAAAAGACTCTTTTTGATTCCGGTTAGTTCTGCTCCTTTGGCATATATTTTATCGTATACTTTTTCTAATAACCTAGGAACAGCAGTGATTACAGTAGGCTGCACTTCTTTAAGGTTGTCGCTAATTTTATCTATAGCTTCGCCAAAATAAACCGAAACACCATAATATTGGTATAAATACAAAATCATTCTTTCGAAAATATGACAAATTGGAAGAAAACTCAAAGCACGAGTTGATCCTGCTTCAAATGGAATTCTGGATGCGCTACTTAACACGTCAGACACAATATTGTTATGCGAAAGCATTACCCCTTTTGGTCGGCCCGTTGTTCCAGAAGTGTATATAATGGTTGCTAAATCGTCTGGTTTGACATCGTTTTTTCGGTTTTCAACTTCTTCTTGATTGCTTTGGTCTTCGCCAAGAACCAGCAACTCCTTCCAGCTTTTGCATCCTTCTATTGGATTAAATGAATAGACTTCTTTTAGATTTGGTACTTTGTGTTTGATTAAATTCACCTTTCTAAGCACTTCTTCATCGGAAACGAAGCAATATATCGCTCCTGAATGATTTAAAATGTATTCATAATCATCTTCAGAAATAGTTGGATATACAGGAACTGTTTGCGCAGCTGTTTGTAATATCCCAATATCCATGATATGCCATTCAGTTCTGTTATTGGTAGAAATAATAGCAATTTTATCATCTTTTTTAACTTCCATACGCAATAATGCTCTGGAGATGTTATTGGCTTTAGCAATGTATTCTTGGGTAGAAGTTTTCTCCCAAACACCATTTTGCTTTGTTACCAGTGCATCTGGAATTGAAGTATATTTATCTTGTTGATAATAAGGAAAATCAAAGAGTCTGGTTATTGTTGTCATTATTCTAAGATTGAATTTTATTGCAAATTAAATAAAAAATGACAATAATTTCTGATTTTAAAAATTAAAGTCGAAAATTTAAACCGTATAATTCAACTTTTACGAAAACGATTTCTTAAAATAGGGCTTAATAGGTTGATTATTAACAAAAAAGGTGTTTTAGTATTCAGTTTTACTATATTTTTTTAAATGTTTGTTTAGATATGAAATCATGTAATAAATCGAAAACTTAGCTATTTTAACTCTGATTTGAAGTATGATAAAACTTAATCTGAGCTGTTAGTTATTATTAATACTGTATTAATTCTTCCGTTATCAGTAGTTGTTTTTTTATATTTCAAGTAGAAAAATAGAAGGTCCTTTTTCATTTTCAGCACATGTTTAATCTTATTTATTATCATTTTAGTAGGTAACGGTCTGCTTACAACTTGAACTATTTTGTTTCTTATACACATTCAATGCGGTCACTAAAACTGTTAATTGCGGGTTATATTTCTTACAATAGTTTTTGTGAACTATAAATTAAACAAGGGCTTTGCCAAAATTCTATTTTTTATTGAAATATCACTAAAAGTGGGTATTGTGGTAAAAATTTATTTTATATACTTTTCAATCCAAAATAATGAAGATTTTAGCTCTCTAAATTTGACAACAATTAGATAGTTCATAGCCCGATATCTTCAGGAAATCTTTTGAATTAGCGAAAACATAACCAGCAATAAAATAATAAAGATGATGACGAATTTAGAAAAAATTAGAAAGGTGAACGAGCTGCTTATTGAAGTAATAAAAGATGAGGAACATCAAGATGGAAGCTCTTTGTGTGGTTTAAAGGATGTCGTATTAAGTATTGTTTCAGATTATTGGGTAACTGTAAGAGAACCTGAAATTTTTATGGCTAATGTCGAAATTTTCTTAGATGAAGCAACCGAACCTGAACTAGTGCCGCAGGAATAATTATCAGTAAGAGAGACTATTATAATGTGAAGGTATATTCACACAGTTAAGGCATACAATTGTATTCTCTTCGCTACTATAAAAGGATTAGAAAGTAATAAAAGATACTTTCTAGTCCTTTTTGTACATTAGGTCTAATTAATGAGAAGGAATACTGCGTTAGTCTATAACTTTGTAAATACTAGGCGTGCATAGTATATTTTGTTATATTTGTTTCAATTAAAATTTTAAATAATGACAAAACCTTCGTTGACATCCCTTTTGAATATTGATCGCCCCTTGATAATAGCACCAATGTTTCTAGTTTCGAATACTAAAATGGTGATCGAAGGAATGAAATCTGGTGTTGCGGGATGTATTCCAGCTCTAAATTACCGTACCTTGGAGGAACTTCGAGCTTCCATTGTGGAACTTAAAGCTGCGAAAGTTCAAGGAGGTAGTTTTGGTTATAATTTGATTGTGAATAAATCAAATCTCAAATATAAAGATCAGCTGGCTGTTTTGTGTGATGAAAATGTAGATTTTATTATTACTTCACTGGGTTCACCAGAAGAAACCATTAATGCCGCACATAAGGTAGGGATTAAAGTTTTTTGTGATGTAACCGACTTGGCTTTCGCCAAAAAAGTAGAAAGCTTAGGTGCCGATGCATTAATTGCGGTTAACAATCTGGCTGGAGGACATAGAGGACCAAAATCTCCAGAAGCCTTAATTAAAGAGTTAAACTTAAATACAGGATTGCCTGTTATCTCGGCAGGTGGCGTGAGCACTAAATCAGATTTAGATAAAATGGTAAGCTACGGAGCTATAGGAGTATCAGTTGGTAGTCCTTTTATAGCGTCATTTGAATCTGGCGTTTCGGAGGAATACAAACAAGCTTGTGTTGATTATGGTGCCAATGATATAGTTTTAACCGAGAAAATATCAGGAACACCTTGCACGGTGATTAATACGCCGTATGTCCAAAAAGTAGGGACTAAACAATCTTGGATAGAGAAAACCTTGAGCAAAAATAAAACCTTGAAAAAATGGGTGAAAATGATCCGATATGTTATGGGATCAAATGCCGTAACAAAAGCAGCTACCGAAGTTACCTATAAAACCGTTTGGGTTGCTGGCCCCACAATTGAAGATACGAGGGCAATACGTCCAGTTTCGGAAATTGTTAATGCAATTACGGTTTAATTTCTTATTAAAGTAACGTTCAATATGCGCTTAATTGCCACTGTAAACTAAAAAAAAAGCACTCTTTTTCGAGAACATTTTTCCTATATAAATAACTAAGATTATATTTTTAGGCATTCGAAAAATCTTTCTGTCAATGAGAAACGTTATATTTCAATTGGATATTTTTCCGAAGTTAGTTGCAAAATTGTAAGTTTAAAGTATGTTTTATTTTAAAATTATCCTAGATAATTAATCGCTGTCTCAATATTCTAGCTATTTTTGAAAATAGAATAACCAATAACTAACTAAAAATGAAACTAATGAAAAAATCAATTTTAATTGCTTGCTCGATTCTGGCATTAATGAGTTGTAAAAAAGAGGATAAAGTTCAAGAAATAAAAACGGAAATAGCGTATGCTACTTTTGGGGATAGTATTTCAGATGAAAATGCAATGTCTAAAGAGGAAATGCTGGCTAAATTTGATAAACTTTCCCAAGGAGATACAATTGATGTGAAATTTAAGTCAAAAATAAAGGAAGTATGTAAGCAGAAAGGATGTTGGATGAATTTAGATTTATCTAATGATAAAGAAGTGTTTGTTAAATTTAAAGACTATGCTTTTTTCGTTCCTACAGATGCAGCTAACGAGGAAGTTGTAATTAGCGGGAAAGCGTATGTTAGTGTGGAAAGCGTTGCGGATTTGAAACATTACGCAAAAGACGGTGGTAAATCTCAAGCTGCTATTGATAGTATCGTTACTCCAAAAACAAAATACTCGCTGATGGCTAATGGTATTTTAATAAAAAAAATATAAGTACTATTTCTTTCATTGAATAATTCTGGAAATAAAATTTGTTAACAAAGCATTACAGACGAGCAATATAAACTATGAAATGTAGGTTGTAGCTTTATTTAATTTCAATTTTAATGTTACAGCAGAATTGTTTAAACAGGCAAACATTAACAGGTACTTTAATTTTAATCAAATTTAAAATTAAAAGAACTTATTTTTCTATATAAAACTAAAAGCGTTCTCGAAAGAGAACGCTTTTACTATATAAATAACAGTGTAATTTAGTTTCTATCAATCCATTTTTTAGCATTGACAAATGCTTCATGCCAAGGTGAAACTTCATCGTTTCTGTCCTTTGGGTAATGTGCCCAGTTCCATTGAAAAGTAGAACGCTCGATATGCGGCATCATCACTAAATGGCGTCCTGTAAGATCGCAAAGCATGGCTACATCATAATGAGAACCGTTTGGATTAGCAGGATACGCATCGTAAGCGTATTTACCAACGATATTGTAATTTTCTTCACCTAATGGCAATTCGAAATTTCCTTCACCGTGTGAAACCCAAACTCCTAATGTTGATCCAGCTAAGCTAGACAACATCACTGATTTGTTTTCCTGCACTGTAACTGATGTAAAGATACTTTCGTGTTTTTTACTTTTGTTGTGCAACATTTTTGGCATTTCTTCATGTTCTGAATGGATTAATTCCAATTCGACGAACAATTGACAACCATTACAAATTCCCACTGACAAAGTATCTTCACGTTTGAAGAAGTTTTTCAAAGCAGTATTTGCTTTTTCATTGTATTTAAAAGCTCCAGCCCAACCTTTAGCTGAACCTAAAACATCAGAGTTAGAAAAACCTCCAACAGCTCCAATGAATTGAATGTCTTCTAAAGTCTCACGACCTGAAATCAAATCGGTCATATGAACGTCTTTAACATCAAAACCGGCTAAGTACATAGCATTTGCCATTTCACGCTCAGAATTACTTCCTTTTTCACGGATAATAGCTGCTTTTGGTCTTGGTTTCGAAGCATCGATAACTGGTTTTTTTCCTGTAAAATGTGTTGGAAAAGTATAGTTTAACGGTTGATTTTTGTAATTGTCAAAACGCGCTTGTGCCATTCCGTTTTTTGATTGTTTTTGGTCTAATAAAAACGAAGTTTTAAACCAAATGTCTCTGTATTTCGCAATATCTAATTTGCAAGGACCAAAGTCTAAAGTCGATTCTGTAGTTGCTGTTCCTAATTTGTAGAAAGAAACTCCATTTGTGTTTAGCTTATTCTCTAAAGAGGCATCGTCTTTAGCTTGGAACACAATTCCGATATTCTCAGCAAATAAATATTTGATAATGTCTTTCTCTTCAAAAACAGAGAAGTCTATTTTAGCTCCTAAATTGTTATCAGCAAAACACATTTCTAATAAAGTAGTAATTAGACCACCGCTTCCTATATCGTGTCCTGCAAGAATATTGTCTTCTAAGATTAATTCCTGAATAGTATTAAATGCTTTTTTGAAAAAGGCAGCATCTTTAATTGTTGGTGCATCTTTCCCAATAGCATTCAAGGTTTGCGCAAATGACGAACCTCCTAATTTAAATTCATCTTGCGATAAATTAATATAATAAATAGAACCACCCTCTCTTTGTAAAACTGGTTCTACTACTTTTCTAATATCTGTACAGTTACCACCAGCGGTAATAATTACCGTTCCTGGCGCAATTACTTCGTCATTTGGATATTTCTGTTTCATCGAAAGGGAATCTTTTCCTGTTGGAATATTGATTCCTAATTCGATTGCAAAATTCGAACAACTTTCAACTGCAGCATACAAACGAGCATCTTCTCCTTCGTTTTTACAAGCCCACATCCAGTTTGCTGATAACGAAATTCCGTCCAAACCATTTTTAATTGGAGCCCAAACAATATTCGATAAAGATTCAGCAATCGCGGTTCTACTTCCTGCAATAGGATCAAGTAAAGCGGCTACAGGTGAATGCCCAATAGCAGTCGCAATTCCTTCTTTTCCGTTGTAATCCAAAGCCATTACACCGCAGTTATTCAACGGCAATTGCAATGGTCCAGCAGTTTGTTGTTTGGCTACTTTTCCGCCCACACAACGGTCTACTTTATTCGTTAACCAGTCTTTACAAGCCACAGCCTCTAATTGAAGCACTTGTTCTAGATAAGTTGATATGTTTTTTACGCTGTACTCTAAATCAGCATATTTTCTGTCAATTGTTGAATCTGTCATTACCACTTTTGGAGAACTTCCAAAAAAGTCTTCCAAGGCAAAATCCATTGGTTTAGCACCCGTAGTTTTTGATTCGAAAGTAAAACGATGGTCACCAGTCACATCACCTACTTGGTACATAGGGGCGCGCTCTCTGTCAGCGATGCGTTGTAAAGTGTCAATGTCTTTTTGACCAATAACTAATCCCATTCTTTCTTGAGACTCGTTACCGATGATTTCTTTTGCCGAAAGGGTAGGGTCACCCACAGGCAATTTGTCCAAGTCAATTAAACCTCCAGTATCTTCTACTAATTCTGACAGACAGTTTAAATGTCCACCAGCTCCGTGATCGTGAATAGATACGATTGGGTTTTCATTGCTTTCTACTAATCCACGAATGGCATTAGCAACTCTTTTTTGCATTTCTGGATTCGAACGTTGGATTGCATTTAATTCAATTCCTGAACTAAAAGCACCGGTATCCGCAGAGGAAACTGCAGCTCCACCCATTCCGATTCTATAATTTTCTCCACCTAGGATAACGATTTTGTCTCCAGTTTGTGGTGTTTTTTTGATTGCCTGTTCTAATTTTCCGTATCCAATTCCACCTGCTTGCATAATCACTTTATCGAAGCCTAATTTGCGAGCATCTTCTTCATGTTCGAAAGTAAGCACAGAACCTGTAATAAGCGGTTGTCCGAATTTGTTTCCAAAATCAGAAGCTCCGTTAGAGGCTTTGATCAAAATATCCATTGGAGTTTGGTACAACCATTTTCTTTCGGACATTCCGTTTTCCCAAGGTCTGTTTTCTTCTAGACGAGAATAGGAAGTCATATAAACGGCCGTTCCTGCCATAGGCAAAGAACCTTGTCCGCCTGCTAAACGGTCCCGAATTTCTCCTCCAGAACCAGTTGCAGCTCCATTGAAAGGCTCTACAGTTGTAGGGAAATTATGTGTTTCTGCTTTTAATGAAATAACCGAATCAAATTCTGTCACTTCATAAAAATCAGGTTTGTCAGCGCTTTTTGGAGCAAATTGTTCTACACGCGGTCCTTTTACAAAAGCCACATTGTCTTTATATGCTGAAACGATGTCGTTAGGATTTTCTAACGATGTTTTCTTAATCATTTTGAATAAAGAAGATTCTCTTTCTACACCGTCAATAATAAATTTTCCATTGAAAATCTTGTGACGACAGTGCTCTGAATTGGCTTGTGAGAAACCAAATATTTCAGAATCAGTTAGTTTTCTACCTAATTTAACAACTAAGTTGTCTAGGTATTCCACTTCTTCAGGGCTTAATGACAATCCTTCTTTTTTGTTGTATGCTGCAATATCCTCAATATCCAAAATTGCTTCTGGTGCTATATTGATAGTAAAAATATCTTGATTTAGTTCAGTATATTTTTGCGAAAGCATAGGGTCAAAATCGTCGGAATCAGCTGTAGCATAATGAAATTCCTCAATTCTGATGATTCCGGAAATCGCCATATTTTGGGTGATTTCAACGGCATTAGTACTCCAAGGAGTGACCATTGCGGCGCGGGGACCAACAAAAAAATCCGTCAATACGGATTTTTCAATTTTATTTGAGTCGGCAAAAAGCCAGTTTAATTTTGAAATGTCTTGAGCTGAAATTTCGCCTTGCGTTTGTACTGCAAAAATTGCTTTGCTTTGGTTTTCAAAGAAATGGATCATTGTTGTGTAGTTTGTTGTATTACGGTGCAAATTTAGTTTAAAAAAGTAGTTTTGGCAAGAGTAAAAAACACTTTTTAAAACCTGATATTTCAGTACTTAATATTAAAAATATATTAATGTTTGTTTTTCTTTCGAGCATAAAGAAATATAAACTTGTTAGTGTGTTTACTTAATTTCTTATTGGTTGAAGTTAGGGGTAAGTTAATCAACTTTATTTTGGAAAGTCCATACTCTGATATGCACCCAAATCTGGAGGCGTAGTTCTCGTTTTTCCTGAAATATCTCTTGGAATCAAGTATGCCGAATTCCCTTTTGCGAAAGCAGCCGAATTTGCATCAATATTCAATTTATTCAAGTTGATATTGTAAAACTTTGGACTCAGATTTAAAATAATTGCCGAATAATGAGTGGCATCAGTTGCAAATTGATAATCGGGATTTGTGGATGTTGCGTCATATTTGATCAAACAATTGTTGAATTGGTAATTAAAGGCAGCCGTTGTTTTTTTTGTTAAGCTCAATTCATTCGTATACGAACCAAAAATAATGCAATTGTTGAAAGTCGCTTGCGTCAAATCTTTTACTTCGGGAATGGCGCCCGTAATAAAATTATCTATTGCAACTGCTACTTGCGATGAACTGTTCCAGTTATTGTTGAATGTTGAATGGGTAAATTTATAATTTCCGCCATAAGTGCACGCTAAACTTGCTAATCCAGCTGTATTAATTACAATATTTTCTCCGTTAATTTTTGCAGTTTGAGCTAATATCCCATAATTAGACGAATCATAGATTTGGGTGTTTTTAATCGATACTGTAGTGCCGTCATTGTTTTGAATTAGTAATCCTATCGTCGCATTTTTTATGGTTAAATGATTGATTTTGTTATTAGTACTTCCATTTGTAAGCCAGATGGTTCCCCATTGTCCGGGAACATCTGCATATCTAGGCTCTAATCGATCACCTTCAAAAACGACTTCATTTTCTAATTTGGTTGAGGTTGATATCGTACCATTTATGTTTAAAGAGGCAGTATTGCTTACAATCAGCCCGGAATTGGAATGGAAATGGACTCTAGTACCAGCGTCAAAAACAGCTGTTTTTCCTGTTGGAACCGCAGCGTAGCCATATATAACATAGGGTTTAGTATTGGTAAAATGGAGTTCGTTTCCATTTATAAGATCATTTTCATCCAAGTAAAAGCCATAAATTTTTTCATCACCAATAGGAAGTGTTTCTGTAGTTCCGTCTGCAAAACGTTTTGGATACAAGAAAACAGCATCCTGAATGAGCGTCACTAATTCTACTTTTTGTAAATTAGTTCCTGCATCAAATTCAATTTGGTCCGTATATAAAAAATCACTTGGGTTAGCATCTGTAATGTTAGCCGTAGTTTCGATGAAAATATACAGACTGTCGTTTGCCAATAAATCTACATTATTGAAAATTTTTCCGCTGCTTCCTTGCATGCCATCTACTGTCATTCGGTATTTAGAATTAAGACCATTAGCTAGTTTTATGGTAGGAATGCTAATATCGTTTTTACTTTTATTGTATACTTTTAGACGGTAGGTGCTGGAACCGATATTAGTAAAAACAGTATCCAGGTAGATCGTATCTTTTGAAAAAGTTAAATCACCCGTACTTGCCACGGTTTCAAAATCAGAACGACATGAGTAAATTGACAATAATATTCCGATAAAAAACAATAGAGAAAAAGCACGCATTTCGGTTGATTTTCTGTAAAAATAAGAAAAAACTCATTCAGAGTGAAAGGATTTTGATTTTGAATGCAGAATAAGTATTGGAATTACTTTTTGTGTCTTATCTTTTATTTATTTTTACAATCTATATAAAATTAAATTCATGACATTCGATAAAGAAAAAATACTGGAATACTGCAATCGTATTTCCAAAAACACTTTAATGGAAACCTTAAATATTGAGTATGTTGATGCTGGGGAGGATTTTTTGACAGCAACAATGCCTGTAGATCCTACTGTTCATCAGCCTATGGGTCTGTTGCACGGTGGTGCTTCGGTGGCCTTGGCAGAAAGTGTGGGAAGTGCGGCTTCCTTTTTATTTATAAATCCCGAGCTTAGTGAAGTGCGTGGAATTGAGATTTCGGCAAATCACCTTAAGGCAAAACGCAATGGTATAGTAACTGCTACGGCTAAGATTATTCATCAGGGTAGAAGTATTCATTTATGGGAAATACGAATTACTGATGAAAATAATAATTTGATTTCACTGTGCAAATTGACCAATATGGTTTTGCCAAAAAGAAAGAGAAAAGAAGAATAAGAGGTGCTTTTTTATTAATTAAACTTCGGTTTGCAATTAAGTAAATATGATTGATTTTTTTATCAAAGTGAAACAACAGGAATTACAAAAATTGCCTTTTGTGCTATATAGAAAGCCCGATAATATCAAAGTAGTGGGTTATTTTCAGAAAAACGATCATTTGTATTTTGCTGAAAATTTTGAAGAGTCTGGTTTTGTTTTTGCTCCTTTTGAAGGGAATCAAAGAATACTTATTCCTTTTGATCAGTCCGTAAAATGGAGTTCATTGATAACGGCTAGCGAAGAAACTGCTGACTCTGATTTTTCAATGTCTGAAAATAAGCAAGCTCAAGAGCATTTCGAATTTCTAGTTCAAAAAGGAATTGACGCTATCAGAAAGGACGTTTTTAAAAAGGTTGTGGTATCAAGGAAGGAAACAGTCGAATTGCAAGGATTTGATTTGGTTTCGGTTTTCGAAAAATTGATTCAAAGTTATCCAAATGCTTTTTGTTACTGTTGGTATCATCCCAAAATAGGTTTATGGATGGGAGCTACACCAGAAAGATTACTTAAATCTGATAATAAGAAGTTTTCTACTATGGCAGTTGCGGGAACCCAAAAAAGCAAAGGTTCGCAAAAAGTGAGCTGGGAGAAAAAAGAAGTAGAAGAACAACAGTTTGTTACCGACTTTATTCTAAAAAACTTAAAAGACCTGACATCAGATATTGCGATATCAAGCCCTTATGCCTTAAAAGCGGGTGAGTTATTTCATATAAAAACGGATATTGAAGGTGTGTTAAACGATGATTCAAATTTGAAACAAGTGATTTCTGTTTTACATCCTACGCCCGCTGTTTGTGGATTACCTAAACAGAAAGCGAAGGATTTTATTTTGGAAAACGAAGATTATGATAGGGAGTATTATACTGGTTTTTTAGGAGAGTTAAATAAAGTTGGCTTTGATAAAGAGACTTTAAAATCTGATTTATATGTCAATTTAAGATGTATGAAAATAAAAGAAAATAAGGCGTATTTGTACATGGGTTGCGGTATCACAAAAGATAGTGATCCAAGAAGCGAGTGGGAAGAAAGCGTCAATAAATCGGGGACAATGAAGAAGGTTTTGTAGTTAGAGAATAGAGTAAAGAATACAGAGAATAGAGAATAGAGAATAGAGAATAGAAAATAGATAGAAAAAATAGAAATGAAATTAGATATATTAGCTTTTGGAGCTCATCCGGATGATGTGGAACTGGGATGTTCGGGAACAATTTTAAAAGAAATATCCCTAGGGAAAACAGTTGGTATTATTGATTTAACTCGTGGGGAACTAGGAACACGAGGGTCAGCTGAAATTAGAGATCAGGAGGCAAATGCTGCTGCAAAAATTCTAGGGGTTTCCGTTAGAGAAAATTTAGAAATGCGGGACGGTTTTTTTGTCAATGATGAAAAGCACCAACGTGAGATTATAAAAATGATCAGGAAGTACCAACCAGAAATCGTATTGTGTAATGCAATCGATGACCGCCATATAGATCATGCAAAAGGAAGCAAATTAGTTTCGGATGCTTGTTTTTTATCTGGTTTGATGAAAATCGAAACTGAATTAGATGGAGAGAAGCAGACAGCATGGAGACCAAAAATAGTCTATCATTACATTCAGTGGAAAAATATTGTTCCAGATTTTGTTGTCGATATTTCAGGATTTACAGACAAAAAGATTGAATCGATATTAGCATACGGTTCGCAGTTTTATGACAAGGATTCGAAAGAACCAGAGTCGCCAATCACCTCTAAAAACTTCTTTGAAAGCTTGAATTATCGTTCGCAGGACCTAGGCCGACTTGTAGGAGTAGATTTTGCTGAAGGTTTTACTGTAGAAAGATATTTGGCAGTCAATAGTTTAGGAGATTTGATGTAAATTTCATGTAATTTTTTGAAAAAAATATTTGCAAAAGTGAACTTATGTTGTATCTTTGCCACCGCTAAGCATTATGGTGGTTGTAGCTCAGTTGGTTAGAGCATCGGTTTGTGGTACCGAGGGTCGCGGGTTCGAGCCCCGTCTCCCACCCAAAAGGCAAAAGCCTCTCAGAAATGAGAGGCTTTTTTTGTGGGATTAAGTGAAATGAAAAAAAGCTTTGAATTTCTTCAAAGCTTTCGTTTTATATGAATCTTACGTTTATTTCTTGTCTACAACGGGTCTATTTTCTCTATTGGCTAATTCCCAGGCCATAGTAAAAGCGAGTTGCGTTCTCTTTGTTAACGCGTCATATTCAATTTTGTCCGGTGTATCTGTTTTTTGATGGTAGTCTGCGTGAACGCCATTAAATAGGAAAACGGAAGGAACTCCATGTTTTGCAAAATTATAATGGTCAGAACGCTCATAAAAATGATTAGGATCGGCAAGGTCATTGAATTTATAGTCCAGTTCCATTTGAATGTATTTTTTATTCACTGCGGTAGTGATATTGTCTAAATCACTTGATAGACGGTCTGCGCCAATCACGTAAACATAGTTGTTTGAATTGGCATGAGCCTCATCGCGACGACCTATCATATCAATATTAATATTTGCTACGGTATTTGCCATAGGAAATAAAGGATTTTCAGAATAGTAGCTTGAGCCTAATAAACCATGTTCTTCTCCTGTTACGTGTAAAAACATAATCGAACGTTTTGGACCGTGACCGTCTTTTTTGGCTTTTTGAAAAGCTTCAGCCATCTCTAAAAGGGCTACCGTTCCTGAACCGTCGTCATCAGCGCCATTATAGATGTCTCCATTTTTCACTCCCACATGGTCGTAATGAGCAGATACAATCACAATTTCGTCTGGCTTCTCTGAACCTTCTATAAAGGCCCATATATTCTCTGAGTCGGGTAGATTTGCATTTCGCTTGGCGTTTAAAAATGCAGCAGGAACTGGCTGGTAAAAACTTGTAGCGCCTGTAGGAAAAGAAATATTGTTTTTTACATATTGACTAATAAGATAATTCCCGGCTCTTTTTTGTCCGGCAGAACCCGTTTCTCGGCCTTCCATTCCGTCTGATGCCACAATGTAAAGATGTGTTTTTAGCTCATTTGCAGTGATGGTATTTATATACTTTGTAGAATCAGAATTATCTACTGATTTAGCAGATTTTGTACTACTACACGATAAAGTAGTGGCTAATACAAAAATAAAAAGGAGTTGTTTCATTTAATGGTATTTTAGATTTATGAAAGTTTAAAATTCAAATACTGTACAATTTGTAATAACAATATAGTATTCTATTCTATTTATCGAAAAGGCATGTTAAGGTCAAATTTTATGGTATTAATCAAAGGTTTTTTAAGGTTTTCCAAAAAGTATTTTCCAAAAAATCACCTTCAGGTAAAGTATTAGTACTACCTGAGCTTTAATAGTTACATGCTTTTGTAAAATATATTACTTTTTTAAAACCTCATTCAGGAAAAGTTTCAAATGTTCAAATGAACGTCTTGCTGCAGTGGCATTATAAGCTGCACCTTTTGAATTATCATTTCCATATTCAGGATTGGTAAAACCGTGAACTGCGTTTGCATAATATATCATTTGCCAGTCCGCTTTTGTATCACGCATTTCTTGTTGGAAAGTCGTAATTTCTTCTGCCGACACATAAGGATCATCAGCGCCATGACAGACTAAAACTTTAGTAGTAATTGCTTCAGTAGGTCTTGACGTATCTCTACCTAAGCCACCGTGAAAAGAAACCACTCCTTTTAAATTGAGTTGCCCACGCGCTGCTTCAAGAGCTCCTGTACCTCCAAAACAATATCCAATAACTACAATATTATTCGGATTAGCACCTGACTTGATGAGTTGTTGCAGTGCTAATGAAATTCGTTTTTGATATTCCTTATAATTGGTTTTATAATAACCAGATTTTTGACCTGCTTCTGCATTATCTTTTGGGTAATTTCCTTCGCCGTAAATATCTGCTATGAAAGCATAGTATCCCAAATTAGCCAAATCTCCTGCAATTTCCTTAGATGCTGTGTCAATTCCATGCCAAGCTGGAAGAATCAAAATCCCTGGTTTTTGCGGAATTTTCTTAACTGGTGAAATCTTGAAGCCATTTAAAACCTGACTTGCATCTTTATAAGCAACTGCTTTTAACTGGCCAAAAGATGCGTTTGAGTATATAAGAACTCCTAAAATAAAATATTTTAAATTTTTCATAGCGTAGTGTTTTTACACAAATATCTGAATTAAAACCAAAAAATTTGCGCTACACTATCGAATATGTTTATTGCGGTATTGCATTATTTTAGAAAAGATGAAAATTTTAAACGTTTTAGCGCTATGATATTACAAGGAAATGTTTCTTTTAAAGGCACAGCCTAATTCAATCATGGAGTCGGTTTTTGCAATTCCTTGAATGCTGTCAATTTTTTCGTAAAGCAATTTTCGCATGTGTTCATGATCACGCGCAATCATTTTTATATACAAAGTAAAAGAGCCGGTGATGTAATAACACTCCGTAACTTCAGGGATTTTTTTAAGTTCGTCTATAACTCTACTGGAATCTTCGTCCTTATTTAGTGTAATCCCAGTAAATGATCCCCAGTCATAACCTATTTTCTTTTCGTTTATGATGGGTTTTATTCCCGTAATGATTCCTTGCTCCATCATGCGATTGATGCGCTGATGAACCATGGTATTAGATACTTTTAAGGTTGCAGCAATTGCAGAGTAAGCCATTCGGCCATCTTTTTCCAATTCCTTTAAAATTTTTATGTCGAATTCATCTAATACATCCATGAAAAATATTTTAAATTAAAATGTGTTATTTTGTAGCTATAAAAGTAATTAAAATTTTTTATGTTAACGACCATAGTACAACTTAATTTTATAAAATGACTTTAAAAACGACTTTAATTTTAAAAATTAACTTTATTTAATCGCTAATAAATCAAAAACATCGATTTTTATTGCTTAATTTAAAAATATTTGTATTTTTGTGATCTAAGCATTAAAATCTATTTTATCATGGCACAAACACAACAAGTACTTTCTTCTAAATCAGAAGCGTTAATCGAAAAAGAAAATAAATATGGAGCCCATAATTATCATCCATTACCGGTAGTTCTCGAAAAAGGAGAAGGGGTTTTTGTTTGGGATGTTGATGGTAAAAAATATTATGATTTCTTGTCAGCATATTCGGCTGTAAACCAAGGACATTGTCATCCAAGAATTGTAGGAGCAATGGTAAAACAAGCACAAACTTTAACTTTGACTTCGCGTGCTTTTCATAACGATCAATTGGGAGTCTTTGAAGAATATGTCACTAAATATTTTGGTTTTGATAAAGTATTACCAATGAATACAGGAGCTGAAGCTGTTGAAACCGCTTTAAAAATTTGTAGAAAATGGGCGTATGAAGTTAAAGGAACTCCAGAGAATCAAGCTCAGATTATTGTTTGCGAAAATAATTTCCATGGAAGAACGACAACAATAATTTCATTTTCAAATGACGAAAATGCGCGTAAGAATTTTGGCCCTTTTACAGAAGGTTTTATCAAAATCCCTTATGATGATATCGACGCCTTAGAGGCCGCTTTAAAATCAAATCCAAATATAGCTGGTTTCTTAGTGGAACCAATTCAGGGGGAAGCAGGAGTTTATGTTCCTAGCGAAGGGTATTTGGCGAAAGCCAAAGCATTATGTGCAGCTCATAATACATTATTTATTGCAGATGAGGTTCAGACAGGAATTGCTCGTACTGGAAGATTATTAGCAGTAAACCATGAGAATGTGCATCCTGATATTCTTATCTTAGGGAAAGCAATTTCAGGAGGAGTATATCCAGTTTCTGCAGTATTGGCTAATAACGAAGTTATGAATGTTATAAAACCAGGACAACACGGATCGACTTTTGGTGGAAATCCAGTAGCGGCTGCTGTAGCAGTGGCTGCACTAGAAGTTGTGCGTGATGAAAACTTATCTGAAAATGCGGAACGTCTCGGAATAATATTAAGAAAAGGATTGAATGATATCGCTTCAAGAAATTCATTAATCAGTTTAGTTAGAGGAAAAGGATTGCTTAATGCAATTGTAATCAACTGTGATGAAGAATCTGACTTAGCTTGGCAGATTTGTTTGAAATTTAGAGATTATGGATTGTTGGCTAAACCAACTCATGGTAACAAAATTAGATTTGCTCCACCGTTGGTTATTACTGAAGCTCAAATACAAGACTGTCTTTCGATTATAGAAAAAGCACTTAACGATTTTAAATAATTTCTATTTAGTATGGAACGGTTTATAAAATTAATAAAGAATCGCTCAGATATTGGTGCGGGGACAAGAGGATCTGATTTAGGGATTGATGCAATCGAAATTGCTGCTATCAATCGCAACAGTGATTATTTTAATCAGTTTGAATTTGAAGACGTGAAAACGCACAACGAAAGCATTTATGATAAAAATAGAAACACTTTTGCCAAAAGGATAGAACACGTAGTGGAGCAATGTACGCGTGTTTCTTATGCAGTAAAGCACAACTTGAAAGAAAATTATTTTCCCATCGTATTATCAGGTGATCATTCCTCAGCATTGGGAACAATAAGCGGTATTAAAGCAGTTTATCCTACAAAGGCAGTGGGTGTCGTTTGGATTGATGCGCATGCCGATTTGCATTCTCCTTATACCTCACCATCTGGGAATATTCATGGAATGCCATTGTCAGCGGCATTGGGGGAAGATAATTTAGATTGTAAAGTCAACGAGGTTAGTCCAGAAACGGCGCAACACTGGGAGAACATGAAGAATATTGGTACTCCTGGTATTAAGATAGATCCCGAAAACTTAATTTATTTTGGCGTTCGTGATACAGAAGAGGCTGAAGATAGCCAAATTGAAAAATTGGGTATCAAGAACTACAAAGTAGACGAAGTGCGTTACAGAGGACTACAAACCTGTGTTGCCGAGGCTTTATCTAAATTATCAAACTGCGATTTAATTTATATTTCTTTTGATGTTGACTCTATGGATTGTGATATGATTTCATATGGAACTGGAACTCCTGTTCCTAAAGGATTTGATCAACATGAAGTAATTGCTATTATCAATCAGATTATTAAAAGTAAAAAAGTAGTTTGTATTGAAGTTGTTGAGGTTAATCCACTTTTAGATACAAAAGGAAATAAGATGGCGGAAACTGCTTTTGAAGTTTTAGAGCAAATTACTTCCACTATAATTTTACCTATCGAATAGCAATTTTAATTCGATTCAGTTCAAATATACAATCCCAAAATCTTGTAATAAGATTTTGGGATTTTCCTTTTTTAGGATTAATGGCAAACAAAATGTTACAGCTATTATTTCTTATTTTATTGTAGCTAAGTTGTTGTAGACAAAAAACACTAAATTTTTAGCAACCAAGAGAGCATTTTATCGAATGCGGAATCTCTAACTGCTTTTGGAGATAGAAAAATATCGTGCAAGGCATTGTCGATTTGCAATAGCGTGACATTATCTCCCAGAGTTGCTCCAACTCTTTTTATATCCTCAACATTCAATACCGTATCTCTAGACATAGCCTCTTCAAAAAAAGTAGTCATCTTTTTAGACTTTGAAGAATGCATGATTAGAATGGGTACTTTTATATTTGAGTGCGCTAATCTTTTCTGTGCGTTGATCACTGCGACCACCCATTTAAAATAAGTAGGAAAACCTTCTATTGGTTTCCAATCGAGGTTAAAATCCCACTCACCATAGAAGTCTTTATGTACGCTTTGTGCATAAACAGGAGCTAATGCGCCTTCTATTTTAGCGTACGGAGCAATGGTAGAAATGATTTTAGAACCCCAATAACTGATGAATTTCTCAAAGGCAGATTGATATATGTCGAAAAACGGTGAATTTAAAATAAGAGCGTCAATTTTGTTTCGTTCGACACCGCTATTCATATAAGTGCTCGCTATCAAACCTCCAGTGGAGTGACCTAAAAGATAAATTGCGTTGTTACTTAAATTATGAATTTCATTTATAGCAATAGAAATCTCCTCAAAATATTCTTCAATGTCTTTGCAATAGTTGGGATGCTGATGTTTTAGTAGCGACCTGCCATATTTGCGTAGATCGAGCGCATAAAAATCTATGCTATTGTCATTAAATTTTTCGGACAAATGTGGATGAAAGAAATAGTCATTATATCCATGTAAGTACAATATACTTTTTCTATTCCCTAGATTTCGATTAGAAGAAATGACCGTAGCAGTAACTTCTCCCTCGTAATCTGGAGTTAGTGAAAGGGTTTTATAACTAAAGTCTGTATCGAGATTCATCCTTGCATTGTTAATTAGAATAGTTACACAGTAAATGTGTATGGAAAATAAAATTAACTAATTTTCCTAGAAGTAAGCTAGTTATTCTATTTATTCGAAAAAAATCATACGGTCTTTTAAACTTAAAGACCTAATAGCATCTCTTTAAAATCCAGTATATAAGGCAAGAATTTTCAATTTGTTTTATTGTACAATATCAAAAAAAATAATAGCGTACATTTATTAGTTGCGATTTTCTTTTTCGATAATAGCCAAAGCTAATCTGATTTTGTCGTAAGCAATTTTTTCTTCCAAATAATCGTAGTACGGTTTCAAAGCTGTAGAGCTTTCTAATTGCAATTTTGCCTTAGCAATTAAACTCACTTCCTCTTCCGAAACAAATTGATATAAGTCAATTGCTTCTCCGTCTAAATATAATTTGGCTAAATGAGACATTACAGTGCCAATTCCTAGTTTTCGTTTCAATGCTATTTCATCAGCTGTTAGACCGCTTTGAAATAGTTTTAGGGTTTCTTTATAAGTACTAGCTTCTTTTTTAGGTTTGACAGCTTTGTTTTTTTGAAATGCTATTATGGCTTTAATAAACGTATCGCCATATTTTTCCAGTTTTGCTTTTCCTACACCGTCAATTGTAATGAATTCGTCATCGCTCATTGGCCGTATCGTTTCCATTTGTCGTAAAGCGGCATCACTGAAAATCACATAGGCAGGAACGCTTTCTTCTTTAGAAATTTCATAACGCAATTTTCGAAGGGTTTCAAAAAGAGAATTGGCTACCGATCTAGTTTTGGTTTCTTTAAGCTCAGTTTTTTCGGTACTGATTTTTTGGACAGTGGTCAATTGTACTTTATCGCCTTCAAATAAAACTTCACGTGCTAATGCGGTGAGGCGAATTTTATTTTGGCGGTGAAAAGCGATTTCGCAAAGTCCTTGATTGATTAATTGAATGATATATTGATTCCAGTCGTACCAAGATGTATCACTACCTACAGCGTAGGTTTTTAAATTTTGATATTCATTTTCGAATATATAAGCATTCTTCGAGCCTCTCAAGAAATCAATAATTACAGGTAAAGGTTCTGATTCTTTCAATCGAATAATAGCCGATAATGCTTTTTGCGCGATAATCGTTCCATCAAAAAATTCAGGTGGATTTTTACAAATATCGCAATTCCCGCAATTTTCAGTTACTAGCTCACCGAAATAGGACAGTAATATCTTTCTGCGACAGCTCAAGGCATCGGCATACTGTTTCATTCTTTCGAGTTTCGCCAGTTGCACCTCTGCATTTAAACCTTGAGAAGCAAATTTCTGCAATTGGATTACATCGCCATAACTTTCGAATAGTATCGTTTCTGAGGGCAAGCCATCGCGTCCAGCTCGTCCTATTTCTTGATAATAGCCTTCTATATTTTTGGGCAAATTGTAGTGAATGACCCAACGCACGTTGGATTTGTCGATTCCCATTCCAAAAGCAATCGTGGCACATACCACTTGACAATCGTCATTAATGAATTCGTCCTGAGTTTGTGATCGCACCGCAGTGTCTAAACCGGCATGATAGGCTTTTGCGTTGACACCCGCTTTCTTAAGCTTAGCTGCAAGTTCTTCGGTAGTTTTTCTGCTTAAACAATAGATTATTCCTGCCTCAGTAGGTTTGTCGGTTATAAAATCAATTATTTGTTTGACCCTGTCGAGTGCAGGACGAACTTCTAAACTGAGGTTCTTTCGATCAAAAGAAGAGATAAACGACTTCGGATTTATTAAATTTAATTGTTTGCTAATGTCTTTACGTGTAGCTTTATCTGCAGTGGCTGTCAGAGCTAATATAGGAGTAGAGGGGAAGCGGTTTTTTAAATAGCCCAGGTTTGTATAGGCAGGTCTAAAGTCATGTCCCCAAGAAGAAATACAATGCGCTTCATCAATCGCTATAAGGCTTATGGTGATTTGGCTAAATGCATTTTCTAAATAGGATAAACTTTCGGGAGCTACATAAACCATTTTGACTTTATTGTCTTTTAGGTTTTCAATGTGTAATTGCTGTTCTTGACTTGATTGACTGCTGTTGATAAAACAGGCTTCAATTCCGTTTGCTTTTAGACTATCTACTTGGTCTTTCATCAAAGCGATCAAAGGCGAAATTACGATTGTAATTCCGGGAAATAAAAGCGCTGGCAATTGAAAACAAATTGATTTCCCTCCACCGGTAGGCATTATTGCTAAGGTATCATGACCAGATAAAATAGTGTTTATAATATTCTCCTGATTGGGTCTGAATTTCTCAAATCCAAAATTTTTCTTTAAAGAGTCATGTAATATTTGTGATGTGATCATGATGGAGAAAAGTGCCTTTTAATAATAACTGTAGATATAAGAAACAGAGTTTTGCTTAGGATAAAAAAAAGGAACTCGATTAAGAGCTCCTTTTTATATTTTTAAATGAAATTAATCTTCATCGTCGTCTTTGTCATCATCTGAAGGACGTTTTTTTCGATTGCTACGATTGTCTTCATCGTCATCATCTTCATCGTCATCAGAATCTGCTTTGTCTCGATCGTTGTGATCATCGTCTTCATCATCTTCATCGTCCATGTCGTCATCCATACCCAAGGATTTCATTGGGATAATTGGCTCGATAACATCATCGATTTCATCATCTTCATCAAAGTTTTCAATTCGATCAGCCAGTTTCGTGCTTACTTTTACTAAATACATAGTATCTTCAGTGCGCACTTCTACTGCCTCGATCAATTCGTTTTTAGCATTTCTAAAACGAACGATATTCGAATCATCATAACCATCAGGAAATTTTTCCACTAAAAGGTTTAAAATTTCGTTAGTTAACTTTGCATAATCAACAATTACTCTTTTCATAAGGATATTCTATAAATCTAATAAATAAGCAAAAATTAGAGGTGCTACAATTGTAGCATCAGACTCGATGATAAACTTGGGAGTTTTAATGTCTAATTTACCCCAAGTAATCTTTTCATTTGGCACCGCTCCAGAATAAGAACCATAACTGGTTGTTGAATCTGAAATTTGACAGAAATAGCTCCAAAAAGGAGTTTCAGGCATTTCCATATCTTGGTACAACATTGGAACCACACAAATTGGAAAATCTCCTGCAATACCACCACCAATTTGGAAAAATCCAACTCCATTAGCGGAATTCTTTGGATACCAATCCGCTAGAAATGTCATGTATTCAATTCCTGATTTCATCGTAGAAGCTTTTAAATCTCCTTTAATGACATATGAAGCAAAAATATTTCCCATTGTACTATCTTCCCAACCTGGCACGATCATAGGAAGATTTTTCTCTGCAGCGGCATACATCCAACTGTCTTTCAAATCAATTTCGTAATATTCTTCTAAAACGCCTGATAAAAGCATTTTGTACATATATTCATGCGGTAAATAACGTTCTCCTTTGTCATCTGCATCTTTCCAGATTTTGTAAATATGTTTTTGCAAACGACGGAATGCTTCGTGTTCTGGAATACAAGTATCAGTTACTCTGTTAAGACCTCTTTCAAGTAAGTCCCACTCTTGTTCCGGAGTTAAATCACGGTAATTAGGAACTCTTTCATAATGAGAATGAGCAACTAAGTTCATGATATCTTCTTCAAGATTTGCTCCTGTACACGAAATAATTTGCACTTTATCTTGACGAATCATTTCTGCAAAGATCTTTCCGATTTCTGCTGTACTCATCGCTCCGGCAAGCGTTACCATCATTTTAGCGCCATTGGCTAGCTGTTGTTCGTAACCTTTTGCAGCATCTACTAAAGCAGCTGAATTGAAATGCAAATAATGCTTCTCAATAAACTGACTTATTGGTCCTTTACTCATTTTATTGGATTTAAAGATTTAAAAATCAATTCATTGAATGTTTACACTCAAATATAATAATTTTTAAATTGACTAATTGTGTATTTAATTATTTATTTTTTGTCGTAACCTAATATTTTTAAAACATCATCGGCTGTTTGTTGTTCTGAGAAAACTTCAGTTCCCAAAATTCCGTTTTCATCTCTGTTAATTAAGATGTGTTTTGGTTGTGGAATCAAACAGTGATGTAATCCTCCATATCCACCAATTGTTTCCTGATAAGCACCAGTATTAAAAAACCCGATGTATAATGGTTTTTCTTTATTGTATTTTGGCAAATAAATTGCGTTCATATTTTGCTCAGAATTGTAGTAATCGTCGCTGTCGCAAGTTAAACCACCCAACAAAACCCTTTCGTATGTTTCATTCCATCGGTTGATGGCTAGCATGATAAAACGCTTGTTAATTGCCCAAGTATCAGGTAAAGTAGTGATAAAAGAAGAATCGATCATGTTCCATTTTTCCCTATCATTTTGTTGTTTTTGATACAAAATTTGGTAGATAGCTCCTCCGCTTTCTCCTACAGTAAATGAACCAAATTCAGTGAAGATATTTGGAACGTCTACATCAGCTTCATCACAGGCAATTTTAATCTGATTGATTATTTCATCAATCATGTATTGGTAGTCGTATTCAAATGCAAGAGAATTCTTTATTGGAAAACCTCCTCCAATATTTAAGCCGTCTAATGTTGGACATTCTTTTTTTAGTGCGATGTAAACCTTGATACATTTTACTAATTCATTCCAATAGTAGGCTGTGTCATTAATCCCGGTATTGATAAAAAAGTGTAGCATTTTCAGCTCTAATTTATCATTTTCCTGAATTTGTTTTTTGTAAAAACTAACAATGTTTTTATACCCAATTCCAAGTCGGGAAGTATAGAACTCAAATTTTGGTTCTTCCTCGGCAGCGATACGAATTCCAATTTTGAATTTTCCTTTAATTTCTGCCTGAAGTAAATCTAGCTCTTCATAATTATCAATAATAGGAATTGTATTTTTATGCCCATTATTGATTAGTCGTGCGATATTTTCTATGTACTGGTCTCTTTTAAAACCATTACAAATAACATAAGTACTTTTATTTATTTTTCCATTTGCCATCAAATTTTCAACAATATTTATATCGAAAGCTGATGATGTTTCAACATGAATATTGTTTTTAAAAGCTTCATTCATTATGTATTCAAAATGGGAGCTTTTTGTACAATAGCAATAGTAATACTTTGCCTCATATTTGTTTTTTTCCATCGATTTACGAAACCAGTTTTTGGCTTTGTTGATGTTATTTGAAATTTGAGGTAAATAGGTGAATTTTAATGGAGTTCCATATTCTTCCACGAGTTTCATCAAGTCAATATTGTGAAACTTTAGATTGTCTTTGTTTAAAGTAAATTCTTCTTGTGGGAAATAATACGTTTGATTTATTAGATCTGAATATTTAGTATTCATTTAGCTTTTAGTGTTTTAGATTAATTAAATTGGATTTTGAATTAAACTAATTTTCAAACCCTAATATTTGCATAAATAATCTGCAGTTTTTCGTGATCTACTTTTAAATGTTGAGAATGATCAAAAGAGAAATATTCTTTGATCGCATAAAAACGCTTCAATATTCTTAAAAAAGCTTTATTGTTTGTGTTTTTATTTGAGCTGTAATTTCCTTGTTTTTGATTGTTTTTCATCGTGGCAAATGTAAAAAATAAATTATACGCAATCCAATCCTTTTAACTAAAAAATATTTAAGATTTATAATCTTTAAATGCTTCAAGAATTAATTCATTTTCAACCAATTGATTGATTTTTATTTTACCAATACCTTCTATAAGGGCAAATTGTATGGAACCATATTCATTTTTCTTGTCATGAATCAATAGTTCGAGTATGGGTTCAATATCACTTTCATTAAACACAATGTCATCAAAGATAGATTTTATCGTTGTTTTGATTTGCTTATACTCGGCTTCACTGATCAATTTTTTATCTAATGAAATATAACTTTCTAAAATCATCCCTACCGCAATGGCTTCACCATGTAATAAGGTAGTTTTGTTTTCATTTTCTAAAAAATAACTTTCAATTGCATGTCCTAAGGTATGCCCGAAGTTGAGTGATTTTCTAATATTTTTTTCTGTGGGGTCTAATGTTACGATTTCGTTTTTTATTGCTACAGAGCGATGGATCAACTCATCAAAATCAGCAAAGTCAATCGTTTTTAAATCTAAAAATTGTTCCCAATAGGCTTTATCAAAGATTAAACCGTGCTTAAGCATTTCGGCAAGACCAGAGCGCATCTCGTTTTGAGGCAGTGTTTCTAAATAATTAGTATCGACGATTACCATCGCCGGAAGGTTGAAAACACCAATTTGATTTTTTAAATTTCCTAAATCGACTCCGTTTTTTCCGCCTACCGAAGCATCTACCATAGATAGTAGTGTGGTAGGTACATTTATAAAATCAATTCCGCGTTTGAATGTTGAAGCAACAAAACCGCCTAAATCTGTTACAACTCCACCACCTACGTTGATGACAAGACTTTTTCTATCAGCACCAAGTTCAGTTAAAACGTTCCATATTTGGACGCAAGTCTCAATATTTTTATTTTCTTCTCCTGCTTCAAATTCGATAATTTCAATAGTCAATTCCGTTTCTAAATAGGGTAGAAATGTTGGTAAACACAAATCGTTTGTATTGCTGTCTACTATAATGAATAGGTTAGAGTATTTATTTTCTTTCAGGTGAAGGTTTAGAGCTTCATATCCTTTTTCATTAAAATAAATTGGATAATTGTCGGCTTGAATCGTTTGCATCTTATTGGATTAATTGAAAGCGCAAAATAAGGTATTTTTTGCTAAATAATATTCAAAACTCTGTCTATATTTGCATAAAAATATCACAATAGATGGAAAAAATATTCAATAATACACAAGTGGCCTTCGCATTAAAAAGTGATACCGAACTTGATAGAGCGTACTTTCTTTTTAAAATGATTTCTATCGAACCATTGGTACGTATAGGGGCAGCAGTAACTAATTTTGCTTTGAACGCACATCTTCCAGTGGAAGGATTGATTCGCGCAACTGTTTTTGATCATTTTTGTGGAGGAGTAAATGAAAACGATTGTCTTTCTGTTGTTGATAAAATGTATATCAAAGGTGTTTCTTCTGTATTGGATTATTCAGTAGAAGGTAAAGAGGAAGAAGATCAGTTTGATGCTGCTTTAGCAATGACATTAAAAACGGTAGAATTTGCTAAAGAGCGCGATGCAATACCATTTGCTGTTTTCAAACCAACGGGTCTTGGACGTTTTGAACTCTATGAAAAACTTGGAGAAAAACAGACGTTAACAGCAAAAGAGCAAGAAGAATGGGATAGAGTAGTAGCTCGCTTTGATTTAGTTTGTAGTGAAGCCCATAAAAAAAATGTAGCCTTGCTTATCGATGGTGAAGAGAGTTGGATGCAAGATGCAGCTGATGACTTGGTTACTGAGATGATGCGCAAGTACAATAAAGAAAAAGCAATTGTTTTTAATACGTTGCAAATGTACCGTTGGGATCGTTTGGATTATTTGAAAAAGTTGCATGAACAAGCTAAAGAAGAAGGCTTTTTTATTGGGATGAAGTTAGTACGTGGCGCTTATATGGAAAAGGAAAATGACAGAGCCAAAGAAAAAGGATATCCGTCACCTATTTGTTCTACAAAGGAAGCTACAGATGTTAATTATGATGCTGCAGTGCAATACATGCTTGAACATTTAGATAAGATGTCCATTTTTGCAGGTACACATAATGAAGAAAGCACATATAGCTTAATGGAGATGATGAAGGCCAAAGGAATTAGTTCAAAGGACGATAGAATTTGGTTTGGTCAATTGTATGGTATGAGTGATAATATCAGTTATAACCTAGCAGATCATAATTATAATGTTGCCAAATACTTGCCTTTTGGACCTGTAAAAGATGTTATGCCGTATTTGATTCGTCGTGCAGAGGAAAATACTTCAGTAGCAGGACAAACAAGTCGTGAGTTAGGTTTGATTAAGGCAGAACGCAAAAGAAGAAAAGGGAAATAATAGTTTCCAGTGATCAGTTTTTAGTTGCCGCTTACCGATTGCAATTTATAAAATCCACTTCCTTATAGTTTCCCCCTCTTTCCGAGGGGGCTAGTGGGAAGGAACTTTAAGAATGGCTAAACTGCAAATTACTTAAATTCTTGTATTTTCCGTTTTCTAAAGTCATTAATTCTTGATGTGTCCCTTGCTCTGTTATTTCTCCATTGTCAAGTACTAATATTTGATCAGCACTACGAATAGTAGATAGTCTGTGCGCGATAATAATACTTGTTCTTCCTTGCATCAAAATTTCTAAAGCTTCTTGTACTAATTTTTCACTTTCGCTGTCTAGTGAAGAGGTAGCCTCATCAAGGATTAAGATACTTGGATTTTTAAGAAGTGCTCTGGCAATTGCAATACGCTGTCTTTGACCTCCAGAAAGTTTAATTCCTCTCTCGCCAACGATTGTTTCAAATTTTTCAGGGAATCCTTCGATAAAATTAAAAGCATTGGCTTGTTTGGCAGCCAATAGAATTTCATCTTCGCTAGCCTCTGGTTTCCCGTAAGCGATATTTTCTTTGATAGTTCCTCCAAATAAAATTACATCCTGGGGAACAATACTCATGTTGCCACGAAGATTTTCTAATTCAAAATCATAAATGTTTTTTCCGTCAATTAATATTTCTCCTGAATCAATATCGTAAAAGCGTAATAATAACGAAGCAATTGTTGATTTTCCAGTTCCACTAGGACCTACAATAGCGATCTTCTGACCAAAATTTGCGGTGAAATTGACATCTTTTAATACTTTTATCTCCTTTCTCGAAGGGTAACTAAAGGCTACATTTTTAAAAGTAACATTTCCTTTAATTTTTTCAAGCGAAGAAGCGCTTTGTTTGGAGTTGATTTTTTCTGGAGTTTCCTCCAATAATTCAAAAACACGCTCTGTGGCTCCAATCGCTTTTTGGATTTGGGCATACAACTCAGCGATTCCTCCAAAAGAAGCTCCTACAAACGTAGAATACAATACAAATGATATCAATTGTCCTACGCTCATTTCTCCGCTGATGCTCAATCGAACACCAAACCACACTACGGCTACGATAGCTCCAAAAAGGCAAAAAATAATGAAGGAAGCAAAGTATCCTCGATATTTCCCGCCTTTGATGGCTAATTTTACTACTTCTTTTATTTTCCCGTCATAACGGGCAATTTCGTACCATTCATTGGCGAAAGCCTTAACAATACTAATTCCCTGCATCGTTTCCTCAACGATTACCTGACTTTCTGCTACCTGATCTTGTACGCTTTTTGAAAATTTTCGAATAAACCGACCAAAGATAACCGCCGCCACAGCCACTAAAGGAACTACAGACAACATTAGTAAAGTCAATTTAATGCTTTCGGTTGCTAATAGTGCGACTCCACCCACAATTAAAATGAGCTGTCTTAAGAACTCAGCAATCGTAGAAGTTAAAGTGTCTTGAATTTGTGTAATATCTGAACTGATTCTACTGTTTAATTCACCTACGCGTTTTTGAGAAAAGAAAGACATAGGTAGTTTTACTAAATTACTGTACAACGACAATCTCAGATTAGCTAGCGTATGTTCTGTAAAATTGATAAATAAGGACAATCTAAAAAACGAAAAAATAGATTGCATAAATAGAATGCCAATCAGAAATAGAGCAATGTTGTTAGCGTCGGTGTAACTTTTATTTTTTACACTGTCGATTAACATTCCCATCAATTTTGGAAAAGCCAAAGCAGTGGCTCCGGTCAGCAATAAAAAAACTAACCCTACATAAAACTTCCAGCGATGATTTTCTGCATATTTAAATATAAGGATTGCTTTGTTGAGAGAACTTGCGGTAATTTTTGATTTTGGTAAATCATTTTCTTTGAACCTTGCCATTATTTGCTGTTTATAATGCAAATGTAATACTATCGGGAATCAATACAAAAAAATAGTAGCTTTAGCTATTTGTATTAATGCGCTGTTAGTGAGTATGAAAGAGATTAGGACGAAATTATTATTAATTTATTTTCATTTTTTGCTTGTAAATATAAAATCTAAGCTTATATTTGCACTCGCAATAAGGAACAAGAAATTATCCGAATTGTAAAATAGGGCGATTAGCTCAGCTGGTTCAGAGCACCTCGTTTACACCGAGGGGGTCGGGGGTTCGAACCCCTCATCGCCCACCATAAGAGACAAAACAGAAATATTCTGATTTGTCTCTTTTTTATTTGAGTCTAATTGATTGTTAATCAAGTAGATTTAACGGATCAAAACGAAAACCTGTGGAGCAGCAAAAATTAAGCATATATATTAGTTAGTCGAAAAAGGAAA
>NZ_VOGZ02000013.1:0-49887 GCF_008033395.2 Flavobacterium sp. XN-5
ACTTACGTGGGTGCTGATTTAACTATTGGTGCAAAAACCATCACGGTAACAGCAGCAGCAAAAAGCAAAACTTATGGTGACGCTGATCCTTCATTGACGTATACTTTTGCTCCCGCATTAGTAACAGGAGATAGCTTCAATGGAAGCTTAACCAGATCATCTGGTGAAAACATAGGTACGTATGCAATTAGCCAAGGAACAGTTGCTTTAAACGGTAATTATAATTTGACTTATGTGGGTGCTAATCTTACCATTGGTGCAAAACCAATTACAGTTACCGCTAATGCGTCTCAGTCTAAAGTTTACGGAACTGCTGATCCAGTTTATACCTATTCGGTTTCGCCAAGTTTAGTAAATGATGATTCATTTACGGGAGCTTTATCTAGAGCAACTGGTAACAGTGTTGGAACCTATGCTATTGCAAGTAGTTTGAATAATACAAACTACGCTATAACGTATGTGTCAGCTGATTTTACTATCACTGCCAAAGCAATAACGGTTACCGCTGCTGCTAAGACAAAAGTGTACGGTACGGTTGATCCTAGTTTGACTTACAGTGTTTCACCAAGTTTAGAAACCGGAGATTCATTTACGGGATCATTAACAAGAGCTGCAGGAAGTAATGTAGGGGCTTATGGAATTTCAAGTACTTTGAACAATACAAACTACGCTATAACATATGTGCCAGCTGATTTTACTATCACTGCCAAAGCAATAACGGTTACCGCTGCTGCTAAGACAAAAGTGTACGGTACGGTTGATCCTAGTTTGACTTACAGTGTTTCACCAAGTTTAGAAACAGGAGATTCATTTACGGGATCATTAACAAGAGCTGCAGGAGATAATGTAGGTACTTATGGAATTTCAAGTACTTTGAATAATACAAACTACGCTATAACGTATGTGTCAGCTGATTTTACTATCACTGCCAAAGCAATAACGGTTACCGCTGCTGCTAAGACAAAAGTGTACGGTACGGTTGATCCTAGTTTGACTTACAGTGTTTCACCAAGTTTAGAAACCGGAGATTCATTTACGGGATCATTAACAAGGGCTGCAGGAAGTAATGTAGGGGCTTATGGAATTACAAGTACTTTGAACAATACAAACTACGCTATAACGTATGCGTCAGCTGATTTTACTATCACTGCCAAAGCAATAACGGTTACCGCTTCTGCTAAGACAAAAGTATATGGTACGGTTGATCCTAGTTTGACTTATGTAGTTTCACCAAGTTTAGAAACGGGAGATTCATTTACGGGATCATTAACAAGAGCTGCAGGAGAGAATGTAGGGGCTTATGGAATTACAAGTACTTTGAATAATACAAACTACGCTATAACATATGTGCCAGCTGATTTTACTATCACTAAAGCCAATCAAACCATCACTTGGAACCAAACTGTGGGACTAGGCTGTGATGCAGTAACTACAGCTGTACTAACTGCAGCTTCTACAAGCGGTTTGCCAATAAGCTACACTTCTTCAAATGTTAATGTTGCCGCCGTTTCAAATGCGGTGTTAAGCTTTACTGATTTTGGTTCTGCAACGATTACTGCTACACAATCAGGAGATAGTAATTATAATGCTGCTTCTGTCATTACTATACCAGTTCTAAGAAGTCAACCAAATTTAATTAAAAGGCATTTCGACAATATTATTTTCTTTGATAATAGCTCTAATAGTTTTAAAGCGTATAGCTGGTATAAAAATGGAGTTTTAGTAGCTGGTCAAACGAGTCAGTACTTTAAGGACAATGGCGCTTTAAATGGGACTTATTATGCAAAAGCAACTAAAAATGATGGAACGGTAATAACAACTTGTCCACTTACTTTTTCACCTTCAATCGAACAAGAGTTCATCAAAATTGCACCTAACCCTGTTAGAAGTAACTCAAGCTACCAGCTGATCACTAATGTTACAGCTGCGAAGTTACAAAACGCACGTGTTACTGTGATTAGTATGCTAGGAAAGGTTTTGAGTGATACGGTAATTGATAAGAATACGGTAGAGTTGGTTGCGCCAAGCGTTGAGGGAATTTATATTGTAAAAATGACTTTGAGTAATGGTCAATACTTCACAAAAAATCTATTAGTTAAAAATTAAATTAAATAGTAAGAGTAGGAAGTCCTCATTCGATTAGAATGAGGATGGACTATTCTATTTATAAAAAAAACAGAAAAAAGTATGAAATTTGATGTTAAATATATTTTAGGAATTGCTATAATTCTATTCTCTACGGGAATGAATGCGCAGTTTTATGTGGGAGTTCAATCAGGAATTGCTAATCTTCAATCCGATGTAAAAGGAACAAAATCAGGTAATGAATTAGGTGGTGCATTAAAAGCAGGTTACATTTATTTTTTAACAGATCACATTGGTATTGGATCTGGAGTAGAGTTTGCACAATACAAGCAAAAGGTGTCTTTAAATCAAGGGGCAACAACGTTAACCAATTTTGAGGTTGATGCGTCAGGTTCTGCATTTGTTTACAATGTGACTTCAGCTAACTATAGAGAAGAGCAAACATTACAAGCGATTCAGATTCCGCTTTTTTTACAGTATAAAAGAAATATTAATAAAGGAGTTGACTTTAATTTTAGAGCTGGTGTTAAGTATTTTCTACCTGTAGCTTATAAGGTTGAATCATCGGCGTCATCTGTAAAAGGAGTTGGATATTATCCAGATGTTAATTTGTTAATTGATAATTTACCTGAATATGGTTTTGGAAGTCAAAGCAATTATTCTGCATCTGGAGAATACCAAACAAAAGGAGTTTTGATGAGTACATTTGAGTTAGGATTTACTTTCGAAATGGGTGAAAAGAACGCTTTGTATGCTGCAATGTTTCTTGACACCGGTTATGGGTCAGTTATTGATCAAAAACAAAACGAGTCTTACATAGGTTATAATCCAACAGCTGTTAATGATAGAAAAGCAAACGGATTGTATAGTACTGATAAAAATGCAAAAATTCAACCTGTAGCATTTGGTCTAACATTAGGATGGAATTTTAAATAGAATCATTTTTTATTTTTTAATAGAAGGCCTTGATGAAAAATCAAGGCCTTTTTTTGTTGATAACTTGCCTTCGTTCTTACTTGAAAAAAACTTAATTTTGAAATTCATTTTTTGTAATTTACATAAAATGTAATCACCTCATTTGCAGATATGTATTTAATATTCGATACCGAAACTACAGGATTACCAAAGCGCTGGGATGCGCCCATCACCGATACTAATAACTGGCCGCGTTGTATACAAATCGCATGGCAGCTGCATGACGATATGGGGAAACTCATCGAACATCAGGATTATTTAGTGAAACCGGATGGGTTTAATATTCCCTATGATGCAGAGCGAATTCACGGGATTTCTACTGAATTGGCTGAAGCAGAAGGGGTTTCTTTGGCAGAAGTATTGGAGAAATTCAACATAGCTTTAGGTAAGGCTAAATTTATTGTGGGTCAAAATCTAGGTTTTGACGTTAACATTATGGGTTGTGAGTTTCATCGTTTAGGGGTTGAAAGTCCAATGAGCGCGATGCCAGTTCTTGATACCTGTACTGAAGTTACTGCTTCCTTATTGAAATTACCTGGTGGTCGTGGAGGAAAATTCAAATTACCAACATTAACTGAATTACATCAGTATTTATTTAATAAACCATTCTCAGAAGCGCATAATGCCACTGCCGATGTTGAGGCAACTACGCGTTGTTTCTTGGAATTAATTAGAAGAGAGAATTATACGAAGGAGCAATTAGATGTTCCGGCTGGTTATTTCCAGGAGTTCCAAAGTAAAAATCCAAGGGAGATTCAACTTATTGGGTTAAAGCATATCAATTTAAAAGCAGCTTCTGATACTATTCGTCAGCAGTTTGGTGAAAAACAAACGGCAACGGTTTCTAAACAGGAACTTTCAGAAAATAAGAAAGTACTGGTTGATACGGATTTTGTGCATTTACATAACCACACTCAATTTTCGGTTTTACAATCTACAATAAGTATAGCGCAACTTGTTAAAGCAGCTTCGAAGGAAAAAATGCCTGCGGTTGCCATGACAGATCACGCTAACCTAATGGGAGCCTTTCACTTTGTGCGTGATATTTTAAATCATAATAAAGCGGCTGAAGCCAAAAATGCGGCCCTAATAGAAAATGGTGAGGAACCTACAGAGGTTCCTATGAAACCTATTGTGGGTTGCGAGTTTTTTGTTTGTGAAGATCATAAAGATAAATCTCGAAAAGACAATGGATACCAAATAGTGCTTTTAGCGAAGACCAAAAAAGGCTACCATAATTTGGCCAAAATGTCTTCGATCGCCTATACCCAAGGCTTTTATTATGTGCCTAGAATTGATAAAAAAGTCATTCAACAATACAAAGAGGACATCATTGTATTGTCTGGAAATCTTAATGGAGAAATCCCGAATAAGGTTTTAAATCTTGGAGAAAACCAAGCCGAAGAAGCCGTATTGTGGTGGAAAGAAGAGTTCAAGGAAGATTTCTATATGGAGGTGATGCGTCACAATCAAGAAGATGAAAATCGTGTGAATACAACTTTGATTTCTTTGGCCAGAAAGCACGATGTAAAAATTGTCGCGACAAACAACACCTTTTATATAGATAAAGAAAATGCCAATGCGCACGATATTTTGCTTTGTGTGCGTGAAGGCGAAAAGCAAACTACGCCAATAGGTCGTGGTCGTGGGTATCGTTTTGGTTTGCCAAATCAAGAATACTATTTCAAGACTGGTGATGAGATGAAGCAACTCTTTGCTGACTTGCCTGAAGCGATTTCGAACTTATCGGAAATTGTCGATAAAATCGAAGTATATAATTTGGCGCGGGAGGTTTTGTTACCAAAATTTGAAATTCCAGACGAGTTTTTAGTTCCAGAAGATGCTGTGGATGGTGGAGTGCGTGGAGAAAATGCTTATTTGAGACATCTTACTTACGAAGGTGCTAATAGAAGATATCCTGAAATTACAGAAGTAATCAGGGAGCGTTTGGATTTTGAATTGCTAACTATTTCTAACTCTGGTTATCCGGGATATTTCCTGATTGTGCAGGATTTAATTGCCGAAGCTCGAAGTATGGGCGTTTCGGTGGGGCCAGGCCGTGGATCTGCGGCTGGATCAGTAGTGGCTTATTGTTTGAAAATTACAAACATTGACCCTTTGATGTACAACCTGCTTTTTGAGCGTTTCCTGAATCCCGATCGTGTGTCTCTACCCGATATTGATATTGATTTTGATGACGAAGGCCGAAGCAGTGTAATGGATTATGTGATCCGGAAATACGGTTCAAAACAAGTGGCACAAATTATCACTTATGGTAAAATGGCGACTAAATCGGCGATTCGTGATACGGCTCGTGTGCTGGATTTACCTTTGTTTGAAGCCGATAAAATCGCCAAATTAATTCCGGGAATGATGCCTGGAAAATGGAATCTCGCCCGATTTTTAAATGAAGACGAGGCCTTAATAAGAAAAGCCGTTCGTCCCGAAGAGTTTGATAAAATTAAAGAATTAATTGCTCTAGCAGGCGAGGATGATTTAGGTGGAGAGACCATTCAGCAAGCCAAAGTGCTGGAGGGGAATTTAAGAAATACAGGAATACATGCCTGTGGGGTGATTATTACGCCAAGTGATATTACTGATTTTGTTCCTGTGGCTACTGCCAAAGATTCAGATCTGTATGTGACACAGTTTGACAACTCGGTTGTGGAAACCGCCGGATTGTTAAAAATGGACTTCTTGGGTTTGAAAACCCTAACACTTATAAAAGACACAGTCAAATTAGTAAAATATAGAAACGGAATCGATCTGGATCCAGATACCTTTCCTATCGATGATTTAAAAACATACGAGCTTTTCCAACGTGGAGAAACGGTGGGGATTTTCCAATATGAATCTGCCGGAATGCAGAAATACATGAAGGAATTGAAGCCAACGGTTTTTCCTGATTTGATTGCCATGAATGCCTTATACCGTCCGGGACCTATTGCTTATATCCCGAGTTTTGTAAAAAGGAAAAATGGTGAAGAGGAAATTATTTATGACCTTGAAGCCTGTGAGGAATTATTGAAAGATACTTATGGGATTACCGTTTATCAAGAACAGGTAATGCTTTTGTCCCAAAAACTAGCGGACTTCTCAAAAGGTGATGCCGATGTTTTGCGTAAAGCGATGGGAAAAAAGCAAAAGGATGTCTTGGATAAAATGAAACCTAAGTTCATTAGTCAGGCTGCGGCCAAAGGACATCCCGAAGACAAACTAGAAAAAATTTGGAAAGACTGGGAAGCCTTTGCTGAATATGCCTTTAACAAATCGCACTCCACTTGTTATGCTTGGATTGCCTACCAAACCGCCTATTTAAAAGCAAATTATCCTGCCGAATATATGGCTGCGGTACTTTCGAATAATATGAGTGACATTAAGCAAGTTTCTTTCTTTATGGAGGAATGTAAGCGAATGGGACTTGAAGTATTAGGACCAGATGTAAATGAATCGTTCTATAAATTTACCGTAAACGATAATTATGCGGTTCGTTTTGGTATGGGAGCCATCAAAGGAGTGGGAGCGGGAGCAGTAGCAACCATTGTCGAAAACAGAAAAGATGGTAAGTATAAGTCGGTTTTTGATTTAACCAAACGCATTGATTTGCGTGCTGCCAATAAAAAAGCCTTAGAAAATTTAATTCTGGCGGGTGGATTTGATTCTTTTGAGGGGACTCTACGATCACAATATTTTCATGATGACGGCGACGGAATCACCTTTTATGAAAAGGCAATAAAATATGGAGCTAAATTTCAGGAAAATGAGAACTCCTCTCAGGTAAGTTTGTTTGGAGAAAGTAGCGATGTGCAAATTGAAGAGCCGGTTATTCCGCCATGTGAGGATTGGAGCACCATGGAAAAGCTTGCTAAAGAGAAAGAAGTCGTAGGAATCTATATCTCTGGACACCCATTAGATGACTACAAATTTGAAATGAAGTATTTTTGTAATGCCAAGCTCGAAGCACTTAAAAACTTAGAGCTTCATGTGGGTAAGAATCTAACTTTTGGCGGAATCATAAATAACGTGCAACATCGTGTAGCTAAAAACGGAAAAGGCTGGGGAATATTTACCTTAGAGGGATATGATGAAAGCTATGAGTTTAAGATTTTTGGAGAAGAATACTTAAAGTTTCGTCATTTCTTTATTCAAAATAATTTCACCTATATGAAAGTTTTGGTCAAAGAAGGTTGGGTAAATCAAGATACGGGTAAGAGAAGTGAACCAAGAATACAATTCATGCTGGTGCAATATTTACAGGATGTACTCGATGATTTTGCAAAGAAACTAATAGTATTGCTTAACATTAGTGATTTGGATCCTGAGTTTATCCATAAGTTAGGACATCTTTTTTTCGAAAATAAAGGTGATAATCTAGTAACCTTCGAAATCATGGAATTGGAAAAAGTAAAAAAAATTGTGGAAGCTGCTCCAATTATTATTGAAAACGACGCCGACGATTTTATTGAAGATACGGATGCGATGGAAGTTTCTGAATCTATAGAGACGGAGGCGGCTAATGTTGTTGAAATCGAGGAAATTAAAGTGGTTACTAAACTGTCAATGGCCAGTAGGAAACTTAAAGTAAAGATTTCTAATGAGTTGTTATTCGAATTAGAGAAAATGCAAATTAATTTTAAACTTAATTAGGCTAGAAATGTTGCAAACACATAATTAATGGAGTTTATAGACTACTATAACGTTTGAAAAACGTCATTTTCTGCGATGAAAATGGCGTTTTTGCATTTTATTTTAATTATAAGAAAAACTGTTTTTGTGTAACTAGCTGGTTGTTATATGCATGCATAATATTTTGGTTTTTGAGGGTAATATTTAAGGAAATAGAGAATAATTCTTTAAATTTGGTAGCATTAAAAAAAAATAAATTATGAAAAAGAACCTATTTTTATTAGGATTTATGGCTTGCTCTTTGACGATGTTGGGCCAAACAGACAAAAAAGAAAGTTGGTATTTTAAAGCGGGTGCATCTTATTTTGGTCAAACTGCTGCAACTGAATTTCCAACCGTTGGAGGGAATTTACCTTTAAATAGAACTTACGTTGGTGGAAAATTAGTATCAGAAGAAAGTGTTACTGGATCTTTTGGAGAGGGTTTTAGAACTGGAGTTACTGCTGGTTATAGATTCAATACTCGTTTAGGAGTAGAGATGGGTGTGAACTACTATTCTAGTGCTGATAAAACAATGGCGCAAACAACTACTGACCAAATTTTTGTGGCTAATGGTAAGCCAGTTTATAACTTTAAATCAGTTGGACAAATTACAGCATTCGATTTAGCTCCGGCTTTGGTTTTGTTTCTAGGAGAACATGCAGGTTTTGAATCTTATTCTAAGGTAGGAGTTATTGTGCCTATTCATGGAGATTTAGAAATTACTACAGATGCAATAGCACCTACAGGTGTTGCGTCTCCTGCAACAGTAGCTGTCCATAGTGTTGATAAAGTAAAGCCTAACCCAACAATTGGTTTTATGGCGGCATTGGGTACTTCTTATAAATTAGGGAAAAACATATCTGTTTTTGGAGAGTTAGAATATCGCAACTTCACAGTACATGGTAAAACGAAGGAGACGATTGAGTTTACTCAAAATGGTCAAAACGCCTTAGCTGGTAGAACGCAAGCGCAAATACATACAAATTATCAAGATCGTTTAGATACTAATTCAAACAACGCTGCTACAAATCCAAATGGACTAGATAGCTCAAAACCAATGGATGAGTTAAGTTCTTACGTAGGAATTAGTGGTTTAGGCCTGACATTGGGACTAAAATACAGTCTATAAATTTTAAATACAATATTTTTAAATGAGACCTTCTGAAAAGAGGGTCTTTTTTTGTGTATTATAATGTACTATAAATGTTTTAGTACTGCTAGTCGCGGCATCCTTTTTATACCTCACTTGTTTCAGGATTCTGAAAAAAGTGCGGTATAAAAAGATACGGCGAAGAGCGGGAATAGCTTCTAAAAAATTATATAAATGGTTGTTTTTAATGATTTTTATAAATAAAGTCAATGCATATATAATCAAAACTAATTTGGGAATAGTGATTCTTTTGGTTTTAATGCCTAAATTTGTGTCCAAGTTTTGAATGAGATTAGAACTTTAAATTTTAAATATAAAAAATATGGCTTTAGCAATAACAGATGCTACTTTTGAAGAAGTAGTTTTGAAATCAGACAAACCAGTAATGGTGGATTTTTGGGCAGCATGGTGTGGACCTTGTAGAATGGTAGGACCAATCATTGACGAATTGAGTACTGAATATGACGGTAAAGTTGTAATTGGAAAAGTAGATGTTGATGCAAACCAAGAATTTGCTGCAAAATACGGTGTGAGAAATATTCCAACAGTTTTGGTTTTTCATAACGGCGAAGTAGTAGGGAAGCAAGTAGGTGTAGCTCCTAAGCAAACTTACGCTGATAGTTTAGACGCGTTGTTGTAATCGGTAGATTATAATTTATATACCCTCTGAAGTAATTCAGATAAAAAAGTTTGATGCAAGTCAAACTTTTTTTATTTTTAGTCTGTTTTAAATCTAAGTTTTGATGAAAATAAATTTCGTTTTCCTGTGTTTTGTCTCTTTATTGTTTTCTTGTCAGTCAGTAAAAAAGCCGATTTTGTTAGAGAGGGGAATATCTAAAGAATTGGCTGTCTTTCGTAAAAGTCAGGTTTCTGATGTTTCTTACGCTTTTTCATTCGATTTGCCAAAAGAAAAAGAAAGTCCTATTTCCTCTTCGTTAATTTTGAAACTAAAAATTAGTAGCCTTCAAGAACCATTGTATTTGGATTTTAATGAAAGCAAGGAAAACTTAAAAACGATTGTTGTAAACGGAAAAAACATTCCCGTTCTGCATGAGAAAGAACATGTGATTATTCCGAAAGAACAGCTGTTAAAAGGACAAAATACCATTGAAATTAAATTTATTGCTGGGAATCTATCCTTAAATAGAAATGAGGATTTTTTATATACCTTATTAGTTCCTGATAGAGCCAGTACTTTGTTTCCCTGTTTTGATCAACCTGATATTAAAGCTAGCTATACACTTACTTTGACGGCGCCAAAGGATTGGTCTGTTTTAGCAGGAGCTTCTGTTAAGAAAAAAACAGAACAAGGCGATTTCACTCATTATCAATTTGAAGAATCAGATAAGATGAGTACGTACTTGTTTTCTTTTGTTGCAGGTAATTTTAAAAGTGCTGCCCAAACGCTTGATGGTTTTCCTATGACGATGTTGTACCGAGAAAATAATCCTGAAAAAATAAAAGCAAGCACCGATACTATTTTTAATTTACACCACAGTGCAGTTAAATATTTAGAAAACTATACCAAATATGCATTTCCTTTTAAGAAAATGGACTTTGCCACTATTCCTGTATTTCAATATGGCGGAATGGAGCATGTGGGCGCCATACAATATAGGGAAGGTACCTTGTTTTTAGATAATAATGCGACAGATAGCGAAAAGCTGAAACGGGGTAAACTGATTGCTCACGAAACGGCACATATGTGGTTTGGAGATTTGGTGACGATGAAGTGGTTTAACGATGTATGGATGAAGGAAGTCTTTGCTAACTTCATGGCCGATAAAATTATGAATCCTGCTTTTCCACATATTAATCACGATTTGCAATTTCTTACAGCGCATTATTCTGCGGCTTATTCCGAGGATCGAACTCAGGGAACGCATCCCATTCGTCAGGGATTAGCAAACTTAAAAGATGCCGGTTCGCTTTATGGTGCAATTATCTACAATAAAGCACCTATTATGATGCGTCAGTTAGAAGCGGCTATAGGGAAAGATGCTTTTCAAAAAGGAATTCAAAAGTATATTTCTAGTTATGCTAATGATAATGCAGACTGGAATAATCTAGTGGAGATTCTAGATCAAGAAACGCCGAAAGATATTAAAAAGTGGAGTGCTGTCTGGGTGAATCAGCCGGGAAGGGCAATTTTTACTGATGAAATATCTTATGATGCGGATTCGAAAATCAAAAGTTTTGTAATCGAACAAAAAGCGGAGGACGGCTCTAATAATGTTTGGTCCCAAATTTTCGAAATTGGATTAGTCTATCCTGAAACTACTAAAGTAATTAGAGTGGCTGTTGAAGGCCGCTTTTCAGAAATAAAGGAAGTAGTAGGTTTGCAAAAGCCATTGGCGATTATCTATAATTATAATGGATTTGGCTATGGTGTGTTTCCATTGGAAAATAATGAAGTAAAAAGTATTCCAGTAATTAATAATGAGGTTGCCCGAGCTTACAGCTATATTAATCTATATGAGAATACGTTGACGGGAACTATACCACCTAAAGTGGCTTTTGATAATTGTCTAAAGGGAATTAGTATCGAAAAAAACGAGCTAATCGTAAAACTGCTTTCAGGCCAAATCAGTTCACTATATTGGAACTTCCTCACCGAGGAGCAACAACAAGAACGTCAAAATCAGCTGGAAGAAATAGTTTATGATAGACTTCAAGAAGATTTACCTTCGAATGTTAAAAAAACGTTGTTCGGTTTATTCGAAGAATTGGCCTATTCAGAAAGTGGTAAAGAAAAATTATATCAAATTTGGAACAAAGAATTGTTAATTTCTGGTTTAAAATTTAATGAAGATGATTATTTTGATATGGCTACTAATTTAGCGTTGTTTAAACATGATAAGTCAGCTCAAATCCTCTCAAAAACTAGAGAATTAATTCGCAACCCCGATAAGCAAAAACGATTTGATTTTTTACTACCTTCACTATCTAATGAGGAAGCAGTTAGAGATTCATTTATGGAATCAATGAAAGAGGAGAAGAATAGAGAGAAAGAATCATGGGTACAATCAGCTTTATCGAATATCCATCATCCATTGCGTCAGCAAAATTCGGTGAAATATTTAAAAAGTACTTTAGATTTGATTGAAGAAATCCAGCTAACGGGAGATATTTTTTTCCCAAAAGGATGGCTTAATAATAGTATTGGCAAATACACAAGTCCCGAAGCGTTAAATATTATGACCACGTTTTTAAAGGACAATACTGAATTTAGTCCTATTTTGAAAAGAAAATTACTGCAGGCTACAGATGATTTGTCGCGTGCGCAACTAATTAAAAAAGAATAAAATTAAGATAGAATCGCAAATAGAGAAGATTTCGAGTTTCCAACATCTAGAATTGTTGGCATACCAAGTTGTGGAAGGATTTATCTCCGGAATGCACAAGAGTCCTTTTCATGGATTTTCGGCTGAGTTTGCAGAGCATAAAGTGTATAATGTTGGCGAAAGCACGAAACACATAGACTGGAAGCTATTTGCTAGAACAGATCGCTTATATACGAAACGTTTTGAAGAAGAAACTAATTTACGATGTCATATTATAATTGACAATTCCTCGTCAATGCATTACCCAAAGTTAAAGAAGAGTCAAGAGTTTCATGAAAATAAAATTGGCTTCTCTGTTTTGGCTTCTGCAGTTTTAATGAATCTCTTAAAGAAGCAGCGGGACGCTATTGGATTAAGTGTGTTTTCGGATACTTTCGAATATTATGCGCCAGAGAAAGGCAGTGATCGGCATCACAGAATGGTGTTGAATGCGTTAGAAAATCTTTTAGTGGAATCGAAGGTTAAAAAAAGTACAAATACCATTAGTTTTTTACACCAGATCGCTGAGAAAATGCATCGACGCTCTATGATTATATTGTTTACAGACATGTTTCAGTCTGGATCAGGAGACGAGGCGCTTTTTAGTGCGCTGCAACATCTCAAGCATAACAAGCATAAAGTGGTTTTGTTTCATGTTATAGATAGCGCTACAGAGTTGAATTTTGATTTTGACAATACACCCAGGAAGTTTATAGATGTTGAGACTGGCGAATCTGTGTCGATTTTTGCCGATAATGTGAAGCAAGAATATGAAAAGCAGACTGCTTTATATTTTAAAAAACTGGCTTTAAGCTGTGCTCAAAATAAGATTAAGTATGTTCCGGTTAATGTTGGTGCTGATTTTGAAAAAATTTTACTGACGTATTTGGCTGAAAAACAAAACTTTGGATAATAGTAATAAAAAAAGACAAATTTTTTAACTATAAACCCTTGTGTAAGTCGAAAGTAATTGTATCTTTGCAACCGCAATAATGCTGAGGTCTGGTAGTTCAGTTGGTTAGAATACCTGCCTGTCACGCAGGGGGTCGCGGGTTCGAGTCCCGTCCAGACCGCATATTGGGGAGAGCCTTTCTTAACGGAAAGGCTTTTTTGCCCCATGAAAGTATCTAAAGTTAGTTGTGTTGTTTGGTCGAGTTGGTAGCAACGAGACCGGGTTTAGTAGTTAGACCAATGAAAAGCTTTCCATGTTTTTGAATTTATTCAGAACCTACGGATGGCTTTTTTGATTTTCTATAAGTTCGGTTTTCGGATCAATCCATTAATTATAGATATGTATCAAGTCCGATACCACTGGTGCAATAAAATATTGGGCCACGTTGAAAATAGTGTGACTAGGAAATTAATGGTTTAATAAAAAATCAAAGCCTTTGCTACAGTTACTAGTGTGAAATCCTGCCAAATATTTTTTGAACTGAAATTATTCTAGCGTTTTTGGAGTTTTTAGAGTCGAATAGTTTAAAGATTTAAAGTTTAAGAACTTGTTTACCGCTGCTAAAAAAGGATAAATCGTACTTTTACAAGCAAGTTAAAGCTGCTAAATAATTAATACTGGTCTGATGTTTAGTATTTTGGAAAAAGGTCGTTTATTATTGCTGTTTTTTTTGATTTTAGTGTTGGATTTAAACTAAAATGTATTGTATATTTGCAACCGCAATAACGCTGAGGTCTGGTAGTTCAGTTGGTTAGAATACCTGCCTGTCACGCAGGGGGTCGCGGGTTCGAGTCCCGTCCAGACCGCATAATAAGTAAAGCCTTTCTTAACGGAAAGGCTTTTTTTATGTCTAAAAAATATGTTGTGGAATTGTGGTAGATAATCTAGAGTTTGTGTTGAAGCAATTCAATATTGCGTGAACTGTAGTTTAACTTAAACTCTTCATCATTATCAAAGTTCTGCTTTTATTACTTTTGTGAAAGTAAAGCTTCTTCTTCTTCTTCTTCCCGCTTTTTTGGAGACAACTCGAGCTATGGGACAAAAATTTAAGGTAAGTTAATGCAATATTAGAATCTTTAGTTTGTATTACATTTTTTGTATTAAAAGTATTTTGCATTATTGAAATTTTCTCCGACACCATTAGCCTTGTTTTAAGATTTTATTAAAAGTAAGGTAAGTCTTATATTTTTTGATAAAAGACGTGTTTTGTCTATTAAAAATCACACTTAAACGAAATAAGTAGTACATTTAAGTCAGCTTGGTATGCCGCTTTAAGGTTCCTATTTTGAATTGTTTGAAAGTGCTGTATACTTTTTAATTTTTTTTGTCTTTATAGCACTTATTTTATTTGTGTTTTAATTTGGAAAAGAAATAGTCAAAAACACTTTAAGTATTGTGTTATGAAAAAATATATTTTATTAGTAGTCTTTTTATTCCTAGGTTTTTCAAGTATAGCGAATGCTCAAGTTAGAGCTAGCGCGACTGCTTCTGCGACTATAGTGACTCCGATTAAAATAGTTAAAAATTCAGATCTTAATTTTGGAAATTTCACTACTAATGGTGGGGCAGGTGCTGTGGTGTTAGCTGCGGGAAGTGTAGCGTCTAGAACAAGTTCTTCAAATGTTAAGATGCCGGCTGTTACAGGAAATGTCACTGCTGCAGTTTTTGCGGTTTCAGGAGAAGTAGGGTTTGTTTACAGTGTTACTTTGCCTGCTAGTGACCATATAATTTCGAATGGGACCGATAAAATGGTTGTTAATGAATTTACTTCCTCTGCTTTAAATACACTTTCAGCTGGAGAGGAAGTGATATATCTTGGGGCAACAGTTCATGTAGATGCTGGTCAAGAAATTGGTAGCTATTCAAGTGCGGATTCTGGCTTTGAGGTGGCTGTAAATTATAATTAAGCCAAAGTTTTTTGGCTTTTTATTATCTAATTTTTTTTTCTTCTTTTTTTAGATTTTTTCATTGGTTATTTTTGTTATAGAGTCGAGAGTCATTTTTTGCTTGAAACCGTGAATAATTAACTAATAGGCTATTTACAAATCGATTGAGTAGCTTTTTTTTACCTCCTGTACTCTCTTTATTTGCTGGGTTTCTAAGGCAACGTTTATTATTGATTTTATCACTCTTTTAAATTTTTTGGTCTTTTCGTGCTCATTAGTGGAAGCTATCTTTTCTATAGATAAAGAAACGCCTTCTTACTTAGTTTGATAGGGGCTTTAGGATTTATTTTACATTTTCATAAAACAACTGCAAATCTTTTCTATCGTAACAACTTTATAATAAGAACGCTATGCTGTTTATAGTATTGGTAATGTATTTCTTTTAATAAGGTGTATTTTTTTTGTTGATTATTATTGAATTAATGAAAAAGACGGTTCAATGTATAGAATAGTGTAGTTTAACGATTATGTAGGTTATTCATCGAGAATATTTTTAGCTTCGTTTTTATCACTGTTAATTTGCACCATCAAAATAAAACAAGTCGTTTTATTCTGATTAAAAAACATAAATAAAACAACGAAAAAGATATAATTCCCAAATTCTATCTGCAAAAATTAAAACCTACTTATTATGAAAAAGATTACATTATTAGCTATCCTAGCTATCGCAGCATTCTCAAACAAAGTAAACGCTCAAGCTACTGCAACTGCAACTGCTACTGCAATTATTGTTACTCCAATCGGGATTACAAAAACTTCGGGTGTTGATATGAGCTTTGGAAACGTAGCGGTAACTGGTACGGCAGGTACGGTTGTATTGTCAACTGCTGGCGCAAGAACCGCTATTGATGGGGTAACTCTTCCTAGTACAACGGGTACTGTTTCGGCAGCGTCTTTTGATGTTTCTGGTACAGCAGGATATACATATACTATTACTATACCGGAAACTATAACTCTTACCCGCGATAGTGGAAGTGAGACGATGACTGTAACAGCGATTAACAATAGTGTTGGTTCTACAGGAAAGCTTGACGTATCATCGGCTAAACAAAATATTAAAGTTGGGGGAACACTTAATGTAGGTGTTAATCAAGTTGCTGGTGTTTATAAAAATGATACAGCTTTGACTGTTACTGTAAACTACAACTAGATTTTAAATTGATAAAAAAGAAGCAAGTATCGCGTATAGTGGCACTTGCTTTTTTTTTGTCTATATTGCGACTGTTTTAAAAAAGGCGTATGTATATGATTTTGAAAGAGTGTTGCTTTAAAAAAAATCTTCTTAGATTTTTTATTTTTAGTTTGTTTAGTATATTGTCAATTAATAAAACGATAGCTCAAGGCGACTTAGTTATTTTTCCAAAAAGACTAGTTTTTGAGGAGGGAAATAGAACACAACAGATTAATCTTGCTAATGTCGGCAAGGATTCTGCGGTTTATAATGTTTCTTTTGTCGAGTTTAGGATGAACGAGTCAGGTGGTTTTGAAGAAATTAAGGAGCCTGATTTAGGGCAGCAATTTGCAAGTCCGTTTTTGAGACTGTATCCAAGGCAAGTTACTTTGGCGCCTAACGAATCTCAAACTGTTAAAGTGCAAGTAATAAATACTAGCAAACTCCAAGTAGGGGAATATCGATCCCATCTTTATTTTAGAGCAATAAAAAGTAGTAAGCCACTCGGTCAAGAAAAGACTGAAGGCGATCCTGCTGCTTTGTCTGTTAAAATAGAAGCTGTTTTTGGAGTTTCTATTGCCAGTATTATTCGCAAAGGGGAGTCAGACACTGCTGTTACTTTATCAGGATTAGAATATGTAGAAACGGCTGAGTCAGGCAGTGTTCTAAATTTCGATATTAATAGAAATGGTAATATGTCAACTTATGGCGATATTACGGTAAGCTATAATTCTCCAAAAAACATAGTGTATGAAGTGGGGAAGATAAACGGTATTGGCGTTTACACACCTGGAACTTTAAGGAAAAATCAAATGCGATTACAAAAACCGGAGGGGGTCAACTTCACTGGTGGAAAATTTAAAATTGTTTATACTGAGAACGAGAGCAAGGAAATTATTGCCGAAAAGGAATTGAACTTATAAAAATATAAATTATCTATAGTTGGAAAAAGTAGATTTACATATCGAGAAAAAATCATTATTTTTTATAGTGGTTTTCTTTTTGTTCCTAACTATTTCTTATGCTCAACCAGCACTCCCTCAGAGAACCATTACGGTACAGTCAACGCAACCAATCGATTTTGGAATTTTCTATGACACGGGTTCAGGTGGAACTATTACAGTAGATTATCAAGGGAATAGAACTACAACAGGTGGTCTTATTGCGCTTTCTGGGTCTGCTGCTAAACCTGCTATCTTTGAGGTAAAACTATGTCAGGGAAGAAACATAATCATCGACTATACTTTAACTACAACCTTAAGTAATGGGGTAGGATCGCCGCTAACATTAAATATAGGTCCAACAGAAAAGGGACCAAGAGGTGCTAGATTTTCAGTGAATACCAATTGTAATTTTATCACAACATTACGTGTTGGAGGCACACTTCATGTGCCTGCAGGTTCAGCTAAAGGTACCTATTCGGGTAATTTTGAAATGACTTTTACTCAAGAATAATCATAGCGATAAGCAATATAAAAATGAAAACTTCTTGTTGTATTTTGTGTAATAATCATCGTTATTTTTGGCTTTATGCCTTTTTTATGGTTGTAACTGTGATGCATACTCATGCACAGGGAAATTCTTTTCATGAAGAGGTAGCGTTATTTGCTGCTTTTGATGAAGTTCCTGTAGAAATTGTGGTTGATGGTAAATGGAGTTTTGAAACCAATGCAATTATTACAGATTCTAATCTACTATATATAAACGTTTCTGATTTGTTCAAGCACCTCAAAATAGTGTGCAATGAGAGTAAAGTTGGGAATAGTTTAGAGGGTTTTATCGAAAGTGAAACCAAAACCTACGCAATTGATTACAATACCAAGCAAATTAAAGTAGGTAGTAAAATAATTACGTCCAAAAATGGTCTGCTGGAAGAAATGGGTGTTAAATATATGGAAGCTTCTGTATTATCTGAAGTTTTTGGTTTAACATTGACATTCAATCCCAGATCGCTTTCTGCTAAATTAGTGTCTAGTTTTGAATTGCCTTATGTAAGAGAAATGCGCATTGAAAACAGTAGAAAGAATATTTCAAAATTGCAAGGACAGGAAATAGCCGTTGATACTATAATTCCTCGCAATTATAACTTGTTTAAATTCGGGATGTTAGACTGGGCTGTAAACTCTAATCAGACCGTAGACGAAGCCACTACTAATAATGTTATTTTAGGCGTTGGGGGTGAGTTGCTTTTTGGCGAAGCTAATATTTCGATTAATTATAATGATAGGTACAAATTTGATAATCGCCAACTGCAATACAGCTGGCGGTGGATTGACAATGATAAGAAAATTATTAAGCAAGCTCAAGTAGGTAAGATATACAATCAAAGTATAGCCTTTCTCGATTCACCAGTAATTGGAGCGACAATCAATAATTCACCTAATACCGTTAGAAAAGCAAATGGAACCTACGCTATTAACGAGTATACAGAGCCTAACTGGACGGTGGAGCTTTATATAAACGATGTTTTGGTCGATTATACTAAAGCCGATGCATCAGGATTGTATGTTTTTAATGTTCCCATTGTCTATGGCTATACAACTCTAAAATTAAAATTTTACGGACCTCTAGGGGAAGAACGTACAGAGGAGCGTGTTATGAATACGCCCTATACTTTCATACCAGCAAAAACTTTGGAATATAGTATGTCTGGAGGTTTTTTACAAGATGAGAATGGAAGTCGTTATGGAAAAGGGGATTTTAATTACGGTGTGAATCGCTTTTTAACTGTAGGAGGAGGCCTAGAGTATCTTTCGAGCATACCAAATAGTCCATTTATTCCTTTTGCAAAAGTGGCATTTCAGCCTTTTAGTACGATGGTTGTCAACTTAGAATATGACCATGATGTGAGAATGAAGGGGTTGTTGAATTATAATTTTACAAAAAGCGCTTTTTTAGAACTGGATTATACCAAATATGTAAAAGGACAGTTGGCAACGCGTTTTAATGCACAAGAGGAAAGGAAAATTAGAGTATCGGTTCCTTTTAAAATAAATCAATTTTCAGGTTTTTCTAAATTGAATTTTAGCCAATTTGTCTATGACTCTTTTAATTTCAATCAGCTCGATTTTGTATATTCAGCCTATTACAAACAATTAAGTTTTAATTCGTCAACATTAGTCAATTGGGTGGGGACAAAATCGCCTTATATGACTACTAATTTATCAATGTCGTATAGGATGTTGAATGGTTTTGTTTTACGTCCGTCAGTAGCCTATGATTTGAATGATAATATGTTGACGAGATATCGCGCCGAAATCGAGAAAAGAGTTTCTAAAATGTATTTTTCAGCATCTTATGAAAGGAATGTTGCGTCTAAAAATGATGCCGTTTTCCTAAACTTTAGATATGATTTGCCTTATGCCCGTACTGGTGTGTCTGCATTTTATAGCAATAATAATTTCAGTTTTTCCGAAAATGCGCAGGGAAGTTTGGCCTTTGGAGGAGACAATAATTATGTTCATGCTGGCAATAATTCAGCCTTAGGAAAAGGAGGTATCTTATTTTATCCATTTTTGGACCTGAATCAAAATGGAATATTAGACAAAGGAGAAAAAATGGTGTTGTTAACGACGGTTAAAGTAACAGCGGGTAAAGCGGTAATAAGTAAAAAAGATTCTATTGTTAGAGTTTCTGATTTGAATGCATTTGTCAGTTATAATGTAGAGTTTTCTAACGATGATTTAGAGAGTATATCCTGGAAGTTCAAACACAATACTTATCAGATATTGGTTGACCCTAACCAATACAAACGAGTTTTTGTACCGATTCTCTCTTTAGGGGAAGTAAACGGTACCGTTTATTTGAATCAAAAAGGCGCTACGAAAGGACAAGGCAGAGTAACGGTTCAGATTTATGATTCTCAAAGTAAAAAAGTAGCGGAAACCTTGAGTGAGTCCGATGGATATTTCAGTTATTTGGGATTGAAACCAGGTAATTATACCATACGAGTTGATGACCAACAGTTAGAAAAGCTGAATTATCAATCTTTTCCAAAAGAACATAAGATTGAAATAGCAGTTTCTGAGGATGGAACGATAGTGGACGGACTGGATTTTGAAATTAAAACTAAGGTAGCGACCGCTGAAATTGAGATGGAAGCTTCTGAGGTTAATGTCCAAATCAAGCCCAAGAAAATTTCTGAAGATCTAGCTACAAAACCTATAGAAAGTATTACTAATACTGAAGAAATTTTTTATAGTATTCAACTTGGATTGTATAAAGATCATACAAAACCAAAAGTGTTGGATAATCTAGACCTAGTTTTTTATGAAGATTTAGCAGATGGTAATGTTCAGTATTATTATGGGTTTTTTAGAACTCAGGAAAGAGCTCTTATTGCTAAGAATACGCTAATACTGAGAGGAATTAATGGAACGTCAATTGTTGCATATCAGTTTGGAAAAAAAATTGCGACTCCTGAGAAATCGGTAGTTAAAGAAGAAGAGTTAAAAGAAAGTCTTGTTCCCGTTGAAGCAAAAGAGCAAAGTAGCACTAAAAAGAATGCTGTTTTCAGGAAGATATCAGATGAAAAAGGGCTTTTTTATAGTGTTCAGATAGGAGTCTTTAAAAATTACGTACATTCGAACTGGTTTTCAAATTATAAACCAGTGTTTTATGAGTTTTTATCCAACGATAGGATTCGGTATATTTCGGGTAAATACAATTCGAAAAAGGAAGCTAAAGCTGCACAAAACAGAATAATAGCTAAGGGAATAAAAAAAGCTTATATTGTTAAATACAATGATGGAAAGAAGGTTGATACCAGTAATGGAGGACATTAATCAGAAATGAAGAAGCACTGAAAGTAAAAATAAATAGGTCAGTTCAGGATAAGTTGGATAGCGTTAGCTTTGAAAGCAAAGGAATAGCAGCTGAATTATAGAGTAAACAATTGAATAGAAATAAGTTAATTAATAAAAAGTTACATCTGTGACTTGAATTTAAATATGAAAAAAATTACTTTTTCAGAAAAAACAAAAATAACAATAGCTACAAATAGGTATGTAAAAATACTTTTTGTCTTGTTTTTGCTATTTGGATTTACTTCCGTTTTTGGACAATCAAAAACAACATTTACTACAGCAGGAACTACTAGTTTTACGGCGCCTCCAGGAATTACTGGTATTACGGTAGAAGCCTGGGGTGGTGGAGCAGGAGGTAGTAGTGATGCAACAGGAAGAGCAGGAGGAGGAGGGGCATATGCTTCAGGATTTGTCAGTGTTAATTCTGGGTCTGCACAAACAGTAACTGTTGGCGCAGGTGGTAGTGCAAATGGTAATGGCGGAAATTCTATTTTTGGTTTGAGTAGTGTGCTGGCTGCTGGTGCATTAGGACAAGCTGGCGGGGCAATCAATTCAAGTATTGGAACAATAAAATTTGCTGGTGGTGATGGAGGATTTGCAAATGGAAGTAGTGGTGGTGGTGGTGGTGGATCTGCTTTTGCGACAGCTAATGGAAATGATGGGGCTATAGGATCAGGGAGTTTTGGTGCAGCTGGGGGAACAGGTGCAGGAGCAGGTGGTCGCGGTGGAGGAAATCAAGTAAATGGAGGAAACGGGGTTGTTCCTGGCGGCGGCGGCGGCGGTGGCGGTAATAAGGCCAGTGGCGGTAACGGCGCAAGTGGCCAAGTTATTGTGGCATATTATTTATTAACAAGTACATCAACGGCAAGTTCTGTGTGTTTAGGTAATAACTTAACGATAACCATAAGTGGTAGTGCCGAAAGCTTACCAGTTGGAGATTATACCGTTACTTATGATTTAAGTTCGCCCAATGCTTCAACAAATAATAGCGCCACTATGACCGTAAGTGCCTCAGGAATAGGAAGGTTTGGAACAGTAGCATTAAATAATGTAGGAGAAACAACTATTACAATTACCTCTATCTCTTCTACTATTGGAGGTGTCGTATATAAAACGACCTATGATAGTACAGGAAATGCAAAAAATAAAGCAACAATTACAGTAAACCCAGCGTCAGTTGGTGGAACAGCAATAGCAACAACATCTACTGTTTGTTTAGGAAGTGGTGCTACTATTAATTTAACTGGAAGTACCGGAACAATTCAATGGCAACAATCCTCTAATGGAGATACAGAGTGGACTGCTGTAGCGGGAGGAAGTGGTGGAACTACTACTAGTTATACAACTCCTAATCTTAGTACGACAACCTATTATCGCGCTTTAGTAACTAGTGGGGTTTGTGCACCTGCGATTTCTACAACAGCTATGGTGATGATGTCGAATATTCCTGCTACTCCTGGAGCAATCACAGGTTCAGCTACTCAATGTTCTGGGGCCATCACGCAAATATATAGTATTGCAGCAGTACCTAATGCAAGCAGCTACGCATGGACAGTTCCAGGTGGATGGTCAATCACTAAGGGGCAGGGTACAAACGCTATTGAGGTTAGTGTTGGGACTGGTTCTGGAAACATTTCAGTAAACGCATTAAATACTTGCGGAACTAGTTCTGAAAGTGTTTATAAGTATATCACTGTTGGTTTAGTGCCTACGGCACCTGGGTCACCTAGGGCTGATAGTCCAACCTGTACCGGATTTATGGTTCAATGGGGATGGACTTCTAATGCAGTAAAATATTATCTCGATGTATCCACAAATAGTGGGTTTTCAACATTTGTATCAGTGTATAATAACTTAGATGTAGGAGATGTTCTAAAATATGGTTTAACCGGATTAAACCCTGGAACTACTTATTATTACAGAGTTAGAGCTGATAATAGCTGTGGTACCAGCCCTAGTTCAGAGACTATGACTTATGCTACAAGTCCTATTCCAATTACAGCTCCTGTTGTGACTATTGCAGATAATATACAATGTGCTTATGCAATGCTTTATTGGAATAAAGTTGATAATGCAACAGGATACTATTTAGATATCGCTAAAGATGCTAATTTTGTTAATTATGTTGGTGTTTATCAGAATTTTATCGTAGACGGTAATAATGGTAATAAGGGTGTTTCTAATCTCCCTTCCGGAGATTTATATTATAGAGTGAGAGCCTATAATAGCTGTGCAGTAACTGGAAATTCTAATACAGGAACCTTTAAAACAGCTACTCCTTTTGGAGGTACAATTTCTCCTGCTCAAACGATATGCTATGGGACCTCGCCAACCACTAATTTAACATTGAATGGAATCATACCTGCAAATGCAAAAGTATTGAATTGGCAAAGAGCAAGCGATGCAGCGTTTACTACTAATGTATCTAATATCGCTGAAACGACGAATATTTTAACTGTAAATAAGATGGGTGCGATAACGGAAAATACCTACTTTAGGGCATTCATAAATAATCCGACTCCCTATTGTAATTCATATTCTTCGCCAGTTTTAATAACTGTTAATAATGGAGGCTCTGGAGGTGTAACTCCTGGCACACCGGGTGCAATTGCAGGAACAATTAATCAGTGTTCTGGATTAGCAAATCAAGTTTATAGTATTGTCGCTGTTGCTAATGCTACAATTTATAATTGGACTGTCCCTACAGGATGGGCGATAACCGCAGGTGAGGGAACAACATCGATTTCTGTGACTACTGGAGCGGCTGGACAGAATGGAACTATAACGGTATCGGCTGGAAATGGCTGTGGTACAAGTGCAAACACAACTCTTGCGGTAACAGTCGCTACTTGCATAAACAAATGGAAAGGAAATATTAGTACGGATTGGAATAATGCCCGTAATTGGACACAGAACTTCGTTCCAGCTGCCGATGCCAGCATTGTTTTTGATGATGCTCCGGTAAACCATTTAGTATTAGACCAGAACCGATCGGTTACCAACATTACCAATGCACAATCTATTTATAGGGTGGTTTGTTATGGTTTTAAACTTACCCAAAAAGGGAATACTCTTTTTACAAACGGCGCACAAATTGATGCTTCAACTGCAGGTTCTGTAATGGAGTTCGCCGGTGCTGCTGCCCAATCAATTCCTGCGGGATCTTTTGTTAATGATGCCGTTTTTAATTTAACGGTAAACAACGTAAATAATGTAACAGTAAACGGGAATCTTCGTATATTAAATTTACTTAATGTTTCTGTAGGACGTTTGGACGCGTTTTCAAATTCACCAACTATTATATATGGAGGTTCTTCAGCGCAAACCATTGAAAGCGGTCAATACCTCAACGAAAAAATGTTTAATTTGAATATTGACAATGCAACTGGGGTTATCCTCAATACAAACTTTACCCTTGCTAATAATTTGACAATTGACTCCGCTAAAAAATTTATCGTTGATGCAGCCAAAAACTTAACGGTGACAGGAGCTATTGTAAACTCAGCAGCTACTTCTGGCTTAGTGTTAAAATCAACAGCCGCAGGTACAGCCTCATTAATTCATAATACAGATAATGTTCCTGCTACGGTACAAAGATATATTAGTGGGGCTAAAGAAGCTTGGCATTTTCTCTCTTCTCCTGTTTCTAATCAAACAATAGTGGGAAGTAGTTTGACTCCCTCTGGAACGTATGGCAATGGAACTGGTTATGACTTATATCTTTGGAATGAGCCAACTCCTTGCTGGATCTATCATAAAAACGATGAAGGCGGTTTAACGGTTGATCCTAAGAATCCAAAGTGGCCAGCGGTACATTCTTCGACAAATTTCATTCCTGGCCATGGCTATTTGTATAGTGTTCAGGCTACGAATCCAACTACTGAATTTGCAGGAAATTTAAATAATGGTAATGTCAATTGTCCTGTGACAAATAAGGGACCCAATCAAGGTGATAGCGTAAATGATGTTAGAGGGTTTAATTTAATTGGAAATCCATACCCTTCTTCAATTGATTGGTTAGCAACTTCAGGCTGGACGCGTGATGCTTTACTAGTTTCTGGTGGAGGTGGTTTTGACATGTGGATATGGAACCCTGTCACAAGTAATTACGGGGTGTACAATTCATTAACAGCTGAAGGGACAAATGGAGTGAAACAAAATATTGCTCCAATGCAAGGTTTTTTCGTTAGGGCGGCAACCAATGGTAATATTGGCATGACAAACAGTGTTAGAGGAACTACCGGTACAAGCAATTGGATGAGGATGAAAACAACCAAAGCTGAAATTGTTAAGGTCCAAATAGAATCCAATGATAATTATGGTTCTGACGAAATTTTACTTCAATTTGGCGCTCCTGCAAATGAGGCTGGTGCGGCAAAACTTTTTAGTACGGTTACAACAGCGCCTTCACTCTTTTTAAACCATGAGAAAAAGGAATTATCAGTGTTGAATTTAACTGATATTATCGAAAACTCGTCGGTTCCTCTGATGTTCAAAGCAGGAAAGGATGGTAATTATGCGTTGAGCATTAGTAATGAAAGCGCCTCTTATGATGTTCTATTATTAGAAGATAAGAAAACAAAGACGATTACTGATTTAAATGCCAATGCAACATATCAATTCAAAGGTTCAGTTAAAGACGCTGCAGACAGATTTGTACTCCATTTCGTGCCTATAATTCCAGAGGTGGTTAATTTACCGGCCACAATTTATTATGATGGAAATGAAATTAATGTGGACTTAACTTTGGTAGAGGGACAAACTGATATTAAAGTATATGATATGTTAGGTAGGTTATTAGTAGATAAAAAAGTGGAAGGAAAAATGATTCATAGTTTTGCTATCAAGGTAAAAAACGAGGTTTATATTGTTTTAGCAAATAGCAAAGGAAAATCTATCAGTCGAAAAGTTTTGGTTTACTAAGAACAGTTAGTAGCTTTTATAAAAAATCTATTCATGAAGTTGAATAGGTTTTTTTTGTATACGTGCTTTCCGCGTGAGGGATTGTAGCGGCATCCTTTTTATTCTGAACTTATTTCCAGATTCTGAAATAAGTTCAGGATAAAAAGATATAGCGCATAGCCCGACCCGATTTTTAGCGGGTCACGCCCTAATAAAACTACGTTTTAAGTGAGTGCTGATTTATTTAACTCTAAACAGATTGTCAGAATTAGCGCTTAAAAACCTTCCTTTAATGATACTGAATAATAGTATTGTCTAAGTTATAATTTGGAAAATTTGCTGCAGTAACAATCCACAAACATAAGCTCCATAAGTTCCCACAGCATAACCTAAAACTGCAAGTAACACACCTACAGGAGCTAAAAACGGACTAAATGCTGCAGCAACAATTGGTGCCGAAGCTGCTCCGCCAATATTCGCTTGACTTCCTACTGCCACATAAAAGAAAGGTGCTTTAATAATCTTGGCTACAATTATCATAACAATAATATGTGTGGTAATCCATATAATCCCCACAAGGAATAATAATGGATTGTCAAAAATAGCACCTAGATTCATGTGCGTTCCTATGGTTGCTACTAATATGTACAAGAATACCGTTCCTACCTTTGAGGCACCATAGCTTTCTATTTTTCGTGCTTTGGTAAACGATAATAAGACCCCTGCTGTTGTAGTGATAATTACCAGCCAGAAGAATTCATTAGTAAAAGAATATTTCTCTAATGCAGGATAGTTTTCCTTAAAAAATGGAGCCAGGATGTCGGCTAAAAAGTGTCCTATTCCAGTCAGTCCAAAAGCCACCATCAGAACGATCATTAGATTATTAGTCGTCAGCGGTGTTCTTTTACCAGCTTGTTCTTCTTCTAGTTTTTGTTCTAATTCGGCAATTGCAGCATTATCGGCTTTGAGCCATTTGTCAATTTTGTCTGATTTTTGAGCACCATAAAGAAGAAAGCCCATCCATAAATTAGCAACCAAAACATCTACTGCAATCATTTGAGCAAACATGCTTTTGCTTGCGCCAAATACTTCGAGCATGGCGGTTTGATTTGCACCACCACCAATCCAACTTCCGGCTATTGTAGATAATCCTTTCCAAACTTCTTCTCCGTTTGATAAAGCTACTTCAGGGAAAAAACTCCCTACAATATATAATGCTAATGGACCGCCTATAATTACACCTAAGGTCCCAGCAAAAAACATAATAATAGCTTTGCTTCCCAGTTTTTTTAATGCCACAAAATTGATGCTTAAAGTAAGCAACACTAAACTCGCGGGTAATAAATAGCGAGACGCAATATTATAAAGATTTGAAGTCTCTCCTGATATGATATTGAAGGTGTTGAAAAGTGCTGGTATAAAATAGCACAATAAAACCGAAGGAATTATGCTGTAGAATTTCTTGAAAAAAGGTTTCTCGCTGGAAGAAGTGATAAAAATAAAACCTAATATAGTCATAAGAATTCCTAGTACGACAGCATCGTTTGTTATTAGGGCAGTTGGATGTTCAATCATTGTTTTTTGGTTTGTATGGTTTTGATTAGCAAATCTAACATTTCGTTTTTAGTTGCAGCATCAATTTTTAATAGTTCGCTTGAATTTCTTCATTTTAAAAGAAAACGAAGGATTTAATTAGTTGTTACAAGTTTAAGCTTTAAATGGGAGCTTTTTTTTCAATAGAAAAGACTATCAGTAGCAAAGAAATAAATCCCCCTCAATTTCTTTAGTTTCCAATGTATTAATTTCGCTCTTCTAAGTTTTAAAACAAAACATCTTTGTAGCGCCAAACAATAGTAATGTATAGTCCTAAAAACAACACGCAAACTAAAAATTGCATGAAAGTAGATGCTAGAAAACCTATAATTGATCCTGTTGCTGCTCTTAAAGCTCGCTTTTGATTCTTAGAATCATAAATTAATTCTCCAATAAAAGCGCCTAAGAAGGGGCCGATCAAGAAACCAAAAGGAATAGGAGCGAAGATGCCGACAACCAGTCCGATATTTGTTCCCCAAATTCCATATTTACTTCCGCCAAAGTGCTTCGTTCCTTTAGCAGGAATAATGTAGTCTAAATAAGAAATCACGACCATAATCAATAAAGTAATACTAAGAATCCAATAGTTTGCAGGAACAGCATTGGTAAAATACAGTAATACAAGTCCCAGCCAACTAATTCCAGGACCTGGTAAAACTGGAATTATACTTCCTATAATGCCAATAAACATACAGCCAAAACCGAGAATTAAAAGAAAGGTATCCATAAATTTATTTTTAGTATTTTTGAAAAATAGAAAACGAACGCTTATTTACAGAACGCAAATGAGAAAATTAGCGGTGATAATTCTGATTTTATTTTTTGTCAATGCCGCTCTCACCCAATTTAAAGAGTACAAAGTCGCGGATTTGAAACAAAAAATATATTTAGCGAACAAAGCAAAAGTATTGAAATTTTCGATGAAAGATTTTGAACGTCTCTTTTTTCAGATAAAAAGGCAATAGCCGAAGCAAGTAAAAAAAAATGGTTTTCTGAAAGCTATGAAGATTATTCGCTTTCGAAACAATCTCAACAATAATAATTGTATTTTTATAGCCAAATACTCCCATTCAAAAACAAAACATTGAAGCACTATTATTTTTTTTTAGTACTCTTACTTTTTAACTCCTGTCAATATTTCGAAAAGCAAGTGCCTTCGGAAAAGGAATTATTGAATAAAGAGCTGAAAGCCATCAATTGGAAAGAAGTGGATGAGTATCCATCCTTTGTAGACTGCGAAAAATTAGAAAATAAATCACAGCGCCAACTCTGTTTTTTTGAGTTTTTAACCGAATTGATTCAGCAAAAACTGACCAGCGACACACTCTCCATCTTGTATCCTGAACTAGATACCATCGAAGTTAAAGTGACTATTTTTCCTAATGCCAAGATGAAATTTGAACCCCAGTTTCCTAAGGATTCAGTTGCTTACGATACCATTAAAATCGACAGTATTCTCCACGCGCGATTGGTTGATTTCCCTAAGGTTAATCCAGCAATTAAAAGAGGAATTCCGGTAAAAACGCAGTTTATACTTCCAGTAATTCTTAAAGTAGAGTAGTTTTTTAGTCTTAAGTTCGATCTACATTAGGAGCTATTTCCGGCTTTCGCTTTTATCTCGCTTCGTTTCACTCCGCGAGGATATCAGCTCTATCCGGGCTAGGGATTTAGTTTTTCACAACAACTATTTATAAAACTTAAAACCTACGTCCTTTCCATTCGTATTTTCCAAATAGCGAATATAAGGCAACACTCACGCTGAAGAAAGGATAAAATAAGCTGCTCAAAACTACGTAGCGCATTTTAGTTGTAGTCAAAAAAGAATGAGATTTGCGGATTAAAACAAGATCTAAAACAAATTTTAACAGCAATAATAAAACGATTGTCGGCCAGGAGAATAAATCTAAAATCCAGAACCCAATACCAACTACAATACTTAAATTCCCAGCAAAAACGGTCAATCCTAACACTTTCCCAAAACTACTTTGGTAAGAAGTTGTCTTCGATGCCCAGCGAACTCTTTGGTAAAATAATGCTGACCAACTGTCAACTGGTTTAGTAACCACAATATTACTTTTGGATTTTAAATAATGCACTCTTTCGGGGAACTTGGCGACCGCTTTTTGCAGCAAGAAAACATCATCTCCGCTAGCAATGGAGTTATTGCCTTCAAAACCATTCAACTCTTTAAATAGGGATTTTGTGTAAGCCAAGTTGGCACCATTGCACATAAAACCTTTCCCAATGCCAAAACTACCAATGGTAGCTCCCTGCAAACTCGTTAAATCCAACTGCTGAAAATGATGCAAGAACGAATTTCTACAATCATAGGTTACTGCTCCAGCAATCATACTCACATCATGATTCTGAATGTAATTGTCCAATGTCAACAACCAGTTTTCAGCCACCACGCAATCAGCATCCGTAGTGATAATCCAAGCGGTATTTAGCTGCTGCATTGCAGTCGTAATCGCATCTTTCTTGGGCGAATTAGAAACTCTATTATTTTTTATAACCCGTACTGAAAACTGAAAACCGAAAACTGAAAACTGTTCCTCAGATTCATCATCGACCAGAAGTACTTCAAACAGTTCCGTTGGGTAATTCAACTTCGAAAAGCTATCTAAAAGTAGAGGTAGCGTAGCCGCTTCATTTCTAAAAGGAACTACAATAGTGAATTTATTTATTGGCTTTAAGCCAACAAAATTAAAGGAAGTAATTTTTGTAAAACCATAGATTAACCATGCAATGGTAATGCAGTAAATAATTAAAATCAAGGGCAAAAAAAATGTAAACATATACTTGACGCATTAATTTTTATTTCCCCCTTCGGGGGTTAGTGGGACTTTAAAATTCAGCACATAATAACTGCCTATAATAACAGGAATAACCACATTTAGAAACCACATTAAGGTAGTGATAAAAATAACAATCCACTCATTTACGCGCAATATTCCGAAAATATAAATAGATACACCGCCTTTTACAGCAAAGTCTAGAAATTGAAAAGTAGGTAGGGAAGACGCTAGGAAATAAACAGCGGTGATCGCTGCCATTAATGTTAGATAAGGTAAATCAACATCAAAAGCCAAAAACAAGAAATAGTATTGATGCGAGAAAACGAAATAGCGGCAAACCGCCAAAAAAATATTTTTCTGATGAATTGATTTTGGGATTTGGTTAATCTTATGAATCAGTTTTTCGATGGAATATCCTTTTATAGTTAGTTTTTTTACTAAGAACAATGATCCGAAAATGAGAATTAAAACTCCAAAAAGGATGATTACCGTTTTTGTGGTAATGACATTGTATTGGACATTAAAATACAACAAACCAAAAACTCCAAGGAAAACAGTCAGTACCATCTGGATTCCGTTACAAATCAAGTTTAGAAACAGTACCTTCTTTGTTTCCGATTTTTCGAAAAACATGGCTTTTCCGGCATATTCGCCAACGCCATTTGGAGTAAACAGTCCAACAGTCAGGGCGGAGAGAACCTGTTTAGTAGCTTCTGCTTTAGAGATTTTGCGTATTACAGAAACTAGATTTTGCCATTTTAGAATCTCAAATAAACGATTTAATACACTCAACAACAATATGAAACTAATTCCCACAACCGACTGTTTTTTTTCGAATACAACTAGAAATTGGGCCCAATCGAGTTTGTTGTTATTTGCCAGCTGATTGTAAATAAAATAAAAGGCAACACCTACAATCAAAAGTTTGATTAGAAGTACGAGGAAATGCTTAGTTTTGTGAGGAATCGAAATCATTGATGTAAAGTAAAGCAAACTATTGTGAAAATGCTATTCGGATCGAGTTTGCTTATACCGGGTGAAGTAAAGAAAGTATTCCGCAAAGATTCACAAAGCAACAGCTGCATAAATATTTAAATTAGTTTTGCGACTCTCTGAGAATTCTTTGCTAGGCTCTGTGTAATAAAAAAAAAAATTGATCCTTCGCAGCAAAAAAAACGAACAAAATAATGGCAAACGAACGCATCATACTAGGTATTGACCCAGGAACCACCATAATGGGTTTTGGTTTAATACGGGTTATCAATAAAAAAATGGAGTTTATTCAGTTGAACGAACTGCAGTTGAATAAAATGGACGACCATTATATGAAACTGAGAAGAATTTTTGAGCGTACCATCGAATTGATTGACACCCATCATCCAGACGAAATTGCAATTGAAGCGCCTTTTTTTGGAAAAAATGTGCAGTCCATGTTAAAATTGGGAAGAGCGCAAGGCGTTGCAATGGCAGCAGGACTTTCGAGAGATATTCCCATTACTGAATACGAACCCAAGAAAATTAAAATGGCCATTACCGGAAACGGAAACGCAAGCAAGGAACAAGTAGCCAAGATGCTCCAGCAGTTACTAGGCTTGAAAGAATTGCCCAAAAATTTAGATAGTACAGATGGACTGGCAGCTGCGGTTTGCCACTTTTTTAACTCTGGAAAGGTGGTTGGAACAAAAAGTTATACGGGCTGGGATGCTTTTGTAAAACAAAATGAAGAACGAGTTAAAAAGTAGTGTTTACATATTTTAAAAGCACTGAACACTAAAAACGCGTAACAATAATTATGTCCGGAATCTACATACATATCCCTTTTTGCAAACAGGCTTGTCATTATTGTGACTTTCATTTTTCAACTTCGATGAATAAGAAGGAGGAAATGGTTTTGGCTTTGGCCAAAGAGATCAAAATGCGTAAAAGTGAATTCGAAAATGATACAATAGAGACTATTTATTTTGGAGGAGGCACGCCTTCGGTTTTGACTTCAACCGAAATTAATTTTCTGATTGATACTGTTTATGAAAATTATAAGGTGAATGAGGATCCAGAAATTACGCTAGAAGCAAATCCAGATGATTTGTCAAGTGAGCGAATTCTGGAATTATCAAAAAGTAAAATTAATCGTTTGAGTATTGGGATTCAATCGTTCTTTGAAGATGATTTGAAGATGATGAATCGCGCACACAATTCGGCGGAAGCCCAAAGATGTTTAGAAGAAGCCACAATATATTTTGATAATATTTCGCTTGATTTGATTTATGGAGTTCCCGGAATGAGCAATGAAAAATGGAAGCAAAACATTGAAAAAGCACTTTCTTTTGGGGTGCCGCACATTTCGAGTTATGCTTTGACTGTAGAACCCAAAACGGCGATGAATAAAATGATTCAAACCGGAAAGATCGAAGCACCCAAAGACGAAGTGGCTCAGGAACATTTCATGATTTTGGTGGAAACATTAGAGTCAAAAGGATTTATTCACTATGAATTGTCTAATTTCGGAAAAGAAAATTATTTTTCAAAAAACAATTCAGCCTACTGGTTGGGGGAAAAATACATGGGCATTGGTCCATCCGCACATAGTTACGATGGTATTTCTCGAAGTTGGAATGTAGCTAATAATCCACTTTATTTAAAAGCAATTCAGGATGACAAATTACCAAACGAAATAGAAACCTTATCAGAAGCCGACCGTTATAACGAGTACATTATGACCGGATTACGTACTATTTGGGGAGTTTCATTGGATAGAATTGAAAGTGAATTTGGACAAAGTTATTTAGATTATTTGATGAAACAAGCTCAGAAATTCTTAAATGATGACTTGGTTTTTATTGAGGATAATATTTTGAAACCCACTAAAAAAGGAAAGTTTTTGACAGATGGGATTGCGAGTGATCTATTCATCCTGAACTAGTTTCAGGATCTCATGATCTTAACTCAGAACGTGACGAACTAGTTTCGGGATTCTTTATAATTAAAATGGTGTTGTATGGAAAAAAGATTTACATATATTTTGACAAATAAAAATCAAACCGTTTTATATGTTGGAGCAACGTAGGATTTAAAAAAGAGAATTGAAAAACATATAAGTGGTACCGGAGCAGCCTTTACCAAAAAATATAATGCTACAATGCTAATTTATTTCGAGGAGTTCGAGGAGTATTCAGATGCTTTTATAAGGGAAAAACAATTGAAAAATTGGCACAAGGACTGGAAATTGAATGTAGTAAAACTAAGCAATCCCGAATTAAAAGATTTATATTTGAGTTTATAAATGTATCTCATGATGAGATGCTGAAATAAATTCAGCATAAATGATAGCAACGATCAACAATTTTCAAATAGATTTATCAAAACCCATTGATATTTCGATTCCGATAACTAATTCTGAAGCGAATCCAATTGCATGGTATATAGAAAAACCAGTAATTGAACCAGTACGTTTTGGAGAATGGGTAGGAAAAGTGTCTTCAGGAATGTCTTCTACAAATTTTAATACTATTTCTTACAATCCTCATGGACATGGAACCCACACCGAATGTCTGGGACACATTACGCGTGATTTTTATAGTATAAATCAATCCCTAAAACAGTTTTTTTTCATGGCTGAATTAATTTCGGTAGCACTCGAAGAAAAAGATGGAGATTTTATTATTAGTAAAGAAAAAATTGTAAAAGCTTTAAATCATGATAGGCCCGAAGCTATTGTTATTCGAACATTACCAAACGAAACTTCTAAATTGTCAAGAAAATATTCGCACACAAATCCGCCTTATTTAGATGAAGATGCGGCGCGTTTCATTCGCGAAAGCGGAATACAACACCTGCTTATTGATTTGCCAAGTGTCGATAAGGAAAAGGACGAAGGAAAATTATTGGCGCATAAAGCATTTTGGAATGTAACTGACGTGAATAATTTAAATTCGGATGCCCGATTAGAAGCTACTATTACGGAACTGATTTTTGTGCCTGATACTGTTGCAGATGGAAGTTACTTGCTCAACTTACAAATTGCTTCTTTTGAGAATGATGCAAGTCCAAGCAAACCCGTTTTATATGCTGTTGAGAATACTAAAACAGAGCTATGATAACCGTCTCTACCGATAAAAATAAATTAGACGTTCCGTTTATTCAGCATTTTCTAAAGGATATTTATTGGGCTGCGGCACGAACAATCGATGAAGTACAAACTACAATTGACCATTCATTTTGTTTTGGAATTTATCTTAATGAGAAGCAAATTGGTTTTGCCCGAGTAATTACGGATTATATAGTTTTTGCCTATGTGATGGATGTATTTATTACTGAAGAACATCGCGGCAAAGGATATTCTTCCATTTTAGTTGATGCCATGATGAAGGAACCACAATTAAAGCAAGTGCAAGTTTGGCGATTAGCAACTGCTGACGCACATTTTTTATATGAAAAATTCGGATTCACCCTTTTGGCAAAACCAGAAAGGATGATGGAAAAGATACTTAACTAATTTTTTAAAGTAGCGATAGATGAATTTAGAAACCTACTACGAATATTGTTTGAGTAAAAAAGGAGTGACAGAGCATTTTCCTTTCGATAAAGACACTTTAGTTTTTAAGGTGGGTGGAAAAATGTTTGCCTTATCGTCTTTGCAAAAATGGGAATCAGGGGAGCCAGCTGTGAATTTGAAATGTGATCCTGAGCGCGCTCTGGAGCTTAGAGCGCAGTATGACAGTATTAAACCTGGTTTTCATATGAGCAAAACGCATTGGAATACCGTTGCAATGCATCAAGATGTCCCTAATTCTCTTGTTAAAGAATTGATTGATCATTCTTATGAATTGGTCTTCAAAAGTTTAACAAAGAAATTACAAAATGAAATCTCAGAATTATCAAATTAGGTATTACTTTTGCATTCCAATTCTCACACTGCATTTTAAGAAAGTGTATTGGGAATTAGTACTGAGAAATATTCAATTGGGACAAAGAATTTTGAATTAAAAAACATGAAAGAACAGATAAAGAAATTTTTAAACGAGGAGCAAGACCCTAAAGCTATTGAAAAAATCACTTCAAAGCTGAATGATCTCCTTATGAAATATGAGGAAATAGGATATATTGCGGTTCAGAAAAAACCGGCACTTACCGTTTTTCCAGATAGTATTGTGGTGACAAACAAACGAATTATAATCTGTCAGCCTAAAAACTTAGGGCTATCGATGGATTTTACTGATTACACCTGGGATCAAATTGAAGGAACCTCTGTGAAAGAAAACATCTTAGGGTCGGAGTTTTCATTTTCGACCAAGACAGATATGGAAGTTTCAATCGACTATATTCCGAAAATTCAAGCTAGAAAGATATTTACTTATGCTAAAGAGCAAATAGATATTCTAAAAAGTGGAGCTGTTCCAAATGCTACAATAATTGAAGAAGTTGCCGCCGATGCTACTGATGAATTTGAGGATGTTGAAGAAATGGAAACCGTAGAGGTAACTAGTTTTATGGAGATAATGCCAAGCACTCCGCCGCCATTACCTACTGTTAACGAGTATTTTGATACTCGTATTGAAGCTCACAAGGAAACTCACAAAGAGAGTGGACTAGCTGGATTATCGCAAGATGAGCTTTTCGAAAAATTACAGAATTATAAAAAACTCTTGGATAACGGACTGATTTTACAAGGAGAATATGATAATTTCAAAAAGGAGATTTTGAGCTATATGTAGTTCTTAAGAATAAATAAAATTTAAGGCTGTCTTTTATAAGGCAGCCTTTTTTTTGAATTTAACTTTCATAGATGTTTAATGGTCTCGTTATGTTTTGCTGATTTTTTAAAGGGAGAAACCTTTATGAATTGTGGCATATTTTTATACTTTTATGGATTGGAATTGTAGTGTGTTTATTGGGATAAGTTGTAAAATTTCGTAGTTGTGCTAATTGTATGTCTTTTAAAAAAATATGCAATTATTAGTAAAGAAAATAGGATGACTACAATTAAATTGATGACCACACAATCAGCTGCTGTTCCAGCTAAAATCTTTCAATTATAAAATTATGCGATATAAATCGATTCCCGCTACTTTATTTGTTGCAAACAGAACGCAGTTTGCCAAAAAAATGAATGCAAATAGCATTGCGATGCTGTCTTCTAATGATGTGATGCCTAATAATGCTGATGATGTAATGGGTTTTGCCCAAAATAATGACTTATTTTATTTGTCAGGAATCGACCAGGATGAGACGATTTTAATACTATATCCAGATGCTATAAAAGAAGAAAACAGAGAAATATTATTCGTAAAAGAAGTAAGCGAGCAAAGTAAAATATGGGATGGTGATTTCTTGGCAAAAGAAGCTGTATCTCGTATTTCGGGCGTGAAAAATGTAAAGTGGACTCATGAAATGGAGAAAACTCTACAGCTTTTTGCTTTTGAAGCCGATACTTTTTATTTGGGGCATAATGAGCATATAAAAAGACTCACTTCAGAGATGACCACCAGACAGGATCGCCTGATTCACTGGTGTAAAGATAAATATCCATTGCATCAGTATGATCGAGCGGCCAAGATTACAAGAGAACTTCGCCCCATAAAGTCAGAGGAGGAAGTAGCGCTTATCAAAGAGGCAATCGCGATCAGTATAAAAGGATTTATAGGGATTTTAAAAGCAATTAAATCCAATACTCCAGAATATGCCCTGGAGGCTGAATTGACTTATGAGTTTGTAAAAAACGGAGCGACACGTCATGCTTTTAAGCCTATTGTAGCGTCGGGAAAAAATGCTTGCGCTTTGCATTATAATTCTAATGATGCAATTTGCAAAGACGGAGATATGGTATTGCTTGATTTTGGGGTTTGCTATGCAAATTACAATTCAGATACTACCAGATGTGTTCCTGTAAATGGAACTTTTTCGTCTCGTCAGCGCGCTGTATATGAGTCGGTTTTACATTGTTTAAAAGAAGGGTCGAAGCTCTTAAAGCCAGGAGTCTTTTCTGCTGACTATGAAAAACAAATGGCAGCATTAGTCGAAAAAGAATTAGTAAAATTAGGACTAATTACTCCCGATGAAATCGCAAATCAAGATGTGGATGCTCCGGTGTATAAAAAGTATTTCATGCATGGAACCGCGCATCATCTGGGATTAGACGTGCATGATGTGGGACTGTATTCTCGCGCCTTCGAAAAAGGAATGGTGCTTACCTGCGAACCGGGAATATATATTCCCGCGGAAGGAATAGGTTGTCGTTTAGAAAACGATTATTTAATTACTGCCGATGGAAGTATAAACCTTTCGGAAGCCATGCCTATAGAGGTTGATGACATTGAAGAGATCATCAGAATGGCGAATTCTTAATAATTAGATGTTAGGATTAAGAGAAAGCTAGTACAATTTTCGAAAAATAAATTAATTATAAAGATGAATAAGATTAAATATATAGTAGTATTATTATTAGTTAGCCTTAATTTTCAATTTGGTTTTGCACAAACTGATGTAGCTGTAGGTACTGATTTGGAGAAAAGTTTAATGGAATTGTTTCCAAAAGCAGAAATTAAAAAAATAAAGAATTTAGATGGGTATTCTGAATCCTATCAATTGATTTTAGACCAGCCCTTGGATCATTCCCATCCAGAAAGGGGGACATTTAAACATTTTATCTACTTGTCGCATCTTGATGTTAAGAAACCTATGGTTATTGAGACTGAAGGTTATGCGGCGCGTTATGTTAAAAATGAAGTCAGCAGTTTATTGAATGCGAATCAGCTTATTGTTGAATATCGGTTTTATGGAAAATCCAGACCCAATCCTATTCCTTGGGAGTATTTGACAAATGATCAAGCCATTGCCGACTATCATTCGATAGTTCAAAAATTAAAGCAACTGTATAGCGGAAAATGGATTTCGACGGGAATCAGTAAAGGCGGAGAAACGACCCTTATTTATAAATCGAAGTATCCAAAAGATGTAGATGTAGCGATGCCTTATGTGGCGCCCCTAATCAAGACTCAGGAAGATCCACGCACCGTAGAACATTATACGTCTAAAGTTGGTACGGCTGAATGTCGCGCAAATATAGTGCAGTTTCAAAGAGCATTACTACTTAATAGAACAGCACTTTTGAAAGAAATAAAAGAACATGCTGCTAAAGAAAAAATGCAGTTCACTGAATTGTCCATTGAAGAAGCCTTAGAATATGGAGCCTTAGAATTTCCGTTTTCTTTCTGGCAATGGGGCGCAAACTGTGCTGATATTCCGGATACTAATTCTACCGCCAAAGAGCTATTTGATTATTTTAATAAAGTGGTAGGAATTAGCTTTTACAATGATGAACAATACTATAACTTATTGCCGTCTTATTACCAACACATGAGTGAATTGGGTTATTATGGTTTTGATTTTACACCAGTAAAGGATTTGTTGCAAGTGGTTAAAAGTACATCCAATATGCGTTTTGCACCCAAAGACGTTGCGATTAATTACAATCCAAAATACATCAAAAAAGTTAGGAAGTTTGTAGAGAGAAAAGGGGATAAGATTCTTTATATTTATGGCGGAGATGATACTTGGGGAGCATGCGCTCCAACTCCTAAACGCAGGCTTGACGCACTTAAAATGGTGTTGCCTGGAGGAAGTCACAGTGCTAGGGTAAAAGATTTCCCAAAGGAAGACCAACAGAAAATTATGAAAACGCTAGAGCGCTGGTTACAATAACAATAAATGGACTATTTTTTTAGGATAGCCCATTTTTTTATAAAGTTTTCTTCTGTTTTTCTACAAAATTGTGTGCTTGTAATTCCAGTAATTCGGTCGCTTTCTTGCGCTGTAAATCATATAAATTTTTGTCTTGAGCAATATCCTCATATACTTTATCGTGCATAGCAGCACTCGTTTTTACAAGTAAATTTCGCTGGTATTTGTCTTGCTCTAAAGTTGCTTTTAAGGCTGTTTCTAAATCTTCCAATTTAAAATCATATTCTCCTTTTGGCGACAATAATTTAGCAATAATAGGGGAGGTTTCAATTGCGAGAAAAAGCAACATGATAAACAAGGAGGGAAGTGAGGGCAGCTTATTTAATGCATTGATTCGGGCCATTAATCCATCAAATCCGTCAATGATAGGTTGGGTTTCGGTGATTTTTTTATCTAAGTCCGCTTGAAGTAGCGTTGCAGTTTTTTCTTTTTCAGCAATTTTTTCTAAGTTGTTTTTTCGAATAGTATCTAATTCGGCGGAAGCCAGATTGTGTTTGGCGATCTTTTCTTTAAAAACGGGTCCTTTTCCTAGCTTTTTAGTTCCTGCTGTTCCTTCGGCTTCAGTAATGTATGTTTCATATAGTGTATTAACCTCGGTTTCTTTTTTCGAAATATCTGACTTTAAGCTCTCAATCTCGGCCTTGTTTTTAGCTAGATCGGATTGAAAATAATTAGCCACTTCTTTCTTGTTTTCGAGAGTCATAGCATTTTTCTCTTTCAATAGAACGGTGTTGATTTCTTTTTCGAAAATTTTAATCTCTAATGGTTTCGAAATAACTATGGCGATGATAATTGCCAAAATAATTCTTGGCGTAGCTTGTAGAAATTCGCTGCCAAATTTATCTCTTTTTCGAATAGTAGAAACAATAAAACGATCTAGATTGAAGATGAGTAAACCCCACACCAGTCCAAAGAGTAAGGCGGGGTAGACGCTGTCAAAAACTGTAAATAAGGCATAAGTACTGGCGATAAAGGCCATTACTGCGGTAAAGAAAACGGTGGCGCCAATACCTGCGTATTTGGTTTGCTCACCTTGAGAACAGCCTTCAAGAATTTCTTCGTCGGCTCCTGAACAGAGAATAAAGAATTGTTTTAACATGATTGATTTTTTTTGATTGATTTGCCAGTGGACCTTAATTTTGTCTGGCTGATGATTGCAAATTTAACGCCAAAAAAATTAAACTATTGTAAATATCTGATTTGTTTTTGTTTAGGAGTTTATAGAAATCAAAAAGAGCTGTCCTATGAGAACAGCTCTTTTCTTTATTGAATTATAATTAACTTATGCTTTTGGCGCTCCTGCCATTATTTCAGGATTTGCAAACTCTTCAAATTTAGCAAAGTTGGCTTTAAATTTTTGACCTAATTCTATCGATTTTTGGTCGTATAATTCTTTATCTTCCCAGGTATTTCTCGGATTTAAAATTTCACTAGGAACTTCAGGACAAGATTGCGGAATTGCAATTCCAAAAACGGCGTGATCTTTATACTCTACTGCATCTAATTCTCCGTTTAAAGCGGCAGTAATCATAGCGCGAGTGTATTTTAATTTCATTCTGCTACCAGTTCCATAAGGTCCGCCAGTCCATCCTGTGTTGATTAGCCAAACTTTTACATCGGCTTCTTGGATTTTTTTACTCAACATTTCAGCATATTTCGTTGGGTGAAGCGGCATAAAAGGTGCTCCAAAGCAAGCAGAAAAATTAGGTTGAGGTTCAGTAACTCCAGCTTCAGTTCCAGCAACTTTTGCAGTATAACCAGAGATGAAGTGATAAGCAGCTTGTCCAGGTGTTAATCTAGAAATAGGAGGCAAGATTCCGAATGAATCTGCAGTAAGAAAAAAAATATTTTTTGGGTTACTACCTATTGATCCTGGTTGAATATTGTCAATATGATAGATTGGGTAACTTACTCTTGTATTAGGGGTGATAGAAATATCATTATAATCGACTTTGTTAGTCCCTTTTTCGAAAATGACATTTTCTAAAATAGATCCTCTTTTAATTGCTCTAAAAATGTCTGGTTCGTTCTCTTCAGAAAGATTGATCACTTTTGCATAGCATCCGCCTTCAAAATTGAAAACTGTATTTTCACTAGTCCATCCATGTTCGTCATCACCAATTAATTTTCTTTTTGGATCTGCAGATAGTGTTGTTTTTCCAGTTCCTGACAATCCAAAGAAGATAGCTGTATCATCATTGTCACCTACGTTTGCACTACAATGCATCGGCAAAGTGTTTTTATCAACCGGTAATATAAAGTTTAAGGCAGAAAAAATTCCTTTTTTCATTTCACCTGTATATCCAGTACCACCTATAAGTGCAATTTTTTTAGTAAAATCTAAAATAGCAAAATTAGGTTGACGCGTTCCATCAGTTGCTGGATCAGCAAGGAAACTTGGAACACATATTACAGTCCATTGTGGTGTGAAATTTTCAAGTTCCTCTTGTTCGGGTCTCAAAAACATATTGTAACAAAATAAATTTGCCCAAGGTGTTTCAGTAACTACACGAACATTTAATCTATAATTAGGATCAGCACATACATAAGAATCTCTAACGAATAGTTCTTTGTTAGATAAGTACGAAGTAACTTTTTTATGAAGTGCTTCAAAAGCTGTTGGTTCAAAAGGAATATTCACTTTTCCCCACCAAACTTTGTTTTCAGTTACGCTATCTTTAACGATAAAACGGTCTAAAGGCGAGCGCCCTGTAAATTCCCCTGTATTGATAGCTAGTGCGCCAGTCGAAGTTTCGATTCCTTGACCTAAAGCGATGGTCATGTCATGTAATTCGTTGGCTGATAATTGGTAATGAATCTTTGCGTTTTCAATTCCTAGGTCAACAAGCGAAATCGATTGCGTAAACGGTGTGTTATTATTCATAAAATTATGTATTGTGTTGTTTAGTTTAACTGCTACAAAAGTATAAATTATATCTTAGATATGTTTTGATAATCTAAGTTTTATGTTTTTTTGTTAAAATAATTCAACAATAAGGTTCCCCAAGCTAGAATTAATAAGAGTCCGCCCACAGGGGTTATGAATCCTATCACTTTAAAATCGAAGGAGGTCATGCTATTTGTGGCCAATAAATAAATCGAACCTGAAAAGAAAAGGACACCAGAAATAATTAAGTAGTAGATGATTTTCTTAGTTTTTTCAGTTAGGTCTGGTAACAGGCCAATAAAAATTAAAAACAAGGCATGATACATTTGATAACGAACTCCTGTTTCAAAAGTAATTAGCTGATCGGCAGATAAAACTTGTTTTAATGCATGTGCTCCAAATGCTCCTAATATAATTGCAATCATTCCAAAAAGTGCGCCGGTTGAAATTAATTTCTTATTCATTATTCTGGGATTTTTTAACTGTAAAAGTATTCCTTATCTGAGGAATCTAAAAGTTATTTGACAGATACTTTCGGTTTTTTCTTGTTTTTTAACACATAGTAGTTGTTGTAAATATAACATTTATGTATGTTTGTGTTATATTTACATATATTTATGAGAAACATTTTAGTAATTGGTGCAGGTAGATCTGCATCTTCGTTGATACAATATCTTTTAAATAAGTCAATAGAAGAGGATTTGCACCTTATTATTGGTGATTTGTCATTAGAACTGGCACAAAAGAAAACATGTAACCATCCAAATGCCACTGCAATTACTTTGGATATTTTTGATGCCAATCAAAGGAAAGAAGCAATTCAAAAGGCTGATATTGTCATTTCTATGTTGCCTGCTCATTTGCATATTGAGGTTGCTAGAGATTGTGTTGTCTATAAAAAGAACATGGTTACGGCATCTTATGTTAGTAATGAAATGCAGGAACTCGATGTGGCAGTCAAAGAGAATAATCTTATTTTCATGAATGAGGTAGGTCTTGATCCTGGAATTGATCACATGAGTGCCATGAAAGTCATTGACGAGATAGGAGATAAAGGCGGTAAAATGCTTTTATTCGAATCTTTTTGTGGTGGACTTGTAGCTCCAGAATCAGACACAAATCGTTGGAATTATAAATTTACTTGGGCTCCTCGGAATGTTGTCTTGGCTGGACAGGGTGGTTGCGCTAAGTTTATTCAAGAAGGGACTTATAAATACATTCCCTATTGCAACTTATTTAGAAGAACTGAATTCTTAGATGTAGAAGGCTACGGTCGCTTTGAGGCTTATTCGAATCGAGATTCCTTGAAATATAGAAGTGTTTATGGACTGGACAATGTGCTAACTTTATATAGAGGAACCATTCGTAGAGTAGGGTTTTCTAAAGCATGGAATATGTTTGTGCAGCTTGGTATGACAGATGATGGTTATATAATGGAAGATTCTGAAAATATGAGTTACCGTCAGTTTGTGAATTCTTTTTTACCGTATCATCCAACGGATTCTGTAGAAATTAAGACACGATTGATTTTAAAAATCGATCAAGATGATGTTATGTGGGACAAATTGCTGGAATTAGATTTATTCAATAGCAACAAAAAAGTGGGACTTAAAAATGCTACCCCTGCACAGATATTAGAAAAAATATTAAGTGATAAATGGACCTTGGAAGCAGACGATAAGGATATGATTGTGATGTACCATAAATTCGGATATGAATTAGATGGTGTCAAAAAGCAAATCGATTCTAAAATGGTTTGCATTGGCGAAGACCAAACTTATACCGCTATGGCAAAAACCGTTGGTTTACCGGTTGCGATGGCGACTTTGCTTATATTAAATGGCAAGATTAAAACTCCTGGAGTACAACTTCCTATTAAAAAGGAAGTGTATCTACCCATTTTAAAAGAACTAGAAGAGTATGGTGTTGTTTTTAAAGAGCAATCGATGCCTTATTTTGGATACAAGCCAGATAAAACCAGTTAGTTAGTAGTTTAATTTGTAGTTAGATAAATCCGCTTCTTGATGAAGCGGATTTGTTGTTTATAGACTATTGCTCCGTGTTAATTGTTATTGGTAAACTGTATAATGTTCGAACTGCTTTTCCATTGATTTTTCCAGGAATCCATTTGGGGCATGATTCTAAAACCCTTACTGCTTCTTTACCGGTTCCGTAACCAATATCTCGGAGTATTTTAAAATCATTCAGACTGCCGTCTATCTCCACTATAAAAGTTATGTATACCTTTCCTTTTAAATTGGGTTGTGATGGCGCTTTAAAATTTTCAGCCACGAATTGGTAGAATTTGTCCATTCCTCCCGGGAAAGTTGGTTTTTCATTTACTGAAGCTGTATTGTGGATTCCATTTTCCGGAACCTCTACAGTGGTTATTTCAACGTATTTTGGGCTTACTGCATTTTTGAGATCATTAAGTTGCTTACTGTTTTCCTGTTCATTTACTGATGTTACACGCGGCGGTGGAGGTGGTGGAATGTTTTTCTTTTCCTCAGAGGTAAGTTCGCTGAATTTTTTATCGCTTACAATATTTCCTTTTTCATCTTTAATTAAAAAGATTGTGTTTTCGAAATATTTCTCGATTCCCGTAACAGGAGTCTTTGATTTGATTGTAGTTTCTGATGTCTTTTCTTGTTCTACATTTTTTGTGCAAGAAAAGAAAAGAATAAATGAAAATAAAGGAGCTATCGCTATTTTTTTTAGCATTGCCCTAGATGTTGATGTGGTTTTAGTCATCATAATTAATCTTTTTTTAGTTACTGAATAATTCAAATTACTGGCCAAGTAATAGGTTTGGTTCGCGCTTGCCTTTGTGATTAATAAGTTTTGGTAAAACGGAACATTATTATGCGATTGAACCACTTTCTCATCAGCGAGGAATTCATGGTTGAGTTGTATGGCTTTTTTGTAGAAAATGAAAATAGGGTTGAACCAAAAGACGGCTTTCAAAGTTTCTAAGAGTAAAATATCTAAAGTGTGTTTTTGGTTTACGTGAATTAGTTCGTGGGTGTATAATTCGGCTTCAATTTTTCTATTGTGGTAATCCGTTTCATTGATGAAAATGCTGTTCATGAAAGTGTAAGGCAGTGTTTTTTCTTTAAGTAAAACCAAGTTTACATTTTTGTAATTAATTTCAGTGCCTGATTTTGATTTAGCATTCAATTTTAAGATGTTTCTAATGAATCTAAAAAGTAATACTGAAGTTATTACGCCATAAATGCTCCAAATGGCAATTATCCAGTAATTTGTTGAATCTTCAACAGAAGTCATAGTTGCTCCTTCCATTGTGATTGCATTTTTGGAGGTAAAAGGAGTTGTGATTTCTTGAATCACTTCAATGGTTATAAATGGGATTGTGAATGAGAAAATAATGGCAAACAATAAGTAAAACCTATTGAAATGGTGCATTTTTTCATTTTCCAATGCTAAATGGTACACGGCAAGCAGCACAAATAATGATGCAGTCGATTTGATGATGAAGTCTATCATTTTTTCTTTTTTTGAATGGCACAGTCTACTATTTTTTTAAGTTCCTCTAATTCTTTCTCAGATAAATTAGTTTCTGTAGTAAAGAAAGAAGCAAATTGCGATGCGGAATCGTTAAAGAAATTCTTTATCAATCCGTTGACATGTTTCGAGAAATAGTCCGTTTTTTTGACCAAGGGAAAATATTCTCTAGAGTTTCCAAATTCAGTGTAAGCCACAAAATCTTTATCAATCATTCTTTTTAGTAAAGTGGCCACGGTTGTGGTTTTTGGTTTTGGCTCTGGAAATGCTTCAAGCAAATCTTTCATAAAAGCTTTCTCTAGCTTCCAGAGGTGTTCCATCAATTGTTCTTCGGCGTTAGTGAGTTGTTGCATTTTTTTTAATTTTTATTTAAATATTGTTTCAGAAACAAGCTTGCCTTTGTCATAATTTCGTTTCATTATCATTTTGCCGTTAGTATTATAGAAATTCCAACTTCCGCTGTAATACCAATGGGCGTATTTAGTACAGGTGTCTAAAACTGTTTTTCCTTGGGATTGTATTTTTCCATTTTGGTGATAGAATCTGGTAAAAGAGCTGTTACCTTTATGTTTTTCCCTTTTGATTATTTTTCCATCTAGATAATAGCGCCATTTTTTTATTGGATCATCATTTCGGTATTTTCCAATGGATTTATATTGGGCGCTGTCTATTGAATATTTTTCTATCCAAATACCTTCTCTTTTTCTTTCGACGGTTTGATTCAGTAGTTTCGATTTGCATGAAAACATACTTATTATGCAAATAAAAAAGATTATACGTTTTTTCATTTTCTTTGGCTCTACAAAAATAGATTCAGTTCTACAAATGTAGAATATAAAATTAATAAAACAACTTTTTTTTTTAATTATGTTGATTTATAATGAGTTAATATTTTTTTTAACTGTGTTCAAGTGCCAGTAGCGGTATTTTCTTTTTATATGTTTTTTTCGAAGTAGGAGAAAAAAGACTTAAAGCTTCGATATTCTCCAATGTTGCAGGTGAGTTTTGATTTATTATAGAGGTATTTTTGTTCCCAGACTAAATCTAACACAGTAGATTGTTAGTTTGGATGTAATTTCTTTTTTTTCGAATATAATAATCGTTTTTCTGACTAGATCAACAGCTAGCAGCCGTATTTTATGGTAAATTTGTAAATACGATCAATTAAAACAAAAACTATGAAAACTAAAGTATTATTAATAGCATGTGCTCTCTTTGGGTTTCAAATGGGTTTTGCTCAGGAATTCAAGACAGTAGCGATTGATTCTGTAAAATCAATGTCTATTGATCTTGTAACGCAAAAAAGCATTGATAAAGAAGTGGCCAGGGAAAAATCAAAAGCAGATAGAGCAATAAGAGACCAAGAAAGAGCAGAGAAAAGCCGTCAAAAAGCGGAGAAAAAAAGAGAAAGAGCTGAGAAAGCAAGGGAGAAAGCAATCAAAAAAGAAGAAAAGCAAGAGCGAAAAATTGAAAAAGCCGACAAAACAGTTCAGAAATTAAACAGCAAACTTGACAGGGCTAAAAATGATTTGGATAAAATGGAGGCTAAATTAGATAAAACGATGTCAAGAGGAAAGCTTTCGGAGGTTGAAATTGAAAAGGGGAATCTGAAAATTAGCAAGCAACGTCTTAAAATTCAAGAGTTGGAAGTTGATATCGCTAAAGCGGAAAATAAGTTTAAAAAACTAAACAATTAACTATAGTCCTCAATTTCGGTTGGGGATTTTTTTGTGACCTTGGGAAATGTGAATGTTATTGCTTTATGTTGATGGCAAAGCTTGATTTTTAATTTTACTTGCGTTAAGGATTGAAGTGAAAATCCTTTTTATGCGAAGGAACGTAGCATAAAAAGATTGTAACGAAAAGCCTGACCTTGTTGCTGACTCGAGTTGCTTTGTTTAACAAATTGTTCAGCAACAAGGTAACGCCCAAAAAAAAATCCGCTCACTGCTGAACGGATTTTGTGGATTGATGTGGAAACAGCTTATTTGCTTAACTCTACAAAGTATTTGTAAAATAAGGGAATAGTTTCGATTCCTTTTAGATAGTTGAATACCCCGAAATGTTCGTTTGGCGAGTGAATCGCATCACTGTCCAAACCAAATCCCATTAAGATGGTTTTACTTTTTAGTTCTTTTTCGAATAATGCAACGATAGGAATACTTCCTCCAGAGCGAACTGGAATAGCCGGAACACCAAAGGTCTCAGTGTAAGCCATATTTGCCGCTTTGTAGCCAATGCTGTCAATAGGCGTCACATATCCTTGGCCGCCGTGATGTGGTTTAACTTTTACGGTCACACCAGCAGGAGCAATGCTCGTGAAGTGTTTAGTGAATAATTCAGTGATTTGTTCCCAATCTTGATTTGGAACCAAACGCATTGATATTTTTGCAAAAGCTTGGCTGGCGATTACCGTTTTTGCTCCTTCTCCTGTATATCCACCCCAAATACCGTTAACGTCTAATGTTGGACGTATTGAGTTTCTTTCGTTAGTGGTATACCCTTTTTCGCCGTAAACGTCGTTTAGGTCTAATGCTTTTTTATAGTTTTCTAAGTTGAATGGGGCTTTACCCATTTCGGCTCTTTCTTCAAGAGACAATTCCTCTACATTATCATAAAATCCAGGAATGGTAATGTGATTATTTTCATCATGTAGAGAGGCAATCATTTTTGACAAGATATTAATAGGATTAGCAACAGCTCCTCCATAAAGTCCAGAGTGTAAATCACGGTTAGGTCCCGTTACTTCTACTTCTACATAGCTTAAACCTCTTAATCCAGTCGTGATAGACGGTTGCTGATTAGAAATCATTCCAGTATCAGAAATCAAAATCACATCGTTTTTAAGTTTTTCAACATTGTTTTCAACGAAAGTCTTTAGATTGACGCTGCCTACTTCTTCTTCTCCTTCAATCATGAATTTCACGTTGCATGGCAGGGTGTTGCTTTGGATCATGTATTCGAATGCTTTTACATGCATATACATCTGACCTTTGTCGTCGCAAGCACCACGTGCAAATATGGCTCCTTCGGGATGGATTTCGGTTTTTTTGATCACCGGTTCAAAGGGAGGAGAGGTCCAAAGTTCGATTGGATCCGCGGGTTGAACGTCATAATGACCGTAAACTAGAATCGTTGGTAAGCTTGGGTCAATCATTTTTTCACCATATACGATAGGGTATCCAGCAGTTTCGCAAATTTCGACTTTGTCACATCCTGCTTTTTCTAAGCTGATTTTTACAGCCTCAGAAGTGTCAATTACATCTTGAGAGTAGGCTGTGTCTGCGCTTACAGATGGTATTTTTAATAATTCAATTAATTCGTTAAGGAAACGCTCCTTGTTTTCTTGTACGTATGACTTGATATTTTCCATGTATGGGCTTAATTTTTAGATAAATCAAAAGTACAAAAAAGAGAATGATAAATTTTTTAAAAAAATGTTTTGATTATTCGAACTTATGACTATATTTGCACCCACAATTACACGCGGATATGGTGAAATTGGTAGACATGCCAGACTTAGGATCTGGTGCCGCAAGGCGTGTAGGTTCGAGTCCTATTATCCGCACTAAAAGCTTCTCAGTTGAGAAGCTTTTTTTATGTCTAAAAGTGAACAAGAATCCGTTGCTTATGCCGAAAATAGAATTTCCGGACTTTGTAAATAGTTTAGTTAATCTAAATAGAATAAGCTCCAATTCTCCAAGCTTGCTAAATTGATGTTCTAATATTGATATTTTTTTTGCATTTAGGGACTTGGAAGAAGGATTGATGGTTTTAGATTTTTCTGTAAATAATAGTGAGATTTTTATAATGAACCACATATGGTTTTGATTCATTATAAAGTGGAAAGTATAGGTTCGTTCCTTATTATAAAAAAGCTACTACTCCTTGTATATAGGTATAACCTCTTTCTTCAGAAGCTATTTCCCGCTCCCGAGACTTCGGGACGCTACAATCTACTTCGCCATCGCTTCTCGTGCGAAAAGACGAGAAGGGACTGGCTTGATAGGATTTCCACTGCTATGGGGGCTAGGTGAGTTTTTGTTGGCAGGGGAATTTAGTGAGTATCGGTAAAGTCACTAAAAATACAACACCTACATGTAGTGGTATAGAAAGCAAAACTACTAATTAAAGTAGTTGTCAAGAGTAAGAAGCTTGTCCTGCTAATTGCAAAGTATTAGCAAACATGCTGTATTCACAACGAAACAAGGCAAACTACATCAGTATAGCCTCCCTTTCCTTCGGAGATTCCCGACGAGATGAGAAAACTTTCCACTTCAAGATTCCTATTTCCAGCGAGTTAAGTCATGTGTTGCGAAAACATAAAAAAATAGTCAATAAAAAGTATTGTTTAACGCTATAAAGGTGCTACTT
>NZ_VOGZ02000014.1:0-42674 GCF_008033395.2 Flavobacterium sp. XN-5
AAGAAAAAACATAGGTAATCACTTTTTACTCTACAAGATGTACTTGCTCGAGCGGATACAACTTAATGAATACTTATTTGTCTGTTACTGCGCAAAAAAGTAATGATGTGATGAAATTATTAACGATTTTCTCGGCTTTCTTTCTTCCGCTTACTTTTATTGTAGGTGTTTATGGAATGAACTTTGACTTTATGCCCGAATTGCGATGGAAATACGGATATTTATATGTAATTATTTTTATGGTTATTTTATCTGTCCTTATTTTTATATGGTTTAAAAGGAAGAAAATATTGTAGGTACAGTTACTGCGTTCTGTTTCGCACGGGTTGCTTACAACTTGTATATATGCGCTACAAAGTAGCGCATAGCCACCCAGAAAAGGGTGTATACACGCTATTGGGTTGCGTTTTGTTATTCTTTCAAATATATTCAATTTTTCTTACAAATCATCAAAGGTACTTTTTATTTATTACAGGCTTTTCGTACTTACTTAAGAGTTAGTTCTAGTAGTTTTACAATGAATTCCTTATTGTAAGGCCATAAAAAAAGAGGCGCAATGGCCTCTTGAAATTCTTCTTACTCATTTATCGTAAACCCCATAAGGGATGGATGTAGAGCGGTTTCGTTCAACACAGGTTCCTATGTAAAGCAATTTAAGTTATCAACAACTTTTTAAACTGAGCGATATGTCGTTATTTTTTGAGTATAAAATGCCGTTCCAACAGCTTGTTGAAAAAGTTGGAAACAACTTTTTGTCCGCCAAAGGCTCAGGACATGAAAAAGTTGTTCTAACTTTTTCAATAATGCCACGAATAATTTTCTACTCTTTTATTCCATATATTTTCTTTTGGTAATCTTAAATCTCAAGCTCCTATTTGTGGTCTAAACTAATAGCCACCAGCACCGGTTTGGTTATAAGATTGATAAAAAATAGCTGCCTGCTTCGTGATGTAGCTTGTATATTTTGCAACTACTACCTGTGTTTTGCAGTCTATTTCTCTTGTTGTATTGTGAGACTTTTAAGATGATTTTGTATTATCTTTTTAGTTTTTAGTTTTTTTTTAAAGAAAATCAGCTACCTACTTGGCGATGCGGCTTCCAATGGAGTTGGATCGGCACCATGTTTTGAAGTTGAATTTTCTGGTGTTTTAAGCTGACTTTTTTTTATTTTTTTCTAAAACTAAATTCACATTTACTTGATAGGGTGTTTGTTTTTTTATGACCGACAAAATTCTTCGAGTCATTTTATGACTCACTTTTACAATAATATTTTTTACGTTTTTTCCGTGATGCTTCCTATAATACTGTTGCATCTCGGCATCTTTCCGTATCGCTATCCATGCGGCTTCTATAAGATAACTTCTCAGTTGTGAGCGACTTCTAGGAGTTATTCCTAAACATTTTTCGCCTCCGCCACTGTTGTACATTCCAGGAACAATACCCACAAAACTGGCAAATTGTCCTTCGGTATTAAAGCGTCGCAAATCGCCACATTCGGCAATAATTACCGCTGACAAATAGCCTCCAATTCCTGGAATACTTTTCAATAAATAATAATCTGTTTTATGTTCTTTGCGACAATAAGCACGCATTTGATTCGCTATTTCTAAATATTCAGACTTGATAAATTTGAACATTCTTATTTTTCCTTGCAATGCCAAATCACCGCAATTAGTACTAAATTTCAAATTTTCAAGCCATTCTATAAATCCATTTGCCCAATTAGAATTGTCATATTCTGCTGGGATTTCAATACCATGGAAAAGCAATAAACTCTTGATATGGGACTTTGTTTGACGCAATTTTTTTGTAACTTGAGTACGATGACGCGCCAAGGAAGTAAACTGATCTTCGGCTTCAGTTGGAATATTTATACCAATTAAAGTGTCTGCTTTGAGTTGATTAGATAAATTTTTAGCGTCAAGAGTATCTGTTTTTTGGTATTTTTGTTTGTCTCCTGTTTTTACGTCAGCAGGATTTACAACCAATACATTCCAGCCCAAATTTAAGAAATAGCGAGCCACGGAAAAGCCACAACAACCTGCTTCATAAACCAAATTTACTTCATGTTTTGGAAAATTCTTCTCTATATAATCAAACAAATCCGATGATTTTGATGGCATAGAATAAGTTTTATGGAAAAAAATATCCGTTTGAATAGAAACAGTCCATGTTTTTTTGTGGATATCCAAACCAATATATATCTTTGGATTTGCAGTAATTTGAGTATTCATAATAATTAAAGATTTGGCAGCCATTTTTTGGACTGCAGTTAATATTTAACGATTTTTATTTGATGCTCAAATTTACTGCTTTTACATAGGTGCTTCATTGTTGGTCCATTTACAATTCCAATTCAAGAGGCAGAATGTTTCTACTGTAATTCCTGTGAATAATAGTAACAAGAATGGTTTTTTAGTGATGTCCCAAGCATCACTATTTTTTATTAATTTTTACTTAGTTTATTTTATATGTTTAATTCTCTTAAAAATCAGTTGGTTTTTTAAATTTTGGTGTTTGTATAAAATGTCCTTTTTTATCTACCATACCCCATAATTTTTTCACCTTAACTTTTGCCATTTCATTTGTGAATTGATAAGCATGGTCAAACTGATAGTCAATAATAATTAAGCCCTTTTCATCTATAAAACCGAACTTTTGTTCATAATTTTTAACTGCGCAAAGACCTTCACTAAATTCATCAGCCCAATAAAATTGTGGTTTAATAACTTCTTCTCCTTTTGTATTTATGAAGCCGAAACAATTATTTATTTTTATTAACGCAACACCCCCTTTAAAATCTCTTGCAAATTGATACTTAAAATCAATTATAATATTTTCATTTTCATCAACAAAACCATAATTTAAATCTTCATCTATTGCTATTGCTACACCACTTTTTAAATCCCCCGAAACGCGGAAACTCTTCTCCTTATTTGGATTGTCTTTTAACTTCTCTGATAATTGATTTCTTATAATTTTAACCTTACTTTCAAACTCTTCTTTATCAAAAACTCCATCACTGTATAATGTTTTTAAACTTGTATACTCTTCAGTTCTTTTTACTCTTTGCTCTAATTCCTCATCATTAATTTTAGTAATCTTATCTTGATACTCTGGTTCTGAAAGAACGTGGCTGTCTCTTAGATTTTTTAAATTTTCTGCTTTTGTGTTAAAGTTTTTAGTTTTATTATCCTCCACATTTGCAACTTTAATCAATACTTTTTTGGCTTCATTAGCCTTATAATTCTTGATATACTTATAAATTGCAAAAACAACTATTATAAGTAGTGTTGACATAAACGCCGCTCCAATATCTTTACTCATAACTTTTAATTTACTTCATTTCAGACGAATATAGGTATTTTTTCTTACTTTTGGATAAAATATAAACTATGTTGTTAGAAGAATTACTTAATAAATTTATATACGCTGAAACAGTTGACAAAGCTATAGAAGTTAAAAAAGAAATTGAAACTGTTATTCTTTCTTATCGAGTTCCATTATCTAATAGCTTTGAAAAGTGGAATGAACTTGCGGAATATTTTGTAAACTCTATAATCAGTAGCGTTAAAGTTCAAGGTATTGAAGTGGATTTAGAAAATGCTCTTAATCGAGTAATTTATGAACTTCCAATTGAATAATGTCTAACATTTTTTTTGCCATGATAATTTCCCAGTCTACTTTTGGAGTGTCCAATAATGTATGATTATGCATTTCTTTTTTACTCTCTAATTCTTTTAGTAATAAGAGAACTTTAGCTTTACAGAAATTCTCATAATCTATATAAAAACTCTTCTCTCGTTAAAGTTCTTTTTGTGTTTTCAAATATTTTTTTTTTCATTGTTATTGTTGTAAAGAGTATTTACAGCCTTCAAATAGCTGCATATATGTATTTACAGTATTGCGAGAAATACCTAATGTACTTCCTATTTTACGATTGCTATAACCGTCCAAATGTAAAGTAATGATTTGTTTTAAGTCCATAGGATCAAGTTTATTAGCCATATCGTATTGTTTTAGATAACAACAAGATAATAGCTGATTTTAATCTTTCAAAGTGGCACAAATCGAACCGGAATACCATGATTTATTAGCCAAGTGGCACAAATTGAATCGAAATAGTGGCACTATTCAAACCGAAATAGTGGCACAAATTGACCGAAATCACTAGCACAAATCGAACCGAAATATCCAATTTTTGACTATTTGTTTAAACAATATTATTCAATTGTAAAATTTAGTGCTGATTATACTCTAAAAAAGAGTGTTTATCGTAATTGACTTTCTAAGATTTTCAATAAAACTGTAAAATTTTCATCATCATTCGATTGCTCATTATGATAAACAAGTTTACCCACGTTATCAATTAAAAAATATTGAGGCATTCTGTCTACATCTAAGATCTTCCCTATACTTCTTCCTTCATTGTAATCGTGAATATCGCAAGTTTGCAACCAAGGCATTTCATACTTTTTTAAAGACCTAAACCACGAATCTGCCTGATTATCTAATGAAACAGATATTAATTGTAAGCCTTTAGTTTCATATTTTTCATTAAGCGTTTTTAACGTTGGAATTTTTTTTATGCATGGAGCACAGCTACTGCCCCAAAAACAAAGAAGTATAAGTTTTTTATTATTATAAAATGATGACAAATCAAAATTTTGTCCTTTATCGGATATAAAGGAGAAATTTGGTAAAGTATTTCCAACAGTAAGCGATTGTTTTTTCTTTATATATGCTCCAATTGATTTCCCTAATTCAGTCTCTTTCAAATTATTACTAAATTTAGTATAAATTGCGTTAAGTTCGTTAACAGTAATTGGATGATAGGAATTAATTATCTCTTTGTCAAAATAGTATAATGAAATATATACTCTAGGAAATAATTCCATAAATTTTACTTTTTGTGCTAAAAGTTTTTTTCTCGAATTTGAAACAATTGACCATAAAGAATCTTTATCATATCTTTTTAATTTGTCACTTTTTAAATTGCTGTAAATATCAAAAGCTAATTTACTACTATCTTTATATGGGGTTGTCATTTCTTCAAATATCTTCTTCTCTTTAACAAAAGGCACATTGGAAAAATGTATGTTATTTAATGAGTCGACCTTATTAATTTCTTGAATATCAATTTCAACATTCCCTCTTCCAATAAAAAAACTAGTTATTCCAAGGTTTCTATTTTCTTTATTTACAGATAAAACAACTTGTTCATAATCATACTTAATTTCACCTGTAAAATAAAATTGCCCCTTTTTCTCTTTTGTTTTTATAGGGATAAATCCGGAACTATTTGTGTAAAGTACAATATCAGCATCTTTATATTGTGAAGAAATAGATCCTGAAATTGTAAATTTGTTTTGAGCAGTCAATAAATGACAAAATAAAAAAAATATAATGGTTTTAGCTTCTAGTTTCATAATTGTAAAAGTTCATATTCAAGGAGTTTAAAACTACTTAGTATTAATAATTTAAACGTTGTGTTAAAGTTGTAGCTAATCGAGTCACGCAAGGGAATTTCACTCCTACGTTCTCACGGAAACGTACGTGAAAGTCTCCCTTCATACGGCTCTTCATGTAAATAAATCACACTAAATTTAATTCAATTTATGGATATACCAACAACCAATGTGCAAATAACCAAGGTTTTTCATCATACCTTGTTTTTAAGTATCGAACTGAAGCCTTTTTATACAAATCCTTTTTGTAGAGCTGTCCCATTCAACACAGCTTTCATCGTTCGTGCTGCTCACGCAACAAAACTTTTACGATTAACATTCGTTAATTTATTTAGGACTATACTTTTCAATTATGTCCATATATATTTCTCTGTCAGCTATTGAAAACAGTAGCATTTCAGTAAAGTATAAATGTTCTTGCTTTTCTTTATCTCCTTTCCACAATTTTTGATTTACTTGCTTTATGAGATTATTAAGTTGGAAATATGCATCTTTTTTATCGATGTAAATTTTGTCATCTGCTTTTTTTATAAAAAGCCTCTGATCTAAATGTTTAATATCTTTTATTTGATAATGAGAAATATTTTTTAATCGTATTAAAACGTTCAAGTCAAATGCTGACATTTTTGAGTTTCGACCTTCTGGAATAGGAAAATATTTTTCTCCAGCATTCTCAGAAAGTATTATCCAATTTAGTGAATATGCAACACGAGAATCATAAATTACGTTTTTATTCGGATACAAATATGCTCCGACTTTTGAAGAACTCGCAATTCTTTTAAAATGTGGTTTCTCTTTTATTAAAAAATCTTTAATAAGGATTATAGTATCTATATCTTTTGCCGTTGTAATTCCACCCCAATCCTTTATTATCCACAAACAAAGTTTATCAAATAACTCGCTATTTAATTCTAAAGACTCATTTAGTTTTTGACCAACAATTTTTTTCAATTGAAGTTCTTTTTGATAAGGAGGTAAACTATTTATTTCAGCAATTTGTATTTCTGATAAAGTTTCAAGTTCTAGAAGTTTTTCTATTCTCGCATTCCAATTATAAAGTTTTGGTAAGTCATTTTTGTATTTTTCTAAAAAATTTACGATTTTATCAATGTCAAAATTATAGGTCATCTATACGATTTTTTTGTTAATGAGTGCCAACGTCAGTATGTCTAACAACCCTCAAACTGGGTTGCCTTTGGTTCTTTAGAAGCTAAATATAGCTGATTTAGCTTACAATTATATCCTTATTGTAAAAAAGAGTACGGATTAAAAGCAATAAAAAATAGTATAAAGAGCCGTGAAAATTGTTGGTATAAATACATAGGCCACCTACATGGTATCTTGGAACGAACCCAAATGCTGCCGATAGCTATAAGGACTGTGAAAGTTAATTTTACGGCTAAGGGAACTTAGGTTTTATTGTGATGGAAAACTGAATACAATACATCACTGGAATTTCCCGTTAACAAATGCGCTTCTCAAGTTTAGAAAAAAGTAATACATAAAGACTATCAAATGCCGTTTATAGACGCTTTTATAAAATATACAGATTTGATAACTGGTGTTTTTCAGTTCAGTTACTCAAAAAAAGAAGGTTGCTAGATCAAAAAGTAATATATCTCTAAAATCTATTAATAAGACTATAACAACAAACAATACAATTCCGTACCATTGAGCTAATTTTATTAATTGATTTAGATTGTGGGCATAAGCGAGACGCTTGCGCCAGCAGGGGATTTTCGATCACATAATAGCACTCCAATTGTCAGGATCGTAAACGCCCGATTCTTTTTCTGCCTTTATTGTTTGATGGACTAAAATCCATATTCTTTCATTATTATCATCGTATGTAAGTATACTATTAATTAAGGCTTCTCTAATGAAAGTTAAAAACTCCTTTAGTTTTGTAGTATCACTCAAAACTCTTAGTATTTCAGTAATAAATAGGTTTTCGGCAAGTTTATCATCAAGAATAGAATCTTCAAATTCTTCGATAAAACAGTCGAAGTTGTCATTTATTTCGTAGCTATAATTAAAGTCTTTTTGTGTATTTTTTTCTTTAAAAATAGCTTTAAGTTCTCTAAAAATATCTGGTTGATCAAGAACGGGTTGTTTTACAACCCAATCCCATATGATATCAGGTTCTTCCTCATTTTCTAAAAAGCACAATAGTTGTTCTCTATATTTAGCGATTTTATTCATGATTTTTCTCGTTTAAAACTTTTTTAAAATTTAAATTTAAACATTTATTCTGAATTTAAGCAGGAAGGATTATATAAATGCAATTACTTCTTCTGCATTTCCGTTAAAATGAATGTAAGGATTTATTTGTGCCATATTTTTATTTTGAAATGCTATTTATACTTAGGAATACCACGTGAAGAAATAGATTTGCCATTACTCCTCCTTCTAGCGTGGTGCACCAGCTTGATATCTTGGCGGTAGCCAAAACTCTCATGATATCGGGACTGTGATAGTTAATTTTACGGCTAAGGGAACTTAGGTTTTATTGTGATGGAAAACACATTTTAACAACCGGATAAACTACTTCAAAAAAAAGAGGCCCAATGGCCTCTTGAAATTCTTCTTACTCATTTATCGTAAACCCCATAAGGGATGGATGTAGAGTGGTTCCGTTCAACCGGAGATTCATTGTTGGATATTCCGCTGTAAAGGGCGCCACGATTCCGCTACAAAGTGCACCAGGATTCCGCTCCAAAGTACACCACCCATTCCGGAGCAAAGTACACCACTTATTCCGCTGCAAAGTGGTTCTTCGTCAATTTTGGTGAAAATGTAAATAATAATTACACATTTATTTTTCAATAAATCCCTTTCCTTTTACAAAGAATACCCCAATTTTATCTAATAGATTATATACCTGGGCCTCTTTGTATTCTACTTCAAATGTCCTTTTTACCCAATCAGTGATCATTGGACCAGTCCATTTTTTAGCTTTATAACCATGATTTTGTGGCAGTTCACCTAGTATTAATTTCTTAAGTTGGTTAAGTTGACTTTCATTTAACAATGCTTTTCTTCCGCGTCCTTTTTTATCCACAAGGCCTTCTATACCTTCTTTTTCGAAGCGATGCACCCAATTTGTAATTTGTTTAAAACTAACTCCGTGTAATTCAGCTAATTTCCTGCTAGAATGTCCCAAAGATACTTTATAGACAATATAAAGTCTTATGCCAACAATGAAGGCCTTGTCGGTACTCAAAAGCTTTTTTATTTCATCAGCTTCATATCCTTGAACTTTTAACGAATAATTTCCCATAATCACTTGGTTAATGATCTGCTAATTTACGAATTTTGCGTGTAATTAAATTATATATAATTAGTGAAAGTTCCAAAATTTATATTACCATCTACCGTGAAACTAAAAGGCAACTCTTGTACATATCAAACCGGTAGTGTATTAATTAACGCCCTTACTTGCCAATTAAGCTCCAGGTGTCCTTTGTGCAACAAAAGAAGTAACCGAATACATAGTAGGTATTTTAGAGAATTAGCGGATTTACCTGTCTCTGGAAACTTAGTTAGAATCAAACTAGTTTCACGAAAATACTTTTGTGATAACACCACTTGCTCTCGCAAGATATTTACCGAACGTTTTTCAGAAGAGATAAAACCATATGGCAGAAGAATGAGCAGATCTGTAGAACTTATTTCTAAAATAGCTTTTGAGTTAGGAGGTAATAAGGGTGCAGGAATAAGCAAATTTGCAGGAGTTCCTGTCAGTTCCTCTACTATAGTAAGAATCATCAAAAAACTTCCCAACAAGGAGCAAACAATAACATCAGGTATTATAGGAATTGATGACTGGGCATTTAAAAAAGGTCGTACTTATGGTACTATTGTTGTCGATCTTGATTCAAACCAAGTAATAGATTTGCTTCCAGACCGGGAAGCAGGGACGGTTTCTGACTGGATAAAGAAACATCCTGAAATACAGGTCATATCCAGGGATAGATATAGACCTTATGCAATAGGAGCTACCAATGGAGCACCGCAAGCAATACAAGTAGCAGACCGATTCCACCTTATGAAAAACCTAGGAGAAGCTACCAGTCGCATGTTTCAAACCAAAAGTAAAGTCCTTAGAGAGGTTTTTGATCTTTATAATGATAACCAGACGCAGAAAGAGTCGGTAAAACAAACGCAAGTAAGCGAAACTATACATGGTGATGATGACAAGAGTACCAGAATCAATCCAGCAAAATCCTATAAATTCAATAAAGTCAAAGAGTTGCAGCAACAAGGGTTTTCAAAAAGGGCCATTGCGGATGCTTTAAAAATAAGCAGAAAAACTGTTGCCAGATATTTCAGTTTAGATGCGCTTTATATTAGAAAAGGCCATTCCCGAACTAATTTTGATTCATTTACTCCCATTTTAATGCAAGAGGACAGTAAGAGTAAAACATATAAAGAGTTATTTCAGACCATTAAAAAAGATGGCTTTTCGGGCAAATACACTAGTTTTTGTGAAAGAATGAATAATCTCTATGCCTCCAACAAAATAACCAGAGCGGGTATTTCTCCAAAAACGGACCAAATAAGAGCATGGTCTCCAAATCAGCTTTCATTCCTACTTTACAGTGACAAAGAGAAATTAAGTATTGAAAACAATCGATTCTTGGATCTTTTATTTAACGCATGTCCAGAAATTAAACAGATTGGGGTACTAGTAAAACAATTTAAGGACTTATTCAAAAGGAAGGAGCCGGACTCCTTGTCAAAATGGATCGCTAATGCTCAAATGGTTGATAATCTACCTTTCAAAAATTTTGCTAAAAATCTATTAAGAGATTATGATGCTGTTAACAATGCAGTGGTTACCCCATATAGTAACGGACAAGTTGAAGGCCAGGTTAATCGACTTAAGAATATCAAAAGAATGATGTATGGAAGGGCTAGCTTCCAATTATTAAGAAAAATGGTTTTATCTAAGTCGATTCTTTTTCACCAAAATTGACGAAGAACCACTTTGTTGCGGAATCGTGGTGTACTTTGCTCCGGAATGAGTGGTGTACTTTCGTCGGAATATCTAATTGTTCGTGCTACGCACGCAACAACTCTAGCTGTTACCTGCAGTTTTTAATATCCTCCTCCGCCACCTCCTCCGGTAAATATTTGTTTGGCTGTTGAATATTCTAATTTTACATCTTTGTTTTCTTCATCGATTTCATCACCTGATTTAAATTTAAAGGTTGGAATTTTTGCATTTTCATCGTAAAAATAAATTTTGTTTTCCTTTAATATTTTGAAAAACTCATTGTTGTTTAAAACATCTTTTGGAGAAGTTAACCAACCCTTATATACAGATTCATAAGTGAATAGCCAATATTCATTTATCAGATTCTCTTCTATTAAATCTGGTTGTAAAAATGAGGTGTCTACTGTAGAATTTATTAGTCCCAATTTTTTTAAATCCAAAGCGACTAATATTGAAATCAAATCATTTGAGTTAAATATTAATTCAGAAATTGAGTCTTTTAATTTAATATTGAACTCTTTGCATATGGTTAATGCCCACGAAACTTCATATTGATGTCCTTTGTTTATATGATTTTCGATGAGTTTATTTAGTATTCCTCTTAATTTGTCTTTGTTGACACGAGATTTATTACTGCATAAAATTTGGGCAACACTTTCAAAGGTTCTTGGTTCTGTAAGTAAAACCTTAAGAATTACAGATTCGTAGAAATCCCAATTTTCATCATAAAGTGCAATACCTTTTAGAACCTGAATTGTAAAAAGTAAAACAGAATCTTTATGGTGTTTTCTTGCAAAATCAAATGATAAACTTGTAAATCTTTCTAAATCTGTTATTTGAGATTTGGGATTGTTTCTAAATTTAAAACTGCCTAACTCAATAGACCATTTTGTGTCAAAATCAAATGGAGTTTTGGTTATTTCTGTTTTTTCTTCATTAATATCTAACTGATATTCAGCTAAAGTTTTTTGATAGAACTTAAAGGATTTTTCTGCTTCTGAATATGAATCACAATAAATGTATATATCATCAATGAATCTAAAGAATTTAATGTTGTTAGATTTAAATTTACTTTGTAAAATTTCATCAATTTTACAATTAATAATTTCGGATACTATTAATGAAGTATCAGGACCAATAGGGATACCAACAGTTTGACCTGAATTACTACTTCTAAGAATCCTATCCAATTCATTTCCAATTAAAGTATAATCGTCTCTTTTAATTTTAGCTGTTGCTTTTGTGTGTAATAGCCAAGGAATTGAATGCGTATATATTGAGCCGTAAAATTTTGATATATCTGATTTTACTTCATAGTAATTATCGAATGATTTTATAAATCGTTCTCTTTTGAATTCCCCAAAACTACTCTTAGTTGTAAAAGCTCTATTTCCTTTCGGATCTTCAATAGGTATTGTGTATGATGATTTTGATAATTTTAAAGTATTATCAATTTCTTTCCAGTTAGTAATAATAAATTCAGTTAACTTAATTTGATGAATTGGATTGGGAATTGATAATGTTCTTCTGCTTAAAGAAACTTTGGGTAAATTAAAGACAGTAGATTTTGTCTCTCCGAAAAACTTTCTTCTTTCTTTAGATAAACTACTAAATTTTGCTTTCCATTCTTTTTTGACTTTAACTAAGTTATTAGCTAATGGATAAGTAATAAATTGAGGTGGTAATTCTTTTGCTAAGTAACCTTTTTCAATTAGTTTTTTTTCTGTCATAAAGTTTTCGTTTTTCTAAAATTGCAGGTAACGTCAGTTCGTCTAAAAACCTGCAAACAGCGTTGTTTTGTATTAATTATAAAGTAAATATAGACGATTTAGATTACAATTAGTTTCTTTTTGTAAAAAAGGAATTGTTCTCCAAATATTGCAAAAGGATAAGAACTTATTGATTTTGTCAAATGATTTGCGCCGTTCATTATAAATTTTACGTCCGAAGCAATCATACAAAATTTACCAATTACTAATTTATCTCCAATAAATTCAAAATGATATTTTACGTTTTTCTCAAAATTATTAACATTTTCAAAATCATCATAATAAGTATAATCACCTACTACAATATTAGGATTTTTAATTAAGTTTTTTAGAAAACAAAGTTTATCATAATTTTCAAGTGGGAATTTTATGTTTTTATCTGGAACTTTCATTTTTATTATTTTATAATTTCTTCTTTTTTTTACGAGTTTGCTCGATAGTGCCTCACAACATGGTGCTTCTTAGAGATGACTGGAAAATAGTAACCTCCCAATTTTCGGATTAACGTAAATACGATTTAAAAACGGTAATTCCACTAAAGTCTCAAATACGGCTAAACGGTTGTTGAACTAAACCTTCGGTAGCACGATTGTGGATTTTGATTATCTTACGAAGATAACTAAAATCTATTCTTATGACTACAAAAAAAAGCATCCAGATGCGGTAAGAGAAAACAATATTCTCAACCAAGCCAAGCGAGAAGTTCCGGGTTTTGAGGAACTAATAGATCGATTTGAGCGCACCATTTCGGTTTTAGGACGAAGTCCAAGTACTTTTAGAAATTATTCGCTCCATGTAGCTTCTCTTGCTTTGTATTTTGGGAAGATTCCCACCGAATTGGACCCTGAGCAAATACATGACTACCTTTTTTATCTACAAAAAAAGTCGAAAACCCCTTCACAAACCTATTTTAAACACACTGTTTACGGTCTTCGATTTTTGCTAAAATCGGAGGGGTTAGCTTATGAATACTTACGTTTACCTTCTATAAAACACGAGAAAAAACTTCCTGTAGTACTCAGTAAAGCTGAAGTTTGGGCGATGCTTCAAGGGGCTAAATTGCTCAAGCACAAAGTCCTTATCGGTTTGCTTTACGGCTGTGGACTTCGTTGTATGGAAGCCCGCTGCGTGCGTTTACAAGATTTAGATTTTGATAGAAAACAACTCAAAGTAGTACAAGGTAAAGGAAAGAAAGACCGTTATGTCCCCCTTTCGGTTCATTTGATACGAGGATTGAAGAAATATATTGAAGCCGAAAAACCCAAAGAGTATCTTTTTAATGGTCAGCCTTTGCCTAATGGAGCTGGAGGCGATTTTGATAATCGATACAGCCAGCGCGGCGTACAATGGGCGGTAAAACAAGTCGCCAAAGCCGTTGGGATTATCAAAGAAGTTCATGTACACACACTACGCCATTCCTACGCCACACATTTGCTTGAAGACGGTATGGATATTATGACGCTCAAAGATCTTTTGGGACACCAAAATATAGAAACAACCATAGAATATTTGCAGATTGCTCAATTAGAGAGCCAACAAAAATTTAGTCCCCTTGATACTCTTTTTGCTCAATGCAGCCCAGGTTTGAAGTAGCCGATGTGCTGAGAAAGCTTGGAACAAGAATTGAAACTTTAGGATTAAACACTTGGCAACTCCGAACTTTATCTGCCCTAAAACGCTGTAGAACATCAAAACTAGGTGGCCATATTGATGCCTGTGATGGTTGCGGAAAAATCAGGATCAGTTACAACAGTTGCCGCAATCGGCATTGCCCAAAGTGTCAGGGTAACAAGCGAGAAGATTGGATTCAGGCAAGAGCCACTGAGCTTTTACCAGTACCTTATTTTCATGTGGTTTTTACCTTGCCAGATAGTATTAATTCTTTAGCAATTCATCAGCCCAAAATGGTTTATGACATTTTGTTTGAAGCGACTTGGGAAACGCTAGGACAATTTGGTAAAACCAAGGATATACAGACTGGAATGATAGCCGTTTTGCATACTTGGGGACAGCAATTGAGTTTGCATCCGCACTTGCATTGTATTGTTCCTGGTGGAGGAGTAAATAAAGAAGGGAAATGGCAAAATAGCAGAACGGATGGCAAATTTTTATTCCCGGTCAAAGCCTTGTCGAAAGTTTTTAAGGCGAAATATTGCGAAAAACTCAAAGCAAAAGAGCCGATTAAATACGAACAAATCCGGCGGGAATTATGGAGAAAACCTTGGGTGGTATTTGCTAAGAAACCTTTTGGAAGTCCAAAGTCGGTGGTGGAATATTTGGGGAGGTACACCCATAAAATTGCCATTAGCAACCATCGAATAAAAAATATCGACAATCAAAACGTCACTTTTGAGTACAAGGATTATCGGGTAGCGGGAGCAAAGAAGCAAATGACACTCACTCACGGGGAATTTATCAGGCGGTTTTCATTGCATGTTTTGCCCAAACGTTTTGTGAAAATCCGTCATTATGGCTTTTTGAGTAGCAGCTGGAAGCGCCAAAAGTTGAAACTTTTGCAGGAGAAACTCAAGGTTAAAACATTGGAAAAAGTAGAAAAAAAGCCCTTTTTACCCAAATGTCCCTGTTGTAAAACTGGGAATTTACACCGAATAGCGGTTTTTGACCAGCGTGGTCCGCCCCCTTGGTATCTTGGCGGTAGCCAAAGTGCTACTTCCTGTGAAAGTTAATTTTATGGGTAAGGGATTTTATGCCCAAAAGTGACCGAAAACACTCAAAAACGAAGCAGAAACTACTCTAAAAAAAAAGAGGACCATAAATCCTCTTGATATTCTCTCTAATTTTTTTACGATAAGTGCATAGGGTTGCGGAAGTGGAAACGGTTCCGTTCAACCGGAGTTTCATTGTTCGTGCTACGCACGCAACGAAACTCTTAGCTGTTATAGGGCGTTTTTCTCATTTGTCTAGGCGGGCTATTAATGTTGTTGGATACTTCTTTGTCAATTCGCTAATATATTTCTTTGCTTTTTGTAGCCGTAATTTGTCCACGCTGTTTAGGTAAGAAAGCCAACCACCAACGTGATAAAGTAACTTTTCATTTTTCTGTTCAGTTGGCAAAATCAAGTGATGAATTTTTGCTCTTAAATCCTTGTATTTTTGCTTTCCAATACCTACGCTATCCTCATTAACTATCAGTCCTGTTACAATTTTTGCTCTAGCTGAACTAGCTATTCTTGTTTTTTTATGATTTACTTCAAAATTTTCATCATTTATTATTGTCTTAATCATTGGTATGATTTTTACAACTTTTGTTGGATTTAGACCTGAAAAAGATAAGTCGTCTGCATAACGAGTATAGCTAATTCCTCGCTTTCCAACATATCCTTGAATTCTCAAGTCTAAATTCCAAGCCGTCAAGTTAGCAAGCATAGGCGAACAGGGGCTTCCTTGAGGAAGCATATCATTGTATGTGCAAATATTTGTAAAAACTGTTGCTATTAGTTTGTTGTATCCGATTGTTTTAAAGACGTTGTAAACCTGCTTAGAACTAACTGTTGGGAAGAAGTCCTTTAAGTCAAGATTTAGTATTGTGTTTGCTCCAATATGTGGTAGAGCATTATCTAATGTCGAGCTACCTTTTCTAAAACCCTTACAAGAAGGAGAAACTTGTATTTTGTTTAGAATATTAACTAATATCCAGGATTGAAGTCCTTTTAGTTTTTTACTTGGTTGGCAGATTGTCCTTTTGCCTCCTGATTTCTTTGGAATCTCAAAAGTCTTATAGTATTTGTCGGAATGGTGAGACAATTGGTAGATTGTATATTTAGAAATATGTGTAACAACAGAAAAATCATCAATGCTTTGGATTACGGGTAATCCAAGCATATTAAGTTTTATGATTTCTGTTTTTGCCATATTCTTAAAGTAATGAAGGAGGTCGGGCAGTTCTTTTTACTTCACAATTTTTGAGTGAAGTTTCATTGTGAAGCTTCATTGAAGCTTTGCGATGAAAGTTTGCGATGATAAAGTTGAGTTTAGAACTCGGATGCCGAAACAACATCCACTCGCATTTTCAATTGCATAACACAATTTACTAAGCGTCTAAAAAGAACTTACCCTATGCCTTCAATTTTTTATTTCTGTATTTTAAATTTAATATTTCAAGTCTTAGATTGTCTATTTCTATTATTTCATCTTGCCTTTTAATGCGGGACTTAGTTTTTTGAAAGGCAAAAAATGTTTCAAGTCCTAATGTTGTCAATTTATACCCATTTACTGTAAGTTGTATTTGTTTCTTTTTTATTAGAATTGTCAATGCTGTTGTTGTTGTCTGAAAAGAGTTTAATTTATCTTCTGTCGCTGAGGCAACAAGGTTAACCAAAGTCTCCTTTGAAACTGGTTCTAATAGATAGATTGACGGCAATAAAAAGTTTTCCAATTGGAGCAAAGAAATTTTGTCACCACGTTTAGCACTTGCCTTTTTCATTTTCCTTAATGATGAAATTAGTTTGTCAATTTCTTCATCAATATCATCAGGGTCAATAAAAATTAGCCCAAATGGATTTGCTTTCTTTACAAGTCTAAGAGGACCTTGGTTTATAAAACTTTTGTCCTTTTTATATTTCTTGTCGACAAGACAAATTAGTTTACTTCTTAACTGCTCATCATTGGCGAATGCACCTAATTCTGCAAATGAGCCAGGACTTTCAGGTATTAAAACAATTGCATCAACGCTATCAGCTAAAAGTCCTTCAAGAGATAGAAGGTCTTTTGTTTTGGAACTATAAAGTAATTCGTCAAATATATCTTCTGGATAAATAATGTCAGCCCAAAATCTCCGCTTTAAGGCTTCAGCTATTTTATATCGGATTTTGTCTTTTTGAGTAATGTCAGCACCACATAAAAATACAGTAGTCTTAAAGTTAAAGGCAGGTTTGTAAATGTCGTCTCTAATTTTGTTAGATATACGATTGCAGTCTGCTTTTGATATGTCTTTATAACTGTCTATCACTGTCCGTGTTGTCTTTTAAAATGCCCTATAATCGAGTCACGCAAGGGAATTTCACCCCTACGTTCTCACGGAACCGTACGTGAAAGTCTCCCTTCATACGGCTCTTCATGTTAATAAATAACACTAAATTTAACTCTATTTATGGATATACCAACAACCAATGTACAAATAAAGTAGGTTTTTCATCATACCTTGTTTTTAAGTATCGAACTGAAGCCTTTTTATACAAATCCTTTTCCCATTTGAGCCATTATAGCAACCGTGCATTGAGCTGAAACCACACCATACGCATATCATCTTTCCAAAAATGTGTCCGCATTGTCAAACCGAGACCATGAAAACCATCGAGAAAATACCACCCAATAAATCGCCTCCAAACCAACTAAAAAAATTGACAAAAAATATTTAAGTACTTTATTTTAAAAAAATCCGATAATAGGAATGGGGATACCTATGCCCTAAGGTGACTTAAAACACATAAAAAGAATAACTTCTTCCTTTAAGAACAGAAAAAATGACCCAAAAAACAAATAAGCCCATAAAAAAACTCCGAATTATAATCCAGAGTTTGATTTGTAAAAAGTAAAATACGAAAGTAATCCCCATAAGTTGAAACGCCCATTAAGCTCCCCAAAGCTGATAACGACGGGTTCCGTTCAACAGCGACTTCTTGCTGGGTCTTGCAGACCGCATGAAGTCTTACTTATTAGCTGATGTTTATTTTTGGACTTAGTTATTATAGTAATAGTTTTTTCCACCTTCTTGCAATTCTATTTTAACAATTTGGTCAAAAGGTATGACATTCTTTAATCCTGACATAAATCTTGATTTACCGCCTTTTAAAGTGTCATTTTCCAATGTTACAGTATCGAAATAAAAATATTTCTTTTTCCCGTTTATTAATGTTACTCTCATTTCAAGTGAAGGAGAATTTTGGACAAAAACTAGATTTCCTTTTTTGTCTGTTGCATTTAGATATTTAATATCGTTTGATAAGTATTTAAATTTTTTGTAAAAAAGTGGATTATTAGTTTCAACTTCTTTCATTTTATTATTGTCAGTTTTAGTAAATTGACTTTTGAAACTTTGGGGTGTAATTGTATAAGTTTTACATGAAATCAGTAAAAATATTATTCCAAGTCCGATTAATTTTAATTTCATTTCTGTTAGTTATTTCTGGTTTTTAATATATATCTTCCAACTTGTATATAACATCAAACATGTACATCTTTTTGAAAGTAATATCATTATTTATGCTATTTATCTATGCTTACAAATTGAAGTTTTTTAAACTAAAATCACAATACCCTATTTTAGTGATATTTTAACTTTAATTAAGAGTATAATAGTAAGCTAATTCTAATGCGGCATCTTTTCATTTCTTTCTTCTAGTTCTCCAGCTATCATTATAATGCCTCTTCCTCAAATACTCATAAAACTTCCCTCTCTTTCAGATAAAGCCTAAAATCCATAACACTATAAGCCCAATTATTTCATACCACTGCATTGTGATTATAGATTTGATTTTGATCTCATACCTATAGCTTTAATTAGTTAGCCATAAACAGAATAGTGTGGGTCTGGAATTAAGAACTTAATTTTAAGTGGAAAAAATATTTATTCTATGAATTGAAAATTACAAAATATCCATTAAAACAAGAAAGTAACCAGTCAAGAGGTTCCTCTTGTTTATATTATTGTAAAAACTCGGCTTGTGCGCATGAGCGAGACGCTCGTGCCAGGAGAAATCTATAATTTACTGTTCTAGCTTCAGGGCATTTTTCAAGTTTAGAAGAAATACATTCTCTTATTCGGCTTCCGCCACAGCGGATAGAATAAACCGAAAATCCCACTCACTTTTCACTACCTCTAGTTCCGTTCAACCGCGGGTTCATTGTTGGCTTTACAAGCCCAACGAGCCCTTAGCTGTTAGTGGTAGTTTTTCTTTCCATCAGTCAATTAGTTTAGTGTCAAGCAACGATAATGATTGTTGCACCCCTTCGTCAAATAGTCGTCCGCTTAATTTTAATTTATCTTTTGTCCTTACTTTTTGTTCGTCTGAATTGTCAGCAAAGTAAATTACCAATGTTCTAAGTTGTCCTTTATATTTAATCTCAGTCGTCAAGTATATGTGTCCACCATCTGCACCGGTTGATAGAGTTTGGAAGTCCGCTATTTCTATTTCAAAGTTTGATATTTTGTCGAACAATTCCCAGCTTTGTTCAAAACTGTCCTTACTAATTTCGGAAACAACAAAATGTTCTTTAAAGTCATTAAGCAATAAATTGTTGTCTGTCCAGTAGCCGTAATTGTCTTTGAATGGCATTTTTAATATTACACGTCCTGCCTTGTCCAAACCAATTTCACGCTCTGGTATTCCAGTTTCATTGTTGCACTCTACAAGCCAATATTGCACTTCGTCTATTTTGTCGTCAAAGTCTGGATTTGCTTTGGGAATAATCGTTGTCAGAATACCTACCAATGCTTTTTTCAATAAACTTTTTATCAGTCCATCTTTTGCTGTCTGGCTGTTGCTTTTTGGTGCGTCAAATTGTATGTAGGTTGTCTTCATAAAATTACCACTAACGTCAGTCTGTGAAAAAACCTCCGTTTCATTACTAACAAATATAGCGAAATAGTTGTGTAAAAACAGGAATTTTCGTATTATTAGGAATGCAACATATCTCAGGAATTTCCCGCCACCAGATGCGTATTTCTTGTTTAGAAGACGCCATAGCTCCCGATAATCAAGTGCGATTCATAGATGCATTTGTAATGTTTATTGATCTTGCTAAGCTGGGTTTTGCCATCCAAACAATCAAAAGCGAAGGACGTCCGAGCCACGCGACTAAAGTGTTTCTTAAAATCTATTTGTATGGCTATCTCAACGGAATAAGGAGTTCTCGAAAATTAGAAAAAGAATCTTTTAGAAACATTGAGGTACAATGGTTAATAGAGGGTATTCGCCCCAATTACCACAGCATTTTCGATTTCAGAAAAGATAATCCCGCTGCTTTGAAGAAACTCTTCAAGCTCTTTGTGTCGTTCTTGAAAGACGCGGACTTGATTGGCGGTGAAACCATTGCCATTGACGGCACCAAAAGCCGGGCGCATAACAGCAAAAAAGCCAATTTTAATCAAAAGAAAATTGATAAGCATTTGGAATATATTGAAGCTAAAACCCAAGAATATCTTGATGCTTTGGAAACAAATGATGACAAGGAAAACCATCCAAAAATCCAGAACATCCAACAAAAGATTGAGCGTCTCAAACAAAACAGAATCCGCTACGAATTGTTGGAAGAAAAGCTCAAAGAAAGTGGTGAACCTCAAATAAGTACTACCGATAGTGATGCCAGGGCATTATTAGTTCAAGGTCAGGTGGTCGAAATATCGTTCAATATGCAAGCCGCAGTAGATGCCAAACACAATCTTGTGGTTGCGACACACACCATCAATCGCAACGATCGCAATGCCTTATCGGCTATTGCCATAGAAGCTAAAGAGAATTTAGCAATAGAAACTTATACGGCTTTGGTTGATAAAGGCTATCACAACGGGCGAGAAATAGAAATCTGTAAACAAGCCAAGATCACTACAATTGTAGCGCAGCCTGAACAAGGAAAAAATAAGGAAAACGGGACAACCAAGGATTATTTTGTCTCTAATTTCCAATACAATCTAACTACCGATACATATACTTGTCCACAAGGCGAAACACTTAAAACCACAGGCCACTGGCACAAGAAAACCACGGATAGAGATAGTTATAAGTTTAAAAGATACCGAACACCTAAATGCAGAGAATGTCTGGTAAAACATTTATGCACCAGTAGGATGGCTGGTCGAGATATAGACCGCAGTCAATATGCCGATGCCGTAGAAGAAAACAACAAGCGCTACCACGCAAATGCACAGCTCTACCGTAAGCGGCAGGAAATCAACGAACATATCTTTGGCACTATCAAACGGCAATGGGGCTACAATCACACCAATTTGACGGGCCTCGAAAAAGTAAATGGGGAGCATAGTTTAATTATGCTTGTCTACAACATCAAACGCACGATAAATATTCTTGATGTACCCGCTTTAATTGCCAAAATCAAGAACTGGAACACGCCCTACAAAGCAAAAGCTTATATTGTCTTTATTACGAACTATTTTAGGCTTTGTAAAGACATTATTAAAAATGAGCTACAATTTGCTGCCTAAAAAAGAGCTTGTAGTAGAACGATTGTAGTGATGTTTATGAGGATGATTTTAAGTCAAAATAGCGACTAAATGAGGTTTTTTCACAGCCTGACGTTTTGCAGCTTTGAGATGGCTGTAAAATCGTAACCGCTCAATTTTCGGCTTAACGAAAATATGATTGCGAAACGGTAATTCCACTAAATTCCAGCTAGCTCAAAACAGCGGTTATGCGATCGCCCCTTTTCTATTTCAGTGTTAATTCTGTTAATATTTGTTTGATATTTAAATGCTTTGCATCTTGAATTTTTTTTGCGTGTTCTGTGACTAAGTCAATCCAATCAAAAAGTTTTGATTTTTCAGTTGTTTTGGTTTCCCAATATTCCGAAAGTTCAAAAGCTGATGTTTGCATAATAGTTTCTACGATATTTGGAATATTATCAAACAAGTTTAAAAGTATTCTTGGAACTTTTTGATAAACCTTTTTGCCAATTATGTAATCACTTTTGCCTCCTGCCGTAAATAAATCTCTAACATTTGGACAAACGACTGCTTCACGAGTTACTAACCAAATTGCAATTCTACCAAATTTATCACTTCTGTTTCCAAAGAGTTCAGGAAAATAAACCATAGCTCGGTTTTTTAATTCTTGTTTTTCCTTTAATGATAAATTACTCCAAATTCGGATAACAATGTTACTCGGTTTACTGTTGTTTTCAGCATCCATCCACCAAAGTTCTTCGCCTGGTTTTAGTTTGCTTTTGTAGTAATCAACAATTGGTCTGATTGGATTTTCGTTTTTTCTAAAAGTGTCATAAGGCGTTTTGATTTTGTCAAAAATTGTCTTGCCTTGTTCCAAATTCATATCTATCAAATAGCGGGGTGAATGCGTTACAACAACTTCGGAGAGGACTTCTTCGTATGGACGACAACGAAATTCTATTGGACTTGCTAACTTTGCAAACAGCATAAAAATACGTTCAACACTATCAACTCTTGTTCCTTCAAAAACACTGTTTCCTGTAGTTTTCCAATGGTTTTGAGTTGTAGTTTTCACTTCAATTCCATAATATTTCTTGGCAACAATATCTGGAAATTTTTGCCCACCGATAAGTTCGATAGAATTTTCAAAAACAGTTCCTATTGCTAAATCTGCCATCACATCTCTCACATAAGGCTCAAGATTTCTGCCTAAAAGTGTTTCAACTTTCTTTGATGATTTTTTTGCGTGAATATTCAACTCGCTGATTGTCGAGCCGAGTAATAAATCAAATTCACTTCTGTTTGGGTCTGAATTTACTGAAACTATCATTCTTACTTTTTAAAATATAAGTCCCAAATATCTTCAATTCTTTTAGCTAAATTATATGCTAAAAGTGGTGGAACTGCGTTGCCAATAATTTTATATGCTTGTGACGGACTTACCAAAAAAGAACCTTTCCGACCGTTTTTGTTTTCAATAACAAAATCGTAATCGGGTGGAAAAGTTTGAATTAAAGCACATTCTCGAACTGTTAGTCGCCTTTCTTTCAGTCCTTTATTTAACTCACTTTCTATTTGTCCTCCATTTTCTTTTGAAAGTCTTCTAAATTCAATGTTTCCGTGATGTTCAGAACGAATTGTTGGAGAAATACTTGAAAGTTTCATTTCAGTTTGTCCTTGGCAATGTTTACCCATAAATTTTGCTTTTGAGTAAAACCTTTGGGATAAATCTTGTGTATTTTCAGGTTCATCTATATGTTTGAAAACATCTTTTAGCTGAACGAAATGTTTTAAATTTTCTCCTTCAACTGTGTAAGAATGAGTAGGTTTTGGATAAGGATTATATTGTTCTGAAATAATTTCTTTTTCTAATTCGGCTAAAACCGATTTTTTAAGTACCGATTTTTTTATGCCGATAAATATCACTCTTTCTCTGGATTGTGGAACACCAAAATTTGCAGAGTGTAAAACTTGTGGGTCAAGAACAATATAACCATTTCCGTTTGCTGATGAAAAATCTTTTTGAATAATTGATTTTACATCGCCAAGATTTACCAATCCTTTTACATTTTCTGCAATAAAGATTTTGGGTTGGGTAATTTCGATTACTTCTTTCATCCACATATAAAGTTGCCCACGAGTTTCAGTTGAAGCAATTTCGTTTTCTATAAGTTCTCCTTTATGGTTTTTATGTGAAATGAAACCGTTTCTTTTTCCTGCAATACTAAAGTCTTGGCAAGGAAAACCACCCGTTACAATATCAACATCTTCAGGAAAAACATTTACGCCATCACGATACATTTTTACTAAATCAACGATACTTTCCTTGTGAAAATCTTCTGCATTATGTCCTTTTTTTGCAAAATGATTTACCCAAGCATTTCTTGCATCAATTAATATATCGTTAGCAAAAACAGTTTTAAACTTTGTTTTCTTGAGTTGAAGAAAACCGTTTTTTAATTTTTTATCAATAAAATGCGGAGTTAAAATCTCGTTTATTGATTGTTGCAAAACTGAAAAACCGCCTTCAAAACCTAAATCCATTCCGCCACAACCAGAAAAAAGAGAAAGAACATTTAGTGTTTCTTTTTCTTCGGTTGGTTTTAAATTGGTTTTTGGATAATATAAAAAATCTAGTTGAGGTTCTTGAACTACATTTAATTCTGCGTCTAAAGTTTCAGTACTCATAAGTTAATTTTTAACAAGGTTAGACTTTAAGTATTTAACTTTTTGTTCAGCAACTTTCAAAACTTTACTTGCGCAATCTTCTTCTGCGATTTCATAAGCAATTCTGTCGCTGATAAATTGAACTAATAAATCTTCTTTATCAAGTTTTAGAATTTCTGCAAGTTTTATGATATTATCTTTAGTGGGTTTACGTTCGCTACGCTCAATTTTGCTTAAAATAGCTTGGTCAATGTCGAGATAAGATGCTACTTGCCGAAGTAGTAAACCTAAACTTTCTCTTTTTGCTCTGATTATTTGTCCGACTGTTTCCATATGAATAATTTTACTTGACAACATTTGTCAAATATAAGTCGTCATTTTGAATTTTGCAAATTTGATTGTTTGTTTTTGGCTTTTACTTTTGTTTTGTGCGGGTATTTTGGGGTGTCGCATAATCGAGTCACGCAAGGGAATTTCACCCCTACGTTCTCACGGAACCGTACGTGAAAGTCTCCCTTCATACGGCTCTTCATGTTAATAAATCACACGAAATTTAATTCTATTTATGGATATTCCAACAACCAATGTACAAATAACGTAGGTTTTTCATTATACTTTGTTTTTAAGTATCGAACAGATACCTTTTTATACAAATCTCGTTCCCATTTTACCTATTTAAGTAATCAGGGGATGGCACTTTTCCATCCATTTGTCACATCAACGTAAAGAAATAGATTTGCCAGTAATGGACTAATTACTCCTCCCTCTAGCCTGCCTGACAGCGTGCTCCACCTGCTTGGTATCTTGGCGGCAGCCAAAGTTCAAGTCCCTATAAAAATTAACTTTGTGGGTAAGGGAAATTATACCATATCCCGAAGCGCCGGGATAAAAACTTCCTAACGACTTTATTTTGTTAAATAGAAGTTAAATATATAGGATATAAACCACAATTAAAAGCTCTTCTAATCGACATTCGATTAATGGTAATAGTAAACTAGGCTTTAAAACCGTAACAGAGATTAAAATTATAACAAATACAAAACTTAGTATGCATTATCCATACACTATCTATGCTTTATCTATGCTTTATCTATGCTTTATCCATGCCTTTAATAAGAGATTGACCCGTCCTAAAATAATTATACAGGTTATTAATGTATTATTTTTTTATTTTAATCTCAAAATTTCTAATAACCTAAAATTCAAATACAACTTTTCTTTTCCTACCTGTTCACTCTTTAAAAATCCTTCCAATTCCAATTCCTTTAAGTAATTTCCAACGGTTTTTAGATTCCCCAGTCCCGCTTTTTCAAGTTGGTTTCTTTTAGTATATGGCAATATGAAAAGTTCCTCCATCAAGTCTTTAGAATATACTTTTGGCAGTCTCTGCTGTATCTCCTTACCCATTTCTCTCATTAAGTTTTCTATGGATGTAATTTGATTTCTACCTTTTAAAGCCGTTTGTTCTATCATATCTAACATATAGAGAATCCAGTCTTCCCAGTTTCCGTCCTCGGTTACTTTTCGCAAGTTAGTGTAGTATTGGTCTTTGTGCTCAATTATGTAATTACTCAAATACAAAGCTGGTAAACTTAATAATTCAGCCATATTTAAATACAACAACAAAATGATTCTTCCTGTCCGACCATTTCCATCGAAAAAAGGATGTATCGCTTCAAATTGGTAATGTATGATTGCCATTTTTACCAATGGATCAATAGCATCTTCAGCATGAATGAAGTCTTCCAGATTTTTGAGTTTTTCTCTAATTATTTGTTCTCCTTCGGGAGGTGTATAAACTACTTTGCCCGTGGCTGGGTTTTTCAGTTGTGTTCCCGGTGCATTGCGAATTCCTGACTGGTTTTCTTTTATAATTTGCATTAAAGCCACAAAAAGATTTGTGGTCAAGATTGGTCGTTTTTCTATTTGCTCTACTCCATACCATAAGGCATCTTTGTAATGCATTACCTCTTTGGTTGCCGGGTTATCATTTCTCTTTTCTGCTATCGATGCTTTAAATAATTCATCCTGTGTGGTAATGATGTTCTCAATGGCCGAACTCGCCTGTGCTTCCTGTAAATTGATAGTGTCGATGAAAAGCGTTGCGTTTGGCAAGTTAGTTATTGCTCCCTTTAATTCTGATAATGCTCTACTTGCTGTAATTGTTTTTTTGAGAATTCTAGTGCTCTCTATTTCCGCTTGTGGCGGCAATAGCGGTAAATCGTTATAGGGTATCTCAGGATTGTATGTCGCTTTCTCGCTCATAATTTTGTTTTTTGAACAAGGGTGTTATTTACTCTCGTTTCATGTACAAGTGTAAATTTATGAAAAATTTACTCTCGTTTTGTTTTTGAAGGTGAAATTTGCCCTCGTTGCTTTTTGCATCTGTTTTTTGTTAGTATGGAAAAGGAAACCTACTTTTCAGATATCCATTAAATTTGCGGGTATAAAACTATATTCAAATTAAACCAATTGCCCAAATCCGTTGTAGCATTACGATTCAGAGTTTGATTTGTAAAAAGTAAAATACGAAAGCAATCCCTATAAGTTGAAACACCCATTAAGCTCCTCAAAGCTGATAACGACGGGTTTCGTTCAACAGCGACTTCTTGCTGGGTCTTGCAGACCGCATGAAGTCTTACTTATTAGCAGCAGTTTTAATTTAATTCCTTCATTTTGAATAAGTAAGAAAGTTGATTTCCTTCCGCTTTGAGTTCGTTTTCCATTAATGATATTTGATTCTCGCGAAATTTAAAAAGTAAGTCAGCTACTTTGCTAAATTTTAATCTTGCAATATTTTCTAAAAGTTCCGCTCCAGTTTGAATGGTTGTTTGAAATACACTACTACTTGTCTTTAACTTATGAATTTTTATAGATTGTTCATATTTGTATTTTAACTCACGATATTCTTCCTCAATTTCAGAAATATTTTTTGCGGAACTTGAAATTTTACTAATCCAATTACGTAAACTCCATATTGAATTATAAGATTCAGGATCGCTTTTAAAATCAAAAATTTGCTCCCAACTGAGATTTTTAACCTCGATGATAGGAAAATCCTCTAAAATTAAATTATACACTTGTTCTTTTAAAGGTGTTAGACTTTCTACATTGTATATTGAGGATTCACAAGTAATCAATGTCGACCTTTGAATTTTAGTAGATGATGTAACTATTCTTGTTTTCAAATCGTGAGATAAATTACATAAGTCAAAATAGTCATCAATTTTTCTTTCCGTACTTAATTTTATTTTTTGCTCAAGTAATGGCGAGAATTTAGAATAAGTTTTATGATAGTCACTATTCTTTTCCAATTTTGAATAGTCAGAAATTAATTTTCCTTGTTCAAACAAATACTCTAAGTTTTGATTACGAAATTCCCTGTCTGGTGTTTTAGTTGTTTCATAATATTTTTCTACACCTCCTAATTCATTTATTTTTTCCTTCATGAAAATATACCCTTGATATATTATGAAGTCATTAAGCGGTATTAGACCTTTCTTTTCCAATAATTCGTTAGTGTTGTTAAAGCCTCTATCATGGAAAACTTCTTGATATTCATTATAACCGACAATAAAAAGCTTATCAAACAAAAGCAATTCTCTCTTAAGTTGATTTATATCGGAAATTCTATTAATATTTTTAAAACCGATAAGTTCATTCATGTTCAATCGGGTTTTTGGATTTGAAGGTTCAAAAATTTGCTGCTAACGTCAGTACGTCTAAAAACCTCTAAACGAACTGATTTTTGTTAATTAGAAAGTAAATATAGGTGATTTTAAGCTGCAATTATTTCTCTTTTTGAAAAAAGAAATTTGATTTAGTTTTTCAAAAAAGGAGTCGTAAAAAGCGTTAAAAGTGGCTTTTAGAGCTCTTAAATATAAAGCCAATATTTTTAGATATTGTTTTAGTAGATTTTGGTCAATCAGATTAAAAATTCGACGCAGGTTATAGGCTGTAAAAATCAATCCTACATCGGCCGAGGCGTGTTTAATGGTTTTCTTAGTCATGATATAGTAAAAATCCCATTGACGTTTTATCACTCCGTAAGGATGTTCTACAATAGCTTGCCGCCTACGGTAGGTTTCATAATTGTTTTCGATTCGAACTTTGTTTTGATAAATCAAATCCGCATACTCTGAGCGTTCTATTAATCGGCCGTATTTGTTTTGAGTACATTGTTTGAAAAAAGCACAACTTAAACAGGCTTTAGTTTTGTAATGCTTCATTTGGTTGCTCCATTTCCCTCTGCTTTTAGTATACCATCTTCCATTAGTGACAAGTATTTCCTTTGCGGGACAAATGTAGGAATCGGTTTGTTTGTTGTATATAAAATATTTTGCATCAAAAGCAGGATCAGGTGCATGCGAAGCTACATCTGGAATAGCAACCAGAACATCAATACCTAGTCTGTCTGCATATGCAAACTCGCCTCCGGTGTGATACCCTTTGTCATAAATGGCGGTAAAATGGTTATGTCCTAAAATGGTTTTACTACGACGTAACATGCCTCCCATAGCTTTGGCATCATTTTCATTAGTAACCTTGAAATCAATGGGGATATTGTGTAATGCGTCAACGGTAGTTTGTACGCTGTACGCCACTTCCGATATGTTGTTTCGGGTCATGATTTGTCTAGTATCGGGATCTGAAGTAGAGATTTGGGTAACGCCAGTGGTCTGAATTGTGTTTTGATAACCGATATATTTTTGCTTCTGAACGGTGTGTTTTTTAATTTTATTTTCTATTATTTGTTTGTATTGAGTATCACTGTCTTCTTTGGCTAGAGCTGAGTTGTACTCTTCGAGCTTAGCATCAATATAGGCAATGTGACGCTCAATCTTATTGGAATTAAAATTATTCTTCTTGGAGTTCTGTGCTCTAAGCTTGGTGCTGTCTCCCGCAACCAAAGTACTTCCAATGAGTTCAAAGTGCGAGGCCATTTTTACAGTTGCACGGAAAACGCGAGCAATGGCTTTGGGATTGTCTTTTCTAAAATTAGCAATGGTATTATGATCTGGAACCAAACCTTTCAAAAGCCACATGAGTTCAATGTTTCGATTGCATTCTTTCTCCAAAGTTCTGGAAGAACGCATGCGAATGAGGTAGCCGTAAATAAAGAGTTTGAGTAAATCCGAAGGGTGATAAGCGGGTCTTCCGTTTTCGACAAAATCGAAAGTGAATCCAAAATCAGCGAGTTTTAAACTATCCACAAAAAGGTCAATGAGCCTGATTTCGTTGTCTTGCGCAATGGCATCATCAATCGATGAGGCAAAAAGCGGGAGTTGGTTTCTGTTGGTTCCATTGATGAATTTAATTATTAAATATACAGAAAATCAATGAATTACGGAAATGTTTTGAGCGTTTTTTAATACAAATAAGTTAACAGGTGATAAAGAAGCTATTAGACAGTTTGACGTCAGTTCGTCTAAAAACCTTCACACGTAACTTTTTTTGTTAAATTAGAAAGTAAATAGATGGGATTAAACCACAATTATTTTTCTTTCTAACCTCCATTCCGTTCACCTGAGCTTTCATAGTTCGTGCTATATGCAACCAAAACTTAGTTGCTATGTCGTGGTTTGTTTCTTTTCTAATGCAAAACGCCATTTCGTAGATCCACTAGTTTCGATACTTGTGCCAAATCCTGTAATAGGGTTATCGTTAAAGTTAAGGTCTATAAGTCCAACTCTTTCATTGTGAGTGGTTTTAATTTTGACGTAGAATCTAAAACTTTTATTTTCACCCTCGATAAGATAACCATCATAGATTGCATTTTGGTTACCATTGAGATCATATGAAACACCATGAAGCTTAACTGATATCAGCGATTGTATAATTGTTATTTTGTTATATTCTTCTCTACCTTCTTCTAAATTACTAGTAATTCTTTGTGAAGAACCTTCGTAATTCCCGCCAATGTAAATTCCTAAAAACTTTGGTAACCAAGGTTTCTTTAAAGTTGCAATAAAACAAATAACAGCCAGACTGTAACTAAAATATTGACTTAAGCGATTAGAAATTCCAAAAATTGCCGCGCCTTCATTTACTATTATTAATGGAATAACAAATGAAATTATCAAGATGAGTAATACAGTTCTAAAGTCTTTTTCGTTAATCATATATTTACATTAATTTAATCTCTCATAAGGTCATTTCTTCTAAAAACCTTTAAACGAACATTATTTTGATAACTAGAAAGTAAATATATAGGATTTCAACTATAATTTAAACTCTTTCCGTCAGCCTTCGATTAGCTGTAGTAAGTTGGGAATTATAAACTAAAATACAATTTTGAAATCAATTCACAACAGCAGATCATACTTTGTGAAAAATGTGGGGTTTTAATTTTAATCATGATATTAAAAAATTGCTCAAAGTCAAAGACATTTGCGCAACACTTACAACAAAATTACTTATCTAAAGTACATACTTTGCAGATCCGGCGGTGCTATGGCGTATACCTTTTTTTACTAACTGCAAAAAGCACGAGGTAAACCCGTTCGAATGGCTCAAGTATACTCTTGAGAATATTCAATCGATAAACCACAAGAACATCTCCGATTTATTCCCTCACAATTACAAGAAACTTATCTAGGCAAATAAGATGTGGTTCTTCGGTGTTTACATCAATCTGTTCATTTTTACCAGAATAAGTGGAACAAATCGAACCAAAATATCCACTGGTCATTGATCTGAGTTTTTACTTCACAAAAGTGGTGTACTTTGCAGCGGAATCTTTTTATTTAAACAAACAAGATGTACTTGGCTGGGCGCTTACGTCTTAACATCATTTCCCATTATAATATTATTCCAGTATAAAAACCTATAGCTTATTAAAAATCATAAGCCTCACTTACCAACAACTTCTTGTTGAGTCTTGTAGATAATATGAAGTCTTATACATTACCCTGTTTTTTTTTATAGATCAGTCGTTTAAATGAATGTACTGTGGACGCAACGAACGCTTAGCATTTAGGAATACTAATTACTTGAAAATGCTATGTAAAATAATGTAATTAATGGTCCAAATATCAAGATGTGATAGATAGCATATACTTTTATATAATATTTCAGCCAAATCCATTTTATCATAATGAAATTTAAACCAAAATATTCGGGTTTAGTTAGCTGAAATTGTAAATAATCTATTGGTAAATGGTTTTCATATTTTTTAAGAATTGATTCGTATTCAAAGCTTATTTGTAAAAGTTCATTTTGTTTAATTATGGGATTTTCTGTGAAGTTTTTTGTAAATCTTGCTCTATTATAAAGTTCAGAAATGTCTAAAGAACAATTATGATATCTTTCTGATTTTAGAGAGAAATTTTCAGAACTTTCAAGTTGACTAAAAAGAAGTATAAGAACAGAAAATGCAGTAGAAATAAAACCAACTTGATTATCTAGTATTTTGATACCTAATAAATCAATATTGTACAAATTAACAATTCCAATAATTATTAAATATGCAGATAAATATCCTATTGATTTAGAAGATAATTTATTTAAAATATGATTCCTGTGACTAGCTGTGAATCTTGCACCTTTTGTTGACCACAGTTTATAATTTATTTCTTCTTCAAAACTATTATTTTTAAGATATGGAGGGATTTTGTTTCTGTTCCTACGTATATTTTTCGCTCTTTTTATTGCTTTCCACTTTTTACAAAAATAATTTATCATTAGTTGGGCTAATTTATTGAATTTTCCTCATTTTTTTTATGCTAGTGTTTATAACTAATACATAGTCGTTATAAAATAGTGCATTATTATAACCAAATTTATAAATAATATTTTTATTACAAAATATTAAGAATGCTTTTAAATATTACAGAGAGCTTTTCGTACTTACATAGATGTGTTTTTCAGTGATTTTACTGTGTAAATATAGTGGAAACAGTTCCCCTTACTCATGAATCGTTTTCATAAGTGTTTAGGAAATTACATAGAAGTCTGCTTCCTAATGAGGGATGATAAGGATTTACTTCGTCGAATTTTAATTCGTGAAGTAACATGGGAAATTATAATAAAATTAACAAAAATGCGGTACTCAAATAATTTCATTGTTAATTGAAAACTTGATTAAAAAAAAAAAATTTGATTTATATTTCGAGCTTGCGTTTTTTTTCACAACTTCTTCCGTATTTTTGTTTCATTTGTATAAAATATAATTGAATTTGCATGGGAAAAAAATATAATATTGTGGACCTATTTTGTGGAGTTGGTGGACTTACCCACGGATTCAAAACTGAGGGATTCAATGTCATTGCTGGAATCGATTTTGATAGTACTTGTAAATATGCTTTTGAGACTAATAATAATTCTACTTTTTTACACGAAAACCTCATCACGATGCATTCAGATAGCATAACAGCTCTCTATCCCGGAAAATCGTTAAAAATTTTAGTTGGATGTGCTCCTTGTCAAGCTTTTTCAACATATTCCAAAAATAAAGAAACCAATGATAAATGGAAACTTCTTTATAGTTTTAGTAGAATTATAAATGATGTAAGACCTGATATCATATCAATGGAGAATGTTCCCAATTTATTAAAATACGATAGTGGAACGGTTTTTAGAGATTTTGTAGCAAATCTTAGAAACCTGAAATATCATGTAACATATAGTATTGTTTCAGCACAAGATTATGGTGTGCCGCAAAGGAGAAATCGTTTAGTTCTTTTTGCATCTAAATTTGCGGAAATACAAATAATCGAGCCAACTCATAAAAACAATAAAATAACAGTAAGGCAAGCTATCGGACACCTTCCTCCTATTGAAGATGGAGTGGAATATAAAAACGATAAACTGCATCGTACAAGAAAATTAAATCCTATTAACAAAAGAAGAATCATGGCTACCCCTCCCGGCGGAGGATGGCGTGATTGGCAACCGGAATTACTTTTGGAATGCCATAAGAAAGAAAGCGGAAGGACATTCAGAGATGTCTATGGACGCATGCATTGGGATGATGTTGCGCCAACCCTTACGACTCAATGCATTGGTCTAGGAAATGGTCGTTTCGGACATCCAGAACAACATAGAGCTATCACGATGAGAGAAGCTGCAATATTACAATCATTTCCAGAAAATTATCAATTTTATGATCCTAGTACAACGATGTCAACCATTAGTATATGCAGACATATAGGTAATGCTGTTCCAGCGCGATTAGGTCAAGTAATTGCCAAATCAATCAAAAAGCATCTGGAGATCTACGACAACGAATAATTTATCTCTTGTACAAATACAAATCTAATTTTTATGGAAAAATACTCAATGACGTTAAACCTAAATGTTCTTAATCATTTAGGACTTAATTTATATAGCAATACGCCTGCAGTACTTTCAGAGGTAATCGCCAATAGTTATGATGCCGACGCAACAAATGTTAATATAACAATATCACAGGAAAGCGATAAAATTATAATTTTTGATAATGGTAATGGTATGTCTTTAGAAGAAATAAACGAAAAATTTCTGACAGTAGGGTATCAAAAAAGGGAAAATGGTGAGAATTTATCAAAAAGATTCTCAAGACCAGTAATGGGACGAAAAGGCATTGGAAAACTTTCTTTATTATCAATTGCAAATGTTATTGAAATACATTCTAAGTCTAAAAATAATGTTGGAAATGCACTAAAATTGGAGAAGTCTGAATTGGAAAGACAAATTAAGCAAAATAACGGCAAATACAATCCCGAAGAAATTAGTTATATTGATTTCTCCGAACCGCATGGTACGAAAATAATAATATCAGATTTTCCCAGAGAAATAAATAGAACCGAGTCATATTTAAGAACTCGTTTAGCAAGTCGTTTTGTCCTTCTACAAGGAAAACATTCTTTTGATATCACAATAAATTCAAAAAAACTAACAATTGATGATAGACAATTTTATAAAAAACTAGAATTTTTGTGGCCTGTCGGAGATTTTGATATAACAACTTTATCTAAGTTTACGAATATCAAAATTCAACAACCCCTAAACGGTAAAATTGATGATAGGTTAGTCATAAGTGGATGGATTGCAAGTGTTGACAAACCAAGTGATTTAAGAGATGGAAGTGATAATAACAATAAAATAAGTATATTCATCCGTGGAAAATTGGCGCAAGAAGACTTATTATCATATTACAACGAAGGTGGACTTTATGCAAGTTATTTGATAGGTGAATTACATGCCGATTTTTTAGATGATGATAAGGATAGAGATATTGCAACAACTAATAGACAGCAATTTAATGAAAATGATGAAAGATTTCAAAAGCTATTAGGTCATGTGCAACCTTTATTAAAGTCGATTCAATCAAAATGGTCAAGTTTGAGACTTGATAATGCGAAGGATAAAGCGGTAGCTCAAATCCCAGAGTTAAATGAGTGGTACAATCTGCAAAGAGGAGATAATAAAAAACATGCCAAAACCTTATTTTCCGTAATAGAAAATTTGCATTTTGATAAGGATATAGTTAAGAAAAAAGAGGTATATAAGTTTGGGATTTTAGCATTTGAAAGATTAAGGGTTGCGGAAAAATTATCTGAAATTAAAAATTTAAATGGTGACAATTTACATCTTTTTGGAAGTATTTTTTCAGAAATGCAAGATATTGAAGCAACTTTATATTATGATATTGCAAGCCAAAGAGTTGAGGTAATTAATAAACTTATAAAAAGCGTAAGTGATAATGATAAGGAGAAAATATTACAGGAACATCTTTTTAATAATTTGTGGCTTTTAGATGCTTCATGGGATCGAGCGACAGAGGGAACAGAACATTTAGAGAAAACGGTTAAGGATGAATTTGGAAAAGTTACCTCTAAATTATCTGCTGATGAACAAAAAGGTAGAATTGATATTAGATATAGAAATGCAACAAATAAGCATATAATAATTGAATTAAAAAGATACGTTGCTGGATACAAAATTACAACTGGGATTTTACTTGATCAGGTTCAGAAATACGAAAGTGCGCTGCGGAATTGTTTAATAAATACAGGATTTCCCTCCCCTACTATTGAATCAATATGTGTTGTAGGAAAAGATGCATTAGAAGACATTAATGCAACAAATAATAGTCTACGATCAACCAATGCTCGTGTTATAACTTATGATCAATTAATTGCTCATGCTCAGGCAAGTTATCAAGACTATTTGGAAAAAAATAAACAAGTAGGTAAGATTAGGGCTCTAGTAGATAAGCTTTAGTATTTAGTCGATTAATACTTATTACAGCTTTGACTTGTTGCGTCTTATTTAAAGTTTCTAAAAGTTGTCCTGGTATATTGTTAATTATTTGATTGTTGTTGTGTCGTCATAGGGTTGCCTACAATCGAGTCACGCAAGGGAATTTCAGCCATACGTTCTCACGGAACCATACGTGAAAGTCTCCCTTCATACGGCTCTTCATGTTAATAAATCACACTAAATTTAATTTATGGATATACCAACAACCAATGTGCAAATAACCAAGGTTTTTCATCATACCTTGTTTTTAAGTATCGAACTGAAGCCTTTTTATACAAATCCTTTTCCCATTTTACCCATTTAAGCAACCGTGCATTGAGCTGAAACCACACCATACGGATATCATCTTTCCAAAAATGGTGGTAGTAATTAATGATACCACGCAGTACTGGATTGATTTCGTTGGCAATTTGCTCCAAAGGTTTTCTGCGTTTGTGAAGATTCATTTCCCTGAATTTCTCCATAATACTGGACTTGGACTTTTGACTAACACAAATACAAGGGATGGATTTTATAACTCCTGTTCCTTTCACTTTATAAGGTCGTGGTTTGATTGTGAAGCCTAAAAAGTCAAATCCTTTTGGATACTTCTCCAATGAGAATCCCCGCAGATTTACGATTTTACTTTTCTGCTCATGCAACTGAAGTTTACACGATTTCATACGCTCTTGTATTTGTCGCAACATAAATTTCGCTTGCTTTTCGGTTTTGCAATGCACAACAATGTCATCTGCATACCGCTCGAAGGGTTTTTGAGGGTGAATTTTGTCCATCCATTTATCAAATACTACATGTAGAAATAAATTGGCTAAAATTGGACTAATTACTCCGCCCTGCGGTGTACCTGAGAGCGACGGACTAAAGTTTCCGTCTTGCTGTACAACGCCTGCCTTGAGCCATCTTTCTGTATACATCAAAATCCACTTATCAGAACAATAATGACCCAATGCTTTAAGCATAAGATCGTGGTCGATGTTGTCAAAGAATCCTTTGATGTCCAAATCTATAGCAAAATCGTGGTTATACGAATGGGCAAGAGCTTGTTCTACTGCCTGATGACAATTGCGCTTTGGGCGATACCCAAAGGAACTCGGGTGGAATTTAGGTTCTAAAATTCGTTCTAAATGTCTTCTTGCTACTTGTTGAGCAATACGGTCTAGAATTGTAGGAATGCCAAGTAGGCGCTCTCCACCTCCTTTCTTAGGTATTGCAACTTGCTTGACGGGTTTTGGAAAGTAACTCCCAGAACTTAAGCGATTCCATAGCAAATAGAGTTCGGTACTTGCATTTTGTTGCAAATATTCCCAACTCATTTTGTCTATTCCACCACTTCCAGCATTGGATTTTACCTCCTTGTATGCCTGCCAAACCATTACTTTGGTTATTGGCTGTGATTTTGTCTCATAGTAATCAATCATTCCTTTTACGGTTGTAAATTATTTTGAAACCAAACATGCTTAGCCCTTCGCTCCATTTTCATTACAAAAACTTCTGCACTACTACAACTAAGTCTGCCCCCTACATCTCAAGCACATCCTTTCTTGTCTGCTTCCTCTAAAAGATTTTACAGAACGATGTAGAGTTCACTTGTTCCTTAAAACAGCCTGAATACCTGTCCTGCCAACTTAACCCCGGATGCCGTGTACCCAGTAATCAGGTTTCCGATACACTCTTGTCAAAGGTACAAACGTAACTACCTATTTTGGACATCATTTATTGCGCTTACGAGGCTTCGTCATTGGTTCACTTGCGTTCAGCTCAATGTATTCGTACCTACAGAAGTCATAGCTTCCGTTTTTCCCTATCGCTCACCACCAGCATGTTTCCAATACTCGCAGCATAAGGTGGTTTAGTAACTATTCCTGAAAATCGTCACTGAGAGACCTACTCTCATCTGTCTTAAAGCACCAATCAGACAAGGCTGATTGTTCAAGTCACACACGTTATGCCACTTTGAGATGGCTGGAAATTCGTAACCGCTCAATTTTCGGCTTAACGAAAACTTGATGCGAAATGGTAATTCCACTAAATTCCAGCTAGCTAATGGCTGTCACCAGCTGGCATTTATTCTTTATTCGCTATTTCAGTTAAAATATTAGCAACTGTATTTCTAGGTTCACTATCAGTATAACCTAGAGCGATTGAAATGGCTTCGATACCGCTAGGTGTCTTATCATTTGTACTTACAACAAGACCATTTTCTAAAATCTCATTTCTTTCAATCTGAATAGCTAAAGTTAAAACTTCATACTCTGTTAATTTTGGATAGTTTACTTTTAATTCTTTTGTGATTTCTTTGTAATTTCTAATTCCAGTTTTCATATTTTTTTTTAAGTCAATGTATTATTCTGAATTTTAAATACTTATTAATTATATTTCCAGTATTTATTTACCGCTTGCTGGTAACTTGTATATAACATCAACAAGTAATGCTTTTTTTAAAGTTTTACCATATTTCAAGCTATATCTTCTAGTTCGTAAATAAAGACTTTTAAAACTATTGTTACAATACCCACTTTTAGTGATATTTGATTTAAATTAAAACATAATAGAAAACTTTCTTCATATACAATTATGCGTAGAAATAACAAAGACACCTCTCAGCATCTTTTTTAATATCTATAAGCATAGTTATCACAACACCTTCTCTAACCAAAAATATTTTAAAATTCCTTTCGCAAAATTACAACGCCCATCAAGGCCCCTAAAGCTGATAATGATGGGTTTCGTTCAACAACAACTTTATGTTTGGGCTTGCGGCTCACACAAGATCTTACTTATTGTTCAAAGTTTTTATACAGTAATTGCGACATATTAGTTTTAGAATTCAATATTTGTTAATTTCCCACAGAATAAAAATTAAATCAAATGAATGAACTTATAGAAATATATAGAACCTTTAAAAAATCACCTCTAAAGTATTTAAAAAATAATCTGAATTTAATAATCATTCTACCCGCTCTATTGGGAGGTTTGTGGCAATTAATTGAACTTTCAAGGATTTCGTTTTCATTTATAAGATTTTTTTCAGTAAGTCAAATTATACCTGATGGATTACTAATACTATTGTTTTTAATAATATTTACAATTTCAGTTTTTATTCTATTCTATTTTTGGAAGAAACTTGATAATGATGATGAGGAAGTTGAAAATAATGTTACTATAAAAAAAGGGAATGCTTTATTTGCAATACTATTTATCTTGTTATTTTTTGGGTGTATTGTTTTAGTGGCATATTGCAATAATTATTTTATAAAAAACATTGAAAGTCTTATAAGTTTATTTCTTTACTTACCTGTAAATATAGTAATTACACTCTTTGCTTTTGCCTTTTTAGGTTATTCAGTATTGCATTGTAAAGATATTGAGATACTAAATCATTTAAAAAAGGTTGCTTCTAATATAAGCATCGTTTTTATAAGTGTTCAGATCATAATGCTAATTTCTTTTATGGTCCAATTCCACAATGTTTTTTTGTTGCCTGCTGAATTAAAAAATGTAGATAACTTAATTTGTAAAGCTGAAAAAGTAGAAGACTCAGCTAATTTTGAAATACTTTATTCAAATGATAAATATATATTTGTTAGGTATTATAAATCCGCTAAGGACAGAAATGGCAAACATAGACAAAACGAAATAAGAATTTTTAGATTTGAAGATTTGCTAGATGACACTGCCTGTATTGGAAACAAAAGAATAAGAAAAGAGTTTGTAAAGGATTCAATCAAAGACTCTAAAATTCCTATGATAAAAGATTAAAAAAAATAGATTTGAGTCTGAATTTTTACACATAAAAAAGTGTGTAACGATAATTACAATCATATAAAAAGATGTTCCCATCAATCAACTTTATGTATTCCGTCGGTTTTGAATGTACTTTATCGATTATTATGACTAATGTAAATTCATTTTATACGATTTTTTGTATTTTGGATTAAATAAATAATTTATCATGGCAAAAAAAAATACTGGAGAAGAAGAAGAAATAATGTTATCAATGCCTAGACCAAGGCTGACAAAATTGATTGTAAAGAATTTTCGCTGTATAGGATCAACAGGTGTTGAAATCGATTTGGATGAAATCGTTGTACTTGTTGGCCCCAATAATGTAGGCAAAAGTTCATTACTACGTGCTTATGAAATTGCAATGTCTGATGGTTCCAATGCCTCTAAACTAAGCATTGATGATTTTCCGAATAGAAAACTTGATGAAAATAATCTACCTCAAATTGAACTGCACACAATAATTTACGACGAAAGAGTCGGTGCTCAATGGATTCAAAAATTTGAAGACGGGTGGCTTGTAAAGGAAAAATGGACCTGGAAAAAAGATAATATCCTTCCTGAAAGACAAGGATGGGATATCAATATTAATGACTGGCACGAAAAGAGTTTCCCTTTTGGACCTGCAAATATTGCGAACTTGAGAAGACCTGACCCGCATTCAGTCAAGGCATTTGATACTCCCGAATCTCAGACTGATGCTATTAAGAAAATTATTTTGTCTGGAATCCAAGACAAAATAAAGGGCATGCAGGCAGCTGATGCAGATGCAGAAAATGAATATCAACAACTTTTACAAAAAGTCGGGCAGCTGCAAAGTAAAATTGTCGATGAATCCCGTGAACAAATTGATAAAGCAAATGTTGAACTTTCAAATTTGATTTCTAATATTTTTCCAAATTATGAAGTTAATTTTGATGCTAAGGTAAGTGAACAAATTGATCTCAAGTTCCTATCTCCAGATGCAGATTTGACTATGGGACCTAAAGATGGCTATCAAAGCTCTATTGAAAAACAGGGAAGTGGTGCAAGACGTACGCTACTTTGGACAGCACTTAAATACGTTTCTGAAATAAACCAAAAAGTTAGAGAAGACGGTAAACCAAGCAGACCTCATTTGCTGCTATTGGATGAACCAGAAATTTGTTTACATCCTAATGCCATACGCGAGGCATGTAATGTATTGTACAGTTTGCCTACGGGAGGAAATTGGCAAGTAATGGTAACAACACATTCACCAGTTTTTATAGACTTTTCTCGTAATAATACAAGTATTGTACGCGTTGAAAAGAATGATGCTGGAGAAATTAAAGGGACTACAGTTTTTAGACCCAAAAAAGCCAAACTTGATCTTGACGATATGGCAAATCTTAAATTACTTAATCTATGTGATCCTTACGTCGCTGAATTCTTTTTCGGTGGAAAAGTAATAATTGTTGAAGGTGACACAGAATATACTGCATTCAACTATATAAAGAATAGAAAACCAGAGCTATATAAAGATGTACATATTATTCGAGCTCGAGGAAAAGCTACAATTGTATCACTAGTAAAAATCTTAAATCAATTTGGTGCAAATTATTCAGTGTTACATGATTCAGATCGGGTTTTAGCAAAAGATGGGATTAAAAAAAGTCCAGCATGGGGAAACAATCCGAACATTTTGAATTCAGTAGCTGCGAGCCCAGAAGGAACTAAGGTAAGATTGCTTGCGTCTCTTCCAAATTTTGAAGAAGCATATTTTGGGGAAGAAATTAAGTTGAACAAACCATATAATGCATTACAGACTATTTCAACGGATGCGGCAAAATTTGATATAGTTGAAAAATTACTGAAATCATTAATAAATCATGAGGAGGCAATCCCACCAAACTGTTCAGAATGGAGTACAATTGAGCAGTTAGAGGCTGATTTATTAGCAGTTTGTCCAAATTAAATTCTAAAAATCAAACTTAATTAAATATGTTTTTAAGGGAATATAATAACCAAAAAAAAATGCCCTGCGGCATCTTTTTTTGGTTATTATTACTCCAGTATACAAATTCAACAGCTTAAAAAACCTTTTTAAACTACCTCCAGTTCCGTTCAACCGGAGTTTCATTGTTCGTGCTACGCACGCAACGAAACTCTAGCTGTTACCAGCCGTATTTTTTTCTGTTTCTATTTTGCTTTTATTTTTTGATTCGTCTTTTAATACTGCAAGTCCATCAGTAATACCATCTAAATAGTATTTTACTTCATTAACGATTTCTGAAAGTTGCTTAAAATTTATACCTTTTATTTTTCCCAAATTTATTTTTCCTTCTTTGTCTATTGGGTATCTAAAACTATCTGATTTAACGTCAATCGAATGAAATTCATTGATGAATTGTGAAATATTATCAGGTGCTTTTTCGAAACTTTCTTTCCAAACATTTTCTAAAACCTCTTGTGATTCTTTCCATAATTTTGATAAATCGTGATTTAGTTTTAAAGGTAATTCTTTTCCAATAATTTTATTGCCTTCAAAAACGACTTCTTTTAAACGAATCTCTATGTAATGTCTAATTATATAGCAATAAGGATAAATAAAAAAATCTTGGTTTGTTCTATCAGTTTCAAGAATTTGTTTTTCAATCAAATCAATTGTTAATTTATATCCTTCACCATAGTATAACCATATGTTATCATCTGATAAAATTCTTGAATTGTATTCCCAATCTTTATTTTCTTTAAAGTATTTCATAAAATTCTTTTACTGTTATTTTATTACACGTCCATCTTCTAATCTTAATTCTTCGATTTCTGTAATAACTTTAAAATTTGTTTTTTTATTTTGAGGGATTTCTGTGTTTAAATCAATCAATAAATCTTTGTAATATGGGTACATTTCATCAACGCTGATTTCGCCGTTTCCATTATCTCCAAGCGTTTGCTCAAATTGATATTCTAAATTATCTTTTCTGAAAATTAACTCATTGTAAGAATCTTTTATTAATATCCGATATTTAAATCCTTTGATTTTGTCTGTTAAAAAATCAGCTTTTCTCGTGTCTTTTAAACTAACACTACTTAATTTAATTAATAATTGATTTGAATTAGTAAAATTTGAAGATACTATATTGAACTGAATAATGTCGTTTGGGTTTAAGCCTTTCGATATTGAATCTTTTAATCGAATCAATTCTTCTGTGTATGATTTCATTTCGTACGATATTAGTATCGATCTATCATAGTCTTTTTGATAATAAACTTTTTCATTTGGAGTTTGTGGCTTTTTTATTGTAGGAATATTAAATATTAATATAAAATTATCTTTTATCCAAACAGCTTTTTTTCCATTTAAGTAATCTTTGTTCAGAGTTGGAGTAAAAAATAATTGTGTAGAGTTGGTTTTTTCTTTGTCATTTTTTTTCTTTTCAGACAGATATGTGTCTTCTTCAATATCTCTAACTCCAACTCTTAATATTTGTTTTAATGAATCAGGCTTTCCATATAAATCAATATATGTTTGATATAAATTGTCCACAAACTTCTTTGATACTTTTCCAGAACTTCTATATATTCGTATCCGCTCGAGCAAGTACATCTTGTAGAGTAAAAAGTGATTACCTATGTTTTTTCTT
>NZ_VOGZ02000015.1:0-10106 GCF_008033395.2 Flavobacterium sp. XN-5
ACTACATTCACATTATTTAAACTCACATTACCGGAATTTTTCACCGTAAAGGTATAGGTCACTATATCTCCAACAACAAGTGTTGCACATCCGTTTTCTCCTATTGTAATGTCATTTGATTTAATAATCTCAATATCAGGGTTTTGGCATAACCTTGTTATAGTACTAGAAGCACCCATAACATCATTTCCTAAAACTTTACCGTTCACAGTTGCGTTGTTGGTAACATTTCCTGTGTTAATGTCATTTTGTGATATTGGATAAATTGCCGTATATATCCAAGTTTCAGAATTCTCTAAGGTATTGTTTCCATTATCACCACTTGTATAGATTATCGGCACAAGAGGATTAGATGAATCTAATAAGTCATCAGTAATTTTAATATCCGTAATCGGTGCTGTACCTGGATTCGTCACAGTAAAAGTATAGGTAATGGTATCTTCTGGGCTTGTACAATTTCCACTACTGTTTAGTTTCGATTCTTTTAATAAAACTATATCGCATTTATTTATTGTTACAGAAAATGTTTTGCTAGTACTTACGCAGTCGTTAGCATTTATTACGGTAATTGTACCTGTGTAAGTGCCTGCAGCTGTGCCAGCGGGAATAACTAATGATATTGGGCTGGTTAACAAAGGTACATTTGTAACTGCAGCAAAAGTATTTGAGGGAATAGCGTCCCAAACAATGCTATACATAGTGGGTGTTCCTGATGTCGCATTGTATGTTAGTGGTGTGCTCTGTATATTTTCACTGAAACAAACTGACGTTGCGCTAGCTGCTGTTGCTATAGTTGGAAGTGCATTATTTCTGATGACCACATCATCAATTGAACTACAGTTTCCATTAGTTTCTGTCCAACGAAGCGTAATATTCATATCTGTTGGTACCGAAGTTACCATTGAAGTTGCAGAAGTTGGAGAAGTAATTACCGCTGTACCAGATGCGCCAACAAAAGTCCAAGAACCTGTGCCTAATGTAGGAACGGCAGCCAAAGTGAACATTGAATTATTACATTTAGTTTGATCAGCTCCCGCAGCAGCGATTGATTGGGCATTATTTCTTATAATTATATCATCAGTTGAACTACAGTTTCCATTAGTTTCCGTCCAACGTAGCGTAATATTCATATCTGTTGGTATCGAAGTTACCGTTGAAGTTGCAGATGTTGGACTAGTAATTACCGCTGTACCAGATGCGCCAACAAAAGTCCAAGCTCCATTACCTACAGTAGGAACGGCCGCCAAAGTGAACATTGGATTATTACATTTAGTTTGATCTGGCCCTGCAGCAGCGATTGATTGGACATTATTTCTGATGACCACATCATCAGTCGAGCTACAGTTTCCATTAGTTTCTGTCCAACGTAGCGTAATATTCATATCTGTTGGTACCGAAGTTACCGTTGAAGTTGCAGATGTTGGAGTAGTAATTACCGCTGTACCAGATGCGCCAACAAAAGTCCAAGAACCTGTGCCTAATGTAGGAACGGCAGCCAAAGTGAATATTGGATTATTACATTTAGTTTGATCAGCTCCTGCAGCAGCGATTGATTGGGCATTATTTCTAATAACCACATCATCAGTTGAACTACAGTTTCCATTAGTTTCCGTCCAACGTAGCGTAATATTCATATCTGTTGGTACCGAAGTTACTTGAGAGTTTGCAGAAGTAGGAGTAGTAATTATTGCAGTACCAGATGCACCAACAAAAGTCCAAGCTCCATTACCTACAGTAGGAACGGCCGCCAAAGTGAACATTGAATTATTACATTTAGTTTGATCAGGCCCTGCAGCAGCGATTGATTGGGCATTATTTCTGACGACCACATCATCAGTCGAGCTACAGTTTCCATTAGTTTCTGTCCAACGCAACGTAATATTCATATCTGTTGGTACCGAAGTTACCGTTGAAGTTGCAGAAGTAGGAGCAGTAATTACCGCTGTACCAGATGCACCAACAAAAGACCAAGCTCCATTACCTACAGTAGGAACGGCCGCCAAAGTGAACATTGAATTATTACATTTAGTTTGATCAGGCCCTGCAGCAGCGATTGATTGGGCATTATTTCTGATGACCACATCATCAGTCGAGCTACAGTTTCCATTAGTTTCCGTCCAACGCAACGTAATATTCATATCTGTTGGTACCGAAGTTACCGTTGAAGTTGCAGAAGTTGGAGTAGTAATTACCGCTGTACCAGATGCACCAATAAAAGTCCAAGCACCAGTACCATACGTAGGAACGGCCGCCAAAGTGAACATTGAATTATTACATTTAGTTTGATCAGCTCCTGCAGCAGCGATTGATTGGGCATTATTTCTTATAATTATATCATCAGTTGAACTACAGTTTCCATTAGTTTCTGTCCAACGCAGCGTAATATTCATATCTGTTGGTACCGAAGTTACCGTTGAAGTTGCAGAAGTAGGAGTAGTAATTACCGCTGTACCAGCTGCGCCAATAAAAGTCCAAGCACCAGTACCGGACGTAGGAACGGCCGCCAAAGTGAACATTGGATTATTACATTTAGTTTGATCAGGCCCTGCAGCAGCGATTGATTGGGCATTATTTCTTATAATTATATCATCAGTTGAACTACAGTTTCCATTAGTTTCTGTCCAACGCAGCGTAATATTCATATCTGTTGGTACCGAAGTTACCGTTGAAGTTGCAGATGTTGGCGTAGTAATTACCGCTGTACCAGATGCGCCAACAAAAGTCCAAGCTCCATTACCTACAGTAGGAACGGCCGCCAAAGTGAACATTGGATTATTACATTTAGTTTGATCAGGTCCTGCAGCAGCGATTGATTGGGCATTATTTCTGATGACCACATCATCAGTCGAGCTACAGTTTCCATTAGTTTCTGTCCAACGCAGCGTAATATTCATATCTGTTGGCACCGAAGTTACCGTTGAAGTTGCAGATGTTGGATTAGTAATTACCGCTGTACCAGATGCGCCAATAAAAGTCCAAGCACCAGTACCAGACGTAGGAACGGCCGCCAAAGTGAACATTGGATTATTACATTTAATTTGATCAGCTCCTGCAGCAGCGATTGATTGGGCATTATTTCTAATAATTATATCATCAGTTGAACTACAGTTTCCGTTAGTTTCCGTCCAACGCAGCGTAATATTCATATCTGTTGGCACCGAAGTTACCGTTGAAGTTGCAGATGTTGGAGTAGTAATTACCGCTGTACCAGATGCTCCAACAAAAGTCCAAGCTCCATTACCTACAGTAGGAACGGCCGCCAAAGTAAACATTGGATTATTACATTTAGTTTGATCAGGTCCTGCAGCAGCTATTGAAAGTGCATTATTTCGAATAACTACATCATCAGTCGAGCTACAGTTTCCGTTAATTTCTGTCCAACGCAGCGTGATATTCATATCTGTTTGTACCGAAGTTACCGTCGACGTTGCAGAAGTTGGAGTAGTAATTACCGCTGTACCAGATGCACCAATAAAAGTCCAAGCACCAGTACCAGACGTAGGAACGGCCGCCAAAGTGAATATTGGATTATTACATTTAGTTTGATCAGCTCCTGCAGCAGCTATTGACTGAGCATTATTTCTAATAACCAGATCATCAGTTGAACTACAGTTTCCGTTAGTTTCTGTCCAACGCAGCGTAATATTCATATCTGTTGGTACCGAAGTTACTGTAGAGTTTGCAGAAGTAGGAGTAGTAATTATTGCAGTACCAGATGCGCCAACAAAAGTCCAAGCTCCATTACCAGCCGTAGGAACGGCTGCCAAAGTGAACATTGGATTATTACATTTAGTTTGATCAGGTCCTGCATTGGCTACAGGTGATGGCGTTACCGTAATTGTTGCATCGCTTGTTTCAATGCCATTTCCACCACATAAACCAGAATTTGAAAATACGGCTCTATATTTAGTAGTTAGGTTTAAATTAGTTGCAGTATAAGTAGAAGTAGTGTTAGCCAAATCAGATTGCCAAGCTCCACCATTAACACTATATTCCCATCTAATAATTGAAGATCCAGATGTAAGACCACTAACCGTTAAGGTTGTACTATTTGTTCCTGAACAAACAGTTGTACTTGGTCCTACAGATCCTTTTAATGGAATTCCAAATGTTAAAGGTGTGTCAATACATCGACTAGAACTAGCAGAGTTACCACTAACCGATGCTAATTTGGTAATATTAATTACACCAGGGTTGTTCGCGGTGCAGATATTTAAATTAATACTTCCAAACGGAATATTAAATTCTAAAAAAGTGGCTCCACTACCATTACAAGCAGTACCCCCGCTATGAGCCTCAAGTCCAGTAGGGAGTGGGAGAGGAAATGGTGTTAAGGTACTTCCGGCTCCCGAATATACTTTGAATGTAGAGGCATTCGAATTAATTTCTAGGATAATCTCAGCACCGGCAACAGTTAAAGTGCCTCCAAAATTGTCTGAGGTTAATCCAGTTAAGGGATTGTTATCTGTATCTAAATATAGTCGAAATAGTGCCGAACCTCCATTACCAATATTCATTCCTAACTTCAATACTTGATTATTTGTATCGACTTTAGCCCGAATCGTTCCAATTTGACATGTAGAAGAAGGGGAAGAACTTACTATATTATTAAAAAAGACTCCAGTTGCATATTCATCGCCTGGAAGACCTGGTCCAGGACAATAATTTCCATCTGTTCCACTTTCTTGACCGTAACCACTTGTTATGCTGATAAACAATAAAAGTAAAGCAAATAGTATGGTTTGTTTCAGGTTTTGATTGAGTAAATTTGATTTCATGTTGATTTTTTTTTAAATCGTTAGAAAGTAATAAGATTTTGGAGCATCAAATGCAGAATAATTAGCACTTGTATTTAGAATTATAAGCAGTTTATGGAAAGTAATTTCCGTTTAAATAAGGATTACTATTTTAATTTATGACTTAAAAAACAAGTTGTTTTAATTTTAGCTTTTTACAAAATAAAAAGCCATTAGAATTAATTGGATTTTATGTAAAATCAGTTTCTTTGCTATTGTCCTTCACTTAATTATTAGAACAAAATCTAGATTACTACTTGCGTTTTTAAAGGAATTTAAATTTTCTTTTTTGGGGTTAAAGAAATTTAACGTCGTAGGCGATTATTCCTTTTTTTAATTTTAATATAATTTGAAAAACGTAATTTTTAAATAAATAAGAAGCCCAAATGGGGTCTCTTTTTTAAAGGATGAAAATTTTCTTTTTTTGGGGTTAAAGAATTTTTCTATCGCAGGAAATACTCCTTTTTATATTTAATTAGATAATGAATTGTTCAACTTTGAATTCAGAATTGACCCTTATTTTTTTAGAATTTAAAAAATTTCCTTGATAAAAGTCATTGATCATTGGGTGCCTTTTTATTTTAATGGAACTGTTCTATTCATGGTATTTCGTTTCTCAATAATTTTTGGATCTTTAAAAAGATTTATTTATCCAAAACTTCAATTTCAAATATATTTATTTTGTACCTTCTTAATAAAAAAAATATTTTTTTTATTAAGATTTTTTATATAAGATATAAGAATCGTTTTTCGATGATTGCCAGAAATAGGATCTTTAAATCTATACCTAAAGTTAGGAATAATAAGTGATAAAATGCTTTTTTATCTGCATACAGCCTAAATACTCGTTGAAATGTATTTTCAATTAGTGCATATTTTAAAAAATTAATCACCAATCTATTTATTAAGATTTTATTGATGAGATGATTAACTAAAAATACGTTGTTTCAATTGATACGGGAATGCAGTTTTATATTTTTTTACAAAATAAGGGGATATATTCTTAAAAATTTAAAGACTGAACATGCCTTAATTTTTTATTTTAATACCGATGTAAAATGAAAATCAGTTAGGATGGAGTGATTTTTTACATGAATAAAATAAAAAAACCTCGAAAAAATTTTCCTTTCGAGGTTAGTATTTGTTCTTTACAAACTATTAGTATTTATGTTACAGCTCCATAATAATAAATTCACTTCTTCTGTTTAATTGATGTTCTTCTTCGCTACATTCAACACCGTCAGCACATTTATTTATGAGTTGGTTTTCTCCATATCCTTTAGCCGTTAAGCGACTTTTATCAACTCCATTATTTATTAACCAACCGATAGTTGACTGTGCTCTGCTGTCTGATAAGGACTCATTGTATTTGAATGTTCCACGACTGTCAGTATGGGAGCGAATATCGAGTTTCATTTTTGGATACTGATTTAGAACATCTAATATTTTTTCTAGATCTAAAGCGGCTCCTTGTCGGATATCTGATTTGTCAAAGTCAAAATAGATCATTTTAATACCAAAGCATTTACCAAGATCGTCACCAACGGTCACCTTACATTTAGAGCTTTCTAGGGCTATATCTAGATTTGTTTTACCTTCTTTGTCGCCTATAGTCACGCTTTGTTCCTTGGTGGTGTAGTCTTCTTTTTCGGCTCTTACATTATAAGTTTTTCCACATTCTACTGAAAAAGTATACATTCCTTTTTCATCAGAATTAACTGTTCCCATTGGATTATACTTATTGTCAAACAGACTGACTTTTGCCCCTGGAATAATTTTGCTTGTGGCTAAATCCGTCACTTTTCCATACAATTCTTGTTCGCAAATGAGTTTCTTAGTTTCCAGAAATTTATAAATGTCATCATAGCCTTGTCCGCCATCTCTATTTGAAGATAAAAAACCTCTTCTTGATTTGGTATCTATCCAATACCCGAAATCATCCTTAGGAGAGTTAGCATCCATACCTACATTTTGAACTTTTCCAAAAGTTCCGTCTGCATTTATTTTCGAAACAAAAATATCTAGTCCGCCCAGACCTGGATGGCCATCAGAGGCAAAATAAATTTCGTTGTCATCATTTACAAATGGAAACGTTTCTCTTCCTTCAGTATTAATTGGGCGGCCTAAATTTACAGGCGTGCCAAAAGTTCCATCCTCATTTATTTGGACTTTAAATATGTCCGAAAGGCCTATAGTTCCCGGCATATCAGAAACAAAATACATTGTTTTTTCATCTGGACTTAAAATAGGGTGAGCTGTACTGTAATTATCACTATCAAAAGGAAGTTCAGTAATATTTACCCATTTGTTATTCTCTAAAGTGGCTTTATATATTTTAACTAATGTATTGTTTTTACTGTCTTTTCCTCTTTTCCCATCAAGATAGTTATTTCTGGTAAAATATATGGTTTTTCCATCTTTAGTAAAGACAGGAGTAGATTCGTTAAATTTAGAATTAACGGATTTATCAAACTTAGTAGGACTTCCCAAGCTTAATTCGTCACCAACATCAGACACATACAATTTTGTGAATGATTGACCGGTCCAAGTATGTTTTCTTTGCCCTAAACTCCCGGTATCTCTTGCTGAAGCAAACACGATCTTATTGTCATACATAGTAGTTCCGTAATCAGAATAGGGAGAGTTTATTCCTGCGTTTTCAACGTTATATCGGCCAGAATTAGCTTTAATAGCATCCATATAGTTTTCGTTCTTCGCAAAAAGTTCTCCTCTAGTGTCGTTTCCGGACACTTTATCAAATTTTTCCATAATCTGATTCGCTTTCTCATTTTCACCAATGGAACGTAGAGATTGTGCATAGCGATAGTAGTAGGCTGGCTCCACCTCAGTAGTCATGGCAAATAATTCACCGTACCATTCTGCTGCTGCTTCGAGTTTCCCATTGAAGTAATAAGCATTTCCCAATTTTTGGAACATATCAGCCGATTTATAGCCTTTTTCTGCAACTCTTTCATATGTTTTTATGGCATCTACAAAAGCGTAGTTGTCATATTTTTTATCAGCAATGGCTACTCTGGCTTTTTGTGAATAAATGTTTAATGAAAAAACACTTATTATAGTTATGTAAAAGAGTATGTTATTTTTCATAATAATTGTTTTTAGAAGAATCGTTGGGTTGTGATTTTATCATTCTTTTTGAATAATTCATAGCGTAAGAAAATTTCATGTGAGCCAGAATTGTAATTGTTTAATTGGGTAGTTTCAAGATCATATCCATATCCTATATACATCGCATCTGAAATTTGAAATCCGGCCATTGCAGTAACCGCCGCACTCCATCTATAAGCAACTCCAAGTACGAATTTATTGTTAAACATAAAGTTTCCTGAAACATCTACTTGTAGTGGTGCTCCTTTAACCATTTTAGTTAACAAAGCAGGTTTGAATTTTATAGCGCTATTTAAATCAAGAATATAACCTGCTATTAAATAGTAATTTATTTTTTCTTTAAAAATAGCCACTGCATTGTCATCGTAGCGATTTGACTCTATAAAATTTGGTATTGAAATACCTACATAGGCCTTGTCTGAATGTAAATAAACTCCAGCTCCAATATTAGGCGAGAATTTATTATTATAGTCATGCAAACTAGGATCGTCATCAACGGGATTTAGACGTGTAACATCTAAATCAAATAGATTAGCAGTTGCTTTAATTCCAAAAGAAAATTTGACTTTTTCAGATGTCGGGACAGTATAGGATAGATCTGCAGAAATGGTATTTTCGTGCGTAGGACCTATTTTATCGTTGATAATAGATACCCCAAGGCCCAACCTGCTATTGTTAAACGGGGTATTTACTGAAACTGCATTTGTAACTGGTGCACCATCTAATCCGACCCATTGCGTACGATGTAACGCAAAGACACTTAGAACTCCTCTTGATCCGGCATAAGCTGGATTGATATTTATTGTGTTGTACATGTATTGTGTAAATTGCGCATCTTGTTGAGCAAAACTTACCAAAGCAGTAAACATCAAAACGAAAGAAAATAGTTTTGTTTTCATAGTAGATATTTTATCATTCGAAAATTAGGGCTTTTCATAAAATTTTAGTTAAACCTTAGGGTTATAAACCCTAAGGTCGGTTTTTTCATTATTTAGTAAGGTATAAATATCCAGCTTTTTTACTGACTTGACTTTGACCATTACCATCAATAAAAGTATAATTCAATATATAATAGTACGTTCCAGTAGGCAAACCTGATGATTGGTCTATAGTAGTTCTTCCACGTGAGGTACCGTTAAATGCATTAGTAGTATTATTATAGTTTTTAGTTTCAAAAACTAGTACTCCCCATCGGTTGTAGATTTCAACCGTGTTTTCTGGATAACAGCTTGTATTGTCAATATTGTCAATGATAAACAATTCATTGACTCCATCACCATTTGGAGAGAATGCGTTATGAACAGTTACAAGCCCACATGGTAATACAAGCCCTCCGTCTATGTTGATAGTAAGTGCGAATACTGTTGGACATGCATTTGCATTAATAGTATAGGTAAATTTATAATCCCCTGCTGAAACTGAACTATTATCGACGATGTCTCCGTTTAATGTTACCGATGAGTTTTCACTAAACCATATTCCACCTGTTGGTGTACCTTGCGGTAATAAACTAAACAGGTTGATAGTTGGTGCCGGAACATCATCGATATTATAAGACTTAACTTCATCTATCGCAATAATAGTTGCAGTAACAGCAACGTTTACGGCTTGAATAAATTCAGATGTGTTATTACACTCATCCTTAACAATCCATTTTCTTATTATAGAATAAGAGGTGGCAGTAGTGTTAATTGTATTTTCAGTATATACAACAGTAGGAGCAACGGTCGAACAATCATCTACAAAAACAAGGTTAGGTTTTACTGGTATTGCATTACAGTTAACATTAATTTCTGCAGCAAATGTAGTTGTTGTAGTAGGCGCCTTCGCATCTTGTACGTTAATAGTTTGTGAAGCAGTAGCTGCGTTTCCACAAGCGTCTGTTGCTGTCCAAGTTCTAGTAACAGAATACGAACCAGCACATGTACCTGCAGAAGTTGAATCATTATAAGTTAGGGTAGGACTAGGATCTACGCTGTCGGTTACTGTTGGTGTAACAAACGATGGCAATGCTGGGCAATTGATAGTTGTTGAATTAGGCAATTCACTAATCATAGGGGGTATACTGTCACCATCTATCAGAGTTGCAGTTGTAGTGGCTATACAACCATTAGCATCCGTAACAGTATAGTTATAAGTTCCAGCAGCTAAATCAGTAGTAGCATCTCCACCATAAGTGAA
>NZ_VOGZ02000016.1:0-1897 GCF_008033395.2 Flavobacterium sp. XN-5
AAAAACAAAAAGAGAATTTATTCTCAAATAATATACGATGAAGAGTTTGATCCTGGCTCAGGATGAACGCTAGCGGCAGGCTTAACACATGCAAGTCGAGGGGTATAAGAAGCTTGCTTCTTAGAGACCGGCGCACGGGTGCGTAACGCGTATGCAATCTACCTTTCACAAAGGGATAGCCCAGAGAAATTTGGATTAATACCTTATAGTATTATAGGATGGCATCATTTTATAATTAAAGATTTATCGGTGAAAGATGAGCATGCGTCCCATTAGTTAGTTGGTAAGGTAACGGCTTACCAAGACTACGATGGGTAGGGGTCCTGAGAGGGAGATCCCCCACACTGGTACTGAGACACGGACCAGACTCCTACGGGAGGCAGCAGTGAGGAATATTGGACAATGGGCGCAAGCCTGATCCAGCCATGCCGCGTGCAGGATGACGGTCCTATGGATTGTAAACTGCTTTTATACAGGAAGAAACACCTCTACGTGTAGAGACTTGACGGTACTGTAAGAATAAGGATCGGCTAACTCCGTGCCAGCAGCCGCGGTAATACGGAGGATCCAAGCGTTATCCGGAATCATTGGGTTTAAAGGGTCCGTAGGCGGTTTAGTAAGTCAGTGGTGAAAGCCCATCGCTCAACGGTGGAACGGCCATTGATACTGCTAGACTTGAATTATTAGGAAGTAACTAGAATATGTAGTGTAGCGGTGAAATGCTTAGAGATTACATGGAATACCAATTGCGAAGGCAGGTTACTACTAATGGATTGACGCTGATGGACGAAAGCGTGGGTAGCGAACAGGATTAGATACCCTGGTAGTCCACGCCGTAAACGATGGATACTAGCTGTTGGGAGCAATCTCAGTGGCTAAGCGAAAGTGATAAGTATCCCACCTGGGGAGTACGTTCGCAAGAATGAAACTCAAAGGAATTGACGGGGGCCCGCACAAGCGGTGGAGCATGTGGTTTAATTCGATGATACGCGAGGAACCTTACCAAGGCTTAAATGTAGATTGACCGGTTTGGAAACAGACTTTTCGCAAGACAATTTACAAGGTGCTGCATGGTTGTCGTCAGCTCGTGCCGTGAGGTGTCAGGTTAAGTCCTATAACGAGCGCAACCCCTGTTGTTAGTTGCCAGCGAGTCATGTCGGGAACTCTAACGAGACTGCCAGTGCAAACTGTGAGGAAGGTGGGGATGACGTCAAATCATCACGGCCCTTACGCCTTGGGCTACACACGTGCTACAATGGCCGGTACAGAGAGCAGCCACTGGGTGACCAGGAGCGAATCTACAAAACCGGTCACAGTTCGGATCGGAGTCTGCAACTCGACTCCGTGAAGCTGGAATCGCTAGTAATCGGATATCAGCCATGATCCGGTGAATACGTTCCCGGGCCTTGTACACACCGCCCGTCAAGCCATGGAAGCTGGGGGTGCCTGAAGTCGGTGACCGCAAGGAGCTGCCTAGGGTAAAACTGGTAACTAGGGCTAAGTCGTAACAAGGTAGCCGTACCGGAAGGTGCGGCTGGAACACCTCCTTTCTAGAGCCTTATTGTTAGCTTATTTATAAGCACGGTAGGGAAAGAGACGAAAAGAGAAAGTGGAAACAAAGAATTAGAATTTATTACTCTTGCTGTTAGTTCAAATAATACAATTTAAGTAAAAGAAAGAGATTTCAGGTCCTAGATTTTAGATACAGATTGCAAAATCTTAAATCTACCATCGAAAATCCTAAATCACACTGTCTCGTAGCTCAGCTGGTTAGAGTACTACACTGATAATGTAGGGGTCGACAGTTCGAGTCTGTCCGAGACAACTATTTAAACTTAAAAAAAAGAAGAATCTAGAGTTAGCAATTCACAACTCATTTGGATGTAAAGTAAAGTTA
>NZ_VOGZ02000016.1:1907-4648 GCF_008033395.2 Flavobacterium sp. XN-5
ATTAAACTTAAAAAAAAAAAGAAGAATCTAGAGTTAGCAATTCACAACTCATTTGGATGTAAAGTAAAGTTACTGAAAACTGAATACTGAACAGTGCCAACTGTATTGGGGGATTAGCTCAGCTGGCTAGAGCGCCTGCCTTGCACGCAGGAGGTCAACGGTTCGACTCCGTTATTCTCCACGAATTCGAAAGAATTAAAGTTCATTGACATATTGAGATAAGAAAAAATATAAAAAGTAGAAAGCATTTTACTTGTTTATCATTAGACAAGTAGAAAGAACGGTCTTAATTAAATTTAAGATTGGTACAATAAGCAAAATAAGGGCGTATGGGGGATGCCTTGGCTCTCAGAGGCGATGAAAGGCGTGATAAGCTGCGAAAAGCTACGGGGACGGGCACACACCGATTGATCCGTAGATACCTGAATGGGGCAACCCACTAGATTGAAGATCTAGTACACCGATAGGTGGGCAAACCCGCTGAACTGAAACATCTAAGTAGGCGGAGGAGAAGAAAACAAAAGTGATTCCGTAAGTAGTGGCGAGCGAACGCGGATTAGCCCAAACCAATGCTGTTACGGCAGGATTGGGGTTGTAGGACCACGACATTCAATGTAAAACGAACTAGAATCTACTGGAAAGTAGAACCAAAGAGGGTGATAGTCCTGTATAGGTAAGTGATATAATTGATAGTGGTATCCTGAGTAGGGCGGGACACGAGAAATCCTGTCTGAATTTGGCGGGACCATCCGCTAAGGCTAAATACTCCTGAGAGACCGATAGTGAACCAGTACCGTGAGGGAAAGGTGAAAAGAACCGTGAATAACGGAGTGAAATAGATCCTGAAACCATACGCTTACAAGCGGTCGGAGCCCTTTCGTGGGGTGACGGCGTGCCTTTTGCATAATGAGCCTACGAGTTAACGTTGCTGGCAAGGATAAGTGGTTAAGCCACGGATCCGTAGCGAAAGCGAGTCTGAATAGGGCGCTTTAGTCAGTAGTGTTAGACGCGAAACCGTGTGATCTACCCATGGACAGGTTGAAGCTGTGGTAACACATAGTGGAGGACCGAACCCGTTGACGTTGAAAAGTCTTGGGATGATCTGTGGGTAGGGGTGAAAGGCCAATCAAACTCGGAAATAGCTCGTACTCCCCGAAATGCATTTAGGTGCAGCGTTAGTTATAAAGTTATATAGAGGTAGAGCTACTGATTGGATGCGGGGGCTTCACCGCCTACCAATTCCTGACAAACTCCGAATGCTATATAATGTTCACTAACAGTGAGGGCTTGGGTGCTAAGGTCCAAGTCCGAGAGGGAAAGAACCCAGACCATCAGCTAAGGTCCCCAAATATATACTAAGTTGAAAGAACGAGGTTTGTCTGCATAGACAGCTAGGATGTTGGCTTGGAAGCAGCCATTCATTTAAAGAGTGCGTAACAGCTCACTAGTCGAGCGGACGAGCATGGATAATAATCGGGCATAAGTATATTACCGAAGCTATGGATTTCAATTTAATTATTGGAGTGGTAGGGGAGCATTCTAACAGGGTAGAAGGTGAGTCGTAAGGCCTGCTGGACCGGTTAGAAAAGAAAATGTAGGCATAAGTAACGATAATGCGGGCGAGAAACCCGCACACCGAAAGACTAAGGTTTCCACAGCTATGCTAATCAGCTGTGGGTTAGTCGGGACCTAAGGCGAACCCGAAAGGGACAGTCGATGGACAACGGGTTAATATTCCCGTACTACTGTTAACTGTGATGGGGTGACGGAGTGATGAAAGTGCCGCGAACTGACGGAATAGTTCGTTGAAGTACCTACCTATAAGACCCGCAGGCAAATCCACGGGTTTTGGGGAAATACGATAGTACTCGGAGACTTCGGTCAAAGAGATAGTGCACCTAAGGGCTTCCAAGAAAAACCTCTAAACTTCAGGTTAATAGTACCCGTACCGCAAACCGACACAGGTAGTCGAGATGAGAATTCTAAGGTGCTCGAGAGATTCATGGCTAAGGAATTAGGCAAAATAGACCCGTAACTTCGGGAGAAGGGTCGCCAGCAGCAATGCTGGCCGCAGTGAAGAGGTCCAGGCGACTGTTTATCAAAAACACAGGGCTCTGCAAAATCGTAAGATGAAGTATAGGGCCTGACACCTGCCCGGTGCTGGAAGGTTAAGTGGAGATGTTATCTTCGGAGAAGCATTGAAATGAAGCCCCAGTAAACGGCGGCCGTAACTATAACGGTCCTAAGGTAGCGAAATTCCTTGTCGGGTAAGTTCCGACCTGCACGAATGGTGTAACGATCTGGACACTGTCTCAGCCATGAGCTCGGTGAAATTGTAGTAGCGGTGAAGATGCCGCTTACCCGCAGTGGGACGAAAAGACCCTGTGCACCTTTACTATAGCTTAGTATTGACCTTGGACAAATGATGTGTAGGATAGGTTGGAGACTTTGAAGTGGCGTCGCTAGGCGTTGTGGAGTCATTGTTGAAATACAACCCTTTGTTTGTCTGAGGCCTAACCCCATTTTGTGGGGGACATTGCTTGGTGGGTAGTTTGACTGGGGTGGTCGCCTCCAAAAGAGTAACGGAGGCTTCTAAAGGTTCCCTCAGTACGCTTGGTAACCGTGCGTAGAGTGCAATGGCATAAGGGAGCTTGACTGAGAGACATACAGGTCGATCAGGTACGAAAGTAGAGCATAGTGATCCGGTGGTTCCGCATGGAAGGGCCATCGCTCAAAGGATA
>NZ_VOGZ02000017.1:0-3443 GCF_008033395.2 Flavobacterium sp. XN-5
CCATTACTATTTGTGTACGTAATTACACTTGTACCACCTGAAACTCCTGTCACAACTCCAGAATCATTTACGGTAGCAACACTTGGAGTAGCAGATACCCACGGATTAGTAGCATTTGGTGTCGCCGAACCAGTTAGAGTCGTTGAAAAGCCAATACAAACGCTTGGAGTGCCAGTTATCGTTGGCAAAGGATTTACATTTATTGCTTGAGTAACAGTGCAACCATTACTATTGGTATATGTAATTACACTTGTACCAGCTGCAACTCCCGTTACAACTCCAGAACTATTAACTGTAGCTACACTTGGACTAGCAGATACCCAAGGATTTGCGTCATTTGCAGTAGCTGAACCTGTTAATGTAGTTGTTAATCCTACACAAACAGTCAAAGCTCCAGTTATCGTTGGCAAAGGATTTACAGTAAACGTTTGTGTTATTTCACATCCATTACTATTGGTATAGGTTATTAAACTAGTACCAACTGAAACCCCAGTTACAACCCCAGTACTATTTATCGTAGCGATACTCGGGGAAGCGGATACCCATGGATTTGTAGCGTTTGGTGTAGCTGAGCCTGTTAATGTTGTTGTTAATCCAATACAAACGTTTAGAGTACCAGTTATGGTTGGCAAAGAATTCACAGTTACTGTTTGAGTAACGGTACAACCATTGCTATTGGTATATGTAATTACACTTGTACCAGCTGAAACTCCTGTTACAACTCCAGAACTATTAACTGTAGCTACACTTGGACTAGCAGATACCCAAGGATTGGTAGCATTTGGAGTAACCGACCCTGTTAATGTTATGGTAGAACCCACACAAACAGTCAAAGTACCTGTTATCGTTGGCAAAGGATTTACCGTTATTGTTTGCGTAATTGTACAACCATTAATATCAGTATATCTTATCAAACTAGTACCAGCTGAAACTCCTGTTACAACTCCAGAACTACTAATAGTAGCTACACTTGGAGTAGCAGACGTCCATGGATTTGTAGTATTTGGTGTACCTGAACCTGTTAACGAAGTTGTCAAACCAAAACATACAGTTGAATTACCAGATATTGTTGGCAAAGGAGCAATATTAATTGTCTTTGAATCCTCTATATAACAATGCTTTAAAGCATCACCAGATACAACTACGGCATTAGGACTTTCACTATTATAATCCACAAATCCAGTACCATAATCGACTATTTTTATTAGTTCTGGACTTAAAAATGAATTAGTTACAATATTTTCTTGCATCGTAAGCGCAAAAAATTTAATATCTCCAACAGTGTACCCAAGAAGTGCCTTCAAAACTCCAACTTCGAAACCTAAATTATAATCATTAATTCCAGAATTTCCAGAATTAACTCCCATGGAAGCAGAGGGAGATCCAGTAGAGGCGCTTCCTAAATTAACTTTTGTAGATGTACCCGATTTTAACTCTATAACATCCGCAAAATAAGTAGTTCCCCCATCACTAGATTGTATTGCTAAACAATAATCCGGAAAAAAATAAGAATCAAAATTATTATATGGATTATTATTATTGAAATAATTAAATCCTTTTACTAATTGAGCTGTTATGGGTTCGTCTCCATAATTAGCAATATTAAAGCCTCCGGGTTTTGTATCTAAAAACAGCAACATACTTTTATCACCACCTAATTTACCCGAGATACCAAAAACCAATTGATCTTCAGATGAACTCATTTTAACAGAATTAATATAACCATCAACTGCATTAGGGGACAGAGCTGCCGACATCAAATTATCTTCCAAAGCCCCAGTGCCCCATGCGGTTTCAGTAATTACACCATCATAGATAACACCATACCTAGAACGAACTTTAACTGTTTGACCATCCGTTAAATCACTTGTAGAAAAGGTATTACTAGTTGACATCGCTTGCTTAATACTTCCGTCAACTAAAAATTCATAAAAATTACCACCACCAGTCGCTGTAAAAACAATTGGCTCACCCTGGCAAATAGCATTTCCAGAAGTCGACATAGATAAAATTACAGTAGGAGGATTGACATAAACCGAAGCAACAACCGGAACCCGGACACTAAAATCAGTACCAGAACGAGTCCGCACATAATAAGTAGTCGTAGAACCGATTAAAGGTGCATAAATAGACCCTGTATGCAAAATAGATGATGATGATTGACTACCATACCACTCTAAAACATCTCCACTACCACCAGAAGCATTAAGAAAAACTTGCACTGTAGCTTGAGAAGCATCTTTACAAGCACTACCAGCAGTAGTTAATGGTGGAGGAATTATCGCCTTTGTTCCAACTGTTTTTGAGGCGAAACTCTTCTTTTTAACAGTATCGTTTAAACTTCCAGATGCCTTTAGCTGTAAATTTTGCTTATAATTATTTATAATATGCTCGAAATTTTTGGCTTCAACTTTACTTCCGAAAAATGAAAAAAACAATAAAAATAAAAGTAATTTATTTTTCATATAATATTTTTTATAAAATTAAAACTTAAGAGCAAGACTCCACAGAACTATCCGTTGAATTAAAAAAAATAAAAGTAAAGTTTTATTTTGGCAAAGCCAATGAAATTTTAATATATAATTAACAAAATAATAAACAATATTTTAAATTTTGGTACTGCTATGCAACGAGTCAAGTTAAACATTACACCTTCCTACACTACAAACAAAAACATATACAAATCAACGGAAAGGCTTGCAATAAATCCAAACAGTAAAAAATTGTCCACACAAACCCGAACATATATTGATAATTAATTTTTACTACTCCACAGGTTTTCGTTATGATCCCTCGAAGCTTTACAAGAAATCAGGATTAAATATAGGTGGCAAGCAATTGATATGGAGAATGATGCTATTGAACAAGCCAAGAAAACAAAAAATAAATATGAACCTTTAATATTGTCTAACGGCGACACCATTAAACAATTGTTAGCTAGAAGTAGGTACATCTTGTATAAAAACAAATCAAAATGGTCCGAAAATCAAACCCAAAGAGCCAAATTGTTATTCGAATTATATCCTGATATTGAAAAAGCATATAGCCTTGCTCAAGACTTAAGAAATGTATTTGAAATTACTACTGATAAAATCTACGGCTTAAGCAGATTAGCAAAATGGCATGAAAAAGTAAATCAAGCTGAATTTAAATCATTTAATACCATATCTAGATCAATACAGAATCATTATCAAACAATCGCAAACTATTTTGACAACAGAAGCACTAATGCATCAGCGGAATCCTTTAATGCGAAGATAAAAGCGTTTAGGTCTCAATTTAGAGGTGTAAGAAACATTGAGTTTTTCCTCTTTAGGCTAACTTGTATATATGCCTAATTTTTGCTACTCCACAGCTTTTCGTTATGATCCTATATATGTATCCGATTCCAAGTTAGAATCCGATTTAAAACAAAAAAGCCTATCTTTTCAGATAGGCTTTTC
>NZ_VOGZ02000018.1:0-2539 GCF_008033395.2 Flavobacterium sp. XN-5
AAAAAAAAGGTTGTTGCTTAAATATCTCATCTGAGACTCTATTTACATATTGCACATCTATTGTGTCTATTTTACTTATCAGACCCGCTAGTTTAGAAGTTTCGTTATAATCGTTTTCTGTAAAACTTAATTTATTCATAATCACATTTTCGTATTAGTTTTATTGTAACCAACGCAAGTAAGTACTCTTGTATGGTCTAGATCTTATTCTACCAAGTCGGCAATGAGTTTCTTGTAATTGTGAGGGAATAAATCAGAGATGTTTTTGTGATTTATCGATTGAATATTTTCCAGTGTATACTTGAGCCATTCGGACGGATTTACTTGGTGTTTTTTGCAATTAGCAAAAAAGGTATATGCCATAGCTGCTCTTTGTGCAGCATCGTGTGATCCCGCGAAAAGATAGTTCTTTCTCCCTAAAGAAATCGGGCGTAGAGCGTTCTCCACGAGATTATTATCTATTTTTAGATTTCCGTCATATAAATAAGCTGATAGGTTGTCCCATCTGTTCTGAGAATAAGCTAGTGCTTTTCCTATTTGACTCTTGGGTAAGGTCAGTTTCATTTGAGTAAACATCCATTTACCAAGTTCATTAATAACAGGCAAGCTTTCTTTTAGTCGCAGCTCTTTAATTTGTTCTGAATTCAGTTTGCTCTCTTTAGCTCTGCGTTCTATAGCATATAGCTTTTGAATTTCTAATAATACATACTCAGCTCTTTGCTTGTCATTATCAAGAGATCTTTCAAATTCGCGACGCGCATGAGCCCAACATCCTAAATGAGTAACCGTTGTCTTTTTTCCATAGGCTTTGTATCCCGCATACCCATCGGTTTGCAGATATCCCTTGAAGTTCTCCAATATAGGTAGGGCAGCACTACTACTTCTAGTAGGGCTGTAATTAAACATCACGAGCTTGGATATAGGTGCATGATATACCCAATAATAACCAAGATGTGATTTGTCTTTCTTTTTCTCATCCAAGACTTTGATGGTGGTTTCATCCACTTGAAGGTAACCTTCGTTTTTGATATCCATCACCAATTTTTCGTATAATGGTTTTAGAGCATCCATTGCTTGAGCTACCCAACCATCTATAGTAGATGAAGCTATGTTGATACTTTCTCTTAAGAAAATCTGCCTCTGACGATATAACGGAAGATGATCAACGTATTTAAACACAAGTAATATTGCTAGAAGTCTTTCTGAAGGGATGCCTTTTTCGATAATTCGCTCTGGAAGATCTCCTATACAAATTTGAGGCTTGTCTTTATCTTTAGTAGCATATTTATATCGGATGTATCTTTTAATTTTAAAGTGTCCAGGAACGTAATCCAAAACATCTGTTGTTTCTTTTCCAATACAAACCTTATCCGATAAATCTCCTTCTGGGTGTATCTCTATTTCTTCTACTGGTAAATGATCTGGTAGTTTGGCTCTTCCTGGATGCTTTTTCTTTTCACGGGAATACTTAATCTCTTGTTTGATTACTACTTCTTGTTCTTCTAGAACTTCTTGTTCTACATCTAAAGGTAAAGTGGTTTGAGAAGGATCTTCAAAACGCTCGCGTTTCTGTCCAAACTGCATGCGTCTGAGTAAGTCAACTAAACGCTGTAATTCTTCCACTTTCGTTTCTAAACCCGTTACTTTGGATTCTAAACCAGTGCTTTTTGCCTCCTGCTTAAAAATTGTTTTTTCTTGCCTAGACAAGCTTTTTTCATGACGGGAAATAGTCTTTTGTGCTTTGTTTAAAAGCTCCAAAATTTCTTGTTTTGATAAGTTTTCTAGGTCCATTTCCATACCGTAAATATAAGGAAAACACCAGTATTTACAAAAGATTTACAGGTGAAATCTACAAAGAAAATCGCCTTTTTTTACTGCTTTTTATAATATGAATTCCTTCTATCATTAACACTAAATCACTCCAGCTAATTCGAAGATCATTATGATTAACCATAGCAAAAGTTCCTTCTTCTAAACGCTTGTGGTAAAGTACAAAACCACCTGCTTCCCAATGAAGGAGTTTGATCTGATTCTTTTTGCGATTAACAAAAATAAAAACTTCTCCACTATGAGCTACCCGTGCTAGTTCATTAGTTACAATACCACACAAGCCATCAAAACTTTTCCTCATATCGCAAATTTGAGGATACAGCAAGAAAGTATGAGAACTGCTCAGGCTAAACATTAATATAGGTTTACTAAGGAGAAGATTTCTTTAAGATCGGTGTTCTGAACTTTCAGTATGACACCATTGGGATAGACTATTTCATACTGACTCTTTAGATCCATACTTGGATTGGTGAGTTCAATAAAGCCACCAACTAAATCATCTTGTTCTTTACTTCTCTTAATCCAATAGCTAAAGGTGCCTAATTTGATTCCGGCTTTATCACAAAATGTCTGTTGACTAATACCGCTTTGTTTCCAAGCTTCTACTTGAGATAACATATATTCTTTTTTGTCCATCTTAATATTCTTTTGGACAAAACTACTACCTTACATCAGCCCATGAAATATGTGCTTGCTCGGGCGGATACAT
>NZ_VOGZ02000019.1:0-2012 GCF_008033395.2 Flavobacterium sp. XN-5
CATACAATGTTATAGTAACAGTAGCAGGTTGTACAAGTGCCGCTGGCTCAACCACAGTTCTTGTTAACCCGATACCGGTAACACCAACTGCATCGAATAATGGTACATTATGTGTTGGTTCAACTTTGAACCTTACAACACCTTTAGTTTCAGGCGCTACATACAGCTGGATCGGACCAAATAATTTTAGTTCTGGATTACAAAATCCAAGTATTTCCGCAGTAACTCTAGCTACTGCGGGAACATACAATGTTACAGTAACAGTAGCAGGTTGTACAAGTGCCGCTGGCTCAACCACAGTTGTTGTTAACCCGATACCGGCAACACCAACTGCATCGAATAATGGCCCATTATGTGTGGGTTCAACTTTGAACCTTACAACACCTTTAGTTTCAGGAGCAACATACAGCTGGACCGGACCAAATAGTTTTAGTTCTGGATTGCAAAATCCAAGTATTTCCGGAGTAAATCTAGCTACTGCGGGAACATACAATGTTACAGTAACAGTAGCAGGTTGTACAAGTGCCGCTGGCTCAACCACAGTTGTTGTTAACCCGATACCGGCAACACCAACTGCATCGAATAATGGCCCATTATGTGTTGGTTCAACTTTGAACCTTACAACACCTTTAGTCTCAGGAGCAACATACAGCTGGACTGGACCAAATAGTTTTAGTTCTGGATTGCAAAATCCAAGTATTTCCGGAGTAACTCTAGCAGCTGCTGGAACATACAATGTTACAGTAACAGTAGCAGGTTGTCCAAGTGCCGCTGGCTCAATCACAGTTGTTGTTAACCCAATACCGGCAACACCAACCGCATCGAATAATGGTCCATTATGTGTTGGTTCAACTTTGAACCTTACAACACCTTTAGTTTCAGGAGCAACATACAGCTGGACCGGACCAAATAGTTTTAGTTCTGGATTACAAAATCCAAGTATTTCCGGAGTAACTCTAGCTACTGCGGGAACATACAATGTTACAGTAACAGTAGCAGGTTGTCCAAGTGCAGCTGGCTCAACATCTGTTGTAGTTAATCCTTTGTTAACTCCTTCGGTAGTAATAACTTCTTCATCAACGAGTATTTGTTCAGGTACTTCTGTAACTTTTACAGCTACACCTACTAATGGAGGATCTGCTCCCTCATATCAATGGAAGAACGGAGCAACTCTCGTAGGAACAAATAGCCCCACTTTTACAACCACAGCTCTCGCTAACAATGCTGCTATATCAGTTGTTATGAATTCCAATGCTATTTGCCCATCTCCTTCCACAGCTACAAGTAACAATATAGTTATGAGTGTTTTTACTGGAACACCTAGCGGATGGAACGGGAGTACCAATATAACAGTTTCAAACCAATCTATCTGTCCCCCCGCTACTGTTAACTTATCAGTTCCTGCAGCTTCAAATGCTCAATATTACCAGTGGAATTTACCAACAGGTTGGATAATTACCAGCGGAAATTTGACTAACTCCATAACTGTGTCTGTTTCTTCTTCAGCTGCACTAGGAACTCAGGTCATTGCGGTCAAAGCAATTAATCCATGTGGTGAAAACACCACAGTATCTACCCCTTCAAATGGCAAAAACCAAATCATTGTAAACTCATTTAATGGCGTAACTGTTTCTCCTTCATCTCAGACTGTTTGTGCAAACAGCTCGATTATAATAACTGGATTACTAACCGGAAACGCAACTTCAGGCAATTGGACTGCAACAAATGGTAATATTACATTACAATCTCAAGTTGGATCAACTATTACTGCTGTCTTTACACCTACAATTTCCGGAGGCTCTGCCACAGCAACCATAACCACCAATATACCAACAGGAAGTTGTCCCAATACTCCAGCCACCGCAACAGTGGCAGTAACGGTAAGTCCTTTACCTATTGCAGCAGGCACAATAAACGGTTCGGCAACAGTATGCCAGGGACAAAACAGTGTAACCTATACGGTTCCAGCTATTACCAATGCAACTGGATATACCTGGTCTTTACCTACAGGA
>NZ_VOGZ02000002.1:0-433296 GCF_008033395.2 Flavobacterium sp. XN-5
GCATCTCCACCATAAGTGAAAGGAGCTACACCATTAGAAGATAAAGTAACCGAAGCTTTTCCACCAAAACATACAATTTGTGATGGAGTAGCCGTTAAAGTTATTTGTGCAGGTGCCGCATCAATAGTAACCGAAGTAGTTGCAGTACAACCATTGGCATCCGTTACAGTCACTATATAATCACCTGCTGCCAAGCCTGTTTGATCTTCTGAACTGGCGGAAACGCCTGTTCCTGTCCAAGCATAAGTATATGGTGCTACGCCGCCTGCTACAGTAATGTTTATTGCTCCAGTCGAAGCACCATAACACAATACATTGGTTTGGGTTTTGGTGACTGTTGGTGGTGTTGCAACAATTATTTGTGCAAAGTTACTTGTAAAGGAACATCCATTAGTATCTTTAACTGTAACTTTATAAAAACCTGTTCCCAAACCTGTGTAATTACCACTAATATCACCATTAGTTGGTTGTCCTGCTGCGCTATAACTTCCTGTACTTGTTGACGCATAAAGCAAATCATAGGTATAGCTTCCATTACCTCCTGTTGCTCCACTAGTAGTAATACTGCCTGTACTTCCATTACATGAAGTTTGTGAAGGCGTTAAAGTAAGCCCTGCTAATTGCGGGTAAATTGTAACAGTATGGGTTTTAGTTTTAGAAGCCGCTGATGGTGTAGCGGTATCTGTTGCAGTTAATGTAATTGTATAAACTATCGGAATCGCCGTATTGTTTACAGGGTAAGAATGAGCTGAAAAAACATAATCAATAAATTCTTGATTTGTATCATTATAAAGATCTGGATTTGGAGTGATTGTGATATCTCCTGTGCCATCACCATAATTAATTTTAAGTTTATATGGTGTCTGAATTGCTGTTAAACCACCTGATTGATATATTTTACCACCTGTAACATCTGAAGTAACAGTTATTGCATTACAATCTCTGGTAGAAGTAAAATCAACTTCTAGTGGACCATCAACTGTAATATTTGGAACACCGCTATCACATTTCGGACCATCTTGATCATCATCTGGCTTTGTACTTGCGTTAGGACCCCAAGATACATATATATCTTTTAACTCAAAGGAAGCTCCACAATTATAAGGGATTTTTGCTACTTGATAATTTGTTGTTGTACTTAATTGATTAGTACCATTAGCGGTAGAAAGTGCCTGTTTTACTTGAATGAATTCATTAGTTACAGTTGTACCATCAATTTTATATTGAATTCCATCAATGAATAGTTTAAACTCTGTATACAATGCATATTTAGTAGCAGTTTTGGAAAGTTTAATGTAAATAAAAACATCTCCTGTTACTGGACAATTAGTTATTGGATTTCCACTAACATCCCCTAGAAAAACTTTTTCAATAATAACTTCATTTGAATTACAAGAAGTTGTGTTTCCTATACTGCTGTATGTAACATTTGGATTCATAATCTCTATAGTCTGAGAATATCCAACCGTAGTTGAAAACAACAAAACTAAAAAGGTCGCTAAACTAAAAAAAGTAATTGTAGATTTTTTGTAAGTAAAGTTTGGTTTCATATTGATTTTTTTAAATCGTTAGAAATGGGTTGTTAGTAGAAGTAATTCAAGTTTACACTGATTTACAATAATGATCATCGAATAGATGTGATTCAAAAGGAATCACAACTATAGTGGTAAAATTTGTTTTAAGGGAATCAAAAAAGGAGGATATGAATAATGCTTTATGAGAAAGCATTCTAATCCAATATTTTAGAAATTGAATTTCTGAATATTTGATTCTAGTGGCTATTAATTTTGCCAGTATTAAAAGAGTAATTATTAGTATCATAACAGTAGGATTTTTTGTTTTTAAAATGGACGATAGATTTCGGGCAGGAAACCATTGCAATTCAATAAAATATTTTTTATCTAATTATTGTTATTCAAAATTAATAAGAAATAGTAGCCTTTTATTTTTTTGTCTTTGAATAACCTAAATACTCGTTCAATTGCATATTTCTGCAAAAAAACGGAGCCTGTTTTAGATGTTTTTTTAGAAATTACTGTGAAAAACCTTATTTTTATGTTAAAGTTTAACAATTTTAAAGGATGTTTGAGCACATTAGTTTAATGTGAGTATATAAATTAATTCTTTCGAAATTTTAAAAATAATTGATTGCTATAATGTTTCATTTCCCAGTTGTATCAAAAAGTTGAACGCTCTAATCCCTACTATCATTCCAACTTTTTTACTTTAAGATTTTGATTTTTAATAATTTATAAAACTAAATGATTGAAAATCAAAACAGTACATATCGATGATAATTCTTGCTAATTGTATCAAAATAAAACAGCTCCCTTTTTAACAGGTATTTTTCTAAATAAACAAACCTAATTTTAGTCTTAAATAACTGACGTACATTGTTTTGAATATGATTTATTTATGATATTTCTTTCGAACAAAAAAACATATTTAATTAATATTAATTGTATCTTTCTATTTCAGTTAATTCCTATTGAGATTTACACTAATACTACTTATTATGAAAAATTTGATATTAATACGACATGCTAAATCTAATTGGGATGTACCTTTAAAAGATGTTGATCGACCACTAGAGCAAAGAGGAATGAAAGATGCGCATCTAGTTTCATTAAGTATTTTGGATTTTATTCCTAAAACATTTGTAATATGGAGTAGTATTGCAAAAAGAGCGATAGATACTGCAACTATTTTTGCGCAAAACATTTTATACCCTTTAGATTCTATTGTATATAAAGACGAGCTATACACATTTGACGAAAATCAATTGGAAAAGATTATAAAATCATGTGATAATAGTTTTGAAAGCATCATTCTTTTCGGACATAATGCGGCAATTACAAATTTTGTTAATAAATTTGGAAATACATTTATTAGTAATGTACCTACAGCTGGTTTTGTATCTTTACAATTCGATACCAAATACTGGAAAGAAATTGAAAAAGGTATCACCCAAAAAATAATTGTTCCAAAAGATTTAAAATAAAAATAGTGCGAGAGAAAAAATATATAGATAGGGAGAAAAGTTGGTTAGCCTTTAATGCCAGAGTACTTCAAGAAGCAGCAGATGATTCAGTACCACTTTTAGACAGATTGCGATTCCTAGGAATTTTTTCGAATAATTTAGATGAGTTTTTTAGAGTTCGTTTTGCAGCCATTCGCAGACTAAGTCTATCAGGTAAAAGCGGAGAGAAAATTTTAGGAGGTATTTCGGCTCAACAACTAGTAAAAGACATTACAGAGATTGTAATCGAAGATCAAACTGCAAGTCTTCTAATCCTTAAAAAAATTGAAACTGAACTAGAAGCCGAAAATATTTTCATCATTAACGAGAATGAAATTTCAGTTGATCAAGAAATTTATTTAAAAGATTTCTTTATACAAAAACTGAGTCCTGAGTTAGTAACTATAATCTTAAATGATTTATCTGAGTTTCCTTTATTAAGAGACAATATGGGGTATTTGGCTATTAAATTAGTCATGAAAAAAAATTCAGAAGTTCGCTATGCAATTATCGAAATTCCAAAGACGATGAATCGATTTGTAGTTTTACCTTCAGATGATGACAGGCAATATGTAATTCTTATCGATGATGTAATTAGACACAATTTAAAAAGTATATTTAATATTTTTGATTACCAAAGTGTTAGTGCTCATATGATAAAGATTAGTCGTGATGCACAATTAGATATTGACAGCGATTTGAGTAAAAGTATGCTTGAGAAAATTTCGACAAGTGTAAAAGACAGAATAATAGGAGAACCTGTTCGTTTTATCTACGATCAAACAATCGATAAAGACACCTTGAAATTCTTTCTTGACAAGATGAAAATCGATTCTACAGATAGTATTATACCAGGAGGTCGCTATCATAACAGAAGGGATTACATGGATTTTCCAAATTTGGGGAGATTCGATTTATTGTATGCAAAAAACGATCCATTACCCATTCCTGGATTAAGTCTAGAAGGTAGTATCTTAGAGAAAATCAGTGAAAAAGATTATCTATTGAATGCACCTTATCAAACCTTTTCATATCTCACTAAGTTTCTTCGTGAAGCTGCATTAGATCCTAAAGTCACTACTATAAAAATAACACTGTATCGATTAGCTAAAAATTCGCAAATTATAAGCTCGTTGATCAATGCCGCAAAAAATGGTAAGAAAGTAACAGTGCAAATTGAATTGCAAGCTCGATTTGATGAAGCGTCAAACATATCCTATGCTGAACAAATGCAAACGGAAGGTATCGAACTTATTTTTGGAGTAAAGGGACTTAAAGTACATAGTAAAATATGTGTTATCGAAAGAAATGAAAATGGTAAAGTAAAAAGGTACGGCTTTATATCGACAGGAAACTTTAATGAGGCAACGGCAAAGGTATATACTGATGTGACATTATTTACTAGTCATCAACAGATTCTAAAAGACATAAACAAAATATTTGATTTCTTTAATATTAACTATAGGTTGTATCGCTACAAGCATCTAATTGTCTCGCCTCATTACACTAGAATTCGATTCTATAAGTTAATCGATAGAGAAATTCTGCATGCATTAGCTGGACGAAAAACATACATCAAACTAAAAATGAATAGTTTATCTGATTTTGGTATGATCGATAAATTGTATGAAGCCAGTAATGCAGGAGTAAAAATACAACTGGAAGTTAGAGGGATTTGTTCATTGATTCCTGGAGTGAAAGGGATGAGTGCTAATATCGAAGCGATCAGTATTGTTGATAACTATTTAGAACATTCTAGAATCTATATTTTTGGAAATGCCGGACAAACGGAGGTTTATATATCCTCTGCAGATTTTATGACGCGTAATCTTGATGGAAGGGTAGAAGTAACCTGCCCAATTTATGATCAAGGAATTAAAAAAGAATTAATTGACAATTTTGATTTAGGTTGGAAAGGAAACGTAAAAGCACGTGTTCATTCTGAGCTATTAGATAATAAGTATCGCCAAAGAAAAGATGATCCTGTATTTAGAGCTCAGATAGAAACTTATGAATATTATCAAAAGAAAGTCGAATTATTAGCTGAAACTTCATAGAAACAACATTTTTTTTAACTGATATAGCAGTAAAAAAGTAAATTCAAAATCATAATCAAGAATGATTAACATAAAAAAATACGCAGCAATCGATATTGGATCAAATGCCATGCGTTTATTAGTAGTAAATATTGTCGAACAAGAGGGTAAAGAACCTCAATTTAATAAAAGTTCCTTAGTACGTGTACCTATTCGTTTAGGGCAGGACGCCTTTACTGTTGGTGAAATATCTGAAGAAAATATCGACAGAATGTGTGATGCCATGAAAGCATTCAATCTCTTGATGAAAGTACATAAAGTTCAATCGTATAAGGCATTTGCAACCTCTGCAATGCGGGAGGCTTACAATGGAAAAGAAATTGTGGCCCTAATAAAGGAAAAAGCCGATGTTAACATCGATATTATTGATGGTAAAATGGAAGCGGCAATTATTGCTTCAACGGATTTGCATCATTTGCTAAAAACAGATCAAACCTATCTTTTTGTAGATGTGGGTGGTGGAAGTACAGAATTTACACTTTTTTCGGGCGGGAAAATAGTTGCTTCCAAATCTTTTAAAGCAGGAACGGTTCGATTGTTGAACGGAATGGTCTGCGATGTGGTATGGGATGAAATTGAAAAATGGATTAAAGTTAATACAAAAGATTACGAAGAAGTTACCCTTATTGGATCTGGTGGAAACATTAATAAATTATTTAAAATGTCGGGGAAAATTCAAGAAAAGCCATTGTCTTATATTTATATGAACTCACAATATTCCTTCTTGAATTCATTGTCATACGAACAAAGGATCTCGGAATTAGGATTAAACCCAGATCGTGCCGATGTTATCATACCAGCCACTAGAATCTATCTCAATGCAATGAAATGGAGTGGAGCAAGGCAAATTTATGTTCCAAAAATAGGTTTATCGGATGGAATTGTAAAAGCCATGTATTTTGGCAAAATATAGGTTTAAGTACTTTAGAAAAGCCTAATGTTATTTATGTAATATTGGGCTAATTGCTTAAAATTGAAGAGTAGTTTTTTGAGTAATGAGTTACACAAGAAATAAATGGTGCTCAACAATGCGACTTTTAGGCATTCAAATCTAATCCAAACGTAGTTCGCAGCAATTCAATATTAGGATTTATTTCGTGTAAACGATTGTAGCGGTCTTGGTCATTAAAATTCTTTTTATTTTCGAAACTTTCATTTACAATAATATCGATTGTAATATCGTGATTGTGTAAATGTCCTTTCAAATGTCCTAAGAGGCCATTTAATTCTTTTTCAAAATCTAACTTTGATCCTTCATTGGGTAATTCGATTGTAATGTTAAAGCCATTCAAAACGGGATCATTGATCAGCAATAAGGACTCCATAATTTTAAAACCTTTATCTCCTAAACGTTTTGCATAGTTGGTCCATTGCAATAACATCTCTGTTTCTGTAAATGCCTCCGTAGGGAAATCAACTACTTCCTTTACATACGATTTATTACTTTCTTCTAATGCTTTTTTGGCACGAATACTAGACAATGAAAAGGCTGAAATCTTAGGCTCATTTGTAGTTGCTTCTACTTTTTTGGGAGAAACAAATTCAATTTTCTTTTCAGACACATTTTCTTGTGGTTCCACGACAGCTTGTAAAGCAACTGGCTTTGCCACCACAGCTTTTGATTGGTCAGCTATCGAATAATCATTTTTTCTAAAATAAGTAGGGGGAATTATAAAGGACTCAACTTTTTTTTTTCTCCATCAAAAGTGATAGAGGCAAGTTGCATTAAGCAAAGTTCAACAAGCAATCGTTGGTTTTGACTCAGCTTGTATTTTAAATCACAATCATTTGCTATGGCAATTCCTTTCAATAAAAAATCTTGACTGCATTTTTGTGCTTGCAATCCATACATTTTTTGAGCTTGCTCACCAACTTCTAATAAAGTTAAAGTTGAAGGCGTCTTACTAACTAATAAGTCTCTAAAATGGGAAGCCAATCCAGATACAAAGTGATGCGCATCAAATCCTTTCGAAAGAATATCGTTGAAAGCCATCAGTAACTCAGGAATTTTATTTTCAAGAATTAAATCGGTAACCGTGATATAAGTTTCATAATCTAATACGTTCAAGTTCTCAGTAACAGCTTGACGCGTCAAATTTGTTCCGCAATAAGAAACTACTCTGTCAAAAATTGACAAAGCGTCACGCATGGCACCATCTGCTTTTTGTGCAATAATGTGTAAGGCATCATCTTCAAATACGATTCCTTGATTAGTTGCAACTTCGGCAAGATGTTCTTTGGCGTCTTTTACGGTGATTCTTTTGAAATCAAAAATCTGACAACGCGATAAAATCGTTGGAATAATTTTATGCTTTTCGGTCGTTGCCAATATAAAGATGGCGTGTTTTGGCGGCTCTTCTAGTGTTTTCAGGAAAGCATTAAAAGCCGCTGAAGACAACATATGGACCTCGTCAATAATATAAACTTTATATTTTCCGGTTTGTGGCGGAATACGAACTTGATCAATCAAGTTCCTGATATCGTCAACAGAATTGTTAGAGGCAGCATCTAATTCGAATACATTAAAAGCAAAATCTTCATTAGGATCATCATAACCCGGTTGATTGATTTTTCGAGCTAAGATACGAGCACAAGTTGTTTTACCAACTCCTCTAGGACCAGTAAATAATAGGGCAGAGGCAAGATGATTACTATCTATGGCATTCAATAAAGTATTGGTAATAGCCTTTTGTCCCACCACATCATTAAATGTTTGAGGACGATACTTACGAGCCGATACAACAAATTGTTCCATAAATTTTATATTCGAAAGCAAATATAGGCATTGCCATTATATTATGAAAACGATAATTTGTTTAATTCAGAAATTATTTATTTCTACCTTTAATAGTAATATTAATTAACACTTGTGCGGCATCACTAACTGAATTTGCTGCAAATCCACTTACAAAAACACCGTTTTTACCAGATTTTGTCCGTATTCCGTAAACGATGGCTTCGTCGTCTGGATTTGTATTTCCTTCATAACGGTAAATGTGGACAATTTGATAATCATTGGGATTATTTACAATGTCCTCTTCATGAAGGTTAAAATCATAAGTGAATCCTTTTTCTTTTAATTCTTCTAAGGCTTTTGATACAGTGGCATAGTGATAGTTATGTTCCATAATATTTTTTTAGTTCATTTTAAACTTATAAATCCTAAAATTGCTTTCATGAAAATTTATAGATTATTTTTATGATTTAGTTCGATTTTTTATGCTGATTTCTATTAGTGCTTGAGCGGCCTTAGTCACTGAATTTGCAGCAAAGCCAGCTACAAAAACTCCTTTTTTTCCAGAAATTGATTGAATTCCATAAACCACTGCTTCGTCCCCAGGATCTGTATCCCCTTCATAGCGATAAATGTGCTTGATTTCATATTTTTGAGGGTTTTTTGCAATTTCTTCTTCGTGAAGGTTGAAGTCATAAGTAAATCCATTTTCATTTAGTTCGTCTAAAGCTTTGGAAACCGTGGCATAATGATACATTTTAGTCATAATTTTTATTTTAAGGAATTTAATTATTGGAGGTTAATAGATTAGGTGTAACAAAGCTAATTTTATTTTATTAAAAGACGATAATTAAGTTCTACATTGATTTTCACTATTTGTGATACACAACTTAGCGAGTACAATTGCTGCTTGATTTCCTGAAGTTGCTGAAAAGCCGGTAACAAAAACACCTTTTTTTCCATCCACTGATTTAATACCATACACTATGGCCGAATCACCGGGATCAGAATTTCCTTCATATCGATAAACATGTTCTATATCATGATCAGCAGGATTTCTAATAATATCCTCGTGATGGATATTATAATCGTATTCAAATCCCAATTGTCTTAATTCATTAAGAGCTTCTGATACTGTTGAATAATGATAAATAGGTTTCATAGTGACCGGCTTTTTAATTAATTCTAAAGATAACCAATTTAAAATTAAGACTTTGTAAAATAGCTGTTAAACTAGAAACTCAATTGTTGACTTGGCATTAAAAATGTTGTAAATTTGCACGACAGACCGCCTTATCGACTCGTCTCGTTTTTAGGAACGAGACAAGTAGGAAAGTCCGGACACCATGGAGAAGCATAGCGGGTAACACCCGTCGGTTTTGTCTGCAAAGGCAAGATTAGGACAAGTGCAACAGAAAGTATGTACAGGTAATGCTGTAGTGAAACCAGGTAAACTCTATGCGGTGAAATATCAAGTATATCAGCATTTAAGGGCTTCTCGTCCGTTGTTGAAGGGTAGATAGCTTGATCTCGTTGGTAACAACGAGACTAGATAAATGATAAGGTGACACTGAAATTAATTCAGTGTTAACAGAATCCGGCTTATAGGTCTGTTTTTTTTTTAACGTTTTTGATTATACTTTTTCTATGCTTACAAGAATTGGAATTTTAGGAATGGGTGGAGTAGGTGGTTATTTTGGTGGATTATTGGCGAAAGCCTACGCTGAATTAGACCAAATCGAAATTGTTTTTATAGCTCGCGGGGAAACTCAAAAAGCAATCGCAGCTTCAGGATTAAAGATCGTCAGTGACGAAAATGAAATCATAGCCTTTCCAAGTATAGTTTCTAATGATCCGCTTGTCATCGGGAAACTCGATTATCTTATTTGTGCGACAAAAACGTATGATATTGAAGAAAGTCTTCTCGCATTAGAAAAATGCATTACTAAAAATACAATTTTCCTTCCTTTATATAATGGAGTCGATGCACCCGAAAGAATAAGTACCCTTTATCCTGATAATGAAGTATTACAAGGCTGCGTGTATATCATTTCAATGATTCAATCTCCAGGAGTAATTAGAAAAATGGGGTCTTTTGAAAAACTATATTTTGGCTCTAATACAGCACCAATTGCTAGACTGAAAGCATTACAACTTATTTTTAAAAACGCGTCCATTGATAGTGATTTCGTTGATGATATAGAAGAAAAGGTCTGGGAGAAATTTGTTTTTATTTCTGCTTTGGCTTCAGCTACATCTTATTTAAACCAAAATATTGGCGAAATCATAAATAGTAATTCTAATAGAATAGTCTATGTTGAACTCTTAAACGAGATTACCATCTTAGCCGCTGTAAAAGGATTGAACTTGCCTAATGATATTGTAATGCAGGCGATTCTTAAACTGGAAAAAACTCCAAAAGACGCTACTTCATCGATGCATCGCGATGTATTAGCTGGCAGAAAATTTGAACTGGCTTCTTTGACTGAATTTGTGGTAAATGAAGGTCTGAAATACGAAATGGAAATGCCTACTTATAAAAAGGTGCTGGATAAATTATCAGAGAAATTGGAATCTTAAGATTATTTTCTTTTAAGATTATAAAAAATCAAAAATAAGTTTGAGTAGCTGTTTGTATTTGTAATCTATTAATTATGTTTGTGTAGTGTTTTAATTTCGAACCAAGTACAAAATATACTACTTAACAAACCGTTTTACAAATGAAAAGGAAGTTTACACTATTTTCAATACTACTTGTCTTCACTACTTTACAGGCACAAGACAAACCCACAGTAGAAAAAAGTCAATTCAAAATTAATGTTCTTGTTCCAGGGATTGTGTACGAGCATGGATTTAATGCTAAAAATACCTTATATTCTGAAGTTAGCTTAGGTTTTGGGTATCGCTCGCATAGTTTTATTGGTTCTACTTGGGATTTTTATCCCGTAATAAACGAACAATTTCGACACTACTATAATTTAGAAAAGAGAGCTGCAAAAGGTAAAGTTACAGCACATAATTCTGGAGGATTTGTTGCATTTACCGCAGCTTATTTTTTTGAATCTAGCACTACAAATGATTCTTTCTCGAAAACAATTCCGTCATTAACTGTTGGGCCAGTTTGGGGATTTGAGCGCACCTATAAAGGCAATTTTAATCTAGGCTTGAATTTAGGAATTGGGTATAATATGGATAAATTTGAAGATGAATTTACTCCAATTGCTAATTTTTCATTGGGTTGGGTTATTGGGAAATAGTTTTATTAAATGATTTTAAAGACATAAAAAAAAGTCCTCGTTTTCACGGGGACTTTAGTATTTATATAGGTTTAATGATTTTTATTCTTCTTCGCCATCTTCAAAAAGATCAGGATCTGTTTCTTGGTCGGCGGAACTTAATTCGAAGAAACTAAAAATAGAACCGCCGTAACTTTTCTTGAACGAAAAATTATCCATATGGTCTAACTTGGTGTATTTAGAATGTTCGATTATCATCATCCCATCGTCGTTAAGTGTGTTTTTTTCGAAAATCAATAAGACAATTTTCTCAAAAATCTTTTGGTCCAGACCGTACGGTGGATCTGCAAAAATAATGTCGAAACTAGCATTGTTTCTTTCCAAAAATTTAAAAACATCACTCTTAGTTGCTGCAATATTAAAATCATACTCGGCTGCTACTTGCTTTATGAATTTCACACAGCCAAAATCACCATCTACTGAGGTAATAGGCTCGCTACCTCTGGAGGCAAATTCATAACTGATGTTTCCGGTTCCTGCGAATAAATCCAATATTTTCAAACCATCAAAATTAAAATGGTTGTTGATAACATTGAATAATGCTTCCTTAGACATATCGGTAGTGGGACGAACGGGTAAGCCTTTTGGCGGAGAAATGCGTCTTCCCTTGTATTTTCCTGAAATGATTCTCATGAGTTGAAAAGTATAAAATGATTTCTGTTTTCGGCCTCAGAAAAATAATTATTCCATCGTAAATCTTCCACATCAATTAGTGAAACGTTACGGATGTATTTGTATGCTATTTTGAAAAAATCACTTTCGGTGTCAATATTTCCAATTAGTTCTAATGCGAAAGATTCTGGATTTAAACTCAATTGTTCGGCGGTAAACAATACATAATAAATAAAATCTTCAGGAGTTTGATAATCAAATGAATTGAATAACAAAAGCTTCTGATTTTGAATCACAATAATCTCAAAATGTCCTTCACTAAAATGAACGGTCATTTTCTTATCGTCAATATTTTTGGATGCATCCAAAAGAGTTGACACTAAAATACTGTTGGCATGTTTGTAATCGAAAGTGCCAAATTGATCAATAAAAAAGTTGTTCATATTTACATAAGGAATGTAAACCGAATTAATTTGGTAATTACTGATTTCGTCGTATGCAAAAAAATCAGTGTCAAAAACCTTGGTATTGTATTGTAAATAACTTCCCAGAAAATTTTCGTCGAAAAGTGGTGCGGGAACAAATGTGGACAAATTATTATTGTGAATAATTAATACATCATCATAGGTTTCGGTTAATTCCGGATAATCTCTAAAGGCATTCGAAAATAAATCTTCAATTTTAATTCCTTTATGAAATGAATCAAAATGCACTTCATTAAAGGAAGTAATTGTGTTATTGAGTGTGTCAAAACAGCAAAAAGACAAACCAGACAAGGAAACTTGAATGGAGAGTTTTTTATATTTTTTTTCGGTAATATTCGTGTTTTGTGTAGACATAATCTGATTTATAATCCATTCTGTCTTTAGAAAAACAAAAAGATTAAATGCGATGACAAACTTACAAATTAAAATAACAATAGCAATGACTATGACCACGCCAACTGCAAAAAGCAGTACAAATAATTTATTAGAATAATCGAAACTAAAATCGAAATTGAATTAGATAAATGCATTGATTTTTGAGATTGAAACCCTTACTTTGCAGTTAAAATTTGTCAGATGAATTCCTCCTCGTTTTATAGCCTTATCCGAAATAAATTTCCTTTTGTACCTACCTACAAACAGGATATTTTTTTTCAAAAAATTGCTATTTTCTTAACTGATACTCATAACGACACGATTTTTGTTCTAAAAGGATATGCAGGAACGGGAAAAACGACTGTGATTTCGACAATTGTAAATAACCTTTTGGACATTGATAAAAAATATGTTTTGCTGGCGCCAACTGGTCGAGCAGCTAAAGTTATTGCCAGTTATTCGAACAAACCCGCTTTTACGATTCATAAAAAGATCTACTTCCCGAAGAAGTCTTCCGTTGGTGGCGTTTCTTTTACCTTGCAACAAAATAAACATAAAAACACCATTTTTATAGTCGATGAAGCTTCGATGATTTCGGATACTAACTCGGATTCTAAACTCTATGAAAATGGTTCTTTGCTTGATGATTTGATTTCTTATGTGTATTCAGGAACTAATTGTAAGATGCTGCTGCTGGGTGACACGGCTCAGTTGCCGCCAGTGAATTTAGACATCAGCCCTGCACTAGATACTCACACTTTAAGTTTGAATTACAATAAGGAAGTCGAATATATAGAACTTGACGAAGTAATGCGTCAGGAAGAAGATTCTGGAATTTTGTATAATGCTACGGAGCTTCGCGAGTTATTGAAAGATTCTTTTATCACAGAGTTTAAATTTAATGTTCGAAAATTTAAAGATATCGTTCGCCTAACTGATGGCTACGATATTCAGGATGCAATCAATTCGGCTTATAGCAATTATAGTATAGAGGACACCGCTTTTATTGTTCGTTCGAATAAAAGAGCGAATCAATACAATGAACAAATTAGAACCAAAATTCTCGATAAAGAAAGCGAATTGTCATCAGGCGATTTCTTGATGGTCGTAAAGAATAATTATTTTTGGTTGAAAGATTCAGATCATGCTGGATTTATTGCTAATGGCGATATTATCGAAATATTAGAAATTTTCAATATTAAAGAATTGTACGGTTTTAAGTTTGCCAACGTAAAAATTAGAATGGTCGATTATCCAGATCAAAAACCTTTTGAAACAGTTTTACTATTAGATACTATAAAAAGTGAATCACCGTCATTGACTTATGAAGAATCCAATAGATTGTATCAGGAAGTTTTGAAAGATTATGAAGGAGAAACCAAGTACAAGCAGTTTCAAAAAGTAAAAGCCAACGAATATTTTAATGGTTTACAAGTAAAATTCTCCTATGCCATTACCTGTCATAAATCGCAAGGGGGGCAGTGGAATACAGTTTTTATTGAACAGCCATATTTACCTAATGGAATTGACAGAGACTACATTCGGTGGTTGTATACTGCTATGACGAGAGCAAAAAATAAATTATATTTGATCGGTTTTAAAGATGAGAGTTTTGTGGAGTAGTTTTATTTTTTAGCTGTCATAACCCAATCTAATTTTTATATATAAATGATAAAACCACTTACTTCATTACGCTTCTTTTTTGCATTTATGATATTTGTACATCATATGACTTTTTTGGCAAAAAGCAAATCACCCAATTTAAGGTGGATTCATGAGTTCATATTAAAAGAAGGCTATATTGGAGTTAGTTTCTTTTTTATTCTAAGTGGTTTTATCTTGGCTTATAATTACAGGGATTCAATCATTAACAAGAAAACATCAAAATCTAATTTTTATATCGCTAGAATTGCTAGAATCTATCCGCTGCATTTATTGACATTATTAATTGCTGTGCCGTTGACACTTCAAAATATGAATTTTGAGATTTCATTATGGTTGAAACAGTTGCTTTTTAATTCTACACTAACCCAAAGTTTTATTCCCATAAAGAAAATATACTTTTCTTTTAATTCTCCGTCTTGGAGTATCTCTACTGAACTCTTTTTCTATTTGATGTTTCCTTTAATAATTCTTTTAATAGCGAAACTAAAAAATCTTAAATACAATAAGAGTTTATTGATTCCGTTTTTGCTTTTGGTGCCATTATTGATGTTACTAGTCCCACCTATATATTATAAAAGCCTTTTCTATGTAAATCCGTTTTTTAGGATTTTTGATTTTATCGTGGGGATTTTACTTTTCGAATTATATTTTAAAATAAAAAATAGAGAGCGAGTAATTAATTACAATATCTTAGAATTTAGTTCTTTAGTATTACTAATTGTTTTCTTTATATTTCATCGCGAGCTACCTCTAGTAGTACGATACTCCGTTTATTATTGGTTACCAATGAGTTTTTTAATATTAGTTTTCTCTTTCCAAAAAGGTGTTTTATCAAAATTATTATCTAATAACACCTTGATTTTACTTGGCGAAATAAGTTTTGGTTTCTATATGTTTCATCAATTAGTTTTGAAATATTTCCTCCAATTCAATAAATTGCATCTTCACATTGCCAACGAATATTATATCATTTCGATTATTCTAATCGTTTCGCTTCTAATAAGTTATATGAGTTTAATCTGGTTTGAAAACCCAGTAAATAAATATTTAAAAAGAGTTTTGATTAAGAAACCTAAAGGTTTATCGTAGTTCTAAAAGAAGATTAATTTTTTATTGTATTTATAGTATTAAAAACCATATTATGAGTACAATAACTATTGAAGTCGATGAAAATTACGTTTCATTTGTTAAGGCACTTTTGGAACATCTAAAAGGAGTCAAAAATATTACTGTACTTGGTCAAGAAAGATAAATGAAGAACATCGTATTGTTTATGAAATTCCGGATGATAATACTTTATTGATCCATAGTTTAAAAGGACACTATACTAATCTGAATATTTAAAAAGCAAACCTCACTATAATTACGTGAGGTTTGCTTTTTTTATTTGAATTCTTTCCAAGAACTTAGAAAATTTATGAATTATACGTTTAATTCGAGTCTAATAAAGTTACCCTTTTAAAATAAACTACCTAACTTCGTGCTTCAGTAATTCCAAAAATAAAACATGAAAATAATAGCCGTTATTCCTGCCCGATATGCTTCCACACGATTTCCAGCAAAATTAATGCAAGACCTTGGTGGTAAAACCGTGATTTTAAGAACTTATGAAGCCGCAGTAAACACGCATTTGTTTGACGATGTTTTTGTAGTAACAGATTCTGATTTAATCTATGACGAAATTATTTCTCATGGCGGAAAAGCCATTATGAGCATCAAAGAACACGAGTCGGGGAGTGATCGAATTGCAGAAGCAATAGCAAATCTAGAGGTAGAAATAGTAGTTAATGTACAGGGCGACGAACCGTTTATCGATACTGAACCTTTGGTAAAATTGATTGATGTTTTTAGAAAAGACACTGCCGCTCAGGTTGATTTGGCTTCTTTAATGCGAGAAATTAAAGAGGAAGAAGATATTACTAATCCCAACAATGTTAAAGTAGTAATAGATCAAAATGGTTTTGCTTTGTATTTCTCTCGTTCGGTGATTCCATATCCTAGGGAGAAGAATGTGGGTGTTCGGTACATGCAGCACATCGGCATTTATGCTTTCAGGAAACAGGCTTTGTTAGATTTTTATAATTTGCCAATGAAATCATTGGAAGCATCCGAAAAACTGGAACAACTACGTTATTTAGAGTTTGGAAAAAGAATAAAAATGGTCGAAACAACCCATGTAGGGATTGGAATCGATACTCCCGAAGATTTAGAAAGAGCAAGACTGATGCTTTAAATTAGTCCTTGTTGTCTTGATCAAAATAGCCTTTTGATTTTATTTTGGTAGAGAAAAAATTCAGGAATAAAACCACAAACATCAATACGATCATAGATTGTACACTCGCCAAAAATTTCCCAAAAGGATCCACGGGATAAAAATCTCCGTAGCCAATGGTGGATGCCGTTACGGTACTAAAATAGATGGCATCAAACCAATGCGTAAAGGGTTTGTTAAAATTATTTGTAAAGGAATACAAAACAGCAAAACCGAATACCATTTCGATATAATTAAAAAAGAGCAATAACATTGACCTTTTATAAGAACGCGGTTTCGAAAATAAATCAGACGCAAATATCAATGTAGGAATGTACAAGATCGTTTCAAGCATAACATAAGCCATTATCTCAAGAACGAGATGGTTATTTTGCCAGTGGTTCATTAAAATCAGTAACGGAAAAGCGACTTTTAATAACACATAAAAATCTACTGCCAGGTCTTCATACTCAGCACCTTTTTTAGCAACTAAATACTTTATATATATTCCAGGGAAGAATAACTGTGAGGAGGAAAGAAATAAACGAACAATTTTTTCAATTCCATTGTCATCTTGATGGTCGTTATTCCAAATTGCTTTTATATTCTGAATTCGCCTTTGAATAGGATTAAACTGTGGATTTTCCTTTTTAGTTACATTGCCCAAGAGCAGTTTGCGAATGATTTTTTTCATCAAGTTTAATTTTGCTATTCCTATGGAAAATACGAAATATGTTTTAGTTAAGAAAAAGGAAAAGCAGATTATTTAAAAATTGATTACATTTTTTTTTCGATCACAATTAGTTCATTGTGAACTTCAATTCTAGGTATCGATTTTATATTGTGATTGACCGTGCAAAAATCAGCAATATATTTTTCATTTCTAAGGTTATCTTGCTTATTTAAAAGCATGGTGTTAAAAAGTACAAAACCTTTACTTTTTAGTAAATAGCAAACGCGATTAGTAAAATAACTTTCATAAAGAAAGTTCGGCATGGTAGTATCCTGAAATACATCAATGACAATCAGATCGTACTTCTCTTTGGTTTTCAAAACAAATTCGAAAGCATCGTCAATTATGATTTCCAGCTGCTGAATTTCATCCAACTTAAAATACTGATTAGCAATCTTGATAATATCAGGATCAATTTCGACACCGGTAATTTGACCACCAAATTTAATTTCATCAACTAAAGTTTTTACAACGCTGCCGCCGGCAACGCCAAGAATTAAAATGTGCTCCATTTTAACGATTTTGTCAAATCCGATGTTTTTCAATCCATATCTTAAAACACGTTGCAAACTACCATAAGAGTAATTAGTGCTTTCTGAATCCAATACTAATTGACCGTTAGCCCAAGTGATCTCAATAGATTTACTAAGAGACGACTTTTCGGTATGAATTTTAATGGGAATAAGGTAACTAAGTACTTTTTTTAGCATCAACAACGGTTTTTATCAAAAATAAGTTTTAAATTATATATTTTGCAACAAATTACATAGTAATGAAAAAACAAATTTATAAATGGATCTTTTTCCGGCTTATGGGTTGGAAGATTGTTGGCGAGATTGATCCTAACATTAAGAAATGCATACTGATGGTGATGCCACATACTAGTGCCCACGACTTTTATCTGGGGATTTTTACTAGAGGAATTACCGGATTAGAAATGAACTTTGTGGGGAAAAAGGAATTATTTACTTTTCCGTTTGGTCACTATTTTAAATATATGGGCGGGGAACCACTTGATCGATCTGGCGGGATGAATAAAGTAGATTCAATTGCAGCTATATTTAGTAGAAGGGAAGTTTTTCGTCTTGCGATAGCTCCCGAAGGAACTCGCAATAAAGTAGACCAACTTAAAACCGGATTTTACTATATCGCTTTAAAAGCAAATGTGCCAATAATTCCAGTAGCATTTGATTTTGGAAAAAAAGAAGTTAATCTAGGAGCTCCTTTAATGCCAACAGGAAATCTTGAGGAAGATCTTACTATTTTAAAAAAACATTTTAAAGGAGTAGAAGGAAAGATTCCTGGAAGAGGATTCAAAGAATAATTTACATTTAGAATTAGTTGTACTATTAAAAAGCCAAGACTTAGACTTAAAAAAGGATTGGCTTTTTTAGTTTGGCGTAAAAACTTTAAAAGTACCGTCCCTATAAAAAAATACAATTTTTTCGACATCAGCAGAAATGGATGAGTTGACAGCGTTTTGAATTTCTTCACTTTTTGAAGCGAAACTATTTTTATCGTCCTTATTTTTTTCTTCAGAAAATAGATCTCGCGTAGTTGTAACTTCAGGAGTTGGAACAGTTGGAATTGTTCTGTCAATCGCTTCCAAATTATTTTCTTGTTTGTGAATAGGCTCACTATTTTTCGGAAAACTACCCTTACCGTTCAAAATCCAATACAAATCCACATCAGGAAAAACATCTAGAATTTTAAGAATAAAATCCAAACTAGGTTTGTTTCTACCGGATAGAAGATGAGACAAACTAGAACGTTGTACGCCAATTTTATCTGAAAATGCGGAAGCGTTTAAACCGTAATAATCCAATATAATTTCGAGTCGTTTTATAAAATCCTCAATGTTTACCATTGTAAATAGTGCGTTAGTATTAGTTTATTTACAAATGTAACATAAACAGCTGACAATAGCAAAATTACATCTGTAAATTGTACTTAAACCATTATTTTAATAAAAGTAATACATTCTATAATAGTATTCAATTAACTGACAATTAATACTTTGTTAATGGAATATAATAGAGGTGACATTTGTCAATTCATCAGACTAGCGCTATAGGCGATAGTGCCTATAAACTGTTTACAATTCTAAAAATTAACCTTTTTAAATCGTTTACAATTGTAAAAATAAAGATGTTTACTTTTGTAAATCAAACAATACACTATGGATTTAGAACAAATATTCAATGATAATAAGGAGCAGTCTATTGAAGGTAGGTATCTTACTTTAGAATCAATTGAGCCTTTATTAAATAAATTAAACACCAACAATCAACTTTCGATTGTTGGGGAATCAGTACTTAAAAAACCAATTTATAAGTACCACATTGGGTGTGGGAAAACCAAAATATTACTTTGGTCGCAAATGCATGGAAATGAAAGTACAACTACAAAGGCGCTGTTTGACTTTATCAATGTGTTGCATAATGGTTCATCCCTTGCAAGCGAATTATTAGAAGCATTTACATTTTGTTGTATCCCAATGCTTAATCCAGATGGAGCCAAAACGTATACCCGCGTAAATGCTAATGAAATAGATTTAAACAGGGATTCACAAGACTTAACGCAGCCGGAAAGCCTGGTGTTACAAGAAGTGTTCCGATCCTTCGAACCACATTATTGTTTTAATTTACACGATCAGCGTACTATTTTCGGAGTTGGGAGTAGTGGAAAACCAGCTACAGTCTCTTTTTTAGCACCTTCTTATAATGAGGAACGAGAAATAAATGAATCCCGATTAAAAGCCATTCATCTTATTGCCGGTATTAATGAAGTTTTGCAAAAGTATATTCCAGGTCAAGTAGGGCGATTTGATGATTCTTTTAATCTAAATTGTATTGGTGATACTTTTCAGGCGCTTGGAGTACCTACTTTGTTGTTTGAGGCCGGTCATTATCATGAAGATTATCAGAGGGAAAAAACCAGGAAATATATTTTTATGGCCTTACTTTCGAGTTTTACTATACTTAGCGAAAACGATATAGTTGACAACGGAATTAACAAATACTTGAATATTCCTCAAAATAAAGTCGTTTTTTATGATTTTTTATATAAAAATGTCAAATTAAATTATGATGGTATAGAAAAAATTACGAATTTTGCTGCACAATACAAGGAGGAGTTAATAGAAGACGAATTGGTTTTTAATGCTTATTTTGTAGAGATTGGAGATTTAGACGGGTATTATGGTCATTTTGAGTACGATGCAAAAGAAGCAGCATATAAAGATAATGACAGTAACTTTCCGAAATTAAATCAAAAAGCCGATTTTTATTTAGAAAATAGCATTAAATTTGTTAATGGATTGATAAATAAATAATATTTTACATCAATTTATCGTTTTTTAGTATATTTTTAAACTTTGTATTAGTCAAGTATAAATATTAATTTAAGAGATATGAGTAAGTTCCGTTTAGATGAAGTAGATCATCAGATATTAGATATGTTAATTGATAACACAAGAGTTCCGTTTACGGATATTGCAAAAAAGTTATTAATTTCTGCAGGAACCGTGCACGTTAGGGTTAAAAAAATGGAAGATGCAGGAATCATAATGGGTTCGTCATTAGTTCTTGATTACGATAAATTGGGTTATTCTTTCATTGCTTATGTTGGAGTATTTCTTAATAATACCTCTCAAACTAAATTCGTTTTACAACGTATTAACGAAATTCCTTTCGTGACTGTAGCTTCTGTAACTACGGGAAAATTTAATATTTTTTGTAAAATTAGAGCTAAAGACACTAAACATGCAAAGGATGTTATTTTTATGATTGATGATATTGAAGGAGTTTATAGAACTGAAACTATGATTTCATTAGAAGAAAGCATCAATGACAAGAAACGCTTGATGCATACTATTTTCAAAAACATGTAATTCACTTGAATGCTATATTTTTATATAACCTCAAGTTAGTTCTTGGGGTTATTTTTTTATAACTATTTTCCACTATAACAAACCAACTATAACAAAATTATGTATACACTGCCAAAAATTGAACGTTTTAATCAAAACGTCCTGTCTAAATACAATATTTACAACAGCGTATTTATCACTTTGCCATTTGACTCCATAGATAATACAGGTGCTTTACTTCCTTTATTTACTGATGTTTGCGAGAGTGGTTTCAAAAAATCACAGACTCCGAAAGAAATTGTAGATTATTTTACTAGTAAATATTCGAATAGTACAGAAGAGGCAGATAAGATTGATTTTATGTTTCGTTTTATCCAGTACATCGAGCGCCAAATCGTATTGTTTGATGCTGTTGAAGACGCTGCTTTTCCTATTGTTAATAACATGGAAGGTAGAGGATCGCTCAGAGATATTAAAGAAAAAGCAGATGCTAAAGGAAAGAAAGAGGAATTGATTGATTTTCTCGAAAGCTTTAATGTTAGAACTGTTTTAACAGCGCATCCTACCCAGTTTTACCCAGGTTCTGTTTTAGGGATTATAAATGATCTAACTGAGGCAATACGCGAAAATAATTTATTGAATATAAAAGAACTCTTAGCTCAATTAGGGAAAACTCCTTTCATAAAAAGTGAAAAACCAAATCCTTTTGATGAAGCAGTTAGCTTGATCTGGTTTCTTGAAAATGTTTTTTACAGCACATCAGGCGATATGGTTCATTACCTGCAAAAAAATGTATTTCAAGGCGAGTCAGTTCAAAATCCTTTGATAAAACTAGGATTCTGGCCTGGTGGAGATCGTGATGGGAATCCTTTTGTAACTACTGATATTACACTGAATGTGGCAGAGCGTTTGCGAACATCTATTTTAAAGTGTTATTACATCGAAATTAGAAGTTTAAAAAGAAAGTTAACATTCTCAGGTGTTGATGTTTTAGTAGCTGAACTTGAACATAAACTTTATCGTTCTGTTTTCTATTCGAAAGGTGAAATTTATCTCACTTTAGAAGAATTTAAAGTTCAATTGAACAAGATTAAGCGAATCGTTATAGAACAACATCAGTCTCTTTATTTGGATCAATTGGAAGCGCTTATCATAAAAGTGAATCTATTTGGTTTTCATTTTGCTACTTTAGATATCCGTCAAAATAGTCGTATTCATGACGCTGTTTTCAAAGATATTCACAAGCACTTTGTAAATTCAGACTCCGCTGTTTTTCCTAAAAACTACTTTGATTTAACCGAAGCTCAAAAATTTGAAGTTTTATCGAATGTCAAAGGAAATATTGATTCGAATGATTTTGACGATGAAATAACAAAATCAACTATCGAGTCCATTCAAGCGATAAAAATTATTCAGGAGAAAAATGGCGAATTTGGTGCTAATCGTTATATTATAAGTAACAATGAAAGTGCGCTAAATGTAATGGAAACTTTTGCGATGATCCGTTTGACAGACTGGGAAGAGCCTACTGTTGATGTTGTGCCCTTGTTTGAATCAGTTGAAGATTTGCTGAATGCCCACAATATTATGGAGCAATTGTACACAAACTCAATGTATGCAAACCACTTGAAAAACAGAAAAATGGAGCAAACAATTATGCTTGGTTTCTCTGATGGTACAAAAGATGGCGGTTATTTAATGGCGAACTGGAGTATCTATAAAGCCAAAGAAGCGCTTACAGCGATTTCGAGACAATATGGTATAAAAGTTATATTCTTTGACGGTCGTGGTGGACCACCGGCTCGTGGTGGTGGAAAAACACATAAATTTTATGCTTCTTTAGGTCCAAATATCGAAAACAAAGAAATTCAAATTACAGTACAAGGACAAACGATAAGTTCAAATTTTGGAACTTTAGATAGCTGTCGTTACAATTTAGAAAATTTATTGAGCGCTGGAGTTACAAATCAGGTATTTAGTAAAAATAAGAATGAACTCTCTGTCGAAGAGAAAGATGTAATGGGGCAATTAGCAAATTTAGGATATGAAAAATACTTAAGTTTCAAAAATCACCCTAAGTTTATTCCATATTTAGAGCAGATGAGTACTTTGAAATATTATGCTAAAACAAATATAGGAAGTCGCCCTTCTAAAAGAAGCAAGTCGGAGCAATTGGATTTCAAAGATTTACGTGCAATTCCGTTTGTAGGTTCTTGGAGTCAACTGAAGCAAAATGTTCCCGGATTTTATGGAGTAGGTACAGCGCTGAAGCATTTTGAAGAATCCGGTCAGTGGGACAAGGTTCAAGATTTATATGACAATTCGCTGTTTTTCAAAACACTATTAGAGAATAGTATGATGTCAATTGCGAAGTCATTTTTTCCGCTAACGGCTTACATGAAGAAGGATCCTGAATTTGGAGAATTTTGGCAAATTATTTATGATGAATTTTTAGAATCGAAAAGGTTATTACTGAAAATAGCCGGTCATACAGAGCTTATGGAAAACTATCCTGATGGTAAAGCGTCGATTCAAATAAGAGAACGTATAGTATTGCCTTTGTTGACAATACAACAATATGCTTTATTGAGAATCAACGAACTTAACAAAGAAAGTGTTCCAGATGAGAGTTTAATAAAAGTCTATGAAAAAATTGTAATGCGTTCTCTTTTTGGAAACACAAACGCAAGTAGAAACTCGGCATAAACAATAAAAAATATGAAATCAAGTCAATTACCCAATACTGAATATGCCCCGTATTATGCGCCATATATCGAAGCATTGGACGATGTTAACTTAATTGAAGAGTTAGAAATTTGTCTGCATGAATTTATAAAATTTGTGCAGAACATTCCTATGGATAAGTTTGACTACCGTTATGCGGAAGGAAAATGGACTATAAAGGAGATCATTCAGCATCTTATCGATACAGAGCGCGTTTTTAGTTACCGCGCTTTGCGAATTTCTAGAAATGATAAAACGCCATTACCGGGTTTTGACGAAAATGAATATGTTGAAAATACAAATGCCAATGAAAGAGGTTTGCAAGTTTTATTGACAGAATTAGCGGTGGTGAGACAATCTACTTTAGCTCTTTTTAAAAGCTTTTCAGAAGAGCAATTAACTAGAGTAGGAGTTGCATCAAATTGTTCCGTATCGGTGCGTGCGATTGGTTTTATTGTCATTGGACATCAAAAACACCATCAAAAAGTTTTCCAGGAAAGGTATTTATAAAGTATTGAAACCAAAAATTATAATTTTTAATTCAATGGATTTATTTAAGGCATCGCGTAATTTACTGATGCCTTAAATGAATTTTTAAAAAACAGACACTAATTGCACTAATATTTGATGATGTCTTAGATGAATTAAAAAAAGAGATACAAGTTTTACGAATTTTCACCAATTATTTTTTAGTAAATAGTCTGTCAGCTATAGCTATACAAGGATAAAACGGTGTTTTTCTAGTGTTTCTAGTGTAGAATCTAAAAAAAAAAAAACCGCCACGAATTTCACTAATTATTTCTTATTATTAGTGAAGTTGAATTACAGATAACGACCGCAAATTCGCAAATTATTTTTTTTGATCTGCAATAATAATAAATAGTAACTAGCAAAATACTTATTCTATAACTATTTTATAATAGTACAAATTCAATATCCTCATAATTTATTAGAGCTACACATTTGATAGCATGGCTCGTTTAATAACTAAAGTAGTGGAGCTAGAATATTTCTGAATAATCCTATTTTACATAATATAAATTATAGTTCAATTATAATGTATTCCAATTTGAAGTAAATATTAATGAAAACCATCAAAAATCACTAATTGTGATACCTTTAGTTCAAGTATATTTTGCGAAATTTCTAAACTAATTCCTCCAAAGCATACATCAAACGATTCTGAGCGTTTTCTTGAGAACCAAATATGGAACGCGATAAAATTCCTTCCTTTGTAATTAAAACCCATTGCGGTGTTCCCGCAGAATCAAATTGATCGTATACTGAATGGCCGTAATCCAAGTAAATTGGAAACGGAAGTTCGTCAATTGTAAAAATACTTATAATATCAGCCTCAGTAGTTTCTGTATTGTTAAAGCTAGTATGAATACCAACAACCTGAATTCCTTTATTTTCTTTCTGTAATTCGTATGCCAAAGGAATTGCACGTCCAGTACATCCCAAACATTGATTGTTATAAATGATCGCCAAAATAGCTTTTCCCTGGTATTTTTCTAGTAAATCAATTTGTTTGCCGTTAAAATCCTGAACCAAAACAGAATCAACAGCTGCATTTTCTTTCTTCATTTATCTAAATTTTGATTATTATCAGTTCGCACTAAAATTGCATAGTTTCTTTAGCTATTAAGGATTTCTAATCAATCCAAATCGTTTTTGTATTCACAAATTCCCGAATTCCATAAGCAGCGAGTTCTCTTCCATAGCCACTGTTCTTGATTCCCCCAAAAGGTAATCTTGGATCAGAAACTACTAATTTATTGACAAAGCTACTTCCCGCTTCCAACTGTAACGCTAGTTTTTCTCCCCGTTCATTATTTCTAGTGAATACTCCTGAACCCAAACCAAATTGAGAATTATTAACTAATTCAACGGCATGAGCATCGTCTTTAGCGCGTATCACTGAGGCTGCAGGTCCAAATAATTCATTATCAAAAGCTTCCATCCCCGGTTTTAAGTCGGCGAGTATTGTTGCTGGATAATAAGCGCCTTTTCCTTGGGGAATTGTTCCTCCCAGCACTAATCGTCCGCCTTGCTTGATTGTTTTTGTTACTTGTTCGTGCAATTCATCTCTTAAATCTATTCTTGCCATTGGTCCGAAATAGATATCCTCATTTGTTGGTTCTCCCATTTTGGCGGCTTTCATTTTTTTAGTGAATAAGGCTACGAAGTCATCATAGATAGCATCCAGGACAATAAATCGCTTTGCTGCAATACAGGTTTGGCCGTTGTTTTGCAATCGACCCAAAGTGGCTAAATCAGTTGCTTTTTCTAAATCAACGTCCTCCAAAATAATATAGGCATCGCTACCTCCTAGTTCCATCACCGTTTTCTTTAAGTTCTGGCCAGCAATTGCCGCAATAGAACGACCGGCTGCATCACTTCCAGTGAGTGTAATGGCGGCGATATTTTTATCTTCGATAAGTTTTTTTACTTCTTTAGAATCTATATTCAAATTTGTAAAAACGCCTTTTGGAAATCCGGCTTTTAGGAATGCCTCTTCAATTGCCAAGGCGCAACCTTGTACATTAGAAGCGTGTTTTAAAACACCCGTATTTCCCGCCATTAATGAAGGAGCGGCAAACCTAATCGCCTGATAAAAAGGAAAGTTCCAAGGCATTACTGCAAGTATTACTCCAATAGGCTGAAAGGTTACATAACTCTTTGTCGCCTCGGTTTTTACGGTTTCGTCAGCTAGTAATTTGGCTGCGTGCTCTGCATAATACCTACATACCCAAGCACATTTTTCAATTTCTTTGCGGGCCTGCGCTATCATTTTACCTATTTCCCGAGTTGCGAGTTGGGCATATTCCTCTTTGTTTTCATCAAGAACATCAGCTAATGCGTACATTAAATTCCCGCGTTCCTCAAAAGTTTTTTGTTTCCATTGGTGAAACTCCTTTTTAGAAGCAGCTATTTTTTCTAAGGCTTCATTAGTCGTAATTCGGTCGTATTCCTTAATTGTTTCTCCTGTTGCGGGATTTATACTTTTAGAAGTGGCCATGGATTTTATCTTTAAAATAGTACTATTTTATGTATTCGAAAGTATAAAAGTACTAAAAAGCTAGTCAAAAGTAGATCAACATTCCTATTATTAGTTGCATAATTATATGATTTCGAATTGTGTACCTGACAACGCTGTCAGTAGTATTAAGGCATAAAATAGAATCTTATTAGCTTTTTTATAGTTAGCGTTTTTCATAAATCACTGCGTTATTCCTAGGTTTCAGAAATATTGGATACAGATTTGGTCTTTTTTCTAAATTTGTTTCATTTATTGCTACTTTGGAATGATTTTGGCGCCTAGAGATAAAAAGTTTAAATTTAAGAGTGCAGGTTTTAAAAGTTGCACAAAACGTATTTTTAAAAATTTAAAAAAGAATTTTATGACTCAAGTTAAAGAGAACAACACGGTTAAAGTACATTACACAGGAAAACTAGCAAACGGACAAGTATTTGATTCTTCTGAAGGAAAAGAGCCATTAGCGTTCACTTTAGGACAAGGAAGTTTGATTCCTGGCTTTGAAAAAGGGCTGATCGATATGAAATTAAACGAGAAAAAAACGATAACCATTCCAGCAGATGAAGCTTATGGAGATCCTCGTGAAGATTTACTTATCGAAGTACCCAAAAGCGAATTGCCTCAAGAAATGGATCCAGAAGTAGGTATGGGATTGGTTTCTCGCACGCCAGAAGGTCAAGAAATAAACTTATTAGTTGTTGAAGTTAAAGAAGAGTCTGTTATTTTAGACGGAAATCATCCTTTAGCTGGAAAAGAACTAATTTTTGATCTTGAAGTAGTTGAAATTACAGTATAATTAGAAGTAATAGTTTTATTAGAGCCTGACAAGAATTGTTTTTCTGTCAGGCTTTTTTCATAGAATATTTTCATAAAGCTCCACTCCAATGGTTTTCTGGGAACATATCCTGTGACTAAAGTTGCCACTAAACCAAATTATTAACCGAAAATAGCAAATTATAATTATTTCTAAATTTGCAGTGTGAAAGTTTGTAGAAGCTAAATTGTATTTGAATTTTTCAAGTCCGATAAAATTAAGTGCGTTGTGGGTTCACCATAAACTAATAGACGGTCAATGAATTTTTGTAAATGCAATTGATCTACAAGAACCACTTTCATAAATATATTATGGGTTCCTGTGATTCTGTTTATCTGAGAAATCTCTGGAAATGCATTTAGCTCATTGCAAAAAGTTTTTAACTTTCCGCTAAACAACTTAAACATAATAAAAACCTCTAAACCATAACCCAGCTTTTGATTGTTTAAGGCTAATTTATAGCCCGTGATGATTTCGCTGTCTTCCAGTTTCTGGATTCGCTCGCGAACCGATGATGGCGAAAGCCCTATTTGCTTGCCAATTTCTACATAAGAAGCTCTCGCGTTGCCCTCTAATTGCGCAATTATCTTTAAATCTATCGTATCTACCATTAAAAAAGTTTTAAAGCATAAAAATACCATTTTATTGCGGATAAATACGTTTTTATCGATGGAAAAAATTTTAAGGTTCCTAATTCTAAGACTACTTTTGTGCTATGGACACAACGATTTTAGTACTTACCATTGGGATATTTACCGGTTTTTTTATTCAAACGATAATTGGTTTTGCAGGCGCTTTAATTGCACTACCCTTTTTACTTTTTGTAATGCCTTTATCTGAGGCGGTGGGTTATATTTCTATTTTTTACTTGATCTCTACTCCTATTTATGTTTATAAAGAATGGGCGCATATTGATAAAAAACTGGTCAAAAATTTAGCTTTATCTTCTTTCGTGGGAATTATTGTTGGGATCGTTGTTTTGACTTATGGAAAGCCCTTGTTTCTAAAAAAAGCGCTTGGTCTATTTATTATTCTTTTTGTTTTGAATAGCCTAAAAGTTAGGAAAGAACTGCAATTAATGACCAAAATGAAACATGTATTTGGTTTCATGGGAGGTTTTTTCTCTGGGCTTTTTGCCACTGGCGGTCCTTTGTATGTGATGATCGTTAAAAATGAAACTTCCGATGTTAAGACTTTTAGAGCGACTATGTTTGCCTCTTTGGGATTAGTAACGGTAATGCGAATTCCCGTTTTGGCTCTAGGTGGATTTTTGACGGTAAGCCAGTTGTACAATTCACTATACGTTTTACCCTTTTTCATTTTGGCCTTATTTTTAGGCAAAAAAGTCTATCTTAAACTAGATGAAGTAGTGCTGAAAAAAATCATTCTAGGATTGCTATTTATCTCAGGAATCGCTTTATTAATAGGTAGTTAGTAGCTAATTTTATTTACTTTGAAAACAAAAAACCGAATTATAGTAATAGATTTAATTCGGTTTTTTGTGGTTGATAGGGAATGTTTTTGGTGCTTTGAGATAGTCTGTAGCCCTGCTTTTTATTCGTATGTCTTAATTGCTCCTAATAATTCAGCTTTATAATCGTAAATTTCGTCTAAAGATGATATTGGTTTTTTCTCCCCATTGTCCTTTCCGTTATTGAATAGTTCGATGTATTTATTTCCTGAATTAAAATGTAAACGACAAATAGGTTTGCGATTATTATCATCTAATAATACTCCAAAATAGGACTGGGTATCTCTAAATGCTATTCTTGTCGCTGGTAAAATTTCTCTTAAAATAGCTTTGACTATTTGAGAACCTTCAATTTCATCTTGCGTAGTAATGAACTTTGGAGCTTCAACATTTTCATCAATTGTTGTAGTTTGTTCAACCGTTTTTGAAGGAACAGATTCAGTAATATTTAAAGCATTATTTAATCGGAAGTTTATTGAATCATTTATTGAATTTGAAAATGCTTTTTTTGTGTATTCTTTGAAGGCAATTAACCTTGTAGCAGTCAATGGTTTATTAAAAAATCTATTTACTAAAAGTCGAACAATTTCGTCTGAAGGTTCTTGTAATTCCTTTTCAAATTCGTTTCTAATCGCTTTTATATACTTAAGGCCTTCGGCAGAATCTAAAATTTCTTCAAGATTATATCCGTTTTTAGAAAAATTCTCTAAAATTTTTAAACTAGTCTCTTTCAAGTTCGAAATATCTAAAGTAAAAAATGGTTTTTCATCCATTATATTTGGTTTCTCTAGATCGGCATAAAAGTTATAGATATGTCCATTAGTTAGAACACCAAAACGTGATTTTGAAACGTGATAATATCGATGTAATTGAGAATTATGAGCATCTACATTTTCTTTCCAATTTTTACATTCGATGATTAAAATTGGTACTCCATCTCTTTTAATTACATAGTCAATTTTTTCTCCTTTCTTTGTACCTATGTCGCAAACAAATTCGGGAATTACTTCTGTCGGATTAAAAATATCATAACCAAGAATTTGAATAAAAGGCATAACAAAAGCATTCTTTGTCGCTTCCTCTGTATTAATTTGGTCTTTTAAAGAGTCAACTCTTTGGTGTAATTGCTGCAATTTTAATTTCAAATCTTCCATAGGTATTGTTTTTTAATATTATGTTAATTAATATTCTACTGCGATTCTACGTTACGGTTATAGCTAACTTGTATAATATAATCATCTAATAGATACCGACACAACTACTTTTAACTGGATAGGCGCTATTTAATAGTATTTACCTTAATTATCAAATGTATACTTTTTTTTGAGATTATTCTTATAAAATGAGATGCTCGGATAGCTTTTCAAATATAACTTCTTACTATACAATTAGGTTACGGGAAACCGTAAACGGGTATAATTTGTATTATTCCCTAGCCTTGATAGTAGTGAAAAAGCCTTTATGAGGTAAAACCACTATTTTCTAGTCGTGACAGTGCGACCAAAAGAAGCGCCGGCCATGACTTAGAAAAAGGGCTAAAGCCATAAAGCTTGAAACAAATAGCGAGAATAGTTCCTGAAAGAAAATAAAATGAAAGGGTGTGTTTTATATTGTAAGATGGTAGGTCTTTTGGCATTTTAAATTTTTACCTTTGCAAAAAAATTAAAAAAGTTATTTTGAGTACTACTACACATAAATCCAAAAAAAGATATTTACAGCTCATCCTAATTTTAGGATCGCTTACCGCATTGGGGCCGTTTTCAATTGATATGTATTTACCGGGCTTCTCGGGAATTGCCACTGATTTGAATACTACCGTGGCTAAGGTTGCCATGACTTTATCGAGTTATTTCATTGGGATTTCGGCAGGGCAATTACTGTACGGCCCGCTATTAGACCGTTATGGTAGAAAAACTCCTTTGTTTATTGGGTTGATGGTGTATATTTTGGCCTCTTTAGGTTGTGCATTTGTGACTGATATTGATACGTTTATAGGTCTACGATTCATACAAGCCATAGGAAGTTGTGCTGCCACGGTGGCTTCTATTTCTATGGTTCGGGATTTATTTGAAGTGAAAGAGATTCCCAAAGTGCTCTCTATGTTGATGTTAGTCGTAGGTCTTTCACCAATGTTGGCGCCAACTGTTGGTGGTTATGTTACCGATGCTTTTGGATGGCACGTTGTATTTTTAATTTTAATGGTTATCGGGATTTTAGTTCTGCTGGCAGCTCATTTTGGTTTACCGCACACCTACGAACCGGACACTACGATTTCGTTGAAACCAAAACCGATTATTCTAAATTTCTGGAGTGTTATTAGAGAACCTCAGTTTTATACTTACGCTTTTACGGGAGCGATCGCTTTCTCGGGATTGTTCACTTATGTTGCGGCCTCCCCTATTCTATTTATGGATATTTTTAAGGTCGATGCCAAAACGTATGGTTGGATTTTCGCTTTTATGTCACTGAGTTTTATTGGTGGCAGTCAATTGAATTCTTTATTGCTGAGAAAATTCAGTAGTGAGCAAATGATTTTTGGTGCCTTAATAACGCAATCTGTTATTAGTATCAGTTTTTTAGCTCTTGCGATGAGTGATTTACTGGGATTGTATGAAACGATTGGAATGCTGTTTATGTTCTTAGTGTGTTTAGGGATTGCAAATCCGAATACGGCTGCCTTGACTTTGGCACCATTTAAGCGAAATGCTGGTAGTGCATCTGCATTAATGGGTGCGGTTCAATTAGGGTTGGGCGCTGTGGCTTCTTTTGCGGTAGGAATCTTTTTAACTGATTCTATGGTTCCTATGGTGGCGATCATGGCGGTGAGTTCTATTACGGCTTTGCTGGTTTTGACTGTTGGGAAGAGGAATATTGTTGCTCAAGATTAAGGTGTTTTATGGTTTGCGTGTTTTTAACATATAAGTTAAAAGTTTAGGAGAATTAGTCTTTTTTTACCAGAAAGAAGCTTCGCTATTAAATAGAAAACAGAGGGGTTTCGGGAATTAATTCTACTAGAAACTTATATGACTTATATGGTTCGTTTTTTATAAACATATAAGTCATATAAGTTAAAAATTAAAACCAGTACCTTGATATTACTTTGTTTTATAACCGCGTAGAGGCATATTTCTATATGGTTTAAATTTTATTCTTTGTGAGTTGTTAAAAACTTATCGTTTTAGCAAACAGGTTCGTTATTACCTATCTTTTTAGAGCTATCTGGTCGAATAATCATTCGAAGAGATTGATCTTTGGCAAAATAAGCAATCATCCAGTTGAAGAATGTTTTAATTCGGTTGCGATACGTAATTAACGAGATTAGGTGAATAAACAACCAAATCGCCCAAGCAAAAAAGCCTTTGAAATGCATTTTAGGACTTGGTAAATCTACTACTGCCTTATTTTTTCCTATAATCGCCATTGAACCTTTATCATTGTACTTAAATGGAATAAAAGGCTTGTTTTTCCCTATTAATTTGAAATTTTCGGCTAGATTTAATCCTTGCTGAATAGCAACTTGCGCTACTTGTGGATGTCCGCCGGGGAAATCTATATCAGTGAGTTGGATGCAAGTGTCTCCAATAGCGTATATATTTTCGGTTCCGTTTACTTTATTGAATGCATCGGTTGCCATTCTTCTTCCTCGACCATAACTTTCAGCGGGAATTCCATCAAATATTTTAGCCGAAACTCCAGCAGCCCATATCAAGTTCTTTGTTTGAATAGTTTCGCCATTAGAAAGAAAAACGGTATCGTTAACATAATCAGTTACCTGAGTGTTCAATTGTATTACTACTCCTAATTTTGTCAGTGCTGTATGGGTATCTTCCTGCGATTCTTTACTCATAGGCGCTAGCAATGCTGGTCCGCCATCGATTAAATAAATATTACTCGCTGCAGTTCCCAGTTCAGGGTATTCTTTCTGGAAAATATTCTTTTTCATTTCGGCAAACATACCAGAAACCTCCACGCCTGTTGGTCCGCCGCCGGCTACAACTATGGTAAGGAGTTTGCGGCGTTTTCTAATGTCTTTGCAAATCGCAGCTTTTTCTAAATTTTTAAGAATGGTGTTACGCATCTCGATCGCATCATTGAGCGTTTTCATCGGGATCGCGTTTTTCTGCACGTTTTCCATTCCGAAATAGCTCGTTTCAGCACCGGTTGCAAATACTAGGTAGTCAAAACTTAATTCGCCATTGTTTAGAATAATTTTATTTTCAGCAGGAATGACTTTCTTTAGTTCGCCAAGACGAAACTGTAGGTTTTTTTTCCCTGCAAAAAATTTTCGAAAAGGATAACTAATACTCGAGGGTTCCAAGAAAGCAGTAGCTACTTGGTATATTAATGGTGGAAAGAAATTATAGTTGTTTTTGTCAACAAGGGTAACCTGAATATCTTTCTGGTTCAAAAGTTCTTTAGCTAGATTTAATCCCGCAAATCCGCCTCCTATTATTACAATATTCATATGCTCTTAATTAGGTTTTTTAATGTGAAAATTCCCCCTAAATATACAATAATTATGAGGGATTTTAAAGATACGAAATAGTAAAAAACTATAGCAGGATTAGTTATTTCACTTTATCTATTGTACAACCAAAATATAACTAATCGAAAATTTGTCTTTTCGGCCAAGGTAAAATCTTTATTGGTATAATTAATAATCGATTGGATAACCCTTAAAATTGCAATACTAATACTATTTTTTGCTATATAGCCAAAGCTAGTAATTAGCTAATAAATAAATTATATTTGATAATCAATGCTTTATATGGAATTAAAAACCGAATAACATTCTATTTCCGCAAACTTTTTCTACAATTAAATTCCTTATTTAATGGGATAAAGAAAGAGCTGTTGATACGTTTTCACCCCCCCCCCCCCTTATACTATTTTTAAATTCTTGTTTAATGAAAACTTCAGGTTTTCAAACTTTGCTTTTTATTATCTAGCTAAAACTGCAGAAGATTCTTTTTTCTTTTTATTCAATTCATCTTGCAATCTACGCATTGCTTTCTGTTCCCGTTCCAAAGCCTTTTCTTTATAGATTTCAAATTCTTTTTCAGACTGTTGTAAAGCTAGCCTACTTTCGATAGTTATGAGGTTACTTTGCTTGAATTTAAAAATGAAAAACACAAGTGTAGCGATTAAACCAATAACAATAAAGAAAAACAATGTTTTAAAAAGTGTTTTTTCTAATGGAATACCCAAAAGTGAAATACTATCTTTTTCAGACCTTAAATTGGCTAGAACAGCTTGCGAAGCAGTTGATCTGGCTTGTAAATCGTCTATAACTTGTTTTTGGGAATTAAGAAAGTTTACATTAGCTAACACTTTATTTTTTGAAACCTTAAGAGAATCAAGTACATTCGATTGTAATTTCAGTAATGAAGTTTTCTTAATAACTTTGTAATCCTGAAAACTATTTGATTTATCAATAAGATTCTGAAACTGACCTTCTACGGTAGCTAAATTGACAATTTTGTTTGTGGTTTGACTAAAAATGTTTGTTGTAAAAAGAAATAGGGCAATTGCCGTAATTGTAATGTGCTTCATGACTAAAAATCCTTTGAATTCGAAACTAGATATAGAAACTAGTTTTTGTTAGATAATGTAACGAGCCATAATACTAGTTATTGGAATTATTATCGACTAACAGCACATTTAACGAACATTAATATGAATTTTCATACAATAAAAAATATTTAAATAAAATATTCGAGATCGTCGCTACTAGATCTATGTAGCTTGGTGCATTCTATTTAAATCATCGCTTTTGGAACTACTACCTTTACTTCTTTTCTATATAAAAGGAGCCCTAACCCAAAAGTAAATACGAGGCAGCTTAACAACATTAGCATTCCATTATTCCAAATAAAATAAGAAATTCCAACAAATGGACCTCCAATTACTACCATAAGCGAAGGTATTGGATTTGTTTTAATAAAATTTAAAGCATGAGCCGCTAAACCGAGAAAGAGCAATGATGGCCCTATTATGACAAAAGGGTATAAAATTAGAGGTGTATTGCTAATATGTTCACGTAGTTTGTCACTGCTTTTTTGATCGTCTCCAAAACTCCACATGATAATGTCAATGGTACAAAGCCCTATATGAGCTATAACTCCTAAAGCTGTCAAAACCGAGGCAACGGAGTTAAGCTTATTTTTAGGAAATACAAAATTAAAAGAAAACAGTAATACAGCACCTGTCAAGTTAAACCAATGTGCTAAATCAATATGTTTTTGCGCATTCAATTCCCCTTGAGAAAAGAAAACGTAACTGCTTACAAAAAAGAGTAATCCTAAAAGACAGAAGGTTTTTGTTTTGTCCATAGTTTATTTTTAAATAGAATGAGTTTTCGTTATTTTGATATTTTCTAGTGATTTTTTTTTGTTTGTGGGCACAAGCGGGATCTAATTTAACAACTTCAAAACTCGATAGCGCGGATTTGTAATCCGTGCCCGCTGCAGTAGGCAACTAAAATAAATCTAATATAATAACGTCCAAATCATTTTCGAAACTAGAATAATTTCTAGCTGAACTAAAATAATAATCTTCAGGCAAAGTAACGATTTTTTCTTTGACAGGATTATTGTGGATATAATTTATCTTTTGCTTTATAAACCAATTCGTTTCAACAATTTCTGCATGATACCCATCTCGCCAAACTTTATATTCTTGTTCTCGCTTTAGATTTACACATGCTTTTTGAAAATATTCTAACATCCATTCTCTTCTACTCTCTGGTTCTTCAATTATAGTCTGAATTATTTTCTTTGAAGTAAATTTTTTAAAATCACGCATCACATCTGATAATATAAAACCATTTGTTGCTTTACATAACAAGTGAATATGACTACTCATAATACAATAAGCATAAATCTCTAAACCTTTATTTTGCTGACAATGTTGTAGTGCGTTTATAAGAATATATTTTTGATTTAACCTAGTGAAAACATCTATCCAGCCCACTGTTGTTATAGTGATAAAATAAGCTTCTTCTGTGCTAGTAGCTTTATATTTGGTAGACATTGTAGTTGGTTTTTTACTTTTGGTTGCTTTTGTTTGAGGGCACGGAATGCAATTCCGCCTTTACTTTGTATTTGATAAAAAACACTAAATTTATTCAAAGGAAAACAGAGGTGAACTATCAATTCCGCTAAGTATGCCTTATATCGCGCATTAGTCCTCTGTCTTCTCCTTGAATCCCGTTGAATTGCTTCAAATAGAATGATAGACATCGAGGTCTAATAAAGGCTCTAAAGAAGTTCAACATTTTTGTTTATCCTAAATTCAAAGTTATGAAAAACTATTTATTTTATGTTGGTATTGACATTTCAAAATCAAAATTAGATGTGGTTGTTTTACAAAAAGAAACCCCTAATTTGATACATCATTTCATTGTAGAAAACAATTTAAAAGGTGTTAAGGGAATTTTAAAAAGTTTAATAAAACAAAAAATAGACTTGTCAACTGTTTTGTTTTGCTGTGAGAATACAGGAGTTTATACTTTTCCGTTAAGTAGTCATTTGTCTGAAGAAAAACTTGATTATTGGGTTGTTCCTGCCATAAAAATTAAACGTTCTAAAGGTATTTCAAGAGGTAAAAATGATAAAGCAGACGCAAAAGATATTGCTTTGTACAGTATTCGAAATATTGATAAACTTAAACTTTCAAATTTACCAGAAACAGCGATTCAACAACTAAAATTACTTTATACTGAAAGAGAAAAAGTGATGAAATCCTTCAAGCTTTTTGAGGCTACAAAAGAAAATATTGATTTTATGCCAAAACAAGTTTACAAATCGATTGTTGGAATAAATAATAAAACAGTGAAGTTTCTAAAAGTTGCATTAAAAACGATTGAGAAAGAAATGATAGTAATAATCTCAAATCAAATTGAATTAAAAAAGCAATTTGATTTGATTAAAAGTGTTCCTGGTGTTGGGGACAAAACTGCAATTTATATGCTAATTGTTACAAGAGGATTCACGGCTTTTGACAATGCTAGAAAATTTTCTTGTTACGCTGGTACAGCACCTTTTGAATATAGTTCGGGTTCGAGTATTAAAGGCAGAACCAAAGTGAATCATATGGCAGATAAAAAGATGAAATCAATATTACAAATGTGTGCTTTAGTGGCCGTAAAACATGATCCGCAACTCAAAGAATATTATGAGAGAAAAAAAGGTGAAGGTAAGAATGCAATGCTGGTTTTAAACAATGTAAAGTGCAAAATTATTTGTCGAGTTTTCTCTGTAATTAACAGACAAACTCCTTACGTAAATACATATAAATTTGCCTGTTAATTCTTTATTTTTAATTTGTTTTTTATCATAGAATGCGCTATCGTTGTGGAGTTATATCCGAGCGATCTGGTCTTGCGGACCGCATGAAGTTTTACTTATTATAAGCTGTTTTTTATTTTCTCTCGGTAATGTTTCGGATAGTTTAAATAATAATATTTCTTTAAGTTTCTGTTAAAATAATTTTGTAACGCTTTTATATCTTCAGAATATTTATAGAGTACAATATTATAAGTTTTCATTTTTGACAAATCAAAATCTAGAGAATTAAAAGCATAATTTTTTTTTAAAAATAACGACTCTTTTAAGCTAAATAATATCTCTTTCAATTCTGCATCAACATATTTTCCTGATTTTAGTATTTTATTAATATTCTTTAATGTTGAATTTCGATTGTATTTTAGATACTCAAGAAAGTTATATTTTTCAAAATTAAATATTTTCAAATCATCCAAATTTTTCTTTTCAAGGAGTATTGCAAATTCTTCTTTACTTGGATAATTTTTGTTTGATTTAATATCCTTTTTTAAAACTTGGATAAAATGATTATTGCGACCTAAAACTAAATTGATTTTAAATGATATATATGGTAAAATTGATTTTTTTTCTGTTCTTTCTACTAAATATACATTTATAAAATAAAAAAAGTAACCTGCGATATAAGACAAGCAAAATCCATCAATCATTCCTTCCAATTTATCTTCTTTACCTGAAAAAAAAGGTATTGTAGAAAACTTATAATTGACAAAGTTTATCCAAACAGTGATTGTTAGAGATAAAAAAAATATTATTGTTAGACCTTTTATTTTCATCTGGAGGTAAAATAGCTTATAACTACTATATAACATCAAATATATACATCTTTTTGTTTCATTTTTAATAAATAGTTAATCTTTTTCTTGCATTTTTTCCTGTTGATTACAGAAACAGCCTTAAAACAAAAAAACCATTACACTACTTTCTTCAAGCATTGCAATGGTTTTTCATATATATAACAGAAAAAGTACTATTTCATTTTTTGTCTTTTTACCGGTTTTTCTACTGGCTCGTTTTTGTTTTGTAACAAATAATTAGCCAATAGTTTTTCGATCAATTCCTCTTTCGTCAGGTGATGAAAAACGGTTTTTATTTTTGTTTTCAATTCCGCATCAACTTCGTGGTTGGGTTTGGTTTTGAATATTTGTTTGGCCCATAAAAGTGTATTGTTCTCTTCGATACTTAGCGCGCTTGGTTTTTTAAATTCAGTGAATTTAATTCCTAGTTCTTTTTCAAAGTCGGCGATTTCTTTTACCTCTTCTTCTTGTAGTACCGTTAACGAAAGTCCCTTTGCTCCCGCTCTGGCTGTTCTTCCGCTACGGTGTACGTAAGCTTCATAAACATCTGGCAAATGATAATTAACTACATACGAAATTTCCTTTACGTCAATTCCTCTGGCAGCTAAATCTGTCGCTACCAAGATATTGATATGACCTTCACGAAATTGCTCCATGATTCTATCTCTAATTCCTTGTGACAAACTTCCGTGCAAGGCTCCCGAAGAAAAACGATTGATCGCCAAGTTTTTAGCTAGTTTATTAACCGCTGCTTTGGTTTTGCAAAATATGATTCCGCGTTCTCCTTCTTTAGAATTCAGGAAATGCATTAAAACATCTAGTTTTTCAATAGGATCTACCACAATAAACTCGTGATCGATTCCTTGATTTCCTACTGTTTCCATACTGGCGCTTACCTGAACTACATTTTTATTCAGGTAATTCTGGATCAACTGTTTTATGGTTCCCGGCATAGTAGCTGAGAACAATAATGTTTTGTGTTCTTTAGGTAATTCGGCTATAATTTCATCCAGGCTTTCTTTCAGGATTGTCACCATTTCATCAGCTTCATCTAAGACAAGAAATTTTGTTTCCTTCAAATTGATCGCTTTGCGCTGAATTAAGTCAATCAAACGACCTGGTGTGGCTACCACAATGTGTGTAGCTGAAGCTAGGCGTTCGATTTGTGGTTTTATTGGGATTCCACCGCAAGTTGCTGCAATAGAAACTTCGGGAAGGTATTTTGCAAAATCTTCTAAGTTTCTAAAAATCTGATGTCCTAACTCTCTTGTAGGAACCAGAATAAGCGCTTGCACCGTAGGTGAAGTGGTATCTATTAATTGTAAAAGAGGCAATCCAAAAGCAGCAGTTTTCCCAGTACCTGTTTTTGCAAGTCCAACTAGATCAGTGGTGTTTGCTAAAAGTAGCGGAATCGCTTTAAGCTGAATTTCTGTGGGTTCAACAATTTTCAATTCGGAAATTGCTTTTAGAATTGGTGCTGAAATCCCTAAATCAGAGAATTGTTTTGGCATTTTTTTGGATTTATTATTTTATAAAAAATAGTTGTTTTGTATGCTGGATTCCTAGCCCTGATGGAAACGGCATCCTGTTGTGGTGGTGTTCACCACAACAGATACAGTGTACAGCAGGAAAAAGCTCCTTATATTATTCATCATCAGGTTCGTTCATGATTTTCTCACGATACTTCTTCCCAATCATTAATGTCATTTTCAATTTATAGTCGTCAACCAGCCATTCGCGGTAGTTTTTACTACACTGACTCAGGCATTTAGAATAGCGTTTAATACGGCATTCAATATCTTCATCCAGTTCGCGTGACAGTGATTTTGCTTCCTGCAATGTTTCCGTATTATCCACACACATTGACGAATGTTGCTCTAGCGATTTGTCTAAAACTACTTTGGAACGCAGGTTTTGGGCAATGATAAGTTTGTGCTCTTCATCGACATCAAAAGTTACATCGGCAGTTTTACTAAACTTAGCACGTAAATCTGGCGGCATAGAATATTTGAAATACAATTCTATCTCGGTATCATCTCGTAGATTTTCTAGATAAAACTCGGGTGATTTAAAGATATGTTGCCAGTTTACCGGCTCACTCCACAAACCAAAACGGGCAGCGTTATTTCCTAAATCGATTACTGTAAACATATCCTTGTTAGGCAATTTTCTAGATCCACGACCAATCATTTGATAGTATAAAGTCAACGATTTTGTGGCTCTATTTAGAATGATAGTTTCTACGGTAGGCTCATCAAAACCAGTGGTAAGAATCCCCACCGAAGTTAAAATCGCATCTGGTGTTTTCTTGAACCACTGTAAAATATCTTTACGTTCCTCAGTGCTACTCGTATTGTCAAGATGGCGTATTGGGTAACCTGCTTCTCTAAATGTTTCATAAACATATAAGGAAGTGTTAATTCCGTTATTGAAAATCAGGGTCTTTTTACCCAATGATTTTTCAGTATAAGCATGCAATAATTTCTCTTGCATGGCCATATTTGTATACAAATCATCTGATGATTTTACGGTGTAATCACCGTTGATTCCCACTTTTAAAGAAGTAAGACCTACATCATAACTGTATGTAATTGCTTTAGCCAAGAAACCATTATCAATTAATGAACTGATGGTGTCTCCTACAATTAATTCATTGTAGCTTTCGTGCATTGGCAATTTTATATTTGAACTCAAAGGCGTTGCCGTAACTCCAAGAATAAACGCATTTGTAAACGAACTCAATAATTTTCTAAAAGAGTTGTAATGCGCCTCATCAATGATGACTAGTCCTACATTATCTAAATGTAGCTTTTCGTCATTGATACGGTTTTTTAGAGTTTCAACCATCGCCACAAAACAAGAATATTCGTTTTGGTCTGGAAGGTCTTTTACCTTGCTGTTAATAATTTTGTTTTTTACACCAAAACCTTTTAACATCTTAGAAGTTTGCTTACACAACTCAATTCGGTGTGTTAAAACAACTACTTTTTTGTCGCTTTTTGATAAATAACGACGAACGATTTCAGAAAACACAACGGTTTTACCACCACCAGTAGGCAGCTGATATAATAGGTGATGTTGCTTTGGCGCATTGTCTATCCTTTCAAAAATGGAATCAATATCTCCTTTTTGGTATCCATAGAGTTCTTTTCTGTCTTCCTTTTCTATTTCTATAGTATTTTCAAACATTGTATTTTGTTGGGTTTTTGCAAAAATACGTCTAAAAAACAGTTATTCTGTTATATTTAATTTAAAATATAGGGATAGAGTGAAGAAATTTCTGTTATGAGGCATCGGCTAATACTCGAATCTCTCGATGATTGCGTTAAATTCAGGCTCGTTTTTCCACCTTTGTGTAATCGTTTCCTTATGAATAGATTCAATTCTGCTTTTAAATTCATTGAGAATTCCATTTGCAATCATAAAAACCACAGCCTGCTCAAAGGAGTTGAACATACTCTTATAAAATAGCTCTTGTTTTATGATATTCTCTGAGGAGAAGGTCTGCGCAATTTCGATATTATATAACATTACATCAGCAATTACAAATGGGTCTACGCCCAAAGTAATAAAATGCTTGATGTATTTCTGGGCCACGGACCGACGCATTTTTGGTTTTTTGCGTTTCTTGGCAGCAGTCTGAATCGGGAAGTATTCATTTGAAATCTTAAGCTTGCATTCCTGCAGTAGCGTGTCTTCCTTTGGATTAAAAACAAAATTATAATACACTTTTACGGGACTAAATTTCTCATACAATTCAATAATTTGCTCTTCAAGTTGGTCTTTCGTAAGTTGGTACAGGTATTTTTTTAAATCTCGTTTACTCATTTTAAAAGTTTCAGATTACAAAAGTAAAAGAGTTTAAGATTGGATGCCTATAAAATCAATCATATTACTTAATTTTGTCACTAATTAACAAAAAAAAATTACATGCTCAAGTTTTTTAAGATTATAGCGATCCTAGAAGGAATTTCATATTTGGCTTTATTTTCGAATATGCTTTTTATCAAACCTACAAATTTAGAATTATACAAAACTCTATTATATCCCATAGGAATGAGTCACGGGGTACTTTTTATAGGTTATGTTTTGATGGCTATTTTACTAAAAAAACCACAAAATTGGGATTTTAAGACTTTTTCTATTATCCAATTAGCATCTCTAATTCCATTTGGTACATTTTATATCGAAAAGAAATATTGCGTAAATGCTTAAATTCATAGAAAAAACATTCACGTTTTTTTATCCTATATTCCGTAAATGGGGAATGGGTTACAGCGTTGCATCTTATATAAGTCTGATTCTTAATATAGCGTTGATGTGCATTTTGGCATATACTATCTATATTGTATTCCGACTTGTTCTAGTTACTATAATGATTTTTATAGCACAAAAGACCAAAACGAATTTCGATGATTTATTAGTTTCGAATAAAACTGCGAAATACATAGCCCACTTAATTCCCTTGCTTTTCATTTATAAATCAGTTCCGGTAATTTTAGAACGTTATGAATATTGGGAAGGCGTTTTTGGGAAGTTAGTGGGAATCTATATTGTTATTTTAGTGTTATGGATCATTCGTACGATCTTTAATGCGTTACGCGATTATCTAAAACTAAAACCGCGATACAGCGATAAACCCATTGACAGTTTCATTCAGGTTATCATGATTGTGCTATGGATTGTGGGAATTACAATTATCATCTCGAGATTATTCGAAATAGGTCATACGGAACTCTTGACCACTTTTGGAGCCGTATCAGCAATTATCATCTTAATATTTAGAGATATTATTCTAGGTTTTGTAGCCAGCGTTCAGGTGTCTGTTAATGATATGATTCGAATAGGCGACTGGATTACGATGAGTAAATTTGGCGCTGACGGAAATGTTATCGAAATCAATTTGACTACTGTAAAAGTGCGAAATTTTGATAATACGACTACTACTATTCCAACGTATAGCTTAAGTTCTGATTCTTTTCAAAACTGGCGCGGTATGCTTAACTCAGATGGGCGACGTATCAAAAGGCATGTCTTGATAAAAACCAGCAGTATTCATTTTTTGACTAATGAAGAACTTATAAAACTAAAGGATATATCGCTTATCAGTGATTACATTGACACACGAATGGCTGAAGTTGATAAATTCAATATGGATAATGCTATCGATAAATCACTAGCTATTAATGGTCGAAATCTTACGAATGTAGGTTTGTTTAGAAAATATATTACCCAGTATCTAAACAAACATCCGGCCATAAACAAAGATTTGTTACTTCTATGTCGCCAAATGCAACCCACCGCGCAAGGTGTTCCATTAGAAGTTTATGCTTTTACAAGCGACAAGCAATGGCAAAATTATGAATATATCATGTCGGATATATTTGATCATATTATTGCATCAGTTCCATATTTTGGTCTGGAGCTTTATGAAATGCCTTCAAGCAATGAGTTTCTTCAACAATAAGTAAAAATTCAGATTTGATATAACCACAAAAAAGGGACTGTAGACTTTAATCTTCATTCCCTTTTCTATGTTTATCGAAAATCGTTACAATCGATTTCTTACAAATTCAATTTCTGTTTTACCGTGCGCTTTCGGCTTACCGTCCGCTCCCAAGTTTACCATAGTAGTACTCGCTATAGAAATAATCGTTTCGCGCGTCATCATATTTCGAACCTCACATTTTAAGGTTAGTGAAGTGTTTCCAAACTTTACTACATCAATACCAATTTCGATAATATCTCCTTGTTTTGCTGAACTAGTAAAATTAATTTCCGACATGTGTTTAGTGACCACTCTTTGATTCTCTAGCTGAACTATTGAATATAAAGCTAATTCTTCATCGATCCAAGCTAATAATTGCCCGCCGAATAAAGTTCCATTTGGATTTAAGTCTTCTGGTTTTATCCATTTTCTGGTGTGAAATCGCATCTTTTTATTTTTTATAATGCTAAATTAACCTATCTCCGTTTCTTTTGTTCTATTTTTAAAGAAAAAAAAATGGATAAGAGAGATAATTTTTTAAAAGAATTTAGAGGAGCAACAATAGGAAGTATTAGTTCGCATTCCTCTACTGAAGAAATGTTCCAAAATGAAGTTCTTCGCCCCATACTAAAGCTACAAAATGATTTATTTGTTGCCAGTTTCAAAAATTATTCTGCTAAGTACAAGAGTGATTTTTATTCACAAACGACGGAAAAGAAGTTGGCTTCCATCGAAAACGCCATTCAAAAAGACATTAAATATAGAAATGCTTTAAAGGGAATGGTTATAGGACTTTTCACAGCTGAGGAATATGTGTTTTATATCAATAATTCATCAAACCTCAATAAAAGAATGATGAATATGTTGATCGAAAGGTTAAAAAGCCAGGTACAACTGTTTGAAGTCGAAACACTTTAGTAAAAATGAAATTTAAGCTATAGATTTAAATTCGGATTGGTTTTTTCTCAACAGACAGCGAGCATGCGCGTTTATATTTTGATATTCTCAATAAACTCAAGCATTCGAATAAAAATAATAGGAATATCTAATAATTTAAGTATTCATACTATTTTTAATGTAAAAACACGAATTGTATAGCTTTTTACTTCTATTTACACAAATATTTTCGTTATTATTGTTAAAAGTAAAATGTATGAAAGAAGAATATTTTAAGTGGTATTCTCCTAACCTAGATAAGGAGATCGAGATGTTAGTTTTTGGACATTCCGGATATCCGGTAATACTGTTTCCTACTTCGATGGGAAGTTTCCATGAAAATAAAGATATGGGTCTGATAGAATCGGCTAGATGGTATGTGGAGCAAGGTTTAATTCAAATTTATTGTCCAGATAGCATTGATAGAGATAGCTTTTATAACAAGAATATTCATCCTGTACATCGCATCGAAAATCATGTCCGCTACGACAAAATGATTTGTCACGAAATTGTAGAGAAAGTAAAAAATAATACTCCTACGGCGAAAGTTGCCGTTGCTGGCTGTAGCTTTGGTGGCTATCACGCAGCTAATTTTGCCTTCAGACATCCTGGTTATGTGAGTCATTTGTTTTCTATGAGTGGTGCTTTTAACATAAAAAGCTTTCTAGATGGTTTTCATAATGACGATGTGTTTTTTAATAGTCCTGAGGATTATTTATATGGATTAGAAGATCGCCAATTATGGCAGATGGATATTGTTCTAGGAACCTCAAATTGGGATATTTGCTTTGATGCCAATCTAAAATTAAGCAAAGTATTGAGCGACAAGAATGTACATCACTGGCTTGATATACGCCAAGAACGAACCCATGATTGGCCTTTATGGCAGGAAATGTTTGCTCATTACCTATCCCGAATCAAGTTTTTCTAAAGTTCTAACTAAACACAAAAAATATATCTAAATTAATAAGGTAAACGAGATAAAAAATGAAGAAAATTGGAATTTTATTTGGGATGGAAGATACCTATCCGCAAGCATTTATTGACCGTGTTAATTCGAAAAACGAAAAAGGAATTATTGCTGAAGCGGTTTCCATCGACAAAGTAGTTCAAAATAAAGACGGAGAATATGCTGTCATCATCGACCGAATATCTCAAGATGTTCCCTTTTATCGCGCCTATTTAAAGAATGCAGCCATAACAGGCACAAATGTCATCAACAATCCATTCTGGTGGAGTGCAGATGATAAGTTTTTTAATAATTCATTAGCTGATACTCTTGGAGTACCATTACCCAATACGGTTTTATTGCCGTCTGCAGAACATCCGGCAGATACCACTGGAAAATCATTCAGAAACCTAAAATTCCCGATGGACTGGGAAGGAATATTCGATTATATAAAATTTCCCGCTTACATGAAACCTTATGCTGGCGGCGGATGGAAAAATGTTTATAGATTGGAAAACAAAGAAGAATTCTGGGAGAAACATCAAGAAACGAATCAGTTAGTGATGATGCTTCAAGAGGAAATAGTTTTTACCGAATATTTTAGAGTGTATTGCTTAGGTTGTAAAGCGGTTAGAATCATGCAGTATGAACCACGCAACCCGCATCACCTTCGTTACGTAATTGACGGTCCGCCCGTGGATAAAAAATTATTAGCAAGTATAAAAGATTATACTTTGCGACTTTGCAAAGGATTGGGTTATGATTTTAACACCGTCGAGTTTGCGGTCCGTGATGGTATTCCTTATGCCATTGATTTTGGTAATCCAGCACCCGATGCTGAGTTAACTTCTGTAGGCGCAGAAAACTTTGAATGGGTTGTAGAAGAATCGGCTAAAATGGCAATTGCTGCGGCCAAAAAGCAAAAACCAGGAAAAATGAATCTTACCTGGGGAACTTTTATGAAAGAGGCGGTTGCAGGAAATTAAAATTATCAGACAGCCAAAATCCTAGCCTAGATAGTCCCCAAATATCGGGAAGAAATTCCATCATTTTTTTTACGAGATGGATTGTATCAAATAGCTAATCCTGCTTGTCCGCAATCAGGAACAGCTTCTGAAAAAACTTTAGAAATGAAAAAATTACCTGCTTTCACACTTGGTGTTGAAGAAGAATATCAAATTATAGATCCCGAAACCAGAGACCTACGCTCCCATTTGTCAAAAATTGTGGATGGTGCAAAGATTATCCTCAACGAGCAAGTTAAGGCCGAAATGCATCAGTCGGTTGTCGAGGTAGGTACTAACATTTGTACAAATGTCAACGAAGCCGAAAAAGAAATTAAATTCCTGAGAAGCAAAATTGTAGAATTAGCCGATAAACAGGGATTAATTGTGGGTGCCGCTGGAACGCACCCTTTTTCGAAATGGCAAAATCAACCTATTACTGACGATCCGAGGTATCATACCATTGTAAACGAATTACAAGATGCTGCGCGCTCTAACTTAATATTTGGGATGCATTGCCATGTGGGGATTGAAAATCGCGAAATAGGATTGAAATTAATGAATCAAGCTTGCTATTTTTTACCGCATATTTTTGCTCTTTCTACCAATTCTCCTTTTTGGGAAGGCCGTCATACGGGCTACAAATCCTTCAGAACAAAAGTATTTGATAAATTTCCAAGAACCGGTTTGCCTGAATATTTTGATTCTGTGGCTTCTTACGATAATTTCCTAGAGACCTTGGTAAAAACCAATTGTATTGATAATCCAAAGAAAATTTGGTGGGATTTGCGTTTGCATCCTTTTTATGACACCATTGAATTCCGAATTTGTGATATGAGTCTAACAGTTGAAGAGACCATGTGTATCGTTGCTGTTATCCAAGCTGTTGTGGCAAAATTATATAAGCTCAACTTGCAGAATATGAGTTTCAATATCTACAGATTAGCGCTGATAAAAGAAAATAAATTCCGTGCCTCGCGTTATGGAATCGAGGGGCATATGATTGATTTCGGACTTCAAAAGGAAGTGGAAACAAGGGTATTAATTCTCGAATTGTTGGACTTTGTCGATGATGTTATAGACGAATTAGGCAGCCGTGAACAGATTAATTATGTGCATCAGATATTGAAAAACGGAACTGGTGCAGCGAAACAATTAGCAGTCTTCGAAAAAACAAATGACATTATAAAAGTGGTCGATTTTATTACCGATGAATTCACTAAAGGCTTATAAATTATTAGATTACATTTGTAACCTACTTTTTATTAACGATTACCAACATGGACAAGAAAAAAATTACAATCGCTCTTTTAGACATGTACAACGGTGAACCTAATCAGGGAATGCGCTGTATAATTGACATCATAAACAGATTTAGCCCTTTTGTTAGCTTCAAAATATATGATGTAAGAGGAAAATGTGAATTACCGAAAATCGAGCAGTACGATATTTATATCTCAACTGGCGGTCCAGGAAATCCATTAATTGGGGATGGTACTTGGGATACAAAATACTACGCATTTATTGACACCTTAACCAAATGGAACTTAGAAAATCCGGTAAAAAAACATGTATTGTTTATTTGTCATTCCTTTCAAATGGCTTGCAAGCACTTTGGCTTAGCAGAGATAACAAAAAGGAATGATACTTCCTTTGGAGTAATGACGATACATAAAACCAAAGAAGGTCAAACAGATCCTTTATTCGAAGGCTTAAGCGATCCATTCTATGCTATTGATTCTAGAGATTACCAAGTGGTACAGCCTAATCTCAAAGTTTTTTCGAAAAAGGGGGCCAAAATAATTTCCCTCGAAAAAATAAGAGATCATGTACAATACGAGCGTGCAATTATGGCGGTGAGATTCACAGATTATTTTGTAGGTACTCAATTTCATCCTGAAGCAGATGCAATTAGCTTCGTTTCTCACCTTAGAAATAAGGAGGCCAAGGAAAAAATAAAAGAGATGAAAGGAAAAAGAAAGTTTAGAAATATGCTAGAAGATTTGATGGATGACGACAAGATCTACAGAACGAACGAAACCTTGATTCCGAATTTTCTTCGTACGGCTATAAACGATTTATTAAAAACAAAAAAGACGATGTCTAATTAATTCCTCCTAGTCGTTATGATTTCAAAATTTCGAAAACAATTCAATGAGCAATTTACGGAAGAAAAATACCAGCTATTAAAAGATGATATTGCAGCCGATTTTGATTATGAACCTACTTTTCGAATAGCGGAAACTCCTTTTTTTATTTCTAACGAGCTAAAAGAACAATTAGTAGAAGGCTGTGATGCTATTATAGCTTTAATTCAGAACAAAGACTTCAAGTCCTTGACAAATAAATCATTAGATTTAAATACAAAAGTACCTAATGAAGACGATCACACCACTTTTTTAGCGATTGATTTTGGAATTTGTGAAGAAGACAGTGTTGTAATCCCGAAGTTGATTGAAGTCCAGGGATTTCCTACCTTATACAATTATCAGGCAAATTTGTATAATAAGTATGTGTGTCAATATCCTTTTCTCAACGAATTGACTCCTTACTTTAATGGGCTCAACGAAGAAGAATATCTCAAAATTGTGGAAGAAGTAATCTGCAACAATCATCCTAAGGAAAATGTTATTTTACTCGAAATAGAGCCCGAAAAGCAAAATACTAAAATTGACTTTTATTATTGTCAAAGAGATATTGGAATACCGATTGTGTGCGTAACGGAACTAATTAAAAAAGGCAAGCAACTATTTTATAAAAATGAAAATGGCGAGGATATACTTGTCAAGCGCATTTACAACAGGGTAATTTTTGATGAATTAGATTTACGCACTGATTTAAAATTAGACTTTAGCTTCTCCGATGATCTTGATGTAGAATGGGCTGGACATCCCAATTGGTTTTTTAGAATCAGTAAATTCATTCTGCCTTTCTTAAAAGGGAAATATTTTATTGAAACGACATTGCTAAGCGACTTGACTGAAATCCCTAAGGATTTAGAGAATTATGTATTAAAACCCTTATTTTCTTTTTCTGGTACAGGCGTTATTTTCCATGTGAAAAAAGAAGATATCGAAGCAGTTGAAGAAAAAGAACTCTATATTCTTCAGAAGAAAGTAAACTATATTCCCATCGTACAATCTCCTGATGGCAAAGTAAAAGCCGAAGTTCGTGTACTTTGCACTTGGAAAAAAGACGATGTCGCTCCTACACTATTATGCAACCTGGTTCGTTTAAGCCGGGGCGAAATGATAGGTGTAAAATTCAATAAAGACAAAGACTGGGTTGGTGGAACAATTGGTTTATTTGAGAGGTAATACCTTTACTTCCAAAGTTTTTCGAATAAAACTGGACAAATTTTCCCCATGGTTTCTGGTTCATCTGGATTCCAATTGAAATTTAGTAATGGATAGTTTTCGTCATTGGTCACAAAAGTATCATAATCAATATAGGCATACAGATCCTGGCCTGTTGTGTTTTTAAATGCATTCATCGCCACATACCAAAACCCTTCAAATTCATAAGATTCTTTGTCTTCAACCACTTGATCAATTAAAGCGTCTGGTTTAGATTTTACTTTGTAAAACACTTCTTTACCCTGAGAAATCAACCAACATCTAAAATATTCAAAACCGCCGTCAGTGCATCCGCCACTAACTATATAAGCCGCACACCATAATTCAGGATTATAACTGTCAAAAAGGAGTTTGTCTGTTCGCAAACGGAAGCCTATCATTTCCTGTGGCGTCAATTTCTCAATTGCCGCAACTAGAAAAATTTCTTGATCTTCTTGGTTTGTCGTTTCCTTAATTGAATTATCTATAAGTGCCCAATACGCTTCCTCAGCTAGCATTTCACTTGATTTTACAAGTCCTATCGAATCAAGATTAATTCGAAAATTACTTGCTTGATTTTCAATACTATCCATCTCTATTCCTTGATTTTTTGTGCTGTTTTGACTAAAAACAACAATACTGAAGAATAGAGATAGTAGCGTAATTGAATTTTTCATAAAGCAAATGGAATTTGGCAATGCTGTTTTTAATAAACCTTGGTAAAATTAATTAAAATTATTCTGTAATATTAAATTCTGCTACATAAAAATTTGGATCAATTTTAAGTTTCGGATTCTCAACAGAAATAGTGTTATTGGTCCATGCTGTTGTTGGTTTAAGCCATTGTTCTTTTCCATTAATGAAAATTTTTACCGGCATATTGAAGTCTGCAACACAGTTAGTCCAGCGGAAGCCCATTTTATTGTCTTTGAAGAAATACTCTAATGTAGGTATTCTAGTGTCTCTTAAATATTGATCAAAGAAAGATTGTAAGTCCAGCCCAGCATGGTCACTAAGGTAACCCTCAATTTGTTTTGTAGTTACCGTTTGATGATAAAAAGTACTGTTCAATCCTCTTAATATCGATCTCCATTTTTCATCGCTATCTACAATTTGGCGTAAAGTATGTAGCATATTAGCGCCTTTGTAGTACATATCACTTGAACCTTCACTGTTCACATCATAGGTTCCTATAATTGGCATGTCGTTTTGAATCTTTTTTCGAAGTCCTCTTACGTATTCAAAACCGGCTTGTTTTCCATAAAAATATTCCACAAAGATACTTTCAGAATAGTTGGTAAAACTCTCATGAATCCACATGTCTGCGATATCCTTATTTGTAATGTTATTGGCAAACCATTCGTGTCCAGCTTCATGAATGATGATGAAATCAAATTTTAGCCCCCAACCTGTTCCACTTAAATCCGTACCTCTATAACCATTTTCAAAACCGTTACCATAAGTAACCGAGCTCTGATGTTCCATTCCTAAATATGGCGCTTCTACCAGTTTAAAACTGTCTTCATAAAAAGGATACGGCCCAAACCAGTGTTCAAAAGCCTCAAGCATTCTAGGTGCATCTTTAAATTGTTTTTTGGCTTTAGCCAAATTATCTTTTAAAACATAATAACTTAGGTCTAAATTGCCCTTTTCTCCTTTGTATTTTTCTGAAAAGGAAACGTAATCGCCTACATTTATATTTACTCCGTAATTATTGATCGGATTCGAAACGTACCAATTAAAGGTTTTTGTTCCGTCTTTTAGTTTTTTAACACTTTGCAGACGTCCATTAGACACATTCGTCAAATTTCCAGGAACATTCACGCTAATTAGCATATTATCAACTTCATCGTACATATGATCTTTGTTTGGCCACCAAACACTAGCTCCCAATCCTTGACAAGTTGACGCTATAAATGGGTTACCGTTACTGTCTTTTTTCCAAGTTATACCACCGTCCCATGGTGGGTTGTTAGCCACTTTTGGTTTTCCGCCGTAAAAAACTGTAAGCTCTTTTATGCTACCCTCTTTTTGTCGAGCAACCAAGTCAATGAAATAGGCATTACCTTCCCTGTTGTACTTTAATTCGACACCGTCCTGAATCACTTTATTTATTGTTAAAGGATTTTGAAGATCAATTTGCATGCGGTTGTATTCTTCTACAACCTTGTATTTAATAGTGTTTGAACCAGTTATAGTACTATCCTTAGGATTTACTTTAATATCTAAATGGTAGTGTTTAACGTCCCACCAAGCTCTTTCTTTGGTAATACTTCCTCTTAAGCTATCTTGTCTGGTAAATTTTTGTTCTAAATGATGTTGTGCCTTTGCTTCACTAAATGCTAAAAATGATAATAATATAATGCCTATCTGCTTTTTCATATTGTATTCGTTATAAATAAATTTAAACTTTTATAATCTGTAAATTTAATTCTCTAAATGTTATTTTCGGGGATAATTTTGAATAAATTCTTGGAGTAATTTGTTTTCTTTTCCTCGTATTTGCATAATTACTTTATTATTTTCGAAATCAAACTTTAGTAGACCAAAATTAATGTCGTTTACTACTTCACCTTTTACATATGGGTTTTCCTCTCCTGAATAAGTGGTATAAGTATGCGTTAATCCGCTTGAAGTAAAATCAATTAAAGGATAATTTAAACCACTAACACTTTTTGATGAAAAAGTCGCAATATGGCGATCACCTGATATTATAAAAGCACCACGTGCTTTTGAGGAAACTATCATTTTTTCTAACTTCTCCACTTCATGAGGAAAATTTGCCCAAGCTTCAAAACCATGCTTATTAGACAAAAATTGAATACTACTTACAATCACGTTAAACTGGGCATTCGATGATTTGAGTTCGTTTTCTAGCCATTGCCATTGCGTAACACCTAAAAGCGTTCCTTCACCGTATTTATTAGGTTGAAAACGTTTATTCCCAGATGCTTTCGTTAGTTTAGTTCTAAAAAATCGGGTATCTAATACAATAATTTTTACGCGGTTTTTATTTACAAGAATCGTTTTTGCGGTATAAACTCCGTCTCTATTTCGTTCAGTAGCATTCTTTGAAGTACCTAAGAAGTCGAGTAATAATTGTTGACTTTCTCTTTTAAATGGATATTCAACTCCCCCATCATTTGCCCCGAAGTCATGATCATCCCAAGTTCCTAAAATGATTTTATTTTTAATAAACGAAAGATACGCTGAATCTTGCTTTTGAATTTTATAATTATTTTCAAGAAATTGCATGTCCTCAGTATCCGAATAAACATTATCTCCGCCCCAAATCCAAACAGCAGGATGATTACTATCTATGTCTGGCCAAAGTTCATTTTTAATCTTTTGGTTGTCGCAGGAACCAAAAGCTATTGTGAAAAGTGAATCTTGAGCAGACTTTTGAACTACAATCGAATCCTGTGCATGCGGTGTTTTACAACTTATAAAGGATAAAATACATAAAAGAAGAACCATTTTTTTCATCTGAAGAAATAATAAAATCTAATTTTAATTTTTTAAAAATTTCTTCGAAGGTAATAATAACAATGCGATTTAGAGTTAAATTAAGTTTATTAAAAAAGCGACTCATCAATTAAAAATGGTCGCTTATTTGTAAACTTTAAAAGAAAAAACTAATGCAACTTAGATACCTTTTCCTGCGGTACTACAACGGCATAATCGGCAACTAAGCGGTCGACATAATCATTTAATAACTCTAAAATCCTATCATTTTTATCTGACTTCACTACTAATCCTGCATGGTACTCCAAAGGGATTCTAAAGCAGACCTCGGGATCAGAAAAGGATGATAAATCAGGATTTTCATATTTTGACAAAGTAAGTACAATTCCTGCATATCCTTTTTTTACTTTAGGTAAAGTATATTTCTTTTCTCTTACCAATGCATCTTCAATGGCTGCCCATTCTTTCCAAAGATTAATATTGGAAGCAGCTTCAACCATTTCAGCTATATGGGCTCCGCCTACACGTGATGATGTTTCTAAAAAGTAAATTTCTCCATCTTCATCGCTTTTTATAAATTCTGTATGTGCGGCACCAAATTTTAATCCGAAGCCTTTCATAACTTGTTCATTTACTTTTTTTATCGCCTTATCATCTTCAGAATTATATGGAATATTCGAGCTACGAAAAACTCCGCCCGCATGCGATATTTCCATTGGCGTAGCTAAATATTTTGAAGACAAACTAAAAATGACTTTTCGATCTAATATCAAACTATCACAATGGTAAACCGCTCCAGGTATAAATTCTTCTAGTAAATATTTGAAACGGTTATTCCCCATTTCGTTAATATGAATCCATAAAGCTTCTTTATCATGCACTTTTATAATACCAGATGCTGAGGCTTCTGAGCGAGGTTTTAAAACCCAGGGTGGAGATACATTGTCAGCAAAAGCATTGATATCATGATCATTAAACAAGGAACAAAAATCAGGAATCGAAATACCACAACTCTTTGCCCTCATGCGCATCGCCAGTTTATCTCTAAAGTAACGACCTGTAGTTTGTCCCATACCGTCAATTCTCAGATTCTCTCTTAGATAGGTTGCTTTTTCTACATCGTAATCGTCTAATGCAACAATAGCATCAATTTTATTGGACTTCATTAAATTACCTACGCCCAATAATAAATGCTCTAAATTCCAGTCAGTATCCTGACCAGCCATGTAGAATATTTCATCAATAGCATCATGCGGCCATGGTTTATCTCTCAGTTTTTCACTAGTGATAAGATAGACTTTGTTGCCCAAACTTTTTAAATGAATTAAAAAATCGGCTCCCTTGAAATAATTTGAAATACAAATAAATGTTTTAGGATTTTGCATAAGTTTATAAATTTTCAATGAACTTGGTTAATAAATGTACTCCGTACCCAGTAGCATGTTTGCTTTTTGCAAATTCATCGTCGCCAAATGCAACACCAGCAACGTCTAAATGTGCCCATGCAGCGTGCTCTTGCGTAAAATATTCTAAAAACTTAGCTGCGCTAATGGCGCCGGCCACCGGTTTTCCACTATAATTTTTAACATCGGCAATATCGCTTTCTATATCTTGTTTATAAACATCCCAAAGTGGCAATTGCCAAAGTCGTTCTCCCACTGAATCTCCCGCTTCCTGCAGTTTTTTAGAAATAGATTCATTATTGGTAAACAAAGCGCCACATTCGTAACCTAAAGTTCCAACACTGCTTCCAGTAAGTGTAGCGATATCTACAATATATTCTGGATTGTAATTTTTTATTAAATAAGAAATTCCATCAGCTAAGATCAAACGACCTTCAGCATCAGTATCAATAATTTCGATTGAGGTTCCGTTGTAGCTATGAATCACATCACTAGGTAAAAATGCTTTAGCGTCAACAGCGTTTTCGGCACAAGGAACAATCGCAGTAACTTTTACGGCTAATTGTAAATCTGCAATAAGTTGCATCGCACCAAAAACCGCAGCACCGCCGGCCATATCGCACTTCATATGCAGCATTCCAGTCGTTTTTATGTTAAGTCCTCCAGTATCAAAAGTGATTCCTTTTCCCACTAAACCTACATGTTTCAAGTTAGGAATAGTCGCAGCTGGAGTATAATTCATTATAATGAATTGTGGTTCGTTTTGACTCCCTTTGGCTACAGCCAAAAAAGCTCCAAGTCCTTCTATTTCACAAGCTTCTAGACCAAGAACATTTACCTCAAAACCGTATTTCTCTCCTTTATCTTGAGCCCAGTTGGCCAAATATTTCGGTGTGACCTTGTTTGGTGGTAAATCAACTAATGCTAAAGTTTGAAGTTGGGCACTAGCTATTTTAATTGCTCTATCAACTACTGTAGTATAATCTTTAGTGGACAGAATTTCCAATTCAAAATTAGCGTCTAAAAATGGATGCTCGTTCTGATTTTTATAATGACCTAAATTATAGGTACCTAACAACAATCCCGAAACCGTGGCTTCCACTTGCTCATTATTGAATTCTTCTGGTATAAATATAGCGACACTTTCTCCGAAAACTTCTTTTTCCTTAAACGAAATTCTCCTAGCAATTGTTTTTAATGCTTTATATTCAATGGTTTTCCCAAGTCCGACAAATAGATAGGTATTACCATTTTTCTCCACTAAATAATGAGTGTCTTTCTTACCGTAAAACACTTTCGACGAAATTTCTAAATCTTCAAACTTAATGGAATTAATACTTTTAGCAGCGGTTTCAAAAACAGGAATCAATACCGTTCCTGAAAAATTATCTAATTTATCTATTTGTTTAGTTTTCATTTAATTGTCTTTGGTGTTAAAAAAAAGCCACTCTATTGCTTTTGGAAATTCATCACTCCAATAAGTCTCGTTGTGTTTTCCTTCTTTATTGATGCTTAAATTAATTTTCATTTTATCTTTTACAAACTCACTTGCAATCGCTCTTTCTTTGAAGTTTTTTACATGTTCAATCATGGTATCACTTTCATCGCCACCGGCATACAAATATATTTTAGTGTCCTCTGTTTGCTCTTCGTCCATTTTTATTTTCATTTCGGGTTTTACCCAAAGTGAAGGCGAAAAGATCATCAATTTACCAAATACTTTTGGATATCGCAAACCGCTAAAAATACTAATAAGTCCGCCCATCGAACTCCCTCCAATTCCGGTATTAGCACGGTCTTTTTTAGTGCGGAAATTATTATCTACAAAGGGTTTCAAGGTCTTGGTCACAAAACGAATGTATTTTTTCCCCTGTCCTTTTCCTAATATTGTTCTGCCAACATTGTATTCTTGAATTCTATCTTCGTCCGCATGTTCAATAGCAATTATAATAATTTTGCCAATTTTATATTCTGACATTACTGCCAGTTTTTTGTCTATTTCCCAATTGCCAAATTCAGCATTCTCATTGAATAAATTCTGTGCATCCTGCAAATACATTACCGGATAACTTTCGTCCGAGGTATCATAGTCATGCGGAAGTAACGCCCATATTTTTCTAGTTCGATTCAGCTGCGGAATCTCAAATTCATCAGAGATAAGAAGAACCTGTGGCAAATAGTTTTGCTTAAAAGGCAGCCAGTTTTTTCGCCATCTTCCTACGTGTTCCTTTTGTACTCCTGTGTGCTGCGTCGTAGATCTGTTTTCAGTACGATTTCCTTCGCTGTCAATTTCCACTTCACTCCAATCACCTTTTGTAAACTTGTACAAAAGTGTTTCTGGGTAGTCGAAATCATGTGTAAATTTGAAATGATATACGCCAGTTCCAATTCTCTCCATTACAAACTCCTTGTCTTGGGTACTCCAGTTGTTAAAATTTCCTGCGAGATATACTGGACGTAAATCGTCTTCGTCTGTGGTTAATATTATGTGAAGTCCTGTTTTTATGATGGTTTGCTTTGGTTCTAATGTACTAGTTGTATTGTCAAAATTCATAACGCGTATAGTGGTATTTTGTATAATAAAAGTAAATATAGTGGATTGGGACCTGAAATAAAAGAAAAAAGAAAACCCAATAGTAAATGAAAATACTATTGGGTTTGCAAAGTTTAATTTAACAAGAAAAAAAGCTCTATTTCTGGCGGCTTTTTAAAACGTCAATTACATCGTTGATTTTGAATCCTTTCGCTTGAAGCAAAATGAGATAATGAAAAAGCAAGTCTGCACTTTCACTTAAAAACAAGTCATCGTTATCATCTTTTGCCTCGATGACCACTTCGATTGCTTCTTCACCCACTTTCTGTGCAATTTTATTGATTCCCAATTTGAACAAAGAAGCCACATAACTCTTTTCAGAATCTGCGTTCTCTCTTCGTACTTGAATCGTTTCTTCTAGATCAGAAATAAAACCGTAATCCGATTTATTCTCTGTTGCCCAGCAAGTATCAGTTCCTTTGTGACATGTTGGTCCTTCTGGTTTGACTTGAATTAACAAGGTGTCCTTGTCACAGTCATTTTTGATGTCAATCAGATTCAAAAAGTTACCGCTTTCCTCACCTTTTGTCCAAAGTCTTTGTTTGGTACGGCTATAGAAAGTTACTTTTTTAGTATCTATTGTTTTTTGATAGGCTTCTGCATTCATGTAGCCTAACATCAAAACAGCATTGGTTTCGCTATCTTGAATTATGGCCGGAATTAATCCATCCGTGTTTTTTGAAAAATCTATGTTCATTTTAATTTAGGATTTAAGATTTTCGATTTAGGATTTTATAGCCTAACTTCGATATTGCTGTTTTTAAGTTCTATTTTCAATTCTTTTATTTCGATTTCTTTAAAATGAAATACGCTAGCCGCTAATGCTGCATCCGCTTTTCCATCTTTAAAAGTATCTACAAAATGCTGAATGTTCCCAGCACCTCCCGAAGCAATTATCGGGATATTGACTATACTTGAAAGCTTGGCCAACGCTTCATTTGCAAAACCATTTTTTGTACCATCATTATCCATGGATGTAAACAGGATTTCCCCTGCTCCTCTTTCTTCCACTTCTTTTGCCCAATCAAATAGGTTTAATTCCGTTGGTACTTTTCCACCAACTAAATGCACTATCCATTGTTCGTCAATCTGTTTGGCATCGATTGCAACAACTACACATTGACTTCCAAATTTTTGAGCCAAATCATTAATCAATTGCGGGTTTTTTACTGCCGAGGAATTGATAGAAACCTTATCTGCACCATTTTGAAGCAAAATCTCTACATCTTCTACAGATGAAATTCCGCCACCTACCGTAAACGGAATATTTATAGTTGATGCTACTTTTCGCACTAAATCAACTAAAGTTTTTCTTCTTTCTTCGGTTGCAGAAATATCCAAAAACACCAATTCATCAGCTCCTTCATCCGAATAGATTTTAGCTAATTCCACCGGATCACCGGCATCACGTAAATCTACAAAATTAATACCTTTTACCGTTCTACCGTCCTTTATATCGAGACAGGGGATGATTCTTTTTGTTAACATGGTTTTTATTGTTACACAGAGATTCGCAAAGTTAAATAGAGATACAAAAAATTCTTAGCAAATCTTTGTGTTTACTTTGTGTCTCTTTGCGGAATGTTCTATCGCTTTATAAATTCATTTAATTCTTGTTACAAAGAGGTTCTCAAAGAAATCACAGAGATTCACAAAAACTTTAGTGAATCTTCATGTTTGCTTTGTGTTACTTTGCAAAATAACCTTATTTATTTAATACATAGTTTTCTAGTTGTTTCAAACTAATTCGTCCTTCGTAAATGGCTTTTCCTATAATGGTTCCTTCGCAACCTAATTCGGCTAATCTTGGTAATTCATCAAAGGTAGAAATTCCCCCCGAAGCGATTAACTTTATTCCGTTGACTTCCGCCAGAATTTTAGAATATAATTCAAAACTCGGTCCTTCAAGCATTCCATCTTTGGCTATATCTGTACAAATAACATGTTGAATCCCTTTAGCTTGATATCCTTGTATAAAGGGAATTAAGTCTTCATCAGATTCTTCTAACCAACCTGATACCGCTACTTTTTCATTATTAGCGTCTGCTCCAAGAATAATTTTATCCGCGCCGTATTCTTGAATCCATTTTTCGAATAAAACTCTGTTTTTAACCGCAATACTTCCACCGGTAATTTGGTTAGCGCCGCTTTCGAAAGCAATTTTTAAGTCGGCATCCGATTTTAAACCACCACCAAAATCAATTTTTAGCTTTGTTTTAGAAGCGATTTGCTCCAATATTTTATAGTTGACAATCTGACTTGATTTTGCGCCATCTAAATCTACCAAATGCAAGTATTCAATGCCGTGAGCTTCAAATTCTTTGGCTACTTCTAATGGATTTTCATTATAAATTATCTTGGTGTTGTAATCTCCTTTTGACAAGCGAACACATTTTCCGTCGATGATGTCTATTGCTGGTATTATTCTCATTTGATTTTTGATTGTAGATTAACGCTTTTTTTTAGTTAAGATTGAAATTGACTTTTGCCATTAGATTATTTATAATTTTAGAAAATTTCCTAGAATTTTTTCTCCCACATCGCCGCTTTTTTCAGGGTGAAACTGGGTTCCGTAAAAATTATCTTTTTGCAAAGCTGATGCGTATTCAACTTCATAATTTGTGGTTGCAATGGATTCCGCACAATCTGGGGCATAAAAACTATGTACTAAATACATGTATTCGTTTTCAGCGATTTCATCGAATAAAGGCGATTTCAAGTTATAAATTTGATTCCAACCCATTTGTGGTACTTTTACCTTTGGAGTGAATTTAATCACATCCACATCAAATATCCCCAAACCTTTGGTATCTCCTTCTTCTGATTTGTTGCACATCAACTGCATACCCAAACAAATTCCTAAAACAGGTTGTGTCAAAGTTGGAATTAGACTGTCCAAACCACTTTCTAGAAGCATTTTCATCGCTGAACTGGCTTCGCCCACGCCTGGAAAAATCACTTTATCCGCAGCTTTTATTTCGTCTGGATTGTTACTTAAAACCGCTTTGAAGCCTAATCTTTCAATGGCAAACATAATGCTTTGAATATTTCCTGCTCCGTAATTTATGATTACTATTTTCATTTTTATCCTATTACTCCTGCAAGGTTTCCAAAACCTTGTAGGTTTATTTATTTTTGAATGCCTACAACGTTAAAAAAAAACTTGCAGGAAATTACGATTCTATAACATCCCTTTCGTACTTGGCAAAATCATTTTCTCGGTATCGCGTTTTACGGCAACTTTTATCGCTTTGGCGAAAGCCTTAAAAATAGCTTCGATTTTATGATGTTCGTTTTCTCCTTCAGCTTTGATATTGATGTTTGCTTTTGCTCCATCAGAGAAAGATTTAAAGAAATGTAAAAACATCTCTGTTGGCATTTTCCCTACCATTTCTCGTTTGAATTCGGTTTCCCAAACCAGCCAGTTTCTACCCCCAAAGTCAATAGCTACTTGCGCTAAGCAATCATCCATTGGCAAACAAAAACCATAGCGCTCAATGCCTAATTTATTTCCTAATGCTTTCGCAAAAACTTCACCTAAAGCAATTGCGGTATCTTCAATAGTATGGTGTTCGTCAACTTCTAGATCACCTTTTACAAGGATTTCTAAATCCATTTGGCCATGACGGGCAATTTGGTCTAGCATATGGTCAAAAAAAGCAATTCCAGTTTCAATTATGCTTTTCCCTGTTCCGTCTAAGTTCAGATTGATGTAAATATCGGTTTCATTCGTTTTTCTCGAAATTGTAGCTGAACGTGCTTCTAATTTCAAAAACTCATATATTTCTTTCCAATCAATTGATTGTAAAGTGATAACATCATCCAATTCTTCGCGCTTGGAAGCTATTTCTGTAACTCCAGCACCTTCGCTAACATTCATGAAAATGGCTTTTGTACCAAGGTTTTTAGCCAATTCGACATCTGTTAAACGATCTCCTAATACAAAGGAATTTGCCAAATCGTAAGCGGGATTATCGATGTATTTTGTTAACATTCCTGTTCTTGGTTTGCGCGTTGGCGCATTATCCTCCGGAAAAGAACGATCTACAAAAATATCATCAAAAAGAACACCTTCATTTTCGAAAGCTCTTAAAATGAAATTTTGAGTAGGCCAAAAAGTGTCCTCTGGAAAACTATCTGTACCTAATCCGTCTTGATTAGTCACCATGACCAATTCGTATTCTAATTCTTTAGCAATTTTAGCTAAATATTGAAATGCTTTTGGATAAAATTCCAGTTTATCTAAACTATCTAATTGATATCCTTCTGGTTCTAAAACGATCGTTCCATCACGATCGATAAAAAGTACTTTTTTCATTTGTATATTTTTTAAAACTCTTTTAGGGTTCAAAACCCTGAAAGAGTTGTTATCATTAACAGCTTTGCAAAGCTTCCATTAACTTCTTATTTTCTTCCGCTGTACCAATAGTCAAACGCAAGGTGTTTTCACATAAAGGTTGGGTTGTTCTGTTACGAATCACAATTCCTTTAGCTATCAATTCTACATATCTTTTATTGGCATCATCTACTTTTATTAAAACAAAATTAGCTTCTGTCGGATAAATTTTTGATACAAAATTAACTTCATTTAATACTTTAAGTAAATCATCTCTTTGTATTACAATTGAGTCTATTTCTAATTGTATTTTTTCTTTATCTGCTAATCTTTCTAATGCTCTTTGTTGTGTTAATTCATTCACATTATAAGGTGGCTTTATTTTGTTTAAAACCGAAATAATGGCTGCAGATGCATAGCAAATCCCCAAACGAATGCCCGCTAAACCATACGCTTTTGATAAGGTTTGCGTAATGATCAAATTAGGGTATTCATCTAATTCATTTAACCAACTTTGCTTCTTTGAAAAGTCGATATAAGCTTCATCAATTACTACCAATCCCTTAAAATTTTGAAGTAAAGTAACCACACTTTCATCAGAAAAAGAATTTCCTGTTGGGTTATTCGGCGAACATAAAAAGATCATTTTTGTATTTGCGTCGACAGCTTCTAAAATAGCATCAATCTCGGGCTGGAAATCTTGAGATAATAAAATCTCTCTATTTTCAACTGCATTAATATTCGCCAAAACACCATACATTCCGTACGTTGGTGGTAAAGTGATTACATTGTCAGTTTTGGGTTCGCAAAAAGCTCTGAATAATAAATCCAATACTTCATCACTTCCGTTACCTAAAAGAACTTGATCTACTTTCAGATTTCTTTGTTTAGCTAAAACGGCTTTTACACTACTTTGCTGCGGATCTGGATAACGATTCACTCCATTTTGATATGGATTTTCATTGGCATCCAAAAATATCATTTGAGCAACATCAAAATCTTTGAATTCATCACGAGCAGATGAATACGGTTTCATTGTTTTAACGTTCTCACGAACTAAATTATTTATGTCGAAACTATTTTTCATCTTTAATCGCTTTTAATCGTAATGTCACTGCATTTTTATGTGCTTGCAAGCCTTCTGCTTCGGCCATAATTTCAATCGCTTTTCCAATATTTTGAATTCCAACTTTAGAAATCTTCTGGAAAGTCATCGATTTTGTAAAACTATCTAAGTTTACACCACTATAATTCTTAGCATAACCATTCGTTGGTAAAGTATGATTTGTTCCAGAAGCATAATCTCCCGCACTTTCCGGTGTATAATTCCCTATAAAAATAGAACCTGCATTTTCGATTCCATCAATATAAAAATCATCAGATGACGTACAAACTATAAAGTGTTCTGGGCCATATTCATTGATTAAATCTAATGCGATTTGGTCATTTTCGACAAAAATCATCTTTGAATTGGCAATAGCTTTTTCGGCAATTTCTTTTCTTGGTAAAGCGTCTAATTGAATTTGGATTTCTTCTTCAACGGCCTCGATTAATTTTTTTGAGGTTGACACCAAAATTACTTGGCTGTCCGTTCCGTGCTCTGCTTGCGACAATAGATCTGAGGCTACAAATGCTGGAACAGCGCTATCATCTGCAACAACCAATAATTCCGATGGCCCTGCAGGCATATCAATTGCTACACCATATTGGGTTGCTAATTGTTTGGCTACAGTTACAAATTGATTTCCTGGTCCAAAAATTTTATGTACTTTCGGAATCGTTTTGGTTCCAAAAGTCATAGCAGCGATCGCTTGAATTCCGCCCACTTTTAAAATTTTAGTGACTCCACATAAATTAGCGGCATATAGTATAGCTGGATTTATTTTTCCAGTTTTATCTGGCGGGGAACATAAAACAATCTCTTTACATCCCGCGATATTTGCTGGTACCGCAAGCATCAATACGGTAGAAAACAAAGGTGCCGTTCCGCCTGGAATATATAAACCTATCTTTTGAATTGGTCTTTTTTCTTGCCAGCAATTAACTCCTTCTATAGTTTCGACTTCAACGCGACTTGTTTTTTGTGCTGCGTGAAACTTTTCAATATTACTTTTAGCCAATTGTATTGCCGCTTTTAGTTGATCCGAAACTGCAGCGACAGCCTCCTTTATTTCCGTTTCAGTCACCTCTTGATTACTGATCGTCACGCCATCAAATAACGAAGTATATTTTGAGATTGCTTCATCTCCTTTTTTCTGAACCTCTTTAAAAATTTCTTTTACGGTTTGCTCGATATCGTCAACCGTTTTAGTTGGTCTTTCGAGTATCGCAAACCAGTTTTCGGGAATTGGGTTGTATATTTTGTTCATTTTATTGTAGTTTAACCGCAAAGTTCACAAAGGATATTCGCAAAGTTCGCAAAAGTATCAATTAGACGTTTTTATTAAACTCATAATTCATACTCATAATTTATATTTTTATAGTACCATTTTTTCAATAGGACATATCAAAATTCCTTCGGCACCAGCCTCTTTCAACTGATCAATTACATCCCAAAAAGTGTCTTTATCGATTACCGAGTGTACACTACTCCATCCTTCTTGTGCTAATGGCAATACCGTTAAACTACGCAATACTGGGAGAATTTTTCCAACTTCCTCTATTTTATCATTTGGTACGTTCATCAAAATGTATTTTGATTTTCTAGCTCTTAAAACAGACTCGATTCGGAATTTTAAAGTATCAATTAGCTTTTGAACGCCTGGCGTTACTTTTGGCGAAACAGCCAAAACCGCTTCACTTTTAAGAATAATTTCAACTTCTTTTAAGTTGTTTTTGAATAAGGTACTTCCGCTTGAAACGATATCTACAATAGCATCTGCAAGACCTATATTAGGAGCAATTTCTACAGAACCAGAAATTTGGTGAATATCAACATTTACTCCAAAAGAGTTAAAATATTCAATTACTGTATTTGGGTAAGAAGTCGCGATTCGTAGTCCGTCTAGATCTTGAATCGAATTGTACTCGAATGTTTTAGGAACTGCAACTGAAACTTTGCATTTTGAAAAACCTAGTTTCTGAACAACTTGAATTCCTTTTCCTTTTTCGACTAATAAATTATCCCCAACAATGGCGATATCTACCACACCATCAATTAGATATTGAGGAATGTCTGAATTTCTTAAGTATAAAACTTCAAGAGGAAAATTAGAAGCTTCGGCTTTCAATTGATCGATTCCATTGTTGATCGAGATTCCGCAGTCTTTTAAGATTTGAATACTTTCTTCGTTTAAACGTCCTGATTTTTGAATTGCAATTTTTAATGTACTCATTGTATTTTTTTTTATTTGATTATAATATTATGTTTGAGTACAAAGGATATTAAACAAAAAACCCGTTTGATGTACTCAAACGGGTTTTAGAATAGGATGACTTACAACCATATCGTTAACACATCGCTTGAGAGCAATAATGAAAATGATGATGATGTAATTGTATAGCGAACATAATTTTGTCTTTTTTTACTTGTGCAAATATAAATACTTTTTTTATTAAAAAGCTTTTTTAGTTTAACTAAATACCGCTATTTTGTTAAAAAGCATTATTCTTCGTTTCTAGTCCTCGTAATCTCTGAATTTATGTTGTCGCTTTCAGCAGCTGAAATCCCTGCATTATCACGAATTTCAGTGTGACGTATTTCGCCACCTGAAGTTCCTACACTCGACCCTAGCACAGCTGCTCCGATCGCTAAAAATAATGTAATATAAGATGCTATTATAGCCAATTTATGATTTTTGCTACTTGTATATATTGACAGTAAGCTAAAAATCCCTGTAGCATACAATAATAAAGCTAACTTTTCAGCTAATTCTTCATGTTCGTGAATTATCTTTTTTCCGATATTAGGCATGTCTTCAACAAGTTCCTCCGCTCCTTCACCAGTATTCATGCTTAGAGCTGCAAAAAGCGCTGCAACTATGAACAAAATATAGGCTGTGTTTTTTAAAGCGTTATTTTTTAGTACTAAACCGGCTATTAATATTCCAATGCCGAAAATCGTTCCGATGATCGGAAAATGGTTTACCATTAAATGTAAATGCGCGTCGTTCATAGTATTATATTTAAATAGTTAATAATCTGTTTTTGAATAAATTCATGTGACTTGATTTATTGCAATATTTAGCCCGCCAAGGAAACTCCAATCAAGGATCCAATTCCATACGTTATTGCTGCTGCTGCCAATCCAAAGAAAACTTGTCTGAATCCCGAAAATAGAACCCCTTTTCCCGTCAACAATGTAATGGCAGCACCTATACCAAAAAGCCCTATTACACTGCTACCGACACTCAAAAGTATAGCATTTTTCCCATCTAAAAACATAAAAGGGTATAAAGGAATAATGGCTCCAATTGAAAATAAAACAAAGGAAGCGATTGCCGCCTCCCAGGCTGAACCTCCCAATTCCTCTTTATCTATGCCTAGTTCTTCTGTGATTATGGCATCAATAGCTGTTTCATGGTTTTCAAAAGCTTTATCTGCCAGTTTTTGAGCTTCAATCACATTCATTCCTTTGGCCTGATATAATAAAACTAATTCTTTTTTTTCTTCTTCAGGAGACGCTTCTAATTCTTCTGTCTCTAAGTCGATTTGCCGTTGATTCAATTCTCTAGAACTTTGAACCGAGAGCCATTCTCCTAGTGCCATCGAAATAGCTCCAGCCATCAATCCTGCAATTCCCGTCAATAAAATAGTATTGTTAGAGACTGCAGCTCCAGCAACACCCATAACCAAACTCATGTTAGAAACCAGACCGTCATTAGAACCTAAAACAGCTGCGCGTAAGGCATTTCCACCGACTGATTTATGTCGGCTTTCAAATTTAGAAAGAAAACCTCCAGAGACATTTAAAGCGGCATTATTGTTCACCGCTTCAATTATATTAAGGTGATTGTGTTCAAAACCAGTTGGCTTTTCTCCTTTTTCAATTTTATTCTTTATCGAATTGACAGCAAACTGTTTTTCGATACTTGACAAGCTACTGATTATGGATCCATAACCAAAAAGCTTACCCAACTTGAGCTGAAATTTAGCTCTTGAAGATGGAGCAGGCATTTTGTATTTCTGTTCAATAGTCCTTACTTTATCCAACATATGTTGCGCATGCCCTTTCTCAATATCTGACAAACTACGTAAGACCCTATTGAGATTTTCATCAGCTTGAATCTCGGCAATGCTATCATAAAGAAAAGCAGTGTCAACTTCAGTTTGCAGTTGCCCTTTCAATTTATTTAAATCCATACTTTATAATTAATTAACAACGTCAAAAACGCCTTTTGTTAAAATTTTAGAAGAAGAATTAATTTGATTATCAGGAATAATTTCAACATATTTCTCTGACTTCTCTCCTATTTTGACCGCAATCTTCTTAAAAGAATAATTGTCGTTTTTTTCTTCCTTTAATAAAAGTACGTAATTTTTGTCGTTCTCAGTAATCAAAGCTTCTGTTGGAATGGCCAGTCCTTTTTTAGAATCTACCACAATTACCGCTTCCACAAACATTCCGGTGATTAATTTTTGCTTCATATTGTCATCTAAATGCCCGTGAATGTTAATTGTTCTGTCATTTCCTTCAATAGATTTTCCTACCAAATGTACTTTAGCGTGGAACACTTCATTTGTCGCTTCTGGTACTGTAAAATTGATGTCCTGATCCACTTTTACTTTTAATATGTCCTTTTCGAATACATTCAATTCTAAATGTAAATGATCCGTTTCAATAATTTCAAGCATCACATCTGAAGGCGCTACATACATACCAACATTGGCATTCATTACCACGATGTCTCCCGAAATAGGAGCATAAATAGTAATTATAGAGGTCAATTTACCGTTCTCGACGTATGCGGGATTAATGCCTAACAGCTGCAATTTTGCTTTTAAACTTTGATACATTGCTTTTGCTCTTCGATACTCGCTTTCCGCTTTTAGATAGTTTTTTTGAGAAGTAATTTTTTCATCAAACAATGTTTTTTGACGCTCGTATTCTGATTTTAGATATTTAATTTGCTCGGCTACTTCCAAATATTCTTTTTGAATATCAAGAAATTCTGTGTTCTCTAAAGTCAATAATACTTGTCCTTTTCTCACTTTATCACCTACTAGTAACCTAGTTGCTTTGATGTTTCCTCCAACAAACGTAGTTACTTTGGCTCTGTTTTGTGGCGGAACATCTATCTTTCCAGCTGTTTTTACAGTTACTTCAAAATCTTGTTCAATAGGACTTCCAATTTCCATTGACGAAGATTTAAATTGAGGCAGTGTCACCATGACTAAAGTAGCATCGGTAGCAACTGCTTCTTCTGTTTTAGTTTCTTTGCACGAAAATAGAACGATTGACAAGGCGAGTATATATAGTGTTTTTTTCATTTTTTATGTATTAGAAATTAAGGTATTGTGAATCGAGTTGGGTTGCATTGAATTGAAGTACATTGTCTAGGTATTCAACTTGAATAGCTGTTGCGTTCTCTAAACTTTGAATATATTGGAAGAAATCAATTTCTCCGTGTTTATAACTTAAATTCGCCACCTTAATAATTTCATCCGATAACTTTTTTCCATATTGGTTGTAATAATTTATTGATTCCTGGTACTTGGCTAATTCGTTCTTTTTTTGTTGAATAAACTGTTCTCTCTTGTGTTCTGCGTTTTGCTTTTCTTGCTCCCAACTTTGTAATTCTAACTGAGCCACCTTTGATTTTGAAATATTTCCCGAGAATAAAATGGGAACCCCAATTCCAATTTGAAAACCATTTAATGATTGTGACAATCCTGTATTCGAACCTCTAAAATATTCTAAATGCAAATCTGGCAGCCAATGTTGTTTTTCAAGTCTGATTTGATTTTTATAACTAGCCGTAACGCTCTCTAAATAAGCGTTATGAATTCCAGTACTTAATTCTTCAGTTGTATTAAATAACGGAATAATTAAATTGTTTTTTATAGCTATTTTTTCATCCGTTTGAACCAATGAATACAACAAGTTATACTGTGCTTTTTTATCATTTTCAATTTGAGACAAGTTTGTTTTTATTTGTCTAAATTTGGCTTGTGCAGTTATTTTTTCGAGATAATTGGTTTCCCCTAATTCAAAACGTCGATCACTTGCTTTTGAAAAATTTTGGTACAGACTATCCAAATAGAAATATAATTTTTCACGGTTTTGTAAATACGCAATATGATAATATACTTTAGAAATTTCTAACGAAAGTTTATTTTTTTGAATTTCAAAGCTGGCTTTTTCCTTTTCATATTCCGTTTCATAAACTTTTTTCTGAGCTCCATAAACCGTTGGGAAAGAAAACCGCTGTTGTGCTCCAAAGATCTTCAAAGGTTCATTATTAGAAGCCAGATTATTTTGATCGTAATTGTAATAAATAGTGGTTTTTTCAAAGGTGAAGGCAGTTTTTATATTAGCCTGATACTTATCTACCTGCAATTGAATGGCTTTTATGCCTTTGTTATTTGTAATACCTTTTACTATTAAACTATCTAATTCGGGATTTGAATTTTGTGCAAAGGCAAACGAAGTACTCAACAACAATAGAATTAGATAGGTGTTACTATGGTGTTTTTTAAATTTTGCCTTTTTAAACTCTTTTCCATCAAAAACCTTGAATAAAATAGGTAGTACTACCATCGTTAAAATTGTCGCTGTAAATAAACCTCCAATTACGACTGTTGCCAAAGGTCTTTGTACTTCTGCTCCTGCAGAAGAAGATATTGCCATTGGTAAAAAACCTAAGGCTGCAGCGGCGGCCGTTAGCAAAACAGGACGCAATCTATCGGTCGTTCCTTTCAATATGAGTTCATCAATGTTTTTCATTCCTTGATGTTTTAATTCTTTAAAATGTTCAATTAATACAATTCCGTTTAAAACTGCAATACCAAAGAGCGCAATAAAACCAACACCCGCTGATATACTAAAAGGCAAACCTCTCATCCATAAAAACAGTACTCCTCCCACTGCTGAAAGCGGAATTGCTGAATACACCATTAAGGCTTCTTTGATCGAACCGAAAGCAAAATACAATAAGATAAAAATCAATATTAAGGCAATAGGTACGGCAATCAATAATCTGGCTTTGGCACTTTGAAGGTTTTCGAACTGTCCTCCATATTGAACATAATAACCTGGAGGTAGTTTGATTTTTGTATTTATAATGTGCTGGATATCAGTAACCACACTTTGTAAATCCCTGTTTCGAACATTAATTCCTACTACTATTCTTCTATTCGTGTTATCTCTTGATATTTTCGCAGGACCTTCCGTGTATTCAATCTTGGCTAATTCCTGAAGCGGAATCTGTTCCCCATTAGGAGCTGAAACATATAAATTTTTCAAGTCATTAATATCATGTCTATTGCTTTGATCCAAACGAATCACCATATCAAATCGTTTCTCACCTTCAAATACATTACCCACTGTTTTTCCGGCGAATCCGAGCGCAATCATATCATTTAGTTCCGAAATATTTAAACCATAACGAGCAATTTTAGAACGATCGTAACGCACGGTCATTTGAGGTAAACCTTCTGTTTTTTCGATAATAACATCTGAGGCTCCTTCTACCTTTTCAATGGATTTTTTGATTTCATGTGCTTTTTGAGCTAATACATTTAAATCTTCACCAAATACTTTTACTGCAACATCAGATCGAGTTCCCGAGATTAATTCGTTAAAACGCATTTCGATCGGTTGGGTAAACTCAATTTCCATATTTGGAATCTGTTTTTCAATCGCTGCTTTAATTTTATCTGCCAGTTCATCTTTACTTTCTGTTGATACCCATTCTGATTTTGGCTTTAGCTTAACTATAACATCACTTTCCTCCATACTCATAGGGTCAGTAGGAACTTCGGCTGCACCTATTCTGCTCACTACTTGCTCTACTTCTGGAAAGTTTTTTAGAATAATTTGTTCTATTTTAGTCGTGGTAGCAATCGTCTTTGTCAAGGAAGTTCCTGTCTTTAATACGGGTTGAATTACAAAATCTCCTTCGTCTAATGTTGGTATAAACTCCCCTCCCATTGTAGTAAATAAAACTACTGCCATTACTAATAATCCCAAAGCGCCGTATAATACTTTTTTAGTATTCCTTAAAGCCCATGTTATGACAGGAAGATACCACGAATTAAATTTCCGTATTAATTTACTGGAAAACGAGTTTGGATTCTCTTCTTTTGGTTTCAAAAATAACGATGAAACAACCGGAACATAGGTAAAGCAAAAGATCATCGCTCCCACTAAGGCAAAACTAAACGTCATTGCCATAGGTTTGAACATTTTACCTTCTATGCCTGAAAGAGAAAGAATTGGAATAAAAACAATCAAGATGATCAATTGTCCAAAAATAGCGGAATTCATCATTTTTGAAGCACTTTTATAAGTAATCTGATCAATTTCTAGTTGACGGTCTTCCTTAGACATAGGTCCTAATTGGGCTGCTTTACTGGCTATCTGAAAAGCTATAAACTCAACGATAATAACCGCTCCGTCAATAATAATTCCAAAATCGATAGCGCCTAAACTCATCAAGTTTGCATCAATTCCGAAAATATTCATAAATGATATCGCAAATAATAAACATAGCGGAATCACAGAAGCCACTACCAATCCAGAACGCCAGTTTCCTAACAATAAAACCACGACAAAAATTACAATTAGACATCCTAAAATAAGGTTCTCAGCAACTGTAAAAGTAGTTTTAGCAACTAATTCACTGCGCTCTAGGAATCCATTTACATAAACTCCGTCTGGTAATGATTTTTGGATTTCGGCAATTCTTGCTTTTACGTCATTGATTACCTGTTTAGAATTGGCACCCTTCAGCATCATCACCTGTCCAAGTACCTTCTCCCCTTCACCGTTACCGGTAATAGCACCAAAACGATTCGCATGGCCAAAACGGACATCAGCTATATTTTTCACATAAACTGGAATTCCGTTTATATTCTTAACTACTATATTTTCAATATCGACCAGCGATTTTACTTTTCCTTCGGCTCGAATAAAATAACTCTGATTTACTTTTTCGATATAAGCACCGCCGGCAATACTATTATTGTTTTCAAGCGCCGTAAAAACATCTGTAGTACTGATGTTCATGGCTTTTAACTTAGAAGGAGTTATTGCAATTTCATATTGCTTTAAATAACCACCCCAAGTATTTATTTCAACCACCCCTTTTATTCCGGATAATTGACGTTTTACCACCCAGTCTTGAATAGTTCTTAAATCAGTTACAGAATATTGATTTTTAAATTCAGGTTTTACCTCGAGAGTGTATTGGTAAATTTCCCCAAGACCGGTAGTAATGGGTCCCATTTCTGGAGTTCCAAAACCTGCTGGGATTTTCTCTGATGCCGTTTTAATTTTTTCAGCAATTAATTGGCGCGGTAAATAAGTTCCCAAATCATCGTCAAAAACAATGGTGACCACAGATAAGCCAAATTTTGAAATAGATCGAATTTCTTGTACTCCAGGCAAATTTGCCATTTCAATTTCTACTGGATACGTAATGTATTGTTCGATATCTTGGGTAGAAAGATTTCGCGAAGTAGTAATAACCTGTACCTGATTGTTGGTAACATCTGGGACGGCTCCTATAGAAATTTGGAAAACAGAATAGATTCCGAATCCAAATATTCCTAAGGTAAATAGTAAAACAATAAGTTTGTTTTTAAGACTAAAAGCAATAATTTTTTCAAGCATTCTTTACTTTATTTTATTTTTCAAAAATACAGTAAATCGGTAAGGATTGTCTTAAGAACTACTTAAGGTCTTCTTCATGAAAGCTTAACATTACAGCAGTTCCCACATTTTCCTGGCTTAAAATTTGAACACCAATACTAAGTAGTAGACATAACTTTTTCACGATTGATAGTCCCAATCCCGTTCCTTTAATTTCAGGATGCTCTGTTGAATTAGATCTAAAAAATTGATTAAAAACTTTTTCAACATCCTTAGAAGCTATCCCAATACCTGAATCGATTATACTGCATTCAATTGTATTATTATCTTCTGTTATAGTAATAGCTAATTTAGTATTTATATCCGAATATTTTAATGCATTAGAAATTAAGTTATTAATTATTATTGAGAATAAATAGATATCGGTTTCAATATAATAGTCCTTTTTAAATTCTGTTGTAACCTGAATATTTTTAGTTTGAATTGTATTCGAATATCTTGAAATTGAATCTAGAATAACTGCATTTAAACAAATTTTCTCCTTTTTTAAGCTTTGTTTTTGATTTTCAAATCTCGCAAGCAGCAGCAATTGATCTACCAGATTGTTTAAGCGGTTAACTTCGGAAATACAATAATTAATTTTTTCTTCGTACTCTTCAACGTTTCTTGGCTTTCTTATTAAAACCTCTAGCGTTCCTTTTATTACGGTCAAGGGAGTCCTTAATTCATGCGAAGCGTCAGAGGTGAATTCTTTTTCTCTTTCAATGGTATTTTCGATTCTGTCTAATAAGTTATTAATTGTTTTAGATAAAACATAGAGCTCATCACGATTTTGAGGCAATGGAATTCTAGAAGTCAAATTATCTTTAGTAATATTATTAGAAGTTTCTATAATAGAACTAATCGGTTTTATACTTCTCCCGGCAATAAACCGTGCAATCAGAAAAAGTACAATTAGAATTAGAGGAAAAGCAATCATTAACACTTCAGATAAGTTTTGAAGGACCATTGAAGCATCTTCCAAAGACATTGCAATCAATAAATAACCTATCTTTTTTGTTTGGTTGTATATTGGAATCTGTATTTGCCGAATTTTATTGCTTAATAATTTGGTGTCAAATAGCTCATTATCGTCGATATTCTTATGAAGTCTTAAGTTTTCTTTTTTTAGGTTGGGTGATTTTTCAATTAAAAAACCATTATTATCTAAGAATTGAATAAAAACGGGGTTTACATCAACAGTGTTGTGCTCCCTTTCTTTCCATTCTTCGACATGAATAATAAAAATAGTGTTATCTCTTATTTCAATTTCGTTCATGTGATTCTTTACCTCTTTGCCAATATCATTATTGAGATGATTGTAAACGCTGAACTTTACAATGGAATAAATAGTAAAAAACACCACAAAAATCAATAAAGCTGTGGTGATAATATAGTTGAAGGCAATTCTATTTTTAAATGAAAATTTTTGCATTAGTACTTATTCATTTGCAATGTAACCTACACCGCGAACTGTTTTTATATAGTCTTCTTCGATTTTTAAATTTAACTTTTTACGGATAGCATTGATAAAAACATCAATGACACCAGTATCATAATCAAAATGAATATCCCAGACATCTTCTATAATTTGATTTCGGGTACATACTTTCCCTTTGTTTTTGACAAGGTAACACAACAGATTAAACTCTCTATTGGTTAGCTGTACTTCCCTTTCATGAGATAAAACGACATGTTTTGCAATATCAATCTGTATTGTGCCAAGAGTTAGAATATCTTGTTCATTTTGATTTCGGAAATGAATTTTGATGCGTTCCACTAATTCTTCAAAACTAAATGGTTTCTTGATATAATCATTAGCTCCCGCCTTTATCCCTTCAATTGTTTCTTGAACCGTGTCCTTAGCCGTCAAAAATAGTATCGGTGTGCTAGTGTCTTTTTTTCGAATAGCCTTACACAAATCCAATCCACTCATTTTAGGTAACATCCAATCCAACAAAATTAAATCAAATTGGTGTTTCTGTATCAATTCAAATCCTTGGAGTCCATCAGAAGCACTCGTTATTTGGTAGCCTTCCTCCTCTAAACCTTGTTGAAGAAATTGTACAATACCCGCTTCATCTTCCACTATTAAAATATGCATATTCTTGTTTTTTATTCCAATAAAAATTTAAAACCTAAAGAACCAATATTTGCTGAAAGGCCATCACTTCGAGTGTAATGATTCAATCGTAAATCTATTGATTTTAATCCTAAAACAAAGATTTTAGCTCGAGTAAAAATATCAGTATAAGTGAAACCTAAACCATATTGACTGCTGTCGAATTTTGATAAGTCATAATCCGAAGTATAATATTTCTCTGTTGAAAGATGTTTTTCATAGGGAGCAAAATAATCTGAAGCCGTTTGCGTATAATAACGGAACATGGGATAAGCAGTGAAACTGGCGCTGATTTTAATAGGTAACTCAATTGATGCTGTATGCGCTTGAATACCCCAATTGTCTTGATAATATCTATAATAGGTTCTGGCAACGACGAATTCATTGATATAAAAATTGAGTCGTGCTCCTATCGGAATTTTAAAATGGGTACTCGGTAGTCGCTCTTTGTCATCGGCTAATTGATATACTCCTCTATTTTCTGAAGTGGTATATACTGGAATATATTGTGATTGCCCTATGTAATAATTTGCTTTATCAGCAAAATAGACTCGTTGATAAGGAGTTCCTAATAATCCTTCCTGCTGCAAAACATCCATAAAAATAGACATTTGAATCTTCTTTGTCAGTATTTGAGAGAATGAAAAGGAAGCCGAGTACGAATTTCTGTTTGACTTATCGTAAGGTTTAAATGCCGATGGCAAATACCCATTTGATGTAGCACCGTTTTGATCTAAAATGCTAACCCCTACCAAATATCCTTGATTTTGAAAATTTGCACCGTACTGCGCATATTCATGAAGCTCTGTTGGATATATCGGTCTCCACTGGTCTAAATAAGCATTGGCTTTTATGCTTATCTCGGTGTTTTTCTCATTAAACAACTTGGTAAACCCTCCTCCAAAGCCAATGGAAGTATAATCATACTCATTCGAAAAAGAAACATCAGCACTCCAAATGTTATTTCTATTATCCGAATTATGACTGTAATTTGCACTAACAGACGCCAATTGATCGCTCTTTGAAGCTCCCGATGAAGCTTGCCAAGGAGTGCCATACGTATTAGTCGCAGCGGCATTTTTTCCAATTGCCGTTTTATCATCATATCCAGCTCCAGAAGCCCCCGTTGCATTAAACGGATTAATATTGCTTGAAGAGGCAGAAGTATAAGCCGAAATCCCTACATCAAAAGTTAAGACATCATCCTCATTTAGCGGAACGGCCACTACAATATTTGAAGCTATATCAGATAGTTTTTCTGAACCTATTCCACCGCTAACGGCAGAATGCGTACCATCCTGATTGTAGTAACTTAGTAATAAATCCACTTCGGTATTTTCTAAAACTCTCTTTTTAAAAGTGGTCGTTGAATCTTTAACTTGGGCAACAACAGCCATGTTTATTAACAAAGCCATCGCAAATATTATTTTTTTCATCTTGCTATATTAATTACAACCACATCCACCACCTGTTTTTCCGCCATTGGCACCTGCTGCAGCCTCACGATATACCTGAAAAGTGGTTTCGTATTTCTCAGACGGTTTTGCCGCTAACTTCATATCAGGATCGTTAATGTATAATTTATCATATTCCTTAACTGCAACACAAGATTGTAGGGTAACCAAAACGATTATAAAAAGAGCTAATCTATTCATTGTTGAATTTTTTTAAATCTATATTTTTTGATGCAAATATTTTTCCCTTATCATCGACATATATGCATCCTACTCCCGGTAATTGATTGACTAAATCTAATCCTACGTCTACTCCCATTACAAAAACACCCGTTGCTAACGCATCAGCAAACTCTGTTGATTTTGCAAAAACCGAAACGCTAATCACTCCTGAAGCAGGATAACCAGTTCTGGTATCAATGATATGTGAATATCGTATTCCGTTAAAAGTCACGTATTTCTCATAACTTCCTGAAGTCTCTACAGCGCTGTCTTCCAGCGGAAAAGTGGCGAAAATTTTGTCCTTATTTAACGGATTTTTAATTCCCACTTTCCATTTTTCTCCATTGAGCTGTTTTCCCCAGGTGTTGATATCCCCGGATATATTTACGATTCCAGCAATCACACCTTTCGAAATAAGTAATGCTTTTATTTTATCAGCAATGAATCCCTGACCAATTCCGCCCAATCCTAATTTCATTCCTTTATTTTTAAGGAAAATTGTATTGTTCCCAGCGTCTAGAATTATATTTTTATAACCCACCTTCTCCACCGATTTTTTAATTTCCTCCGGTGTAGGCATTTTGGTCATACTGCCATCAAATTTCCAGATTTTATCCATAGAGGCATAACTAATATCAAAAGCTCCTGAGGTTAATTCAGATACTTTTATCGAGCGTTCCACTAAATCAAATACTTCTTGAGGCACTTTAACTGGTTTTATTCCAGCATTTCTATTGACGTCAGAAATTGGCGTAGTCGAGATCCAGTCTGAGATTAAGTTCTCAATGCGAGACACTTCGGCAACAGCCATGTCAATATAAGCATCGGCTTCCGAAATGTCTTTGGCTTCAACAATCATTTCAAACGGACTACCCAACATAGACAATGTTCTTTTTTGGGTGACTTGTCCAGAGACCACGACACCAACAAATAAGAATAAAATTAAATATAGCTGTCGCTTCATCATCCCTTTATAAATGAGTTAAGTAGTTGGATATATTCTGTAGGAGTTACGTTTTTGTAACTGGTCTTACCCAATACTTTTCCGTTAAAATCCAAAATAACAACTAAGGGAAAAATACCGTCTTTATTATACATTTCAGCCAAACCTTCATTTTGTTTTTTAAGATCAGCCTCCAGTTGATTTTGTTTTTTCTTAGGAAAATCAGCACGCTCTAATACTAAATTAGTTGCAGCATATTCCTTGAATTCTGCAGATTGCCAAATGTTCTTATCTAATTTTATGCATGGTGCACACCAGTCTGATCCTGAAAACACTAATAAAATTGGCTTCTTTTGACTAACAGCTTCTTTTTTAACGAGTTCAAAATTTGTTTTCCAATCTTGAGAATACCCTATACTTATCACAAAAAGGAACACTATTACCATCGCTTTTTTCATTATCATTATCATTTTACTTTTAAATCGATTATTATTAACTCCTTCAAAACCAATTTGTAGGCGGTCTTTTCTCAACACTACCTAATCTTCATCAAATGTAACTCTAAATCAAAATCAATATTGTTAAAAAAATCTCATCTTAAGTGAAAATTAAGAATGATTGCCCTCATAATTGAACGATTTATAAATCTAAATACCTTAATTTGTAAAAAAAACATGTCATTCTATAAAAAATTATCCCCTTTTTATAATCTTATTTTTTTCTATGTAACAGTTAGTTTCATACTAAGAATCATACTGCTCTTCCATCCCATCACTGATACCTTGTTTATTTGGACAGATGCCTTAAAGATTTTTATCTTTGGTTTCGTTTCTGATATTTTTGTTTTTATACTCGCCAGCGGCTTCTTATGGTTGTATTTGATTTTTATATCTAATGGGAAATACCTAAAACCCTACGGCTACATTGTCTTTGGACTATTTATAACCTTATTTCTTTACATAGCTTCAGGAAAATCAATTCTGAATGAATATGGCGGCGCATTACCAAAGATTGGTCTTATATTCGTTGGGATAAAAACGTTTTTATTTGGACTTTTACTTTTTGCACCAAAACACCGTGACAAAATTAGATATTGGCTTTTTGCCTTCGTTATGTTTTTATTTGTTGTTTTGATATTACAAAATGCGATTAGTGAATACTTTTTCTGGAATGAATTTGGAGTAAAATACAATTTCATTGCGGTTAATTATTTGGTTTACACTAATGAGGTAATTGGAAATATTATGGAGTCCTATCCAGTAATTCCTTTGTTTTCGGGACTTTTTATAATAGCGGGGATCGTTACTTATTTTATACTAAAAGGATCCCGAAGTTATATAGAAAGTATTCCTACATTTGTTGAGAAAATTAAAATATCAGGAATCTACTTTGTTTTGTTTGGTCTTTCGTTATTGGCGATTCCGTTTTTGGCAACTAAAGAAAATTCTCAGAATATTTTTTCAAATGAATTACAATCCAATGGAATCTATAAATTTTATTTGGCTTTTATGAATAGTGAATTGGACTATTTTAAATTCTATAAAACACTGCCCGAAAAAGAAGTTTATGCCTTGCTAGGTCAGCAAATTCCTGGCCTTACTGGAGAATCTACTTTAAGAGAAATTAAAAGTACCGCTGCCGAGAACCATAAAAATGTAGTTTTAATCACTATCGAAAGTTACAGTGCCGATTTCATGAAAACCTATGGCAACGATAAAAATATCACGCCATTCTTAGATAGCTTAGCCACACAAAGTTTACTTTTTACTAATTTTTATGCTTCGGGAAATAGAACCGTTCGCGGTTTAGAAGCAGTAACTTTATGTATTCCTCCTACTGCTGGAGAAAGTGTTGTAAAAAGACAAGACAATAAAGATAAATTCTCAACAGCAAGTGTTTTTAAGGCGAAAGGATATAGTGCGAAATACCTATACGGCGGAGATGCTTTCTTTGACAATATGGAAGATTTCTTTTCAGGAAATGGTTACGATATCGTAGATAAGAAAACACTGCTGCCACAAGAAATTACTTTTTCTAATGTATGGGGTGTTTGTGATGAAGACATGGCTAACAAAGCTATTAGAGTCATGAATGAAGAAGCTAGAACAGGAAAGCCGTTCTTCAACCATTGGATGACGGTAAGTAACCATAGGCCTTTTACCTATCCAAACAATAAAATTGATATTCCAGGTGATGTAAAATCACGTGAAGGTGGAGTTAAATATACAGATTATGCACTAAACAAATTTTTTACAATGGCCAAAAAACAGCCTTGGTTTACTAATACTGTTTTCGTCATTGTATCAGATCATTGTGCATCCAGCGCAGGAAAAACCGAACTACCAGTTGATAAATACCGAATTCCAGCGATGATCTACAGTCCTGGATTTATTCAGCCACAGCGTTACACCAACTTGATGTCGCAAATAGACCTTATGCCAACGTTGTTTGGGCTTTTAAATTTTAACTACCAAAGTAAATTCTTTGGTCAAGATGTTTTAAAGTCAGATTACAGACCAAGAGCGTTGATTGGGACGTATCAAGATTTAGGAATGATAAAAGACAATGTCTTAACCATCATTTCACCGAAGCAAGAAGTAAAACAATTTGAATTGACTTTATTGCCGAAAGCTGGAGTTGAGCCTGATTTCCAAATTTATTACGATCAAAAACCTTTGAAAAAAGAAAGAACTGATTTAGTACACGAAACAATCTCTTACTATCAAGTAGCTTCGGATATTTTGAAGAAGAAGAAATACCAGAAATAACTAAATCCAATAAATAAAAAAGCCTGTGAAATCATTTTTCACAGGCTTTTTTATATCCAACTGGATGATTTTTATTCGGCATCCTTTTCAATTTCAAGACCAAAAAGGTCTCCTTTTTTAAAGAGTTTACTATCCTTTTTATAGGCTTTAGCATTACGCTTAGTAAGCGCTTCAGAATCTAATTTGCTTAAATCCGGTTTTCCTGCATTAACCCAGGCCGTATACCAGAAACTAGCAGTTACAGTAATCGCTTTCTTCATTTGGCTTTCGACCATTCCGTTTAAGGCAGTATGAAATTTAGCAGCATATTCGTTTGTATATCTTGCGCTGTTGTATTTGTTTTTCACCACATTTCCTTCTGCATCCGTCACAAATATTTGATTTGCGCCTAATGTTGTTCTAAGACCTTTATCGGCTGCCAAAAGAGGAGCAACTAAACTGTGAGTATCACTAATCATGTCCCAGGTTGCTTTATTCACATCTTCATAATAATGTGCAGGAGCTACTGTAAATTTGTAATCTTTAACAAATAATTCAGGTAATCTGCTTTCCCACAAAGAGTGAATTCCTTTCTGATCCGTCAATTGTCCGTCGTGATTGTCAGAAGTGTGTAATGGCATATGCGCATCGGCGATATAATGTCCTAAATCGGCAGCAATAAATAAGATTTCTGATTTTCGTTTGTCCTTGAATGCTTGTGTTAATTTAGCCATCATATCTTGGATATGCCAAGGTAATGTTCCGTTTTTAGCTAAAAATTTGTCGTCATATTTCTTTTTGGCTTCAGCCATAGACTGTGGAAAACTATCAACACTACCAAAATTTTCCATATCAAAATAATGTCTCGGGGTCTCCGCCTTATCTTGCAAAATATACTTTCTTAAGTCTGGAACAGTAGATTCGTGGGTTATAAAATCAATATGGTTGTAAAAGAAAACCTGAAGCGGTTTTGGCAAAGCCATCACAGCTGCTTTATTAATTCTTTCATGTCCGACGAATCCCCACGATAAGGTTAGAAATCCAATGAATATTGCAGTTAGCAACAGTATTGTACGCTTAAATTTAATTTTTATCATTACATTTATTTTTTTGAAGTACAAATGTATTTGTTTTTCAGACGATTTGAAAATATCTGCTTTAAGATTACGTAAATTAAGAAATAACTTATATCTAACTATGTTTCGCCACCAAGGAAAAAACCGAACTTTTATCCATAATTTACGTTTGGCCACGCTTTTATCATTCGTTGCAGGAATCGTCAATATTACTGGGGTATTGGCAATAAAAACCTTGACAACAAATGTTACGGGGCATTTTGCATACTTTGCAGAAGAGATCTTTAAGCAGAACTATACCGCCGCAATTACATTTTTTTTTTTACTCTTTTTTTCTTAGCTGGCGCTTTTATATCAAATTTTTTAGCTGAATTAGTAGCCGTAAAACATCCAAATCTATCACATGTGATTCCGATATCACTGGAGATACTAATTTTGGTTTTAGTTGGTTTTTTTGGAGTAAAAGGCGATTTATCAACGATTTCGGGAAAATGTATCGCTTTTTCATTGCTTTTTTCAATGGGAGTACAAAATTCCTTAGTAACGCAAATATCAAACTCAATTGTAAGAACAACCCATTTAACGGGACTTTTTACTGATTTAGGAATCGAATTATCGCAATTGTTTTTTTACAAAAAAGCAAACGAAAGAAAAAGATTGAAGACTAGTATTTATCTGCGATTATCAATCATTGTCTTCTTTTTTATAGGTTGTATCTCAGGTGGATTTTTGTATACTTTCTTCGAAATAAAAAATCTTTTTGTCGCTGCTTTTTTCCTTTTAATAGCACTTATGTATGATTATCTCCGATTACAATTCTTTGTCATCAAAAGAAAAAAATTCACTCGTATTCCTAATTAAAATAAATAATTGAAAATAATGCTGCTGTGGCAATAAAAATCCAAAGTAAAATACCTTGAAATAACGGTTTCAAACCAACAGATTTTAGCACATTGAAGTTTAATCCAGCTCCAATTAAGAATAAAGTAAGTGTTAATCCAATTTTTGCAAGTGAAACCAAGCTAGGAGCGACAAGTGCAGTTTGAGGAATATAGGTATTTAGTAACATTGCTAAAATAAACAATCCAATAAAATACGGTATTTTGACCTTGCTAGACTTGTTTTTAAATAAAACTGCTGTAAGCAAGGCGACTGGAATAATCCATAATGCTCTGGCGAGTTTTACCGTAGTTGCAATTTGTAAGGCTTCTGGTCCATATTTATTAGCAGCACCCACGACGGAACTTGTGTCATGAATTGCTATCGCGCACCATAAACCAAACTCTTGTTGTGAGAGATCCAACCAGTGCCCGATTGCGGGAAATAAAAACAGCGCGATCGAATTCAAAATAAATATAACTCCTAAAGCCACCGATGTCTGTTTATCATCTGATTTTAGCACTGGTGCAATCGCTGCAATGGCACTTCCACCACAAATAGCAGTTCCGCAAGAAATTAAATGAGCCGTTTTCTTTTCGATTTTGAACCATTTTCCAATAAAAAAACCTAAAATTAAAGTGCAAAATATAGAAGCTACTGTAAATATAAAACCTTCTTTTCCAGCAGATAGTGCACTGTTTACATTCATACCGAAGCCGAGTCCAATAACCGAAACTTGCAACAAGATATTAGTTGCTTTGTGATTTAATTCTAAAAATGGATGACCTGATAAGTTAGCGACAACTAAACCCAATAATAAAGCAATTGGCGGAGAAATAGTACCTGTAAGACACAGGACGATTAATATCCCAAAGATAATTTTCTGAAGTCTAGGATTAAGGTTAAGAAAAGTAGCACTGTTATTATTAATTATGGATTGCGTTTTCACAATAAATTTATTTAATTATTACCATACAAAGGTCAGCAGTTTATATGACTTTCACTAAGCATAATTAACAATCTCCTATAACTTCAGGTTATAATGTCTTGAAATTTTTTTAATAAACAAGTCTGAAAGAGCGTCGGTTTTTCCTTGTAAACTAATGATGTAAAAAAAACGTTCCATTACTAAATTATCGACATCAAGAATCACTAGTTCGTTGTTTTTCAGTTCGTTTTGAATTGCATGAATCGAAATAAACGCAACGCAATCAGAGTTCATTAAATACGACTTAATGCTTTCGGTACTTCCCAATTGCATTTCGACAGTTAACTCAGACATCTTAATTTTTAAAGGTTTTAAAGCATGTTCTATCACTTCCAATGTCCCTGAGCCTTGCTCACGCAATAAAAATCGCAATTGCAGTAGATCGTGCTTTGTAATTTCATCTTTGTTGACCAATGTATTTGTACTGTTACATACAAGTACCAATTCGTCTTTCAAAAACGGAATATATTTAATTCCTTTATTTTTTGATTGCCCTTCTACAATCCCAATTTCAATTTCTTTGTTCAATAAGGCACTTTCAATTTGTTCTGTGTTTCCATTTCGCAAATTGAAGTTGATTCCCTGCATTTCTTGATGAAAACGGGCTAATATAGGCGGAATAATATATTGAGAAATTGTTGTACTCGCTCCTATTCGCAGCATTCCACGTTGCTCATTTATTAGCGCACCCATTTCAAAATCGATTTCACGGTAGATTTCAAAAATAATTTTGGTGTATTTTAATAATTTTTCTCCCGCTGCAGTCAAGGAAATTTTGGATCCCGTTCGGTCAAAAAGTTTAATTTTATACGATTCTTCTAGTTCTTGTATGTGCTTGCTTACTGCTGGTTGTGTTATAAATAGCGCTACTGACGCCTTTGTAAAACTCAGTCTGGTCGCGACCGTGTAAAATACTTTTAATCTGAAATCCATTGTAGTATGGTGTTATTTATAACATGCCGTTGTATTTCCTAACAAACCATTCCGTTGCTAATAGTGAGACTATTAAAATCAACAATATAACCCAATCAATCAATGGTGATCTGGTTGTCTTGTTTTTTTCTATCGCCTTAAAATTTTCATCTTCTAAAAGTGATTTGATCAATACCGCCACCTGGTCCGGAGAATATGCTTTGCCTTGTGTTAGGGTTGCCAGCTGATTCAATTTTTCCACATCGGGATTAACAAATTGTTTTTCCCTATCGAAATCCAAAATTTCAAAACGGCTGGAATAACTAGTATTTGAATTCAACTCTTTTACGGTAAAAATATAATTCCCTGCAGCAAGTCCGTCTAGATTGACTTTATAGAATGCATTTCCTTTTAATAAATCGTAGTTTTTTGTTTGCTTCGTCTCTGTATTTGTTACGATTATGGTCAAACGGGCTTTGTCGTCAAATTCATAGTTTTTATTGAAATACTGAGCTGTGATTTCAATCGCGTCTCCAGAATTATAAAAACTTTCATGATTAACAACCAATGCTCTTTTAGAACTGCTTGACGCCAAATATTGCATTGTCTTATCTATAAAGACATCAAATTTTGAGAAGGACTGCGTGTCAACATGACTTTGTAAGCGCCATTTCCAAATATTTTCTCCCAATAGAAAGGCGTCACGTTTTCCTTTGTTTTCAGCATAAAGCAGTAATGGAGAATTGGTTTCCATACTTCTAATTTTTGAGGAAAGTAAAAAATCAGCATTTCCTTTCGCTGTAATCGTACCAAATGCATTTTCCAATGGTGGGAAATTTTCGAAACCAATATTATCAATGGCAAACAAATTAAATTGCGGGTTAAAGCTCGCCAAATAATTCTCTTTTTGATAGCTCATTTTAAATACTAAGTTACTTTGTTCTTGATTTAAAAATGAAAAATCAGTACTCGTTCCAGTGATGATAAAGCTACTTATTCCTGCTGATTTATTTTCTTCGAAAACAGATTTAAAAGCAGCAGTTGGTTGATACAAAATCAATACATTATAATCTTTTAATGAATTGATAGCTTTTGGATTAACAATAGTTACTTTACGCTGCGCATTAGATTCAATACTGCGTTTTAAAGCGCCTATATCAGGATGATTTATCGCTGTTATTAGTGCAATATTTGTCTTTTGATCGATTACTTCGATAGCAAAATTCTTAGTGTTATTGTAACTGTTCTTCTCTTTTTCTGGACCACTAATTGTTGCTTTGAATATTTGGGAACCAATTTTATTTGCAGCTAAAAGGACATTTATCACGGCCGTTTTTTTCGAAGAAGAAAAAGAAATACTTTGTTTTACTACAACTGAATTTCCTTCCGAAATAGTAAAATTAGCTACTATGTTTTTGTTACCTGAATAATTCAAAAACACTTCTACTGGAAATTTATTCTTATAAAACGCATATTTATTGACATTGATATGGCCAATTTTTAGATCAACTACCTCAGTTGTATCTCCTAAGACGATAGGATAAACTTTATTTCTAGGATCAAAACTATAGACATAATCATTCCCAGAAGTCTGGTTTCCGTCAGTTAGGAGAATTGTTGGGAATCTACTATTTCTATTAATACTTTTTAATTCTTTAGAAATCCCACCCAGATTGGTCTGCGTTCCTTTAAAATCAAATTGCTCCGAAGGTTCAAACTCGGCATCAAAACGATACGATTGTATGTCAAACTTCTCTTTCAAGGCTGCGTTCGTTGCTATTCTGGTATAAGCTTCTACTGTTTTTTTATTGGCATCTAATGCCATGATAGAACTTGAATTATCTACAACAATCGCTAAAGGTGGTTTTATAATTTCAAGCGTATTCCTGGTAATTATAGGATTAATCAAAAGCAACATAATACCGAACAAACTTAAAAAACGCAAAAAAGCCAAAAACAAATTCAGTTTTGATTTGTTTTTGGCTTTATAAAAATATTGAAAAAATGATAAACAACCAGCTACTAATAATGATAAAAACAATAATAGTATAGTGGTTGTAGTCATATTTTAGTATTATTTAATCATCAATTATAAGTTATTTGTACTGATACTGAAAACTGAATACCGATCACTATTTTTTAAGTAAGCATTCCTCCGTCAACATTCATGACTTGACCCGTAATATAGGCGCTCAAATCTGATGCAAGAAAAAGACATGCATTAGCAACATCTTCAGTAGTACCACCTCTTTTCAAAGGAATTCCGTCTCTCCATCCTTGAACTACATCATCATTCAATTTTGCAGTCATCTCCGTTTCAATAAATCCAGGTGCAATCGCATTACAACGAATATTGCGCGAACCTAATTCTAGAGCTACCGATTTTGTAAATCCAATAACACCAGCTTTAGAAGCGGCGTAGTTGGTTTGACCCGCATTACCTTTCACTCCCACTACACTACTCATATTAATTATTGATCCAGCGCGTTTTTTCAAGAATGTTCTTTGAATCGCTTTTGTCATATTAAAAACAGATTTCAAATTGACATCAATAACTTGGTCAAAATCTTCTTCAGACATACGCATTAAAAGGTTGTCTTTAGTGATTCCAGCGTTGTTGATTAAAATATCTACAGTTCCAAATTCAGCTAGTACGGCATCCACCATAGTTTGTGCTTCATTAAAATCAGCAGCGTTTGATTGGTATCCTTTGGCTTTAATTCCAAGTGCGTTCAATTCATTTTCTAATGCTAAAGCCGACTCAACAGATGAACTATACGTAAAAGCAACATTTGCTCCGTGTTTTGCAAAAACTTCAGCGATTCCTTTTCCTATCCCGCGACTTGCGCCTGTTATAATGGCTACTTTTCCTTCTAGTAATTTCATATTATAAAATAAGTTTAATATTTATTTGAAGCTATTCCTGCTATCCACTGCAATCTTTCATGTTTTTAAGAAAAAACATAAAAGGATTTTCGTTGCTATCAGGGCTAAAAACGAATTGTCAAATATAGAGTAATTCCTTTCTTAAAAAAAATTTCAAATTCAATAAAATTGCGTCATTACAGCAATTTATACTTTCAAAAACTTTTTCATCCATTTATCGCAATGTGAGCTATAAATTGCAAATAAAGTAAATGCGAATAAAAACAAATGATACCAAGCATTACTGATTAAATCAAAGAAGTCTAACTTCCCTGTTGCAAAACTTAAAATCAACAAAACCTGAGCACCGTATGGTAAAATACCCTGAACAATACAGGAGAAAATATCTAAAATAGTGGCTGTTTTTTTAGGGTCTAAATGATATTCGTCGTTTATTTCCTTAGCAATAGGCCCAGTAATTACAATCGATACTGTATTATTGGCTATTGCCAAATTAGCAAATCCAACTAGCGCACCAACTCCTGCCTGCGCTGATTTTTTACTTTTGATACGGCTTTTAATTTGGTATAATAAAAAATCAATTCCACCTGCTTTATCCACCAAAGCAGCTAAACCTCCCGTAAGCATTGACAATAAAAAAATATCAGTCATAGAAGTAAAACCTTCGTATATTTTTTGGATAAACTCCATAAATGTAAAAGAACCGCTAAAAAAACCGATGATACCCGCTAGAATTGTACCAATAAGCAAGGTGGAAAACACATTTAATCCTACCAAGGCCAGAACAATTACTAATAGGTATGGAATGATTGGAAGCCATTCAAAACTTGCTTTAGGCAGCTCAACAGCAACAATATCTGAATTTAAACCTAGGTAAAAGAATAAAATTATAGTAATTACCGCGGCTGGAAGTGCAATAAATAAATTGACTTTAAACTTGTCTTTCAGTTTACATCCTAAAGATTGAGTTGCCGCAATAGTAGTATCTGAAATCATGGACAGATTATCTCCAAACATGGAACCACCCAATAAAGCACCTGAAATTAAAGGCAATGAAGCGCCACTTTTATCTGCTAATGTCACCGCTATTGGTCCTATTGCTACAATCGCACCCACAGAAGTTCCGGAAGCAGTTGATAAAAACCCAGCAATTAAGAATATTCCTAATGGAAAATAAGCCACATCGATAGTACTGATTCCTAAATTTACGACAGCATCGACACCACCCATCGCTTTACTAACCACCGCAAATGCTCCCGCAAGTAAATAAATCAAACACATAGTCATGATTTTACTTTCGCCACAACCTGCAATTAAAGTCGCTACTTTTTCGTCTGTGGAGGACTTGAATAGTAAAAAGGCAGCAATAATCCCTACTATTACCGCAATTGGAGATGGAAATGCATAAAAATCATCCAATACAATTCCGGCACCTAGAAAAGTAAAAATAAAAACAAACAGGGGAATCAAAGCGTACGGGTTTCCTCTTTTATTCGAAAAAATAGTCATAAAATTAATTTTAATATGAATTAAATATGACGAAAAACAAAAGCTAAAAAATGGGAATTAAACAACATTTTTTCCAAAGGATTTGGCTTATCGTTTTAGCACCTTGCTCGTTGTTGCAGGTTGCTATCTCATAAAGAGATTCGTGATAACGGCTGCAAATGTAATAAATTCATGAGATTTAAACGATAAAATCTGATAATTTTTTATAAAAAAAAGCCTTACCGAAGTAAAGCTCTTTTATAATAACATAGGTTGAAATGTTTTAGAATGCTACATTCCATCTTGGTAATCTACCGTTTTCATCTAAGAAGTTCTGTAAAATTTGTGCTTCTACAGCAGTTGGAATTCCTTTAGTTTTATCATTGAATGTTTCATACCACACTACTTCTAACAAACTAATATCTTCTTTAGACATTTGCGCTGGCCAAGAATATTTTCTTCCTGTTTTTGCAAATTGATGTCCTTCAACAATCTTTTCTTTTAAGCCACCATTTTTTATTTTCAAAGAGCCATCATTTTGTACTGTTCCAGTAGAACCTACCATGATTAACTCTTTCTCTTCTCCTACTGCATATACCAAAAACACACCACTTCCTTCTGAAGCATTACAAACTTGTTCTAAGCTGTCGTCTGTAGCAAATGAAAATGAGTCGCTAATCTTGAATTTTTTTAATTCCTTATACATATTATTTATTTTTATTTTATTTGGCTTTCACAAAAAAATACCCCACAATAAGTAAGGATTACTACAACCATATGTTTTATTTATTAAATGAAAAGGCTAAAAATGACCTCTTTTAATAAAGTGCAAAGATATTCTTTAATTCTATTTTATAATAAAAAAGCCCCACAAATGTGAGGCTTATTCTATTTTAGTTTAAAATAGCAAACTATCCTAAAACTTCTTTTACTTTTTTACCAATTTCAGCTGGAGAATCTACCACGTGGATTCCGCATGCTCTCATGATTTCTTTCTTAGCTTCTGCTGTATCATCAGTTCCACCTACAATAGCACCTGCGTGACCCATTGTACGACCAGCTGGAGCGGTAACTCCTGCAATAAATCCTACTACTGGTTTACGGTTACCATCAGCTTTAATCCATTTAGCAGCATCAGCTTCTAATTGTCCCCCTATTTCACCTATCATTACGATACATTCTGTTTCTGGGTCATTCATTAACAATTCAACTGCTTCTTTTGTAGTAGTTCCAATGATTGGATCTCCACCAATACCAATTGCTGTAGTAATTCCTAAACCTTGTTTTACTACTTGGTCAGCCGCTTCATACGTTAATGTTCCTGATTTAGAAACAATACCTACAGTTCCTTTTTTGAAAACAAAACCTGGCATAATACCAACTTTAGCTTCACCTGGAGTAATAACTCCTGGACAGTTAGGCCCTATCAATCTTGCGTTTCTTTCTTTAACATAAGCATTTGCTTTGATCATATCAGCTACAGGAATTCCTTCTGTAATAGCGATAATCACTTTTATTCCTGCATCAGCAGCTTCCATTATTGCATCAGCAGCAAAAGCGGGTGGCACAAAAATAATAGTAGTATCAGCACCTGCTTGTTCTACAGCGTCTTTTACTGTATTAAAAACAGGACGATCTAAATGAGTTGAGCCTCCTTTTCCTGGAGTAACACCACCTACAACGTTTGTTCCGTACTCAATCATTTGAGAAGCATGGAAAGTTCCTTCGCTTCCTGTAAATCCTTGAACAATTATTTTGGAATCTTTATTAACTAAAACACTCATGATATATATTTTATGTGATTTTTAAAAATTGTGATGCAAAAGTAAGGTTTTGAAAATTATTTGTGGCCATTTATTAACAAAATAAATTATGCTAATTGACTCATTTGGTGGCCTCGAAATAATTTATTGTCTTTTATTTGCCAAATCGATATGAAATGTGCCATTAACATCTCTTCTCTAGGGTTTTCTATTGTTTTAACAAAATGAGAATAGCGCACGGTAATCATATCATTTTCTTCAATAATATGACTTATTCTAATCTTCGATCGAACAAATGCGCGACCTAATTCTTCAGACAGATTTATTAAAGCATCGTAGTTAAGCTGTACAAAACCCGTACTGTTATTCCAATCTACCAGAATGTCTGCGTGCAAATATTCCTTCAGCACTGCACTATCAATAAGAGCATCTGATTTATAAAAACTTTGAACGAGTTCCTTTGCTGTCATATTATTTTAATTTATTTAAAATTTCTGGAATTTTCTTAATATTAGCCAGTTGTTTTAATTTTTCTCGTGATTCTTCTATTGGTGTACCAAAATAGGACTTTCCACCTTCAACAGATTTTGTGACACCTGTTTGGCCCAGAATGACAGCTTTTTCGCCAATCGTGATTCCGCTGGTTGTTCCTACCTGTCCCCAAATAGTAACTTCATCTTCTATAATAACACAACCTGCTATTCCAGTTTGAGAGGCAATTAAACACTTTTCCCCAATTACAGTATCATGACCAACATGAACCTGATTGTCAATTTTTGTTCCTGCTCCAATAACGGTATCTCCCGTAACTCCTTTGTCAATTGTACAAAGTGCTCCAATACCCACATTATCTTTTATCACGACTCTACCACCTGAAAGCAATTGATCAAATCCATCTTCGCGCTTTTTGTAATAAAAAGCATCGGCGCCTAAAACTGTTCCAGCATGGATAATGACATTATTTCCAATTATGGTATTGTCATAAATCGCAACATTAGCATGTATTAAACAATTCTTACCTATTACTACATTGTTTCCAATAAAAGCATTAGGCTGAATTATAGTCCCTTGACCTATTACAGCTGAAAGAGAAATTGAAGCACTCGAAAACTCAAAAGGTTTGAAATGTTTCGTCAATCTATTAAAATCAGTAAAGGGATCTTCTGAAATTAATAATGCTTTCCCTTCTGGACAATCTACTTTTTTATTAATCAAAATAATAGTCGCAGCTGAATTTAAAGCTTTGGTATAATATTTAGGATGATCCACAAATACAATATCGCCCTTTTCTACAACATGAATTTCATTCATTCCAGATACTGTAAAATTAGCATCCCCAACAAATTCACAGTTGATAATAGTGGCAATTTCTTTTAGCGCGTAAACTTTTGGAAATTTCATAAATTTAGTATTCGGTATTCAATGTTCAGTATTCAGCTTGATTACAAACTGAATACTGAAAACTGTAATTTACTCTTTTACACGCTCCATGTAAGAACCTGATGCGGTATCAATTTTAATTTTATCTCCTTCATTGATAAACAAAGGTACATTTACGCTAGCTCCAGTTTCAACCGTTGCCGATTTAGTAGCATTTGTAGCAGTATTTCCTTTAATTCCTGGTTCAGCATATGTTACTTCAAGAATTACTGACGCAGGCATATCTACAGAAAGAGGTAAATCTGTTTCTGTATTAATACTTACCATGACATTTTCTCCTTCTTTTAATAAATCTGGCGAATCTAAAATGTTCTTGTTCAAAGAAATTTGCTCGAAAGTCTCCGTATTCATGAAATGAAAATCATCTCCTTCTGGATATAAAAATTGAAATTTGTGGTTTTCAACTCTCACTTCGTCAATTTTATGCCCAGCAGAAAAAGTATTGTCTAATACTTTCCCATTTGTCAAACTTCTTAATTTAGTTCGAACAAAAGCAGGTCCTTTTCCCGGTTTAACGTGAAGAAATTCTATAATCTTGTATATGTCATTATTGTACTTAATGCATAATCCGTTTTTAATGTCTGAAGTAGATGCCATTTATTTTGCTTTTGGCTATTAGCTTATGGCTATTAGCGATTGATATTTAAATTATTTATTTTTAGGCTAATAGCTAGATGCCACGAGCCAGAGCTTTCTTTAGTAATTTCCTGTATAACCTTTCATTACACCACGTGACGAATTTCTAATAAAATCAATGATTTCATCTCGTTCAGGAGTCGCTTCCATCTCTGCTTCAATTATTCCTAAAGCTTGAGTTACGTTGTAGTTTTTTTGATATAAAATCCTATAAATCTCTTGTATTTCTTTGATTTTTTCAGATGTAAAACCTCTTCTTCTCAGTCCAACAGAATTGATACCTACATACGACAAAGGTTCTTTTGCCGCTTTAGTAAACGGCGGCACATCTTTTCGCACTAATGAACCACCCGAAACCATGGCGTGATCACCAACACTAATAAATTGATGAATAGCAGCTAAGCCACCAATAACAGCATGATTCCCAATAGTGACATGTCCACCTAATAGAACACCGTTAACAATAATCGCATTATGACCAACGATGCAATCGTGAGCAATATGAGCCGCAGCCATAATTAAACAATTGTTGCCAATTACAGTTTGTCCAGATGCTACAGTTCCTCTATTAATAGTCACACATTCTCTAATCGTACAATTATCACCTATAATTGCTAGTGATTCTTCTCCACCAAATTTTAAATCCTGTGGAACAGCAGATATAACTGCGCCAGGAAATATATTACAATTTTTTCCAATTCTCGCGCCTTCCATAATGGTAACATTAGATCCTATCCAAGTACCGTCTCCAATAACTACATTATTGTGAATTGTTGTGAAAGGCTCAATGACAACATTTTTGGCGATTTTCGCACCAGGATGAACATATGCTAATGGTTGATTCATCTACTTTTTTTTATAATTTATATCTATAAAATAAAAACCATGAAAGGGTATGTTTCAGGGCCTTATCCTATCATTAATTTATTGCTTTCTAGCAATTTGAGCCATTAATTCGGCTTCTGCAACTAATTTACCATTAGCGTAAGCATTTGCTTGCATATGACAAATTCCTCTTCGAATAGGTGTTATCAAATCACATTTAAAAATTAAAGTATCACCAGGTAATACCTTTTGTTTGAACTTAACATTATCAATTTTCATGAAATAAGTCAAATAATTTTCAGGATCTGGAACCGTACTTAATACTAATATTCCTCCGGTTTGTGCCATTGCTTCTACAATTAAAACTCCTGGCATTACTGGTGCTTCTGGGAAATGCCCAACAAAGAAATTTTCGTTCATTGTAACATTTTTCATCCCTACCACATGACTTTCAGACATTTCGATAATTCTGTCAATCAATAAAAACGGAGGTCTGTGTGGAAGTACAGCCATAATCTTATGGATATCCATCAAGGGCTCTTGGTTTAAATCAAAAACAGGAACATAATTTCTTTGTTCGATTTTTATGATTTTAGCCATCTTTTTAGCAAATTGTGTATTTACAAAGTGCCCCGGTTTATTAGCAATAACTTTACCTTGTATTTTTGTTCCAATTAAAGCTAGATCCCCTACAACATCAAGTAGTTTGTGTCTGGCAGCTTCATTAGGATAATGTAATGTCAGATTGTCTAAAATCCCATTTGACTTCACATTAATATCTTCTTTTCCAAAAGCAACTTTCAAATTCTCCATAGTAGCCGCAGATATTTCTTTATCTACATACACAATAGCATTGTTCAAGTCTCCTCCTTTAATTAAACCATTTTCTAATAATGATTCTAATTCATGCAGAAAACTAAAGGTTCTTGATTCTGAAATTTCATTTTTAAATTCAGAAATGCTTTTCATAGTTGCATTTTGAGTACCTAAAATTTTTGTACCAAAATCAACCATCGTAGTAACACAATATTGATCACTTGGCATGATTAAAATTTCGCTTCCGCTTTCCTCGTCAGTAAATGAAATAACTTCCTTTACAACATAAACATTGCGTTTTGTGTTTTGTTCTTCTACCCCTGCTTCTTCAAGTGCTTGAACAAAATATTTAGACGAACCATCCATTATAGGCAGCTCTGAAGCATTTAATTCGATAATAACATTATCTAAATCACAACCAACTAGGGCCGCTAACACATGTTCTGGCGTTTGTATTTTTACTCCAAGTTTTTCTAAATTGGTTCCTCGTTGTGTATTTACAACATAGTTTGCATCTGCTTCAACAACAGGATGTCCTTCTAAATCTACTCGGACGAAAGTAAAACCATTATTTACCGGAGCAGGTTTAAAAGTCATTGTAACTTCTTTACCAGTGTGCAATCCAACTCCTGTTAGCGAAACTTCTGTCTTTATAGTTTTCTGTTTAACCATTATTCCCGATTTTTTGGTTTAATATTTGTTTTTTTAATTCTTCTAATTCTGCGACGATCTTTGGTAAATTTTTAAAGTGGACATACGATTTACTGTAATCGTTGTAACCAAATGTTGGACTTCCTTGTAAGATCTCCGCATCTTTGATGTTTCTTCCTACTCCGGATTGCGCCTGAATTCGAACATTATTCCCAATGGTTAAATGTCCTGCAATTCCTACCTGACCACCAATCATTGCGTTTTTCCCAATTTTAGTAGAGCCTGCAACACCAGTTTGAGCTGCAATTACGGTATTCTCTCCTATTTCCACGTTGTGACCAATCTGGATTTGATTGTCCAGTTTCACTCCTTTTCTTATGATTGTAGAGCCCATTGTAGCTCGATCTATAGATGTACAAGCTCCAATGTCTACGTTGTCTTCTATTATGACATTTCCTATTTGCGGAATTTTTTTAAAGCTTCCGTCAGGATTTGGCGCAAAGCCAAAACCATCAGCTCCTATCACCGCACCAGAATGTATGGTACAATTATTTCCAATTACGGTTTGCTCATAAATTTTAGTTCCTGCAAAAATAGTTACATTATCGCCAATGACAACATTATCTCCGATAAAACAGTTAGGATAAATTTTTACATTGTCGCCTAAAACGACCTTAGAACCTACATAGCTAAAACTACCTAAATATAAATTCTTACCATAAGTAGCATTCTCTGCTATTACCGAAGGCTGTTCGATTCCGCTTTTAGCCCCTTTTGCCTGATCATAGAACTCTAATAATTTAGAAAAAGCCAAATAAGCATCTTCTACTTTTATCATCGTTGTCGTTATTTCCGATTCTGGAAAAAAGCTTTTATTTACAATCGTGATTGTAGCTTGGGTGCTATATATGTAGTTATTGTATTTTGGATTTGATAAAAAAGTCAGCGAGCCTTCCTTTCCTTCTTCAATCTTAGACAACTCATGCACTTCAGCATTGGGATTCCCAACAACTTCACCTTCCAATATCCCCGCTATTTGTTCTGCTGTAAATTTCATTGCGACAAAAATATAAAAAAATAGATTTTAAATGTTCATTTCCACGAGTTGTTTTGGGAAACATATGTAATATTTGGTCACTGATTTAGATAATGATTTTAAATTCAACTGATCAGAAGATTCAATAACAGTTTCTACTGTCCTATCTTTTTTCAATATTCGTATGGGTTCTGCTTCTTTGCTATAAGCTTGGTTTTTTATTTTTCCTTTAAAAATAAAATAATTAGTTTCTAATAAACTGATATTGTTTTCTAATGCAAAACGTTCTTTTAAAGGTTGTAAATCTTCACTAGGCACTTTATCGCTAGTTAATTTTATTTTTAATAAATCCCTATTAATTATCATTTTACTCATCGTAGATAAAATAAAATCATCTTGATATTGCCATTCCTTTAGAGCACTAATTATATCAAAATCATCGAGTTGAGCGAATAAATTTAAAGTCTGGGCATCAAATATATCCATTGTAACTTTATGTTGCAAGAAATAGTTCAAAGGTCTACTTGATGGTAAAACCACTCCTTTTAGAGTTAGTTCTTTGGCACGTTTTAGAATTCGCGTCAAAATCAATTCGGCCGCTAAGCTGGTTTTATGCAAATAAGCTTGCCAGTACATTAAACGTCTGGACATCAAGAATTTCTCAACAGAATAAATCCCTTTTTCTTCGATTACTAAAACATCATCAGCCACATTCATCATCTGAATCAATCGTTCTGAGTTAACATTTCCTTCGGCCACACCCGAGTAAAAACTATCTCTTTTTAGGTAATCCATTCGATCCATATCCAGCTGACTGGATATCAATTGCAACATAAACAAACGATGGTATTCGCCTTTAAATACTTTTATAGCTAAATCAAGTTGGCCATCAAATTCAGCGTTTAACTGATGCATAAACAACAAAGAAATTTCTTCATGGTGTACGTCTTCAACAATACTTCTTTCCATGGCATGCGAAAAAGGTCCATGTCCTATATCATGTAATAAAATGGCAATATAAAGCGCATTTTCCTCTTCTTTTGAAATTTCGACGTCTTTAAAACGCAAAACATCAACTGCCTTTTGCATCAGGTGCATGCAGCCCAAAGCATGGTGAAACCTAGTATGGTTCGCTCCTGGGTAAACAAGATATGACAATCCCATTTGCGAAATTCTTCTCAGGCGTTGAAAATAAGGATGCTGAATTAAATCGTAAATTAATGCATTGGGTATGGTAATAAACCCATAAATAGGGTCATTAAATATTTTTAGCTTATTGATTTGACTCACTATAAGTTTGTTTTTAGGTCAACAAATATAGGAAAAATAGATTTTAGTTTTTCAAAGTGTTTTTTACAGCTGTTTACTACCAGTGATACTTATAGAATACTGGCTATTTCTCGAGCTCATTTAATTTCGATAAAATTAACATAACATTAAGTTCGATTGGTTCGGTGATTTGCGAACCAATTGTATCTTTGCAAAAAAAACATGGACAATTTACAAAAAGAGAGAGGGGAACTCATTGAATTTTCCGGAATTCATTTTGCGTCTACATATAATATTCCTCCACTAGCAGCGAGAATTTTAGCATTACTGATCATTGACGGATGCAAATCGGGATTGACCTTTGAGAGTTTAGTCGAAAAATTATCGGCGAGTAAGAGTTCGATATCCACAAACCTGAATTTACTCCTTAAAATGGAGAAAATAAATTATTTCACAATTGCTGGTGATCGAAAAAAATATTTCAAAGCTTCTCCATTAAGCGAACGACTTTTGAATTATAAAAAAATGCTGGAAGCGGAAAAATTCCTTGTTAATAAAATGCTTCATTATCGCGAACAAACCATTACATGTCCTCAAGAAAAATGCAATTTGGAGAATGTAAAAGCATATAAAAATCACATTGAAGAAATGGAGGAACTTTTTGTAAAGACCATTGCTGAATTTAAAATAATAGAAATCGATAATAACAATAATAATCAATAATTAATCAAATTTAACAAGATGAAAAAAATTTCATTACCACTAATAGCTTTCGTACTGCTACTCTCTTCGTGCGGAAAGAAAGAACAACAAGCTGCAGTAAAAGGACCCGCTCCTTTTCCTGTACAAGAAATAATAACTCAAGATGCGACGGTCTATCAAGAGTTTACTGCTAATCTTGAAGGTCAACAAAATGTTGAAATTAGACCAAAAGTGAGCGGATTTATCCAAAAAGTGTATGTTGATGAAGGTCAGGTGGTAAGAAAAGGACAAATTTTGTTCAAATTAGAAACACAAACGCTAAACCAAGATGCATCAGCTGCAAAAGCGATGGTATCAGCGGCACAAGTCGAAGTAGATCGTTTGAAGCCTCTTGTAGAAAGAAGCATTATTAGTAATGTTCAATTGGCTACAGCCAAAGCAAAATTAGCACAAGCTAAAAGTGCTTATGGAAGTATTGCTGCTAATATTGGTTACGGAACGATATATTCTCCTGTAAACGGAGTCATTGGTAGTTTGCCTTTTAAAGAAGGAAGTTTAGTAAATCCTACTAGCGAAATGCCTTTAACAACAGTGTCTGACACAAAAATTGTACGTGCCTACTTTTCGATGAATGAAAAACAAGTGCTCTATTTTAATAAGACATTTAAAGGTGCTACAACTGCTGAAAAGTTAAAATCAGCTCCAGAAGTTTCCCTGATTTTAGTAGACAATTCAGAATACGATCAAAAAGGAAAAATTGCAACAATCAACGGCTTAGTAAATCCAACTACAGGAACTACGGAGTTTAGAGCCGAATTTAAGAACCCAGAAGGGATTTTAAGAAGTGGAAGTAGCGGAGTTGTTCGTTTACCAATCGTACAAAGCAATGTTATTTTATTACCTCAAAATGCTGTTTTTGAAGTGCAGGGAAAACAAATGGTTTATGCTGTTGATAAAAGCAACAAAGTAAAGTCGAAAATTATAGAAACTAATGGAACTTCTGACTTGAATTACATTGTAACTTCAGGACTTGCTGAAGGAGATGTTGTCGTTGTTGAGGGAGCTTCCAAACTAAAAGAGGACATGGAAATTGTACCACAGCCTACAAAAAATACAGTAGCTGAAAAAGTAATTCCAGCAGCTGCAGAAACTGCAACAAAAACTACTACTAAATAATATTTACTGAGATGTTTAAAACTTTTATAGAGAGGCCAGTACTCTCGACCGTAATCTCAATCTTAATTACCATTTTAGGTGTTTTAGGATTGATGTCATTACCCGTAGAACAATACCCTGAAATTGCTCCGCCAACAGTTCAAGTATCTGCAACTTATACCGGTGCAAATGCCGAAACAGTATTGAATAGTGTGGTTATACCGCTAGAAGAAGAGATCAACGGTGTCGAAGGAATGACCTATATGACTTCCTCTGCCGCTAATGATGGTTCGGCTAAAATTTCTGTTTATTTCGAATTAGGAGTTGATGCAGATCTAGCTGCGGTAAACGTGCAAAATAGAGTGGCTCGTGCGACTTCTAAACTGCCTCAAGCAGTAGTGCAAACTGGAGTTACAACCGTAAAAAGCCAGACTAGTGCCTTGATGTTCTTTGCTTTATATTCTAATAATGATGATTTTGATGAAACATATATTCAGAATTATGCCAAAATAAATCTAGTACCTAAATTACAGCGTGTTAAAGGTGTAGGTCAGGTTAATGTTTTTGGAGCCAAAGATTATTCGATGAGAATCTGGATCGATCCAGCAAAAATGGCTACTTATAATCTAACTCCTAAAGACATTCAACTTGCATTGCAAGAACAAAATGTTGAAGCTGCTCCAGGTAAATTTGGAGAAAATGCCGATGGAGTTTATGAATATGTAATCAAATACAAAGGGCGTCTTTCTGAAGTAGAAGATTATGAGAATATCATTGTAAAAGCAATAGGAAATGGAAATTTCTTGCGACTTAAAGATGTTTCAACCATAGAATTAGGTGGTTTCAACTACGGGACTAAGAATATCGCTATGGGTAAACAAGGTGTTGCTGTAGGTGTATTTCAAACTTCTGGTTCGAATGCACAAGACATCATTACTGAAATTGTAGATATTCTTGACGAAACAAAACCCAACTTCCCTGCGGGAGTAGATTATGTAATTCCCTATAATACGAAAACCTTCTTAGACGCCTCTATTGATAAAGTAGTTTATACTTTAATCGAAGCCTTTTTGCTGGTTTTCCTTGTAGTTTATTTATTCTTACAAGATTTTAGATCTACTTTAATTCCTGCTATCGCAGTACCTGTAGCTATTGTTGGAACCTTTTTCTTCCTTCAAATATTTGGTTTCTCTATAAATATGTTAACACTTTTCGCCATGATTCTGGCGATTGGTATTGTGGTCGATGATGCTATTGTCGTCGTCGAGGCAGTACATGCTAAACTTGATGAGGGCGCTAAAACAGGAAAAGAAGCTACTTTATCAGCAATGAGCGAAATTACAGGAGCGATTATTTCGATTACGCTAGTAATGGCAGCGGTATTTATTCCAGTATCTTTTTTGGGTGGTCCATCGGGAGTATTTTATAAGCAATTTGCCATAACATTGGCCATTGCGATTTTGATTTCGGCAGTAAATGCTTTGACTTTAAGTCCGGCATTATGTGCTTTATTTTTAAAGCCACACCAAGATTCTGACCATAAAGACAAAAACTTTAAAGATAAATTCTTCATCGCTTTCAACACTAGTTTTGATCGAATGAATAACAAATATGTTAAGTCTCTTGGATTCTTGGCACGAAAAAAATGGATTACCATTACGGCTTTAGTAGTGTTTTCAGGGATTACTTTCATTTTGTTCCAATCAACACCTTCTGGGTTTATTCCTAATGAAGACAGAGGAATTATCATGGCCGATTTGACGCTTCCTCCTGGAACAACCTTAGAGAAAACTCAACTTGCGGTCAATGAATTAGATTCTATTCTTGGAGCAATGGACATTGTCGAAGCACGAATGAGTGTGGTAGGTTTCAGTTTGTTAAACAGTGTAAATGGAGGTTCTTATGCCTTTACCGTTATTAGATTAAAAGACTGGAGCCAACGTAAAGAAGACAACCAATCAGTTGATGCTGTTGTGGGGCAACTATTTGCTAAAACCGCTCACTTTAAAGATGCAAAAGCACTGTTTTTTACGCCACCTAGTGTACAAGGTTTTGGATCAGCAGATGGTTTCGAACTAAAAATTCAAGACAAAGGAGATGATGACTGGGCGACGATGAGTAAGGTGAGTAATGAGTTTCTAAGCGAATTAATGAAAAGGCCTGAAATTCAATATGCAATTACAAACTTTAACCCTTCTTTTCCACAATATCAAATGGATATTAATGTAGAAAGAGCTAAGGATGCTGGAGTTTCAGTAACTGATATTTTTAATACTATGCAAGGTTATTATGGTGGATTGTACACCACGGATTTCAATAAATTCGGAAAACAATACCGTGTAATGATTCAAGCCAAAGCATCAGACCGCGCCAATCTGGAATCGATTAATTCTGTTTATGTTAAAAATTCCTCAGGACAGCAGGTTGCAATAAGTCAATTTGTTGATTTCAAAAGAATTTATGGACCTGAAGCCGTGGCGCGATTTAATATGCTAAAAGCAGTAAACGTAAACGGTAAAGCAAAACCAGGGTACAGTTCAGGAGATGCAATTAAAGCTATTCAGGAAGTAGCTGCAGAACATTTGCCAAAAAGTTATACCTACGAATTCTCTGGAATGACGCGGGAAGAAATTTTAGCTGGAAGTCAAGCAATTGGTGTATTCTTATTGAGTTTAATATTTGTTTACTTCTTGCTGAGTGCACAATACGAAAGTTATTTAATACCATTATCAGTGCTACTTTCACTACCTGTAGGTCTTGCGGGAGCTATTGGTTTTATAAAACTAGCCGGTTTAGAAAATAATATTTATTTCCAAGTCGCCTTGATAATGTTGATAGGACTACTGGCCAAAAATGCCATTCTGATCGTCGAGTTTGCTATACAAAGGCGCCGAAATGGAATGGATCTTACAAAAGCCGCTATCGAAGGTGCCAAAGCACGTTTGCGTCCTATTTTAATGACCTCACTAGCCTTTATCTTCGGATTATTGCCATTGGCATTTTCTTCAGGTGTTGGAGCGGTAGGAAACCGTTCTATCGGTATGGGAGCTGTTGGAGGAATGTTAGTAGGAACAATTTTAGGAGTATTTGTTATTCCAATTTTGTTTATCATCTTTCAAGGATTACAAGAACGTCTATCTGGAAAACCAGTAGTTGCTAATGAAAATGATGTTCCACTTTTAGAAGAAGAAAATGAAAAATAAAATATACAGAGTCGCGCTATTAGGGCTAACTGCAACGGTAATGCAATCATGTTTCGTTGCTAAAGACTACAAGCGACCAGAATTAAAAACAGCTGATTTATATAGAAATGAGGTAGTGTCTACGGACACTATTTCATTAGCTAATGTATCATGGGACAAGGTTTTTACAGACCCATTATTGCAAGGATATATTTCTAAAGGATTACAAAACAACCTAGACATCCGTATTGCCATGCAAAATCTAGTTGCTGCTGAGGCAACAATGAAGCAAGGAAAAGCGGGCTACTTCCCTACTCTTTCTGCAGGAGCAGACTGGACGCACCAGGAATTATCTAGAAACAGTCAGTTTGGCGCTTTGTTAAAAGACCGCAGCACAGATCAGTATCAATTAACAGGTTCTTTATCTTGGGAAGCAGATATTTGGGGTAAAATAAGAAGCAATAAACGTGCTGCTAATGCATCTTACTTGCAAACTACTGCCGTAAATCAAGCGATAAAAACACAGTTGATTGCCTCAATCGCGACTACTTATTATCAATTACTTTCAGTCGATGCACAAATAAAAGTAGCTGAAGAAACCTTGATTAACCGCAACAAAAGTGTTGAAACTATTCTTGCTTTAAAAGAGGCCGGTAATGTAACTGAAGTTGGTGTTAAACAAACCGAAGCTCAAAAATATGCTACTGATCTAATCATTGCGGATCTAAAGAACAACATCATTTTCCTTGAAAATACGATGAGTATTCTTTTAGGAGAGCCTTCGGCTAAAATTGAACGCAACACACTCGAATCTCAAACGATGCAACCAGCAATTACCCTAGGAGTATCTGCAAGTTTATTGAGAAACAGACCTGATGTGATCGCAGCCGAATACAATTTGATCACTAATTTTGAAATGACTAATGTAGCTAAAAGCGGATTTTATCCTGCCTTAAGAATTACAGCTACAGGCGGACTTCAAAGTATCGATTTGAAAGAATGGTTTAGTGCTAATTCTATATTTGCTAATGTGATTACGGGGTTAACGCAACCTATTTTCAATCAAAGACAAGTTAGAACGAAATTTGAAATTGCCAAAGCCAATCAGGAGAAGGCCTACTTACAGTTTGAACAATCACTGCTTATTGCAGGTAAAGAAGTTTCAGATGCATTAGCTCAATACAATAATGAAACTTATAAAATGACGGTTCGAGTGAAACAAGCTGATGCCCTTAAAAAAGCAGCTAATTTTTCAGATGAATTGTTGACTTATGGTTTAGCCAATTACCTAGAGGTTTTGACTTCTAAGAATGATGCTTTAAATGCCGAATTAAGTTTAGTAGATAACAAGTTCCAACAATATAGAGCTGTAATTCAATTGTACAAAGCCCTTGGTGGTGGATGGCAATAAGCTATTGCGAATAAAAATTTAAGAGGTTGTTAATTCCAAAAAAGCCACTAAGTATCGTTCTTAGTGGCTTTTTTATATTTTAATGTTCCCCTCTATTTTTCGAAAACGACCAGAAAAACGAAACAAATTTTGTTAAACCAAAAGCAGTAAATAACCCATTAATGCTCCTCCCAAAACAATAAAAGCACTATTTATTTTCTTATAATTGAACGCAATTCCAATACTCAATAAGGCTATTAAAATCGTACGCCAGTCTGTGATAGTTTCAGTACCTAATTCATAACAGATTGATACAATTATCGCAATCGAAGCTACATTCACCGCGTCCAAAAATAGGGCAAAAGACTTTGAGTTTCTCATCTTTTTTACCAAAGGATTTAATAGCGCCACAAATACAAAAGAGGGTAAAAATATTGCTAGCGTAGAAATAAGTGCCCCTGATATACCATTGATCTGATATCCAATAAAAGTAACTGAGGAGAAAACAGGTCCTGGTGTAAATTGTCCTACCGCAATGGCGTCAATCAATTCCGTCCTGGTGAGTAATCCTTTAGCAACTAATTCGGCGTCCAAAAAAGCAAAAAGCACATAGCCGCTTCCATATAGTATTGACCCAATTTTTAAAAAAATAAGAAATAAATTTAAGTTAGTGGGTGCTAATAACGCTGTTTTGGAAACTGGAATTAGCATCATCGGAATCCAGTTGTTTCCTTTAATATTAGAATCTTTGTTGGTTATGGAATAACAAAACAAAGCCAGGAATCCAGCGCCAAAAAGCAGTGCTATTTCATTGAACTGCAATAGTGAAAGCAGCAAAACGATGCCTCCTATAATTCCTAATCGAACTGTTTTTAATGATTTTTTTGCCAAAGGAAAAATAGCACTTAGAATAATGGCAATTATTGCGGGTTTTATTCCGTACAAAAAAGGCTGGATTTCAGGCAGCTGACCGTATTCTTTGTAAAGCCAAGCAAATATTCCAGTTATCAAAACGGCTGGAGTGATAAAGCATAATCCAGCTACAATAAGTCCTTTCCATCCTGCTCTTTCGTGACCAATATGAATTGCCATTTCAGTACTGTTAGGACCCGGAATCAAATTAGTTGCACCTATTAAATCTAAGAAGTGTTGCTCATCAAGCCACTTTTTTTTCACCACTACTTCCTCTCGCATCATCGAAATGTGTGCGGCGGGACCACCAAAACCAATAATTCCTAACTTTAAAAAAAGTCCTGCGACTTCCTTTAATTTTTGCTTTTCATTCATCACGATCGCTCGTTTATTATTTTATTACAGCGAGCCAAGATACTATTTTTTCAGTTTTATAGGAATCCAAATTTCTTTTTAAAATTAGCACCACTGTTTTTATACTTAGCGTCGAGGATTTAGAAAAAAGTCTATTACTTCTAATCTAAACCAATAATTTAAATAGTAGTAACTGTTCGGAATCATCAATTAGTTTGATGTTTTTCTCAAATTGCAAACCGATTTTTACTAATAATTTTTGTGAACTGATATTCCTTTGTGCAGTAATTGCGCTGATTCCCATTAAATTGAACTCGGCAAAAGCAGCTTCTTTCAAGGTATTTGTACTTTCAAAACCGTAACCTTTATTTTCATATTTTGGAAGAAAAGCAAATCCAATGTCGATTCCCTCCCCGGCTTCTCTATCATAAAGTCCACAGCAACCTATTTTTACTCCATTAAATTTTCGTATAATAGTAAAGTTCCCAAAACCAAGTCTTTCGAGTTGAGGAGTCATATAATTCGATATATAATCCTTAGCATCCTGAGTTTTTTTTATGTTTCTATCTCCTATAAATTTAATCCAAGCAATTGATAGATTCCTTATCTAGTTTACATATCTGGTAGCTAATCTAAATCATCCAACTTATTCTTTCCTTTGTAAAATAAGATTAGATTTACAATTTAAATTCAATGTTATTACTTTAGTATTCATTTAGTTATAAAACTAAAATTTTTGTTCTGCATTATTTGTTAATATAAAATTAAAATATTTTCACTGTTGTTTTTTCACACAAATTCATTAAATTAGTACTTTAAACATCTTTTTTAACAAATAACTAATACGCATAATCTTATAGCATACTAAAATTACATCCATAAACCAGAATATCATAAGTAATACCCACTAAAAAGAAATTAATGTATGAGTGAATATATTAAAATTAAAAGGGGATTGAATCTCAAATTGATAGGTGAAGCTGCTAAGTCAGTATTGGAACTTCCCGTGGCCGAGATATTTGCTATTAAACCAAAAGATTTTGTGGGTCTTACGCCAAAATTATTAGTAAAAGTAGGCACTAATGTTCTTGCTGGAACTAAACTATTTTACGATAAAAACAATGAAAATATTCTGTTTTGCTCTCCCGTAAGCGGCGAAGTAATTGAAATTATTCGTGGAGAAAAAAGAGTCATCTTAGAAATTAAAATCCTTGCTGACAGAGAAATAAAACACCTCTTATTTAATAAATCAAATCCCAACCAACTTTCGAGAAAAGAAATCGTTGAGCAACTGCTAGATAGCGGTATTTGGACTTTTATTCGTCAACGTCCATACGGAACTATTGCGAAACCTAGCGAAAACCCAAAAGCGATCTTTATTTCTGCTTTTGATACAAATCCATTAGCACCTGATAACGATTTCATTATGTCAGGGAAAGAGTCTCATTTTCAAACGGGAATTGATGCCTTAAAAAAATTAACGACCGGAAAAACACACTTAAATGTAAAAGCAAACAGCTCCCCCGCTGCTACTTTTGGCCAGACTCAAAACGTACAAATCAACAATATATCAGGTCCTCATCCCGCGGGAAATATTGGCGTCCAAATTCATCACATTGACCCAATAAATAAAGGTGAAGTCGTGTGGTACATTAATCCACAAGATGTAGTCATCATTGGAAAATTATTTGACAAAGGAATATTCGACGCCGCTAGAACCATTGCAGTTACAGGTTCTCAAATTATAAAACCCCAATATTACAAAACGATTGTAGGTTCTTCTATAAAAAATATCCTTGCAGATACAGGTCTAAAAAAAGGAGACAACCGGATCATTAGTGGCTCTATTTTGTCAGGCAGTAAAGTTCCCGCGGACGGATTTTTAGGTTTCTATGATTCCCAAATTACCGTGATTCCAGAAGGAAACCAATACGAATTTATGGGTTGGCTAAAACCAGGCTTTGATAAATTCAGTATGTCTCGTACTTTTTTCTCTTGGTTGTCACCAAATAAACAACACGATTTAAATACCAATCTACATGGCGAAGAACGTCCTTTTGTAATGACTGGACAATATGAAAAAGTTTTTCCAATGAACATTTACCCTGTACAACTTTTAAAATCAATACTAATTGAAGATATCGATATGATGGAAAAACTGGGTATTTATGAAGTAGCAGAGGAAGATTTTGCACTCTGCGAGTTAGTCTGTACATCAAAGATAAAATCGCAAGAAATCATTCGTCACGGACTAGATATGGTTCGGAAGGAATTTAGTTGAATAGTTATGTCTCTTTTTAAAACATATAAGACATATAAGATTTTTTAGTTTTACTCTATAACTAGTTTATAGGAAACCTTAATAAAAGGGAATAAAAGTCGCATCGTTAAACAATGAATATTTAATGCCTCGATAAAGTTATTTCCGTCAATCAAAGCGAAGTTGGTGGGGTTGATCAAGAAAATTAGTAAAAGGAAATTATCAATTGCACTAAAATATTATCTATAGCAATTCTCAAAAATGAGTCTTTTAAACATATAAGTATCAAATTAATTAAACCGATATAAAAAGCACACTATCTAATAGTTAGCAAATTTAATCCTTAAATAATCTGAATTTGAAGCCACTTAGAAACTTACTAAACAATCTCAAACCTAATTTCGAAAAAGGAGGAAAACTAGAGAAATTCCATCCCGCATTTGATGCGTTTGAAACCTTCCTATTTGTGCCTAACCATACTACAAAAAGCAAGGGAACACACGTACGCGATGCGATCGACTTAAAACGCACGATGATCTTAGTGGTGTTATCTTTAATTCCATGTCTGTTATTCGGTATGTGGAATATTGGTAACCAACACCATCTAGCTTTAGGGATTGCAGATGTTTCTTTAATTGATAATTTTATTTATGGAGCTATTAAAGTTCTCCCACTTATCTTAGTTTCTTACGGAGCAGGATTGACAACAGAGTTCATCTTTGCTATTATTCGAAAACATACCATAAATGAAGGTTTCTTAGTTTCAGGTATGTTGATTCCGCTCATAATGCCCATTGACGTCCCTTTGTGGATGTTGGCTATTGCCACCATTTTTGCGGTAATTATAGGAAAAGAGGTTTTTGGTGGTACTGGAATGAATATTTTAAATCCTGCGCTTACCGCTAGGGCATTCTTATTCTTTGCCTATCCAACCAAAATGTCAGGAAACGAAGTTTGGATTAACACGAGTACAAACAAAGGGCAAGCCGTTGTTGATGCTTATAGTGGTGCGACACCATTAGGAGATGCGGCAGCTGGTTTTACTGATAAAATTCCCAGTATTATGGATTCCTTTATAGGTGTTATTCCTGGATCTGTAGGGGAAACTTCGACTATTGCTTGCTTGATTGGAGCTGGAATTTTATTATATACAGGCATTGGTAGTTGGCGCATTATGGCATCAGTTTTTGCTGGAGGATTTTTGATGGCTGTAATATTTAATATTTTTGGATTGAATACCTTAATGCAAATCAGCCCGCTACATCATTTAGTATTAGGAGGTTTTGCCTTTGGCGCTATTTTCATGGCCACTGATCCTGTGAGTGCTGCACAAACGAATACTGGAAAATACATCTATGGATTTTTAATAGGACTGTTAGCAATTCTTTTCAGAGTATTTAACCCCGCTTATCCCGAAGGAATGATGTTAGCTATTTTATTTATGAACGTAATGGCGCCCTTAATAGACCATTATGTAGTAGAAGCAAATATCAAAAAAAGACTAAATAGAGTTACTCCAATACACAATCAAAATGGATAAAGACAGTAACAAAGCCACGTTTATTTTTTCCTCCGTTATGGTGGTAGTGATTGCTATTCTGTTATCAGTAACAGCCATAAGTCTTGCTCCCTATCAGGAGAAAAATGTTAGGGTCGAAAAAATGAAAAATATACTCACCTCTGTTTCAATCCCTACTGAAACATCCGAAACCGAAGCTGCCTTTAATCAATACATTAGCAAGCAAATTGTGTTGAATAATAAAGGGGAACAAATAACTGGCAATGTCACTGTATTTGACATTGACCTCAAAAAAGAATTGGATAAAGCCAAAACTGGAAAAACCAATGAGCAGTTGTTTCCGTTATTTATTTGTACCAAAGATGGCAAGTCATTTTATATTATTCCGATTAGAGGAAAAGGATTGTGGGGACCTATTTGGGGTTTTATTTCGCTAGAAAGCGATAAGAATACTGTTTATGGAGTTAGTTTTGGCCACAAAAGCGAAACACCTGGCCTTGGTGCGGAGATTGAAACTATAAAATTTCAGCAGCAGTTCGTTGGGAAGAAAATATTTGATGATTCTGGAAACTTTGTTTCCGTTACTGTAATTAAAGGTGGCGCAAAACCAGATGACATACACGGTGTTGACGCAGTTTCGGGAGCGACGATTACTAGTAAAGGAGTTTCTGAAATGATTAAACGAACGGTCAGCAACTACATCCCATATTTCAAAAAACAAGGAGAAGTTGCTTCAATAAACTAAAATAACAGGATATGAGCAAAGAAACCATCACATTACCTGCAAAACCTAAAAAAGAAAAAGAGCCTTTATTTTCGCCAAAAAATAAAAGACTTTTATTTGATCCATTAAATGAGAACAATCCCATTACGGTTCAAGTATTAGGCATCTGTTCAGCATTGGCGGTAACGGTAAAAATGAAACCTTCTATTGTAATGGCTCTTGCAGTAATGGTAGTTTGTGCTTTTTCGAATGTGATTATTTCTTTTATTCGAAATATTATTCCCAATCGCATTCGGATTATCGTTCAACTAACGGTGGTTGCTGCAATGGTAATTATAGTAGATCAATTCTTAAAAGCTTTTGTATTTGATGTGAGCAAACAGTTATCGGTTTTTGTAGGATTAATTATTACAAATTGCATCATCATGGGGCGTTTAGAAGCCTTTGCCATGTCTAATAAACCTTGGCCTTCCTTCTTAGACGGAATGGGTAACGGTTTTGGTTACGGCTTAATTTTGGTAATCGTTTCTATGATTCGGGAGCTATTTGGTTCTGGAGAACTGATGGGTTTTCGTGTCATTCCAGAATCCATTTATAAAATGGGATATTTTAACAATAGCCTCGTCATCATGCCACCTATGGCTTTAATCATTGTGGGAATTCTTATATGGATTCAAAGAAGTCGCAATGAAAAACTAATTGAATCGAAGTAATCAAGTAATGAACGATTTAAACATTTTAACATGGAACACTTCAATATATTTATAAAAGCGGTTTTTATTGAAAACATGATATTTGCCTATTTTCTTGGCATGTGTTCTTATTTGGCGATTTCTAAAACGGTAAAAAGCGCTGTGGGACTTGGCCTTGCGGTGACTTTTGTATTAACTATTTCTGTTCCTGTTTGTTATCTCCTAGAAAAATATGTCTTAAAAGCGGGAGCTTTGCAATGGTTATCTGATGACTACAAGTCTGTTGATCTAAGTTTTTTAAGTTTTATTATGTTTATCGCAACCATTGCCTCTATTGTACAACTAGTAGAGATGATTGTTGAAAAATTTGCGCCCGCATTATACACTTCCTTGGGGATATTTTTACCCCTAATTGCGGTAAATTGCTCTATTCTGGGAGGTGCATTATTTATGCAAGAGAGAGAATATGCCTCTTTAGGGGAAGCGACTGTTTTTGCTTTGGGTTCTGGTGTGGGATGGTTTCTAGCGATAGTTGCTTTAGCTGCTATTCGAGAAAAGTTAAGATATTCTAATGTTCCAGCGCCTTTAAGAGGTTTAGGGATTACGTTTATTTTAACTGGATTAATGGCAATCGCTTTTATGAGTTTTATGGGCATTTCGGTATAAATCTTTAATCAAATTGAAATGATAATATTAAGTATTGATAGCACAACAATAATAAGTAGCGTAATAGTATTTTTACTCTTCAACTCATTACTTGTTTATATAATTCTGTATGCCAAATCAAAGCTTATTCCTTCAGGATTAGTCAAGATAATTATAAACGAAGTTGATCAGCTTGAAACAGAAGCTGGTGCAACACTACTCTCTACCTTATCTAACAAAAAGATATTTTTACCCTCAGCTTGCGGCGGCGGCGGTACCTGTGGTATGTGTAAATGCCAAGTTTTATCCGGTGGCGGCGAAATATTACCAACTGAAACCCCTTATTTTTCGAGAAAAGAACAGCAAGACAATTGGAGATTGGGATGTCAAGTAAAAGTAAAACAGGACATGGAAATAGTCATTCCTGATAATGTGATGGGGATCAAAAAATGGGAATGCGAAGTAGTTTCAAATGACAATGTTGCCACCTATATTAAGGAATTAGTGGTTAAATTGCCCGAAGGTGATTTTCTAGAATTTGAGTCAGGTTGTTATATTCAAATAGATATTCCTGAATGTGAAGTAGACTTTAAAAATGATTTATACAAAATTGATGAACGTTTCAAAGAGGATTATGATAAATTCGGGATCTGGGATTTAAAAATGAAAAATTCAGAACCCATTTTTAGAGCTTATTCGATGGCGAATCATCCTGCGGAAGGCAATATTATTATCCTTAACATTCGATTAGCAACTCCCCCATTCGACCGAAAATCAGGTGGATTTATGAAGATTAATCCTGGGATAGCATCTTCCTATATTTTTGCGCTAAACCCTGGAGAAAAAGTCACAATTGCTGGACCTTTTGGAGATTTCCACATTAAACCAACAGAAAGAGAAATGATTTACATAGGCGGTGGAGCAGGTATGGCGCCTTTACGCTCGCATTTATTTCATCTATTTCACACTGAAAAAGAAAGAAATAGAAAAGTTAGTTTTTGGTATGGAGGAAGATCCTCACGAGAAGTTTTTTATACCGAGGATTTTAGAAAAATAGAAAAAGAATTTCCAAATTTCGAATATAATATTGCACTTTCTGAGCCATTACCAGAGGACAATTGGACTGGTTACACTGGTTTTATACATAATGTATTATTTCAAAATTACTTGAAACATCACGAAGCACCTGAAGATGTTGAATATTATATTTGCGGCCCACCAATGATGAATGCGGCAGTATTTAAAATGTTAGACGATCTAGGTGTTCCACCGGAAAATATTGCATTTGATGACTTTGGAGGTTAATAATATTTTTATGACAAAGACACTACTTCTTATTCTTCTTCTGCTATTAGTCCTAACGAGTTGTGCTTCCGATAAAAAAGAAATTATAAAGCTAGAAGGAAATTCGCAAGGAACAACCTACCACATTACTTATTTATCTGACAATGGTGTTTTGTACCAAAAAGAGATTGATTCACTATTAAAAAATATTGATCAATCAATGTCAACATGGATTCCAACTTCGATTATTTCTAGAATAAATAACAATGAAAAAAATATTATTGTTGATGAATATTTTAGAACGGTTTTTAATAAATCTGTTGAAGTGTCTCAAAAAACGGAAGGAAATTTTGATATCACAGTCGGTCCATTGGTAAATTCCTGGGGATTTGGACGAACGAAAAAAAACAAGTTGAGCAAAATCCAAGTTGATAGTTTACTACAATTAGTGAATTATAAAATGGTGACTTTGAAGAATAACCGCATTATAAAAGCAAAACCAGAAATACAAATCGATTTTAATGCTATTGCGCAAGGATATTCAGTAGATGTTATAGCTGATTTTCTCGAAAGCAAAAGGATTAAAAATTACTTGGTCGAATTAGGAGGCGAAATTAAAGCCAAAGGGAAAAAAAATACTGAAGAATGGAAAGTAGGTATCGACCAACCTACTGAAGATAAATCCGATGAAAGAAAACTCGAAGCCATTATTACTTTAAATAATAGAGCGCTGGCCACTTCTGGTAATTATAGAAAGTTTTACATCGAAGGAAATCAAAAGCTATCACACATAATTGATCCTAAAACGGGTTATCCAGCCAAACATAATTTATTGAGTACGACAGTAATTGCTGATGATGCAATCACGGCGGATTCTTATGCTACAGCTTTCATGGTTATGGGGTTTGGCAAATCGATTGCTTTTTTGGAAAAAAACAAAAGTTTAAATTTGGAGGTTTATTTTATTTATGATGAAAATGGACATTGGAAAACCCATACTTCCCAGAGTTTAAAGAAGCGTATAGAGCAATTGAATTAAGATTTACATTTTTCCTGCGGTCTAGCGCCACAAATACCACATGACTCCCCATCGCCTTGCACCAATGGATTATTACTACTACAAGTACCTGAAAAACTACCGTTTTTTTTCACCAACAGTTTGATGGCAATTCCAGCAATTGCAATAGCTAGAAGTACAATAGAAAGAATGATTGTTGCCATAGTATTTCGCTAGGTTATTATAAATTTAGGTATAATTAAGCTTTAGTACCGTGGATATAAGAATCTAAGTGATCAATCGTATTTTTTTGTAATTCAATAATTGATTTAACCACATCACCAATAGAGACTATACCAACAACTTTTTGATCTAATAAAACAGGTAAATGTCTAACTCTTTTATTGGTGATTAAATCCATACAATATTCGATGTTATCCGTTGGTTTTACACTAATAATCTCCTCGCCCATAATTTCATGAACAAAAGTATCTTTGGAAGCTTTGTCTTTCAAAACGATTTTTCTAGCGTAATCTCTTTCAGATAAAATTCCTTTTAAAACATCATCTTCGATCACCAGAATTGCTCCCACGTTTTTTTCGCCCATTATTCTTAAAGCTTCATAAACCGTAATAGTGGAAATTATTGAATAAACTTCATGCCCTTTCTCTTTTAATATTTGATCTACAGTCATATAGGTTGGTTTTAGTTATCCATAAATTTAAGAAAAAATAAATTGATTTTTGTTAGATCACATGATTATTTTTTACTTAACTAACTGTAAATGAATATAAATATAAACTTATAGTAATTTAAAGGTCAACTAAAAAAGACTTCCATTATTGAAAATCCAATCAATCTCCTTTTTTTTATTATCCCTCAAATACAAATTTGCTTTAGTGAAATGCTTATTTCCAAACCATTTTCCTTGATTAGCACTCATAGGTGAGGGATGGCCCGATTCTAAAACTAAATGCTTATTTCTATCAATTTTAGCTCCTTTTTTATGAGCAAATCCGCCCCAAAGCATAAATATTACATTGTCCTTTTCTTCAGAAATTTTTTGAATTACAGCATCTGTAAATAGATTCCATTTTAAATGTTTATGACTGTTTGGACTGTCTTTTCTAACGGTTAGCGAAGCATTTAGCAGTAAAACACCCTGCTCAGCCCAGGTTTCTAAATTACCCGATGTTGGCAAAAAAATATGGCCAAAATCGGCACTGATTTCCTTGAAAATATTACGCAAAGAAGGCGGAATTCTTACTCCATCATTCACCGAGAAAGACAAGCCATTTGCCTCTCCAGTTCCATGATACGGATCTTGACCAATAATCACTACTTTCACATCTGAAAATGAACAGCGATTAAAAGCTGCAAAAATCAACTCTTTTGGCGGATAACAGGCGTGAATTTTGTATTCCTCCTCCACGATCACCGCTAATTCATTAAAATAAGGTTTCTGAATTTCGTCGGCCAAAAGGGTTTGCCATTCGGGCTTAAGGTTGATTTGCATAGAATATTTTTAAGTGCAAAGTTGGCAAATTTTTTCGCAAACTACACAAAAAAGTAAACCGTTTTTAGTGGGAAACTTTGTAACTTTGAGCCTTTTAGAACGTACCTTATAAAATGATATCCATTACCGAAAAGACCTTACAAGATTTACAATTCCCAACCGTTCTCGAAACTATTTCAGAGATCTGTAATACCGACATTGGGAAACAAAAAGCATTAGAAATCACGCCTTTTAGAGACAAAGAAACCTTGATGCAAGCTTTATTGCAAACATCTGAATATGTTTCTTCCTTTCAAAATAACAATGCGATTCCAAATCATGGTTTTGATGCTATAACTCACGAAATTAAATTTCTGGCAATAGAGGATAGCTTTCTTGAAGTAGGTAGTTTTAGAAAAATCGCCACCTTGTCTTCAACGGTGAATTTTTTATTGACTTATTTCAAAAAATTCGATGACTATTACCCTCACCTAAATACCAGAGCTTTAGAAGTTGAGTTTACCAAGGAAATTATCAGTTCTGTTGATGCGATCGTTGATAAATATGGTGAGATCAAAGACAATGCGTCCCCAGAATTATTAAATATTCGTAGAGATATCAATTTAATTCGCGGGAAAGTCAACCAGAGTTTTGGTGTGGCATTGACACAATACAACAGTTTGGGTTACTTGGATGATATCAAGGAAAGTTTCGTTCAAAACCGCAGGGTTTTGGCGGTTCTAGCAATGTACCGTCGTAAGGTTAAAGGATCCATTTTAGGAAGTTCAAAAACAGGAAGTATCGCCTATATCGAGCCGGAAGCAACTTTAAAATATTCTCGTGAATTAAGTAATTTAGAATACGAAGAGGCCGAAGAAATTACGCGGATTTTAAAACAATTATCGAATGATATTCGTCCGTTTCTGCCCTTGTTAATCCAATATCAGGATTTCCTGAGCGATATTGATGTTATTGCTGCCAAAGCAAAATATGCGAATCGTATCAATGGTATAATACCTACGATTACGGAAGAAAGACGTCTTTATTTTAGAGATGCCTACCATCCTATTTTGTATTTAAACAACAAACAGAAGAAGCAAATTACGCATCCGCAAACCATTGAACTGAAGCAAGAAAACAGAATAATTGTGATTTCTGGACCTAATGCTGGTGGTAAAACAATTTCCCTTAAAACAGTTGGATTGCTCCAATTGATGTTGCAGTCTGGCATGTTGATTCCGGTTCATGAACGCTCAGAAACCTTCTTATTCGATCGAATACTTACAGATATTGGAGACAATCAATCTATTGAAAATCACCTAAGTACATACAGTTACCGACTGAAAAACATGAACTACTTTCTAAAGAAATGTAATAAGAAAACGATGTTCTTGATTGATGAATTTGGTACAGGTTCTGACCCAGAACTGGGTGGTGCTTTGGCTGAAATTTTCCTCGAAGAATTCTACCATCGGGAAGCGTTTGGAATCATAACGACGCATTATTCGAATCTAAAAATTCTGGCCAATGAGTTGCCTTTTGCCACCAATGCAAATATGATGTTTGATGAAAAGTCTTTAGAGCCGATGTATAAATTGGCATTAGGCCAAGCTGGTAGTTCTTTTACTTTTGAAGTTGCTCTAAAAAATGGAATTCCTTTTAGTCTAATCAATCGTGCTAAGAAGAAAATTGAAGTTGGAAAAGTGCGTTTTGACAAAACCATTGCGACCTTACAAAAGGAACGCTCAAAGATGGAAAAGACTTCACAAACGCTAAAAGAAGAAGAAACCAAAGCGCGTGAGGAAGGAAAGAAAATGGAAACAATCAATGTCAAAATCAAACAAAAACTAGAAAGCTATCAGGAATTGTATGACAGCAATCAAAAAACAATTTACATAGGCCAGAAAATTGAAGACATTGCCGAGAAATATTTTAATAATAAAAGTAAAAAAGACCTTATTGGTGAGTTTTTGAAAATCATCGAAATTGAGAATTCAAAACGAAAGAAAGCCACTCCGAAAGAAGCCAAAGCTATCGTAGCCAAGAAGAAAGAAGTCGTTGCCGAAGTGTCGGTTCATGTAGAGGAAATTAGGAAAGAAAAGAAGGAAAAAAAGCTAAAACCCGTAGTCGAAAAAGTAAAGGCTATTTTAAGAGTAGGTGATCGTGTCCGCATGCTCGATGGAAAAGCTGTGGGAAGTATTGACAGTATAGAAAAGAATAAAGCAACTGTAAATTACGGCATGTTTACCTCGAAAGTCAGCTTAGATGAACTGGAACTGGTGGAAGCGATGAAGAAGAAGTGATCAGTGTTCAGTATTCAGTGAGCAGTTTGTAGCGTATTTGTGAGGAACGAAGCAAACTCACTAGAATACATCGACAAACATAGTAAAGGCTTTAATTATTTATATACGTTTTGCGATTGCTTCGTTCCTCGCAATGAAAGTTAAATTAATACTACTAAATATGCCAAAAGAGATTTCTCCATCACTATTAAAGATACCTAAAGACAAAAAAATCATCCTTTTTGATGGCGTTTGTAATTTGTGTAATTCGGCGGTACAATTAATCATAAAACACGATAAAAAAGATCTATTTCGTTTTGTTGCTTTACAATCTGATTTGGGAGTGGAAATATGTAAGCACATTGGAGTAGACCAACAAAATACTGATAGTATAATACTTTACGAACCTGGAATAGCTTATTATTACAAATCGGAAGCGGCTTTAGAAATTGCTTCTAAACTTGGCTCTTTCTATAGTTTACTAGCACTATTTAAGTTTTTACCCAACTCATTTAGTGACCTAATATACGATTGGATTGCCAGAAACAGATACAAATGGTACGGCAAAAAAGAGAGTTGTATGGTCCCATCTACAGAACTAAAAGTAAAATTTTTAGTATAAATTTCGATTTAATGATTTTTATCATATTAGATCACTTTCAAAATCTATATTTTTGATTTTTAATTTAAAATATATATGAAAAATATAGCACTTATTACTTGGGATAGCGGTTCGATAATTATTGTTTTTGGTTTTGGTTTTGTATGTCTAGCCTTAGTAGCTACTGTTTTCCTTTTGATGAATAACGACAAGAAAATGAAATAAACCAACTATAATTAAAGTGATTGAAAACGTGATCTTAATCCGCATAGATTAAATCCTAAAAACCACTGAATATAATTGTAAATGCAACATAGTAAGGATGCCAAAATGAGCATCCCTTTGTTGTTATAAAAAATGCTGAAATGATCCACTCCCTAATTTTCTGTATTTAAACATCTATAAATAAATAAATAAATTAATTACTTATCCTTGAACCTTTTTTTTTCAATTCAACAAGGACTCCTTCAAATTAATTATTTTAAGTCAATAAAAGAATCTTTTTCTTACACTTAATTCCAATATTTTCCTAAATTTACTTATCATACCATACATCAATAGAATGTGTGTGATGTGTGCGTAATATAATTTCTAGTTTTGATGATTTACGGATACAAGGATATTTTTAATCTAATCGCATTCGTAACCTACGAGAAAAAAACAAGCTAAATTTAAATATAAATGAAAAATCATTACCAATTAATTACTTCTATAATTCTAATTGTAGTAAGTTGCGCTACTCCGTTACAAGCTCAAGACCGCACTGTCGAAGTAACTTCGGTTCGTAATGACAATAAAAGTGTAGATTTTTTTTATACGAAAAATAAACCGGGAAGTTATACCGTGAAAATTGAGTTTAATAGCTTGAGTAATACTAGCACTTCGCTACTTCATGAACAGGTTGTAGAAGGTAATTCAGGAAGACTATTGTCACTTAAACCTACCAATAGCGAACTGGGAATTGGTTACGGTTATAAAACTTCTTATGCTTTTGGAAATTCAGAACCAAAAGTAGATAGTTTATTTCAATATTTACTTCCGTTTAAAAAAGGAACGCAAATTACTATTTATGAAAGTAGCAATTTGAATGAAAAGTATTTTGGGGCCGAAAAACCTGAAAGTTGGAAATCATATTCTACAAATAGTAAAACAGTTGATTCCGTTTTTGCTATGCGAAAAGGAATAGTTGTTAACCTTAAAAATGAATTTCAAAATGACACTATAACTAAAATGCTATATACAAGTAAGACCAATAGTATTCAAATCGAACACGAAGACGGAACTTATGCCAGTTACAGCGGATTTAAAAAAGACAGTTTCAAGGTAAAATTAGGAGATATTGTATATCCTAACACCATGTTGGGGACATTGGCAAATTTCAATAATGAAAAGTATATTTTACACTTTAGCATTTATTATTTCGATAAAAATCGAATGTTTGAAAGCTCTAAATCTTTAAGAGCATCTAAAACTCCGCACGTTTATTTAACTCCTTACTTTTATACTGCAGCAGGAGCAATCAAAATAATCCCTAAAAATAGCTTCACAGCTGATTGCAACGAATCTATCATAATAAAAGAAATGTCCAAAAGAGAAATCAAACAGCTATTGAAAAACAAAGAAATTTAAGCTAGTTGTACATAAAAAAAAGAGGATGCCGCGAAGCATCCTCTTTTATAAATATCGAAAACAAAGTGATATTATCCTCTTATTAGTTTTCTGTATTTCAAACGTTTTGGAGTTAGATCCCCACCTAAACGTTTTTTCTTATTTTCTTCATATTCAGAGAAACCACCTTCAAAATAATAAACTTCAGAATTTCCTTCAAAGGCAAGAATGTGTGTACAAATTCTATCTAAGAACCATCTGTCGTGAGAAATCACCACAGCACAGCCCGCAAAATTATCCAGACCTTCCTCTAAAGCACGAAGCGTATTAATATCCAAGTCATTGGTAGGCTCATCCAGTAATAAAACGTTACCTTCTTCTTTCAAAGTCATCGCAAGGTGTAAGCGGTTACGCTCACCTCCAGATAATGTTGAAACTTTTTTGTTTTGATCGCTTCCTCCAAAGTTGAAACGACTTAAATAAGCACGAGAATTCACTTGGCGACCGCCCATCATAATTAATTCTTGACCATCACAGAAGTTTTCCCAAATCGATTTATCAGGATTTATATTAGAATGCGCTTGATCGACATAAGCAATTTTTACTGTATCACCAATCACGAATTCACCTGCATCTGGTTTTTCTTCGCCCATAATCATTCTGAAAATTGTCGATTTACCAGCACCGTTTGGTCCGATGATTCCAACAATTCCAGCTTGTGGCAAGGTAAAGTTCAAATTATCATATAATAATTTGTCTCCGTATGCTTTAGCAACTCCTTTAGCTTCGATTACATTAGTACCTAAACGTGGTCCATTAGGAATATAAATTTCTAATTTCTCATCTAATGCTTTTTGATCTTCATTAAGCATTTTATCGTAGTTCTGTAAACGCGCTTTTTGTTTCGTTTGACGTCCTTTGGCACCTTGACGAACCCAGTCCAACTCACGTTCTAAGTTTTTTCTACGTTTAGAAGCTACTTTTTCTTCAAGAGCCATTCTGCTTGATTTTTGGTCTAACCAAGAAGAATAGTTTCCTTTCCATGGAATACCTTCTCCTCTATCTAACTCTAAAATCCAACCTGCTACATTATCTAAGAAGTATCTATCGTGCGTTACAGCGATTACTGTCCCTGCATATTGTGCTAAATGTTGCTCTAACCACAATACACTTTCTGCATCCAAGTGATTCGTAGGCTCATCAAGAAGCAAAACATCCGGTTGTTGCAATAACAAACGACATAAAGCCACACGACGACGTTCTCCTCCAGAAAGGTTTTTTATAGGTGTATCTGCATCTGGCGTACGTAAAGCATCCATTGCAATTTCTAATTTGGTGTCAATTTCCCAAGCTCCTAATGCATCGATTTTGTCTTGTAATGCCGCCTGACGGTCCATTAGTTTGTCCATCTTGTCCGCATCTTCATAGTTTTCTGGAAGACCAAACAAATCGTTAATTTTGTTGTATTCTTCTAAAACAGCCATAGTTTCAGCGACACCTTCACGAACAATTTCAATAACCGTTTTACTATCGTCAAGAATTGGCTCTTGTTCTAAATATCCAACTGAATATCCCGGCGCAAATACAACATCTCCCTGATAGTTTTTATCAACCCCAGCAATAATTTTTAATAAAGATGATTTTCCAGATCCATTAAGACCTAAGATTCCAATTTTAGCCCCATAAAAGAAACTTAAATATATATTCTTTAATACTTGTTTATCACTACTTGAGTACGTTTTACTCAATTTTGACATTGAGAAAATTACTTTTTTATCATCTGACATATCTTATTTTTTTAATTGTTTTTAAGTAATAATAGCCTTTTAATTAGAATACGATTCTTTTTAAACCACTATTATCGCACACAAAATTAATAATTTTTTGAAGTGCAAAGGTATTATATTTTTATCAAGAAAGACTCTTTAAAGTAGAATGAATCAATCATAATGTTTGTGCTAATTTGAAATAAAATTCAATAAATCCTAAGCCTTTTAATCTATAAGTTCAAAATTTGAAATCACAAAGTCACACCCTACATCCTTATTATTTCTAACTTGTATTGAAACATCGTTTCGATCTACAAGCTTCTTAACTAAATTTAATCCAATACCTGTGCTGCTTTCTCCATTAAAACTCTTACCCAAGGTATGAAACATCTCGAAAATTTTATCATGGTATTTATCATTTATTCCTGGGCCATTATCTTTAATTGATAAGGAGGAATTTTCTTTATCAAAAGAGATTTTAAGATTTAAAATTTCCTTGTCATTATATTTAATTGCATTTGATATAATATTAGAAACGATTTGATGAAAAGCCAGCGGTTGAAAGAGAATGTTATGATTCAAATTTTCTTTTTGAATTTGAATATTTGTTAACTGATTTGTCTGTTTTAAAATTTCATCAATTGCAATTTCGATATTAACTACTTCCTTGCCCTCATTATTTCGTACATTTTTACTGTAATAAAGTAAATCTTCAATTAATTTTGACATGCTTTTTGAAGATTTTTTCACCATACTAAATAGTTCTGCAACCTCACCGTTAAGCTCAAGATTATAATCTTCCTCAATTAAATTTATTAAAATTTGCATGTTTCCCAATGGCGTCTTTAAATCATGGGCAATGATATGAGCAAATTGTTCCAGTTCCTCATTCTTTTGAGCTAATACTTCATTTAATTTTTTTAGCTCTTGATCGTATTCCCAAATTTTTAAAAAGGACTCCACTTTTTTTCGAGTAATTTCAGTGTTTAAAGGCTTGGATAAAAAATCAATGGCTCCTAAATCATATGCTTTAGACAAATACTTTTGTTCATTACTTATTGCCGTGACAAAAATAGTTGGGATAGAGACCGTATTTGGGTGACTCTTTATTATTTCAACAAACTCATAACCATCCATATCAGGCATTTGAACATCAACCAGTATTAACGAAACCTTTTTAGTAAGTAATACTTGTAACGCTTCATTTCCTGACAAACAACTGATGATTTCTCTGTCTGGTTGATCAAGAATACTCTTTAAAGCCATCAAATTTTCAGGCTTGTCATCAATTAATAAAAGAGTATGTTTTTTATTTGACATAATTATTTATATTTTTTATTATATTGCTTAGTGTGCACACTATATGATTATTATATATTTTAATTGCCGAATGTGGCATCGATGAAAATTCGGCTTCGTTAGGATCTTGTACAATTGTTTTTCCTCCATTTTCAGCAATCATTTTTAGACCTATTGCTCCATCTTGATTCGCTCCTGACAATAAAATTCCACAACATTTTTCATTTAAGGCAAACGAAAAAGATTCAAAACTAACATCAATAGATGGTCTACTATAATTGACTTCTTCTGAGACATCTAATGAAAAGCTTAAATTTTCGTTTAATAAGAGATGATAGTTCGATGCAGCTGTATAGATATGTCCTGCTTTCACAAGTTCTTTATCTTCAGCCTCTTTAACTTTATAATGGGATTCTAGCTGCAGATAATCTTCGAGTATCGTTTTTGCATTTTTTAGTCTGTGTAAAACCAATACAATAGGAATATCAATCTCTTTATCTAATCCTTTGAGTATAGACAATATAAGATTGAAAGCACCAGCTGAACCACCAATGATAATTATTCTCATTTTATTTTTTGATAAATTTTTTGTTTACTGTCTATAATTTTAAATTTATCATTTATGGAACTAAAACGCAATGACTCTTTATTTCCAAGTGCTAGAAAACCATGAACTGGTAAACTATCATAAAAAAGCTCTAGAACTTTATTTTGTAATTCTTCATTAAAATAAATTAATACATTCCTACATAGAATAAGCTGACATTCTTTGAAAACACCATCAGTAACTAGATTATGTCTAGAGAATAAAATATCTTTTTTTAATTCTGAATTTATAATGGTTTTTTCTCCATCAGATACAAAATATTTATTCAAGGATTCTTTTCCCCCAGATGAAAAATAATTATTAGAATATTCTTTAAAATCTTTTATCGAATATATTCCTTTTTTAGATCTATCTAGTGCATTTGTACTAATATCTGTAGCATATATCCTCGATTTATTTAATAAATTAAGTTCTTTTAATAAGATCGCTAATGAATATGTTTCTTCACCAAAAGAGCAGCCTGCACTCCATACATTAATCTTAGGATAACTTTCTAAATAAGGAAAAACATTAGTTAGCAACGAACTAAAAAAATCTGGATCTCTAAAAAACTCACTGACATTCACGACTATTTCGTTTATGAAAGTATTAAAGTTTTCAGGATAGTTTATCAAATCATTCTTCAAATTAACTATATTAACCATTCCAGAAAGCTGCATATAACGATTGATACGTCTAAGAAAGGATGCTCGCGAGTAGCCTTCAAAGTCGTAACCATATTGTTTTTTTATCAAAAAAACTATTTCGTCAAGATCATTAAATTCAATCATCTATTTATATACCCATATACTAATTAACGAAATAAGCTGCTGTATATCTATAGGTTTAGACTGATAATCAGAAGCTCCAGCATTTAATATTTCTTCCCGATCCCCTTTCATCGCCTTAGCAGTAAGTGCAATAATAGGAAGATTTTTCCATTTTGGATTTTCTCTAATTTTTCGGGTTGCTTCAAAACCATCCATCTCTGGCATCATAACATCCATTAGGACAATATCAATAGTGGCGTTATTTTTTAAAACCTCAAGTGCTTCAATTCCGTTGAATGCGGTTAAAATCGAAGCTCCCTTTGTTGTTAGAGCACTCGAAAGCGCATATATATTTCGAATATCATCATCAACAATCAAAATTGTTTTGTCCTTGAGAACTTCTCCACCCAATAAATTCGAGACTGTTTTATTCACTTTTTTATTCGAAGTCTCCACAGTATCAAGAAACAACAGTAGTTCATCTTTTAATCTTTCGGTAACATTACTCGTTTTTATAACAACTCTATCGGCACTATTTTGTAATTCTAGTTGTTCTTCATCGGTCAAGGATTGTCCTGTGTTAACAATTATATTAATCTGTTTATTTTTTGATACTGTTCTAAGTGCTGCAATGTTTGCAATGTTCTTAGAATCAGGCAAACCAATATCCATAATAGCACAATCAATATCGTCGTTTGCCAAAATATGCTCTGCTTCTTTAAAGGTATGTGCCTGAACACAAATTACATTTCGATCACAGTTATGAATTAGCTCTTTTATTGAATAATTAAGACTTACATCATCCTCCAAAATCAATACTTTTTTAAATACCTTATTTATCTGTATATCAATAGATTCAAAAGCATTCTTTAATTTAGCAGTAGTGATAGGTTTGATTAAGAAATCAAAAGCGCCCATTTCTTTGGCTAATTTTTCTCTATTCATCCCAGACATGACGTGAACCGGAATGTGTTGTAAATCTTTGTCCTCTTTTAACCATTTTAATACCGTCCAGCCATCAATTCCTGGTAATTTCATATCTAGAATAATAGCCTTTGGCTTGTATTTTTTTGCATATTGATAACCCGTTTCTCCTTGATAAGCAACTATTGCCTTAAAACCATTATCATGGGCTACTTGCAACAATACGTCTGCAAATGAAGCGTCATCTTCAATTATTAATATGGTTTTGTCATCAATCGAAACCGAATCTCTATCATCCTTAAGATTTTCTGATAAATCTACGACAGCTTCCGACGATATTGGAGTTTCTATCCTTATTGAATCTACCTTATTAGCGATATGAGATTCTAATTTTTCAGCTTGATAATCTTGGAAATTTGCTGGAATATGCACACTAAATACACTTCCTTTGTTTAACTCACTTTCAAATTTAACTTCCCCACCTAGCAGTATCGCTAATTCCTTAGAAATGAATAAACCTAATCCTGTCCCACCGTATTTTCGACTTGTAGAGCTATCTGCTTGTTGGAATGTTTGAAATAATTTCTTTTTATTTTCTTGCGATATTCCAATCCCATTATCCTCAATATAAATGGATAATACTTCCTCTGATTTCAGTTTAGTCAATGTTTCTGAAGTAAAATCAGTATTGCCCGAACCAGATGAAAAACGTAATGAAACCTTACCGTTTTCAGGAGTGAATTTTAATGCATTCGACAAAAAGTTTTTGAGTATTTGTTCTAATTTTCCAATGTCAGTAAATAATTTTCTAGGACAGTCTTCAGCTATGCTTGTTATTAACTCAATATTTTTCTTTTCCATTTGTGCTCTAAACAAGCCATCCATGTCTGAATAGACTCTTTCCACAATGGATTCTTCACTATAAATTTCGACTTTTCCGGCCTCTATTTTAGAAATATCTAAAATATCAGTAATTAGATTTAGTAAATCTTTACCAGAAGAATTGATTACCGAAAGATTATCAATTTGCGGATCTGTTAAATTACCTAAATTATTCTCTTTTAAAAGATCTGAAAGTATCAAAATACTGTTTAAAGGTGTCCTTAACTCATGAGACATATTAGCTAAAAACTCAGACTTATACTTACTTGCTTGCGCTATTTCCTCGGCTTTAATATTTAATTCTTCTTGCGCAATAACTAGCTCTTCATTTTTAATGACAACTTCATGGTTTTTATGTTCAAGTTCACGCCCTTTTTCTTCTAGATAGGAATTCGTTTGCTCTAATTCGGCTGCTTGATTCTTGAGTTCTTCCTCCGATTGTTGCAGCAACATAGATTGCTTATTTAACTCTTCATTGCTTTGTCTTAGTTCTTCTTCTTGTACTTGAAGTATGTTATTTTTCCGATTAATTTCATCGACAGAAATTTTCAATTCTTCGTTGCGCACATAAACTTCAATTGCGCTTCCTATTGAATCTGAAATCGTTTTTAAAAGTACTTTATGATCATCACTAAAATTTTCCAAAGATCCTATTTCGATCACACCAATAACTTTATCTCGAAAGGAAACAGGCGTAATCAATACATTAAAATAGGGCGTTTCTCCTAGAGAAGAGGATAAGTAGGAATAAGTATTAGGCAAATTATTCAAACAAGTTTGTTGTTTTGACGAGGCAACTTCTCCTACTAAACCTTCCCCTATCTTAATAACAGCAGGAGTGTTTTTATGGTCAGCATAGCCTCCTATTTTATAAAGTTGATTGCTATCATTAGTAGCATTAATTATATAAAAATTAGCTTGACAACCTTCGGTTTGCTCGACAAGAGTATGACATATTTTTTTTCCAAACTCCTCTAAATCTGTTGATTCTAATATAGAATTATTGATCTTGCTTATACTCTCCTTCATTTTGTTAAGTTCAATAGAATCTTCTTCCATCCTCTTCAGCTCCAGAGACATTACGTTCATTGACTTATTGAGAGTATCGTTTTGACTTCTTAGGCTAATTTTTGCTCCATACTCTCCTGAACTAATTTTTGATGCTAACTCTAATTGCTCTTTCATTCCTACTAACAACTGATTAAAGGAATCACTAATATTTTGAAATTCAATATTTCCTGAAAAAGTAGGGTTGCGTATAATTTTCCCTTCTGATATCTTCCTTATTGTTGTAGACATTAAATACAACGAGCCAGATAATTGATTGACTAATTTATATAATAAAATAAAAGTTATTGCTAGAAATAGTAAAAGAATAGAGACTAAAATTATGACACTTCTTAAAGCTGATGTTTTTTCATTACTAGCAAATTTTACAATGTAATCTAAATTATCTTTTTCTAATTTAGCGATGTCTTTTACAATATTCGAGGACACTTTCCACCATTCCTGAGGGGAATAATTCAATTTATTACTTAGAATATCTTCTGCGGCGTTATTAAAAGACACATACGTCTTAGAGTTTCTAAATTCAATCAGCTTTGCATTTAGCAAATCATTTTTAGAATTTGACAATTTGAATTCAGTAATTCTAATATATCCTTTAGACTGAAAGTACAAATCTATTAAAGCACTATTATTCGTTTTATCTATTAAAGTTTGCAGTACGACACCTCTTTTTAATAATGCCGCTCTCTTCAACATCACATAACTGCTATAATTATTTGCAAGTGCGGAGATTTTAACATTTTTACTATAAATAATTTCTCTATCAATTAGATTAATGAGACTTTCGTTAACTTCTGTGTACTTAACAAAAGTAGTGACAGGATCTTCAATTTTATCATTAATACTTTCTCGCAGATTTAAAATTCTTGTATGAGCTTTGTTAAGATCAGTAAAGATTAAAGTATCTTTAATATCATTCTTTAAAAACCATTCATTTGTTTTATGTTTGCTTTCTAAATAATCCTTCTTTCTATTTTTATCAAAAAAAGAATAATTAGCCAACCCGCGCTCGCTGCCAATCAACTCAATACCTTCTGATAATGTAGCTATATTTTTAACATTTTTTAAACTTTCATCAATATTTTTATAATGTTCAATCGAGAAATTTATATTTGAAATAGTGATATAAATTAAACCTGAAAATGGAATTAATAGAATTAATATTAACTGCGATTTTATTGATAATTTTTTCCACATAAACAATTCTATTTTTTTTTAAATGTAATATTATATAAAAAAAAACACTATTTCCACAGTGCTTTTCTTCTTCTAATATATAAAATCTATTTTTTTTACAGCATTTTTTTTTCGACGCGATTTTATAATCGGCCTTTAAGTGAGCTAAAAACCCACGCATTTGCTAAGAATCCCACGCCAACAGCGGCAAATCCCCATCCAGAAACGTCGCTGTATTTAAAAGCGCCAAGTCCTATTAAAAGTAATCCCATTACTATCATTATTAAGGTCGCCCATCCTAAGATTGTATTCTTATTCATTCCCATACTTTAAGCTTATTTATTAAAATCAAATATCGTGATTTTAACTACTAATTAAATATATTATAGAGCATTTCTCGCAATAAGTCGGAATTTGACATAGAACTCGCTCCGACTCCTTTACTTTTCACATCGATATCCCGCAAGGAAGCCACGATCTGGCTCACCTTTTTCATGGGATAATTTTTAAGCGCTACATCATATTCTTTTAGAAAAAACGGATTTACTCCAATAACTAATGCGACATTTTTTGGGTTTCTATCTTTCAGTCCGTGGTATTTGAGTAACTGGATAAAAAATCCAAATACCAAACTGGTGGTAACGACCATTGGATTTTCTTTTGGATTATTGGCAAAATTTTCAGCGATAGTGTACGCTTTTAGTTGGTTCCTTTCCCCTATTGCTTTGCGGAGTTCAAACACATTAAAATCTTTACTAAACCCTATGTTTTCTTCAATATCTTTAGGCGTGATTACACTTCCTTTGGGTAAAATAATTTGTAACTTTTCAAGCTCATTATTTATTTTACTTAGGTTTGTTCCCAGAAACTCCACAAGCATTGCATTAGCTTTGGGTTCGATCGTATATTTTTTACTAGCCAATATGCGTTTTATCCAATCCCCAACTTGATTTTCATATAATTTTTTACTTTCGTAAACTAACCCATTTTTCCCCAGTACCTTCGTTACTTTTTTACGTTTATCTAATGTTTTGTACTTATAACAAATCACTAAAACGGTAGAAGGCATTGGATTCTCGGCATAACTTTCCAGCTTGTCAATGGTGCGAGTCAACTCTTGCGCTTCTTTTACGATTACGACTTGGCGTTCAGCCATCATTGGATAGCGTTTTGCAGTAGAAATAATATCCTCCACGGAAACATCTCTACCGTACAAAACAGTTTGATTGAATCCCTTTTCTTCCTCAGACAAGACATTTTTTTCAATATAATCTGATATAATATCAATATAGTAAGGTTCCTCACCCATCAAAAAATAAATTGGTTTGATGTTCCCACTTTTAATATCATTCAGAATTTTTATAACCTCGTCCATTTTTTTGAGTATTCAGTGTTTAGTTGTCGTATTCAGTTAGAACTTTATAAATAACCCTAACTTTAAGCGGTAAACTTTAAACATTTTAATTATTTTTGCCTGATGCAGCAATTGGATTTTTCTTCTTATACTTTCCGCTTCAAAAATAGCGAAAATAAAGTGTCTATTTTTGACGAAATCAGGAAAAAATTTATCATTCTCACTCCCGAGGAATGGGTTCGCCAGCATGTTGTTCGATTTTTATTGGAAGAAAAAAAATACCCGAAATCCCTGATTAATGTAGAAAAAGTACTTAAAGTCAACGGCTTACGCAAGAGATATGACGTGGTAGTATTTAAGAACGATGGTTCAATAGATGTCTTAATCGAATGCAAAGCTCCCGAAATAAAAATTGCCCAAGCTACCTTTGACCAAATAGCACGTTACAACATGACCATGAAAGCCGAATATTTGATGGTAACCAACGGAATGAATCACTACTTTTGCCAGATGGATTTCGAAAACGAGAAATACCAATTTCTATCTGAACTCCCTGAATATAAGATCTAAATAATCAAAATGAATATAGCAGTCGTTATCCTTAATTGGAATGGTGTACAATTATTAGAGCAATTTTTACCTTCAGTAATCGAATTTTCTCCAGAAGCCACTATTTATGTTGCAGACAATGCTTCTACAGATGAGTCCGTGTCATATATAGAACAGTTCTATCCTACTATAAAAATTATAAAAAATAGCGAGAACTTTGGTTTTGCTCAAGGATATAATGAAGCACTGAAACACGTTGATGCTGAAATATATGCTTTGGTAAATTCAGATATAGAAGTAACTGCAAACTGGTTATCATCTGTTATCGATACTTTTAAAAACGATCCTCAAACTGCGATTGTACAACCTAAAATTTTAGATTTTAAAAATAAAGAATATTTCGAATATGCTGGTGCTGCTGGTGGTTTCATTGATAAATATGGCTATCCTTATTGCCGTGGTCGTGTCTTTGATACCATCGAAAAAGACATGGGACAATATGACGATGATAGAGAAATTTATTGGGCGTCGGGAGCTTGTTTCTTCATCCGAAGTTATGTTTTTAAAGAACTGCATGGATTTGATGATGATTTTTTTGCCCACCAGGAAGAAATCGATTTATGCTGGCGTGTTATCAATAAGGGATATAGCATAAAATACAACTATAAATCCTTAGTGTATCATGTAGGTGGTGCTACTTTAAAACAAGGACATCCAATGAAAACCTACTTGAACTTCAGAAATTCATTACTAATGTTAACCAAGAATCTACCAAAGGAAAGTTTGTTTGGTATTTTATTTGTCCGTATGCTACTAGACGGAATAGCGGGCTTGCAATTTGTTTCGCAAGGTAAATTTTCGCATTTTACAGCTATTATGAAAGCTCATTATTCTTTTTATACTTTATTTTCAAATACTTACAAAAAAAGAGGGGCTTTCCAGAGCAAAAAGTACTATAACCTTAAAAGCATCGTTTATCAATACTATGTTAATAGTGGCAAGGTCTTTGTTGACTAATTTTAACATTAAATTATCTATTTTATTAACTTTATTAAAACTATTTTTGTAATTCACTAAACATTAAATTTATGAAAAAAATTGTAATTGCCTTATCAGTACTAGCCCTTTTAACCTCTTGTGTTTCTAAAAAGAAATACAGCGAACTAGAAGCGAAAAACAAAGAAACTCAAGACTTATTGAATAGTTGTACCGTAAAATTGAATTCTTGTCTAGAAGAGAAAGCAGGCCTTACAGCAACAGTTGCTGGTTTAAAAGACCACAACCAAACGTTGATCAGTACTTCTAAAGACATGACTGTATTAACTACAAAAGGTGCCGAAAATATTGAAAAAGCATTAGAGTCAATCAAAGAAAAAGATTTAAAAATCACTAGAATGCAAGATGCGTTAACTAAGAAAGACAGTGTTACGCTTGCTTTGGTTACAAGTCTAAAAAGAACAGTTGGATTCAATGATCCAGATATTGAAATTAATGTTGAAAAAGGAGTTGTATTCATCTCTATTGCTGACAAATTGTTATTCAAAAGCGGTAGTTACAACGTAACTGATAAAGCAAAAGGAGTTTTAGCTAAAGTTGCTAAAGTTGTAAATGACAAACCAGATTTCGAATGTATGGTTGAAGGTCATACTGATAGCGTTCCTTACATTGGAAACAACATCTTACTTGACAACTGGGATTTAAGTGTGAAACGTTCTACATCAATTATTCGTGTATTAACGAATGAATTAGGTGTTAACCCATCTCAATTAATCGCTGCAGGTAGAAGTTCTTACGTACCTTTAGTAGCAAATGATTCAGCTGAAAACAGATCTCGTAACAGAAGAACTCGTATTGTTGTATTGCCTAAAATTGATCAATTCTACGAAATGATCGAAAAAGAAATGAAAAACCCAAAACAATAGTTTTGAAAATTCATAGTGTAGTTTGAATTTACAAACTACATAAATAGAAAAACGTTCCGAAATTCGGAACGTTTTTTTTTATGCTTACATTTCTAAAAACAAAAGCAGGGTACTACAAAATATCTAAACTTCCTTTTCCTTCTCTTATTATTTCTGGTTCATCTCCTGATAGGTCAATTATAGTAGAACCTACGTTATCACCGTACCCACCATCAATAACCATGTCAACTAGATTTTGCCATTTTTCAAAAATAAGCTCAGGATCAGTAGTATATTCAATCACGTCATCATCGTCTCTAATAGAAGTGGAAACAATAGGATTCCCTAATTGACGTACAATTTCCAGAGCGATCGAATTATCTGGAACACGTATTCCTACAGTAGTCTTCTTCTTAAATTCCTTAGGTAAATTATTATTACCTGGTAAAATAAAAGTATAAGGTCCTGGCAAAGCTCTTTTTAATAACTTAAAAGTTGCCGTGTCTATTTGTCTTACATAGTCAGAAATATTGCTTAGATCATGGCAAATGAATGAAAAATTTGCTTTTTCTAGTTTTATCCCCTTAATCTTAGCGATGCGCTCTAAAGCCTTTGTGTTTGTAATGTCACACCCCAAACCATACACCGTATCTGTTGGATAGATAACTAAACCACCATCTCTTAAAACCTTTACTACTTTGGCTATAGCCGCTTCGTTGGGTTTATCTTCGTATATTTTTATAAATTGTGCCATTTTGTTTTGTTTAAAGTTCCTTGTTTAAAATTAAAAATTCTTGTCATTGCAAACTTAAAACCTTACACAGGAAACAAAATTTATTATCCTATTATATCCAATTTTGCAAAACGCAATAATAATTTTTTTATACCGCCCACATCAAATTTAATTTCTGCCTTTTTATCAGCTCCTACTCCTTCAATATTGATTACTTGCCCTTTGCCAAAGCGTTCGTGCATAACCATATTTCCAGCAACCAGTTTATTGTCGAATAAATTAGCAGTTCCAGAACCTCCGTTATTGGAAATAGCTTTCAATTTACGAATATTTATTTCAGGATTAACAGCATTCCCCTTAATTTGTGGTGGAGGTGTTCCATTGGCTGGTTTGGCCAAACGCAATTTGGACTTATCCACATCCCCAAAGATATCACTATCAATCATGGGTTTGTATCGGTAATTATTTTCTGCAGGAGTGAGATACTCTAAATATTGTCCATCAATTTCTTCGATAAAACGAGAAGGCTCACTGTCAGTCAATTTACCCCAGCGGTAACGGGATTGCGAATAGGTCAAATACGCCTGATGTTCAGCTCTTGTCAGGGCTACATAAAACAAACGGCGTTCTTCCTCAAGTTCGCTTCTGGTACTCATACTCATGGCACTTGGAAACAAATCTTCTTCCATTCCTACCACAAAAACGTGAGGAAACTCTAATCCTTTTGCTAAATGTATTGTCATTAAGGCAACACGATCTTCATCGCTAGTATCTTTGTCTAAATCGGTGGCTAGAGCTACGTCTTCCATGAATTCAGATAAAGCGCCACGAGCACCATCAATTTCTTTTTGGCCTTCGGTAAAATCCTTGATTCCGTTTAATAATTCTTCTATATTTTGGATTTTGGCCATTCCTTCGGGTGTGGCATCTTTCTTCAATTCCTGAACCAATCCTGTTTTTTTAGAAACATGATCCGTTAAGTAGAAAGCATCTTGATTTTCATTAATCACCTGAAAACTTTGAATCATGGTTACGAAATCCAATAGTTTCTGTTTGGTTCCAGAATTTAATTTCAAATCAATTTTATCAATGTTTTGCATCACTTCAAAAATTGACCTTTTGTAATGATTGGCTGCGACCAATAATTTTTCGATCGTAGTATTTCCTATACCTCGCGCTGGATAATTGATCACACGCATCAACGCTTCTTCATCTTTTGGATTGATTACCAATCGCAAATAACAAAGCACATCTTTAATTTCTTTTCTTTGGTAAAAAGACAAACCTCCATAAATTCGATACGGAATATCTCTTTTTCTTAGCGCATCCTCCATCGCACGGGATTGCGCATTGGTGCGGTATAAGATAGCAAAAGCGCCATTATTCATTTGTTTTTGCATCTTTTGTTCGAAAATCGTTCCAGCTACAAAACGACCTTCTTCAGCATCAGTCATACTGCGATGCACTTTTATCTTTGGACCAAAATCATTAGCGGTCCAAACAATTTTATCCAGTTTAGTTTTATTTTTATCTATAACGGTATTTGCCGCTTCTACAATATTTTTTGTCGAACGATAATTTTGTTCCAGACGAAATGTTTTTACTCCTTCATAATCCTTCTGGAAATTCAAAATATTATTGATGTTAGCACCACGGAAAGCATAAATACTTTGGGCATCGTCACCAACCACACATATATTTTGGAATTTATCTGATAAAGCGCGAACAATTAAATATTGAGAGTGATTTGTATCTTGGTACTCATCAACAAGGATATAACGGAAACGGTTTTGATATTTCGCCAGCACCTCTGGAAAACGAGTCAATAGTTCATTTGTTTTTAGCAATAAGTCATCAAAATCCATTGCCCCAGATTTAAAACATTTATCTACATAACTTTGATACAATTCCCCCATACGCGGTTTTTTGGACATCGCATCCGCTTCTTGAAGATCCCGATCATTGAAGTATGCTTTTACAGTAATTAAGCTATTCTTAAAGTTCGAAATCCTGCTTAAAACCTGTTTGGGTTTATAAACATCGCGATCTAATTGCATTTCTTTGATAATTCCCGAAATAGCGCGTAGCGAATCCTGTGAATCGTAAATAGTGAAATTAGAAGGATATCCTAACAAATGAGCTTCAGAGCGCAGAATTCTCGCAAATACAGAGTGAAACGTTCCCATCCAAAGGTTCTTGGCTTCACTAGATCCCACAATATCAGAGATACGTTTTTTCATCTCACGTGCTGCTTTATTAGTAAAAGTCAGCGACAAAATATTGAAAGCGTCGATTCCTTGATGCATTAAATAGGCGATACGAATCGTTAAAACACGTGTTTTACCTGAACCAGCACCGGCAATAATAATCATAGGACCGTCTTTTTGCAAGACCGGTTCGCGTTGTGCTTCGTTAAGTTGGGAAATGTATTTTTGCATGGAAATTATCTATTTATGCAAAAATAAGAATTTAAGAATTAAAAAGGAGTTTTAAATCATAATCCGAGGTACTTATTCAATTAATGTTTTAAAGGTAAAAATTACAGGCCTAAAAAGTTAGGTATTGCACTAGTTACAATAACTAATAACAGTTGCACGAAATAAAAAGTATTTTTTATTTTCGTTTAGTAAGCTAAATCTGCTTTATCAATAAATGTTAGATTTTACTTGTCACATTGCTGCAAATTCAGTTGGCTTTCTTGTTGATTTTGCGCCTTTTTAAAATTATTTCCTATCAATATTAAAGTAAAAAATCCACCAACAACTAAAAATAAATATCCTTCCGCAAGTCCAAATTGTGTATTTGCCTGAACGAGATACGCGACCCCATAACTAAATAGAGAAGTAAGGACATAGGTTATTCCACCTGTTAATCCTCCCGCTGTAGCTGCATATTGAGGAAAACTACTCAGGCAGTACGGAAAATAAACACTAAAAGTGAAGCCTGCCGCAATATGAATTAAAAAAGCAAAAATAGCTATCGTGAATAAGTTACTTAGCAATGGAGCGCTTAACATCATGGTTAAAACCAGAGCAAACTGAATGTAATTAGCCACTCTTAGTTTAGTCACTAACGGTTTGCTAATTAATGCCTTCGATAGAAACCCACCTGTCATCCAGCCTGCTCCTAGAAACAATGAAACATATCCTGTTACAATTGCTGAATAACCCAACTCATGTTCCAGAATAAAAGGACCACTCAAACCATAAAACATTACTGCTCCATACGAAATTCCTAACATCATCAAGCCATATCTAAAATCTTTCCGTTGCAGCATTTCGGAATAGCTGCTTTTAATTGCAATTATTTGCATTTTCTTTCTAGTTTTCAAAGTTTCCCCAGAAAATATCAGCTCTAAAATTAGCATTATAGATCCAAAAAAAGCCAAAACGTAAAAATTAGAACGCCATCCGAATCCATATTGCAGATATCCGCCGATAAAGGGAGCGACAATAGGCGCTACAGACCAAACAATAGTCATAATACTCAGATAGCTTTTTTGTTTTGCGCCTTCATAGATATCGACAAACAAAGTACGCTTAGCGACGGCAATAAAAGCTACAGAAATACCATGTAAAACACGCATGCAATAAATCACCCAAATACTATCAGTGGTCGCTATCACTACACTAGCTACAATAAAGAGAAGTAAAGCAAGTAGCGACAAGCGGTATCTTCCATAAACATCTAATAGACTACCTGCTACAATTTGAGTTAAGCCATAACTTACTAAGAAAAGCATCAGCGTAAGTTGAATATTGCTTTCACTGGTGTTTAACGAAATACCCATTTGAGGCATCGAAGGCAAGTAAATATCTGTTGCTAAACCCGATAAAGGGACTAATGCAAAAGCTAAAATAGTCGCAATTGATTTGTTTTTTTCGGGTAGTAATCGAACTTCTTTTTTGATTTTCATTTTATATTATAATTATTCTCAATCATATCAATTTGATAAATGACCCTGCAACTGGAAGGTTTTTCTATTCTAAATTATTCTCGCTTTAAAAACAGTACAACGGCTGAAATTTACCTTAAAACCGCATCATTTTTTTCTTATTCGAATAGTTGAGACTGCAATATTTGAGTGTATTCTTAGATCCAAAAGACATCATAAGCAAAACGGATCAAGGTACCCACAACGATAATCAAGAAGAAAATGCGAATAAACCCATTTCCTTTATTTATCGCTAGCTTAGCGCCAAGCCATCCTCCAAGCGCATTGCTTGCAGCCATGGGCAAAGCAATTGCCCAGATAATTTTTCCTTTCATCATAAACAAACAGATCGAACCAAAATTTGTCGCTAGATTAACCATTTTAGCATTGGCGGAAGCCTGTAGAAAATCAAACCCCATCAAAGCGATAAAAGCTACTACAAAAAAACTTCCTGTTCCCGGACCAATAAATCCATCATAAAAACCAACTACAAAACTGATGCTGATTGCATTTAAAATCTGAGTTCTTTCGGAAATATTTCTCTCCACGTGCTGTCCGAAATTTTTCTTAGCATAGGTGTAAATTGCCAAAAGTGAAAGAATGAAAAGCAGTAAAGGCTTCATAAAATCATTGCTCATATAAGTCAATAAAGCAGAGCCTAAAAATGCTGAAGGCAACGCCAGTCCCATCATAATAAACAGCAATCTCCAGTTCATATCTACCTTTTTCAAGTATTGATAAGCCGCAAATGAAGTCCCGCTAAAAGCAGGAATCTTCAGGGTTCCAATTACGGTAGAAACCGGTAAATTAGGTAATAATATTAGTCCAACGGGCGTTTGAATAAGTCCACCACCACCTACTATGGCATCAATAAAACCTGCTGCAAAAGCAGCAATACAAAGAAAAACAATGATATAAACCTCCATTAATGGCACGAAATAAAATGATGAGAAACTAAACCTTGTTGAAAAAGTAATATTTTTTGCAAAAGTACTACTCCATAGATACATTCCATTACAATTCATGTGAATTTATCTCCAAAAAGTATATTTTTGCTTTACCAAATTTAAAACAAATGAATTCTCCTCTTATCGTTGAAATAATGGCCTATACTCTTCCTTCTTTAATAACAGGTGGTGTTGCCTATTTTTTATTTAATTCTCATTTTAAAGACCAACAAAATACCCGAAGATGGTTGTTGCAAAAAGACAATCAAGCATCGACATTGCCCGTTCGCCTGCAGGCTTACGAGCGCATGACTTTGTTTATGGAGCGAATTAACCCTTCGCAGTTGATGGTAAGAATCAGCCCTCTTTCTGAAGATAAAAATGACTATAGAAATTTTGTAATTGCACAGATAGAGCAAGAATTTGAGCATAATCTAGCCCAACAAATTTATATTTCGGAGCGTTGTTGGTCCATTATTGTTACAGCCAAAAATGCAACAATTCAGATGATTCGATTAGCTGCCGCAAACGAAAAAGTAACAAATGCTGATGGTTTACGAGAATTAGTTCTAAGTGATTTATTAGAAAAGCCATCCCCTAGTAGTGCCGCGTTAGCCTTTATAAAAGATGAAGTGGGACAGCTGTGGTAGAAAAAAGTGTTTTAGGGTTCCCTTTTATTTTTTGCATAATCAAATCCTTTTTTCCACCACTCTTTCATTTGTGTCTTATTAAATATTAAAGCATTATGAGTTAACTCAATGGGCGTGTAATAGATATTTAATTTAACGTTGTTGTCTCCCGCCGAAAGTTTTCCTAGTAAGATATCGTGCTTTTCAATTTGGTCTAATTCGATTCGGAATAAATCAATCAACAGCGAAAATGGATTTTTACCAATAGTAATTTTAGCAGTTCTCTTTTCAGTTTCTAAAACTATGACGTCAATCTCTGTTGCGCCACGAATAATAGCTTGCTGAATAGGTACTAAACTTGAAAACCCACCATCACCATAATCGCAACCATTTCTAGTAACTAAGCTCATAAACGGAATGTAATTACTAGAAATCCAAATCCAATCGCAAAATTCAGCATAGGTACAATCATGGATTGATTTGTATTCGGCCCTATTTTGGGACAGATTGGTTACACTAATTACTACGTCAAACTGTGCCGCTTTTAACTCTTCGAATTCAGCTATAGTGAAGCATTTTTTAATGTATTTCAGTAGTCTTGTGCTTTCGCCAAAGGTTCTTTTTCTTCTCAAAAATTGCTTAATCATATTCAAATGATTGATTTTTACAATCTCAATTCCGTTTTTATTTCTAACTCGAAAGGGATTTACATTAAAGATTTCAGCCATGCAGACTTCTGTAAAGACGTTATAAATCTTTTCGATCTTGCCGAGGGCTAAATGGGGAATAAGTACACTCCCTGTTGAGGTCCCAATGAATAAGTCATACTTCTGATTCTTGTTTTGTAATAAATATTGCGCTACGCCTCCTGCAAAAGCACCTTTACTGCCGCCACCAGAAATCACCAATGCTCTCATATCTTTTACAAATTAAACAGCGAATCTTAAAGACCTAAATTTCGTACACTTAAATATAAGTATTAATTTAATAATCTACTCAACTGAAATTGCTCTTTTTCGTTTAAATCTGGTAAAATTGCCTCCAAAGAAGTTTTCATTTCCTTGTTTTTTAACATCGTTCGAATACTATCCCTTCCAAATTTAGAGAATTGCCACATATGATGTGTAGTCGCGTTTACTAAATTCTTTAAAACAGCAGCATTAATTAGTTGGAAAGCTATCAGCTTTTCTAAAGCTTTTTGACGTGTAATTGCTTCAAATTTAGGTGAAGAATAATTGATTAATTCCGCTATCAAAGATGCATTGTCAGCATCATAATCTGGCGTAGATACGGCGAGTGATAACCATAATGTCTTTAGGTTATTATCACTAAAACCAACCCAGTCTTTAGATTTCTCCAAGTAGTTTGATCTATGTTCGGGAAAATTATTCCATAAATAAAACAATGCGATTTCTTGTGTCTGATACGATTTATCATTCAACAAAGTCTCAGATTGTATTCTAAAATCTTCTGGAATTTTTGAATTTGTATTGGCTACAGCCTGACGAACCTGAATATTATTAGTAGCTAAAGCCAATTCCAACAACTTTTTTTTAGCTTCAAATTTTTCGTTTTTAAGTTGGTTGACAATCGCTTCTTTTACTGTATAATAAACATCTGACTCCAGAACTTCTGCCATAAACTTTGCTTTCTCAGATAACGGCTTTTTCTTTAGATTATCTAATTCTAGCAACAATCTACTAGTTTTATTCTTACTCAATAACTCATTGATTTCATTAACATTAACCAAAGTAGATTCAAGCCACACTTTACTTAACTTATTGGTATCGAAATTAGATACTCTATCAACTTCCTGAAAGAAATCAGCTGTGGTTACGTTTTGAAAAGCGTATTTTTCTAAGTAGCGACGCACGACTTTTTTAAATGCTTTGTCGCCTATTGCCTCATGTAAAACGAATAATGTCCAAGCCCCTTTTTGATAAAAACTTAAGGAACTTGCTTTCTCATTCATCACCGGAATCGAGTCGGTTCTAGAAGCATATTTAATTTGCTGTGCTGATTCATATAACTTAGAATAAAAATAATCGTTGCCATAGATTTCCCGTTCGGCCAGTAAGGCATAATAGGTAGCAAATCCTTCTTGCAACCAATGATGTTTTCCACTTTCGGCGGTGATTAAATCTCCAAACCATTGATGCGCCAGTTCATGTGCGTTTACACTGATATAATTGCGATCTTCAAAACCTGTAGAATCGATCACATACCTACTAGAAAAAAGAGTAGCCGAGGTATTTTCCATTCCGGCATATAGAAAATCACGAACCGGAATTTGCTTATAAACTTTCCAAGGATACTTCACTCCTATTTCTTTCTCCAGAAAATCGAACATTCTAGCAGAATATCGGTACGTTGTTTCGTATCTATCTGCATGCTTTTGTTCTAAATACAATTCTAATTCGGTTCCACATTTTGTTTTCTCTGTATATTTATCAAATTTACCAATTGCAAGCATCAGCAAATAAGAACTCATGGGCTTTTCCATCGTATATTGCCATGATGAACTATTGCCGTTCGTTGTTTTATGAGTCAGTACTCCATTTGAAATCGCTTGATATTCCTGATTAAAAACCAGTTCCATATTAAAAATCACTTTTTCATTCACATCATCAAAACTAGGAAACCAATGACTTGTATATTTCCCTTGTCCCTGCGTCCATATTTGTAAATCATCTGCTGCTTCAGAACCTACAAAATACAGAGCCTGTTTTGGTGATGCTTTATATTCAAAACTAATCTTATTTTTGCCTTTTTTAAACGGAAAAATGATTTGCAATTGCTTCTCAGAATTTATAAAGCCCACGTCTTTGTCATTCAGTTTTACCTTTGTAAAACTCATGTTTTGCGCATCTATTTTTATAGTATCAATAGGGTTTATTACCTCCAACCAATAATTAACATTACCAGCAACCGATTTTTCTTTAGGATCTAAAGTAATTTGACCAGAAACCGATTTGAAATCAACGTATTTTGTTTGTTGAGCGAAAGCCAACGTCGATAGTAAAAGAAACAGATATTTCATTCAATAAAATTTAAGAAGTAAAACCCAAAGTTACAAAGGATTCAGAAACAAATAGAAGTAATTTTGTAAGTTTGTAGACAGAAATTTAGACCAAAAACAAATTGAAAAAGATCGCCTTATTTAACTGGAGTAGCGGAAAAGACTCTGCTCTCGCCCTATATAAAATTTTACAAGACCTAGAATTTGAAATACACTGCTTGCTAACAAGCGTCAGTGCGGAATTTCAGCGTGTTTCCATGCATGGCGTGCGCATAGAATTACTACAACAACAGGCTAAAAGCATAGGATTACCGCTAGAAATTATGCAAATTCCAGAAATGCCTACTATGGAAGCTTACGAAAGTGTCATGGAGAATACACTTGAAAAACTGAAGAAGCAAGGCGTAACGCACTCTGTTTTTGGTGATATTTTCTTGGATGACCTCCGTAAATACAGAGAAGACAAATTAGCCAAAATGGGATTGATAGGTGTTTTTCCGCTTTGGAAAGTATCAACTCATGATTTGATACAGGAATTCATTGGACTAGGGTTTAAAACCATCGTTGTTTGTGTTAACGAGCGTTATCTCGATAAAAGTTTTGTAGGACGCGTTATCGATCAATATTTTATAAACGATTTACCAGAAAATGTAGATGTTTGTGGCGAAAACGGTGAATTTCACACTTTTACTTTTGATGGACCTATATTCGAAAAACCAATCGACTTTGAAGTTGGCGAAATCGTATATCGAAAATACGAGAAACCAAAAACAGCTGCTTCAAATAGCGCTTGCGATACTGATTCCACAGACGCATTTGAATTCGGATTTTGGTATTGTGATTTAATAGATAAATAGTGATCGTAATAAAAACTCCGAAGACCTAGAGAATTTGGAGATAACTTTTTGCATAGGCTACTAAATCGCTACTGTACTTCAAGTAATTTATGAATTTCTAATTTTGTCATTTTCAATAAGGATTTCATAACCCTTTCTGCCTTGTTAGTATCGAGCATTAATTCTGGAAGAATTTTTGGCACAACTTGCCACGAAAGTCCATACTTGTCTTTTAGCCATCCGCATTGCCCTTCTTCTCCATCTTCAGTTAGTCTTTGCCAATAATCATCTATTTCTTCTTGCGTTTCGCAAAAGATCTGAAAGGAAACTGCTTCTGTAAATTTAAAAATTGGACCTCCATTCATAGCTGTGAAAGCTTGTCCATTTATTTGAAATGTTACTGCTAGAACTGATCCTGCTTCGCCGCCATGTATCTCATATCCTTCTTTAGTATAGCGACTAATGCTACCTATTTTTGAATTCTTGAAAATAGATACATAAAATCGAGCCGCTTCTTCAGCCTGGTTATCAAACCATAAACAGGGTGTTATTTTTAAATTTTCCATTTTGATGCACTTATTTGTTCCAATCGGATTTCGACATAATTTTTAAAATTATCCAAAATAGCTTGCCAACCTTCTCTTTGTAATTCGATAGAGTTTTCAGTTTCTGCTTCAAATAATTCCATTACTTTGGTTTGATTGTCTGCAGATGTGAAAATAATTTTTACTTTTCTTCCGTCGTCTGTAGTGTATGTAATTTGCTCGTATATTTTTAATTCCTCGTACTTTCCAACAAAATCAAAACCCGCACTACCGTCTTTGGCTTCCATCCTATAGCGAAATTTACCATCCATTCGGAAATCATTCTCTGCGTAGGGCGTATGCCAATCCTTTGAAGCTACATTCCACACAACAATATTCTCGGGCGTGATCCAGTTTTTCCATACCGTTTCTACGGGTGCGTTAATTATAGTTTCAACTGAAATAATCGTTCTCGCATCTGCTTCCATCTTACTATTTTTTATATATTTTCAAATCTTTTTTCGAGGAAATAGAATTTTAAACCTCCCTCTAGTGTCATTCCATATACTTGTAGTTAACTACTAATTATTTAACAAATCGCATTCAATAATTTATATATAAGCTAGTTACAGAAATAATTTTAACGCGATACATCTATAAAATTAAAACAAAAAATCCAATACTCCTCTGAATACTATCATAAGAAATCAATTGACAATGCATTTTTTATTGGCTTATAGCCAACATAAAAAAACTCCGAAATCAAATGATTCGGAGTTTTGGATACTATTAATGTAGAATTTTAAGAAAAACAATTCGATAATCTACTAATTCAAAAGGTTTCAATCTCAATCAAATTAAACCATTTCTTCATACATCTTTAACAAATGTGTCACGGTATTCCAGTTTCTAATGGTTGCTGTAAGATTTAGTTTTTTCTCAATATATTTTTGATCAAGTCTCGTTTTTCCAGCTCCAACGGCGTATTTAATAAAAATTCGATTGCCATCTAAATAAGCTTCGTCGGGTTTAAATTGGCTAATTTTCAAATCATTGATGTTTTCAGACCGAAGTTCTTTCGAAACAAAAGCAACATATAATTTCTTAATGTCTACTTCTTTTTCTTTCAAAAAGGGATTATTAGTGAAGCAAGCTTGTAAGTCAGCCGCATTAATAACGATCACTGGTACATCGCCGCCAAAAACTTTAAAAAGTTCCTGTTTGATGATAAAACCCACTTTGAGAGCACTTTCTTCCTCAGTAGTCACAAAAACATTCCCTGATTGAATGTAGGTCTGCACTTTTGTGAAACCAATGTTTTCCAAAGTTGTTTTTAGCGCATCCATTTTAATCATGTTGTGACCAGAAACGTTTATACCACGAAGCAGTGCGAGATGGGTTGTCATTTTATCTTTATTTTGATTACTCCAAAGATATTGTGTTGAAGTCACTTTGCCAATTTATTCTATTTTAAAATTGCAATACTTTTCGATTCTATATGACTAATTATTATAGAAAAACTTCAATTATAAGTCATTAGATAAAATTACTTAAAGTGATACTATAACTCGGGAAACGAACAAAAAAAAAGAGACTGCGATTGGGGACAGCAGCCTCTAATTTGAAAAAAATTATTGAAGTAAAAAAAGAGGCTGCGATTTGGGAATAACAGCCTCATTAAAAAAATAATCTACTTATATTTTTGCAAAAATGTTAGTGTAATATTTTTTACCAGTTACCGAATTTTCTCTGATAGAAATTCCGAAATGAGTATAATTTCCAACTATATTTTCTTTGTGACCTGGGCTTTTTAACCATGCAGCTACTGCAGCTTCAGGCGTATTGTAATTGTATGCTATATTTTCACCCACTGTTTTTGCTCCAAGATTTTTTATAATTTTATCAGAACGGTCTACAAAACCATCGTGATTAACCACATTATTAGTGATCATATAATTATCATGCACTTCTGATTTCGCAGAGATGTAATTTATTTTCTCTAAGGCATTAAGACCAACACTTACTCTATAATCATTTATTAGTGCTAAGGTTTCTAACTCAATTGGAGAATAGGTATAATTTACTACTACTTGAGTTTGAGCTTCTACCGGCGTAACTTCAGAAGAATCAGAAGAACAGGAGTTCAAAGTGAATATTACCGCTAATAATAGTACTGTAGGAAGTAAAATTTTTTTCATAATTCAGTAGTTTAAGTTTAAAGTAGATTGTGGGGCAAACTTCTTTAATTTTGTATCTTAATTGTGTTCTAATTCTGCTCAAACATACATAGAATTCCGTTAAACAAACAAAAAAAATCGACGAACTACATCATTATTAAAAATAACTATTATTTTTCTTACTTTTTAAGAGCAATACTAAATTAGCTTATTAAAGAATATAATTTTGAACATCTAAATTTCAATCGTATAATTGGTTTTTTAACCTTCTAAATAAGTGGCTATTAAAGATTCAAAAAAATATTATTGAAATATCTATACTTAAATAAAAATGTTTCATGGATAAGGATAAAAAAAATGCCGCCTATTTTTAAAGAGACGGTATTTTTAAAAATAAAATTATGATTTACATCTTTGCAAAAATATTGGTGTAGTATTTTCTCCCCGTTGCTGAATCGACTCTAATTGAGACACCAAAACTTGTATAAGCGCCTTCAATATTCGCTTTATGTCCTGGACTTGCCATCCAAGCATCAAAAGCAGCTTGTGCTGTACTAGAATTATATGCAACATTTTCGCCTACTGATTGAGCGCCTAGAGTTTTCATTATATCTTCGGCACGTACTGTAAAGTTATTGTGACTTAGTATACTTGTACTAATCATATAATTACTATGCTCTTCCGCCTTTAAGGAAATATAATTCGCTTTAACTAATGCAAATAAACCAATACTAACTCTGTGCGCATTAATTATATCCACAAGTTGATTTTCAGAAGTAGAATAAGAATAATTATACAAGTCTACAGCTGCCGTAGATGTTTGTGAAGTAGTAGGAGATTGTTTGTCCAATGCTATAGATTCTGGTGTTTCGTAAGAATCTGTTGAACAAGAATTCATAGTAATCATAGCCGAAATAAAGCCTAATACTAAAAGTGATTTTGATCTCATAAAAAAATTGTAGTAGATAGATAATAAACTTGTTAGCATCCGCTACTTCATTTATTATTATTTTGAATATTAGTTGTTTTCTAAATTCAAAACTACTTTTTTTACCGACAAACAGTCAATTAAAATCGACGAAATACATTAATTTAACACTACTCTTTACGTTTTTCCTACATATCAAGGAGATAGTCTTTCAATTTTCCAAGAAAAATCTTCTACGCTTTTATATCTAATTCTGTCATGTAATCGATTAGCCCTTCCTTGCCAAAACTCAACTTCAACTGGAACAACTAAATAACCACCCCAGTGTTGAGGTCTTGGAATCACGATGCTATCAAAATCTTCTTCTAATTGCTTTAGATTTTCCTCAAGATAAGTGCGAGATGGAATTACTTCACTTTGATTAGAAACTAGGGCTCCCAACTTGCTTCCTTCAGGTCTTGAGTCAAAATAATTATCTGAGATTACTTCTGACGTCTTTTGAGCAATTCCTTTTATAATAACTTGGCGCTCCATACTATGCCAAAAAAAAGAAAGACATATATTGGGGTTTGCTTCAATCGCCTTGCCTTTCTCTGAATTATAATTGGTATAAAATATAAAGCCCTCTTCTGTGAATTTTTTTAATAATACAACTCTAGCTTTTGGAAATCCGTCGAGACCAACTGTCGATACAGTCATCGCATTTACTTCTTCATTTCCTCCAAAATCTTCTGTTTCGTGAAACCACCTGTTGAAAAGGTTGATAGGATCTTCTGGAATGTTAGATTCTAATAACTCACTCTTTTCATACGATTTTCTATAATTGCTTAAATCTTGCATTTCTATGTGTTTTTAAGATGATCCTATTATTAAACTATCAGTTTCTAAAAATAAGGCTATTCCTTTTATTTGTTCTATCGTGCCGACTGAGTCTAAAAGTCAAAACTTCGTCCATCATCTGCTAACAGCACTTCTTGGAAAATAGTTTCTGCTTCCTCTTTAAAAAGGCTAATATTTTCATAACGCGTAGAATAATGCCCTAAAACCAATTGTTTTACATTTGCTTTCAAAGCAATTGTCGCAGCTTCCTTTGCCGTGGAATGCATCGTTTTCCCTGCCAGAGTTTCTTCTGACTCTAAAAAAGTTGACTCATGATACAAGACATCTACTCCTTCTATTATTGGAATTATATTCTCATTATATTTAGTGTCAGAACAAAATGCGTAGCGCATTGGTGGCTTTGGATCGAATGTTAATTGTGCATTTTCAATTACCCTTCCATCGTCTAAGGTGATATCTTTACCGTTTTTAATATTTTGATAATAACATTTGTCAATTTCATAATTCTGAACAGCGTCCGTATTCAATTTTCTTTTATCGATCTTTTCTTCGAATAAAAAACCGTTGGTATAAATACGATGTTTCAGCGGTATTGTTTTTACAACCACTTTATCATCTTCAAAAACAATCTCGCTTTCATTCGATTCTAATTCATGAAAATGTAAATTATAATTCGTCCAGGAATTGGTCAATCGCAGCTGCAACTTTATAATTTCTTTGATTCCTTTTGGTCCGTGAATATGTAAATCTGTAGTTCGATTCAGCAATGTAAAAGTGGACACTAGACCTATCAGGCCAAAAAAGTGATCGCCATGCAAATGCGAAATAAAAATATGATTAATTTTAGAAAATCTGATTTTGTTTTTACGCAATTGTACTTGTGTACCTTCTCCGCAATCAATTAGAAATAATCTGTTCTTAATTTCTAAAATTTGAGATGTCGGATTTGTAAATGTACGCGGAGTAGCTGCATAACAGCCCAGTATTGTTAGTTTCAAAATGATACTTTTCGATTAAAGACAATAGAATAAATGATTTTTAAAAACCTAAATCTCTTTCAATTTCTTCCATTTCGATAATATCATTAGCTTCCAGTAAAGAAGGAACCACAGTTAGTTTATCCGGAACAGCATTAAAATCTAAATCTGAAACGACAACTATAAATGATTTTTTTGCTTTTTTATGCTCTTTAGAAAGAGGTAAGAACAATTTTACTTCATCGACAGTCAAGTCTTTATGATGTAAAAGATCTATTGTAATATTATGATTTTCAAAGGTTTTATATTGATGCGTAACTTTCATCAAAAAAGAAGTGAAATCCCCTTGAGTATCTTTAATTGTAATTGTGTGGCCTTTTTGATCTACTTTCATTGTAATGGGATTTCAAAATTTTTATATAGCTAAGATACTACCTTTATTTTTATTACTGAATTTTTGAAGCCAAAAGATAGATGACTGCCATCCTAATTGCTACCCCATTTTCTACCTGGTTTAAAATAACAGATTGATTAGAATCCGCCACTTCAGATGTAATCTCCACACCTCTATTTATAGGTCCTGGATGCATGATTACAATTTCCTTACTTAGAGAATCTAGTAAGGCTTTATCGACTCCATATTGTTGTGCATATTCTCTAGTTGAAGGAAAATAATTCACATCCATACGTTCATTTTGCACGCGCAACATATTAGCAACATCACACCATTCTAACGCTTTACGCAAATTTGGCTCTACGGTTACTCCAAGTGATTCTATGTATTTTGGGATTAGCGTTTTTGGCCCGCAAACTTTAACTTCGGCACCTTGCATTTGCAAAGCATAGATATTAGATAACGCAACTCTGGAATGCAATACATCACCTACAATTACCACTTTCTTACCTCCTACTTCACCTAGTTTTTCTCGTATCGAATAACTGTCTAAAAGTCCTTGCGTAGGATGTTCATGGGCTCCATCACCTGCATTTATAATACTTGCTTTAACATTTTTAGACAAAAAGTAAGCTGCTCCAGGATTAGCATGACGCATGACCACCATATCAACTTTCATTGAAAGAATATTATTTACGGTATCGATTAGTGTTTCTCCCTTTTTCACAGAAGATTGTGCTGCCGAAAAACTAATCACATCTGCAGATAATCTTTTTTGTGCCAGTTCAAAAGAAAGTTTTGTTCTGGTACTATTTTCGAAAAATATATTGGCAATTGTAATATCTCGTAGCGAAGGCACTTTCTTTATGGGACGATTAATGACTTCTTTAAAATGATCGGCTGTTTCAAAAATAAGGTCAATATCACTCTTGTTAATATATTTTATCCCTAATAAATGATCTACGCTTAATTCTTTCATTTTTTTACGATTATTTTTATTTTTATAAAATTAGATTCTTCCCAACTTAAATCAAGTCTTCTAATTAGTCACTAAATACACTGCGTCCTCACCATTATTTTCACTCCACTCCACCTTTACCTTTTCATTATTTATGGCGTCAACTTGTCTCCCTCTAAAATCAGGCTGAATAGGTAAATTACGACTAAAACGCCTGTCAATTAAAACAAGTAACTCAATTTCTGAAGGTCTGCCAAAGGATTGAATCGCAGTTAAGGCAGATCGAATGCTACGGCCTGTAAACAATACATCATCAATAAAGATTACTTTCTTGTTTTCGACAATAAAATTAATTTTAGTTTCATTTGCTTCTAATGGTTTTTCGGTTCTTCGAAAATCATCTCTAAAGAACGTAATATCCAAGAGGCCTAATTTTATTTCAGGCGTATTATATTCCTTTTCCAAAATTTTTTTAAGTCGCTCCGCAAGAAAAGTTCCTCTAGGCTGAATCCCTATTAGAATTGTATCTTTAAAGTCGAGGTGTTTTTCAATTAGCTGACAAGCCAAACGATGCAGAATGATATTGACTTCTTTGGAATTGAGCAATACTTTTTGAGTCATAGTAATGTGTTGTGTTTGGTTTTGCAAATATACGAATTCCAATTTAGGATTTAATAATTAAAATTCGAGATTAAAAATTCATTTTAACAAAATTACAATTACAATAATTGTATAACATAAATACGTAATTATGTAAACTTAAATTTAACATATCTAGTTAATTTTATCAAACCAAAAAAAATTAAACTTAAAACTAAATACTAGAAATTATGCAAAATAAAATAATTAGAGTTTTACTGCTTTTAACAGTAGTAGTATCGCTTACAGGATGTTCTGTAATTGAAGGGATTTTTAAAGCTGGAATGGGTGTGGGTATTTTTATAGTCATCGCTGTCATCGCGATTATCCTCTTTGTTGTGAGTAAATTATTTGGCAAGAAATAGCCTAATCAAGGTATAAAAAAAACTCCTGCAACACTATGTCGCAGGAGTTTCAAATATAGTTTTATATCGCTATTACTTAGCGTACATCTTAGTTCTTAATTCTTGAACTTTTTCATCATCTAAATATTCATCGAAAGTCATATAGCTGTCAATTGCTCCATTTGGTGTCAATTCAACTACTCTATTCCCCACAGTTTGAGCAAATTCATGATCATGAGTTGTAAAAATTACAGACCCTTTAAAGTTTTTCAATGAATTGTTAAACGCTTGAATTGACTCTAGATCCAAGTGATTTGTAGGCTCATCAATCATCAATATGTTAGCTCTTTCCATCATCATTCGAGACATCATACAACGTACTTTTTCTCCTCCTGATAACACTCTACATGTTTTTAATGCTTCTTCTCCTGAGAAAATCATTTTCCCTAGGAAGCTACGAATATTTACTTCGTCACGTTCCTCTTCTGTTTTTACCCATTGACGCAACCAGTCTACAAGTGACAAATCATTTTCGAAAAAAGAATGATTTTCTACCGGCAAATAAGCTTGATTCGTCGTTACTCCCCAATCATAAGAACCTGAATCCGCTTTTTGGTTCCCGTTCAAAATTTCGTAAAAAGCAGTTGTGGCACGCGAATCTTTAGAAAATAAAACAATTTTATCTCCCTTGGCCATATTTAAATCAACACCCTTAAACAAAACTTCACCATCAATAGATGCGCTTAGATTCTGGATATTCAAAATTTGATCTCCGGCTTCACGCTCTTGGTCAAAAATAATTGCTGGATAACGACGACTTGAAGGTTTTATCTCAGATATATTTAACTTACTAATCATTTTCTTACGGGAAGTAGCTTGTTTAGACTTGGCTACATTCGCAGAAAAACGACGAATAAATTCTTCTAATTCTTGTTTCTTTTCCTCTGCTTTTTTGTTTTGTTGTGCACGTTGCTTTGCCGCTAACTGGCTTGACTCATACCAGAAAGTATAATTTCCTGAGTAATGGTTTATTTTACTATAATCAATATCAGAAATATGAGTACAAACAGAGTCCAAAAAGTGACGGTCATGCGATACTACAATTACTGTGTTTTCATAGTTTGCCAAGAAATTTTCTAACCAAGCAATAGTCTCAAAATCCAAATCATTGGTAGGCTCATCCATTATCAGTAAATCTGGATTTCCAAATAAAGCTTGTGCCAAAAGGACACGAACTTTAATTTTTCCCTCTAGATCTCCCATTAATGTAAAATGGTGCTCTTCTCCAATTCCAAGATTTGATAACATTGCAGCGGCATCAGAATCAGCATTCCAACCACTCATTTCTTCAAATTGCACTTGCAATTCACCTATTCTATCTGCATTTTTATCATTATAATCTAAATAGAGCTCGTCCATTTCTTTTTTGATAGCATATAAAGTCTTGTTCCCCATAATTACGGTTTCCAATACAGTATGTTCATCAAACATATTGTGGTTTTGACTTAAAACCGACATACGTTTCCCTGGCTCTAAATGGACATGACCTGATGTAGGATCCATTTCGCCTGAAATTATTTTAAGAAATGTAGATTTCCCAGCTCCATTAGCACCGATAACTCCATAAATATTACCGTGTGTAAAGGTGGTATTTACTTCGTCAAACAAAATTCGTTTGCCAAACTGAACTGATAAATTATTAATTGTTAGCATGTATATCTTTTTATAAAAATTTCCGCAAAAGTACGAAAAAATAATCATTTATTTAACGCAATATTCTTCTGTGTTTTTAAATCGAATTTGTTATTGTTTCAATAAACTAAAAAAAACCTGGCAATAAATTACCAGGTTCCACATCATTTCTTTATACAAAACCATTTAACCAAATAAAGAAAAGATTGTTCTAAAAAAGGCTAATTCAGTTCCTCTTTTTCGATTTTTTTTTACATTAACTTTTTTAAACTATTATAAACCGCCAATTCTACATCGGCATTTTCTTTAGAATTGCATTTTTCTAAAAGATCTTTAATAGAAGCAGTATTAGTAACTTGTTTCTTCTCAATCACCAATAAAAGCTGCTGTGACAAATCGCTTAGACTTTTAGATAAAGGCAACAGCGGCTGTACAAGTGGTGCATTAGCACTTAATGCAATTAAATTTGCATCCATCTCAATCCATTTTCTAAAGAAATCAGTAACCAATTTTTGATTCTCCGTATTTTTATTTTCTAAGTATTTATTTACCGCGCTATCAAAATCTAATGCATCCGAAGCATCGGCTGTACAGGCATCAGCAAATAATGTCAAAGGAGAGTACATCTGATATTCAGTTCCGCCAGCATTACGCTTATAGATTTTCAGTGGTTCGCATACATTCGAAAAATCTTCTAAAGCTTTTGTTTCCTGATTATTACTAATATTTCTTAAAATTACATGTTTGTTTCGAATGTGTGTAATTCCAAGTTCTTCGAGTCGAAACGATACTGTTTTCATCCTTTTATGCATACTATTTACATCCACTACCTCTTGGTTAGACCATAATCGCTCAGCAATGGCTGCAGTCCTTGGCCAAATTCTGGAATCAAGCGTTAGAGGAGTTACGAGTTCGGTCCACATGGTTGCTTCTCCTCCTAATATTCTGGATTTTTCATCAGCTGTTAGATTGCTTCCTTTGGGAATTGGATCATTCAAATAATGGTCATTTACACTTTGCATCAAATCAATATAATATCCATTTGACAAAACGGTTTTATAACCATTTTTTGCAGCATTTGCAACTGATTGCCCAACGGGAACGCCTTCATTTGGTCCTTTCCAAGAATGTATAATAGCCGTTTTAGACATGTCTTTTGTCATAATCTCTTCCCATCCCATCAATTGTTTTCCGTATTTTTTCAACATCGGAACTAATTTCATCGTAAAATAGGTTTGAAGATCATGATTAGTAACTAGCTTATTTTTCTTTTTAAATTCCTGAATTCGTGGGTTTGAATCCCAATCCTTTCCTTCATTTTCATCGCCGCCAATATGGAAATAGGCACCCGGAAATAATGGACAAACCTCATCAAAAATTTCACTTAGTAATTGATAGGTTTTTGGATTCGTGGGATCTAAAGTTGGATTAAAAATACCTGCATTTCTTTCGATTCCGTAAGTTGACAAAGCCATTGCTTGCATATTCTTCTCTGAATTTCCGTTTGTCAAAGGAATTATTTTGCTCCCCAATTCTGGATAGGCAGTTAATATAGCAGAAGCATGCCCAGGAACGTCAATTTCTGGAACAACAAGAATCCCTCTTTCATCAGCATATTTTACAATACTTTTAATTTCTTCTTGAGTATAGAAAGAACCATCCGAAGCCAATGCAGTTAATCTAGGATGTTTCTTTATTTGAATTCTCCAACCTTGATCGTCAGTTAAATGCCAATGAAAAACATTCATTTTGACAGCCGCCATGGCATCTAGATTTCGTTTGATTACGTCGACTGGCTGGAAATGCCTTGCTACATCGATCATTAAACCTCTCCAAGTAAACCTCGGCAAATCTGTTATCGAAGTTGTTGGAAAAAAATAAGAACTGCTGTTATTTTGCAATAACTGCAATAAAGTTTCTAATGCATGCAGGGCACCAATATCGGTTGTGGCATTAATCGTAATTTTATTGGGTTGAATGTCTAAATGGTAACTTTCATCTTCATAGAGATCAATCTTTCCTTTTTTAGAGCAATTAATTTGCAACTCGGCCTCTGGAAATTCGTTCAGTTGAGTTATAAAGCCTTGCGCGAGAAACAGCCCGGTTCTTCCATCTAATCGTCGTAGAAAATTTGTAGTTCCTACATAAATTCTCGAATTTGGATCTCCAGTAATATTTACTTTAAAATTTTTGCTTAATGCAAAAGTACCATCAGTCAAATTTATATTTTGAGGCCAAGGCATCAAATCTAATTGCTCTTTTTTTATTTGGGCATTTGATATAAAAGCTACAAATAGTAAGATTAAGGAGTATTTCATATAGTAGTAACTAAATTTAAAATGTTGTTTTTAATAATCAAAACGCTTAAAAGCCTCTATCGCTTCGTACTCTGACAAGCCTAAATCGTCATACAGTTTTGCTGTGTTTCTATTTCGATCCTCAGCTCGAACCCAAAATTCTCTAGAATCATTTCCTTGAAACATCACTCTGTCTTTTTGGGATTGATGATATAAAATCGCGTGTTTTTTCAATAAAACTTCATCTGGACTCAATGGTACTGCCATATCAATTTCATGTAAATCCCATTCATGCCAAGCGCCCCGGTACAACCATAACCAGCAATCATCCATGTAAGATTTATGTTTTAATTGTTTCATAGCTGCAAAAACGGCATTCAAACAAACTTCATGAGTTCCATGGGGATCAGCTAAATCACCAGCCGCAAAAACTTGATGGGGTTTTATTTTTTCGATGATATCCGCTACAATACTTATATCTACTGCGCTTATGGGTTTTTTCTTTATCTGACCGGTTTCATAAAATGGCATGTCAAGAAAATGGGTGTTCTCATCTTTTAAACCTATATATCTTGTTGCGGCATAGGATTCACGACGACGTATTAAAGCTTTTAATTTTCTAACTTCTAAAGAATCTGATTGATTCTCTGATTTAGTATTTAAAAAATCTACAACAGCACGGAAATTAATTTTGCTAGCATCATTTCCAACAAAATCATTGGCCACCTCGGCAAATTTTAAAGCTTCGTCATCAGTAACTGCTATGTTCCCTGATGTTTGATAAACGACATGTACATCATGTCCTTGCTTTATTAATTTCGAAAAAGTTCCGCCCATTGAAATCACATCATCATCTGGATGAGGACTAAAAAGAACTACACGTTTTTTTGCAGGAAACGCCCTTTCAGGTCTATGAGAATCGTCGGTATTAGGCTTTCCTCCTGGCCATCCTGTTATAGTGTGTTGTAAAACATTAAACATATTAATATTCAAATCATAGGCAGAACCTTCTTGCGCTAGAAGATCTGACATCCCATTATTGTTGTAATCTCTGTCTGTTAATTTGAGAATGGCTCGATTTGTTTTTTGGCAAAGCCAAACAATTGCTTTACTCTTCAATTCCTGTGTCCAAAAACATTCCCCTACTAACCAGGGTGTTTTGAATCGAGTCAATTCTGAAGCCGCAGATTGATCCACAACAAAAGTAGTATTAGTATGATTTTGCAAGAATGTAGCAGGAACCTCAGAACTAATATCTCCCTGAATCGTTCTTTTTATAATATCTGCTTTGTTTTGTCCCCAAGCCATCAATACAATTCTTTTAGATCGCATAATACTAGAAACTCCCATGGTGATCGCTCTTTTAGGAACATTATCAACTCCATTAAAATCTGATGATGCATCAACTTTAGTAATATAATCTAAGGTAATGATCCTAGTTCCTGAATTAATATGAGAACCTGGCTCGTTGAAGCCAACATGACCTGTACGTCCTATTCCTAATAATTGAAAGTCCAAGCCACCTGAATTTCTAATATTCATTTCATAATCAATACAGTACTGATTCAACTCTTCTATAACCACAGTCCCATCAGGAATATTGATGTTTTCAGGTTTAATATCAATATGATTAAAAAGATGCTGATGCATGAAGTAGTGGTAACTCTTGCTGTTTTCTTTGGTCATTGGATAGTACTCATCCAAGTTGAATGTAATCACATTCTTAAAACTAAGTCCTTCTTCTTTGTGCATGCGTACTAATTCCTCGTACACTTTTATAGGCGAAGAACCAGTTGCCAGACCTAGAACACAAGCTTGGTTTTGTTCTTGCTTATCTCTTATTAATTGAGCTATTTCTTGGGCTATAATTAAAGACGCTTCACTTGAACTTTTGAAAATCTCATTGTGAATTTTTTCAAATCTGGTGTCTTCAAATTTTCCAGCACTCTTATAACTTATATCCGGTTTAATTTCTAAAGAAATTTTCATTTTATATTGTTTAATACGACTTTATAAAGAAGTGGTTTTTAAAAATGGTATAAGTAATTTACATACCTATACCATTTTAACTTATTAACTTAATTTGTTATTTAAAAATTAGGCCCAGTGGTATCCCACCAAAGTCTAGTTGCTCCATTATCAAGCCCTCCTAGCGCTGCAACTCCTGAAGCTACTCCTTCTTTATTATTACTAACTTCTGAATTGGAGAAAGCTAGTCTTCTCACTCCAAGCTCCGTGCTAATAAGGCCATTACTTTGGTTATTAGATATTCTGAATAATTTTGGATATCCTGTTCTTCTAAATTCAGACCACGCTTCTTGACCATCAGGATAAGTAGCGATCCATTTTTGAGTAATAATTTTCTCTAAATTCTTTTCCTTATCAATTCCCCAAGCAACAGTAATCTTACTAATTGCTTGTGCGTTATTTGCAGGATTAAGTGGGTCTACGTAATCTTTAGGTAGCTTGGTATTATCTGTAATATAAGCGTCAGCCCCTTCCGCACCATTTTGTTCAAATGACGCTTTTATACCTGCTTCATATAAACTTTGTGCAGTTCCCCCCATATTCCATCCTCTTAAAGCACCTTCGGCTCTAAGGAAATAAACTTCTGCAGTAGACATCCAAGTAATTTCCCCAGTTTTAGTTCTAGGACCTGTTTGAGAGAATTTAGAATAAGTACTTCCAGAAGGATATACAATTCCGGTTCTTACACCTTTATACTCTCCAGGAGTGATTTTTGAAGTATTCCAATATTTAGCTATTCTTGGGTCTTGATAACCTCCTAATATAGATTCCATATCAGCGCCCATAAATAAACCTACCCAACTATGACTCATAACATCAATTACGTTAAGATCAGTAGGAGATTTAATTTTTAACGCATCACCATTATTTGTAAAAACTCCTAATGAATGACTGATCGCTTTTTCTGCTTCCGTTTTTGCTAAGGCAGGGTCAACTTTAGAAATACGCATGGCCATTCTTAGTCGCAAGGAATTAGCATACTTAGTCCAGTTTGCATATTTCCCCTCATACAATGACAAATCAGTTTCATCAAATGCTGTTTTTTCGCCCGCAGCATTTCTTTTTGTTAGCTCGGCAACAGCAAAATCTAGATCCTTAAACATTTGATTATAGATGTCTTTTTGCGAATCGTAAGTAGCAACACCTTTACCAAATTTAGAGTAAACAGCTGGTCCGTACATATCCGTAATTCTTTGCATAGTAGCAACTTTCAATATTAGTGACCAAGCGTAAAATTGATTAAATTTATCTTTTGAACGTTGTTCTGCCTTGTATAAATACGAGATAATATTAACGTAAGCATCGTCCCAGGCATAACTGTTCCATCCTCCATTCAAAACATAATCATGATTGTTTTGTGGTCCAAAAGGAACTGGAGTAGTCATATAACCTGACCACCCATCAGCTTGTAAACTTTGCTGAATTTGGTATTGCCATGTAGTTTCGCAAATATACAAATGATTAAAAGCTGGTTTAAATAGAGATTTGATACTATTATAGTCTTGATCTAATTGCTCTGTGGTTGCTCCTTCTGGATTTGTATTTATCTCCTCAAAATTATCTGTACAACTAAAAGCCGTAAGTAAAGAAAGGCATAATGCTGTTCTTTTTATTTTATTTATTGTCATGATTGTAAGATTAAAAAGTTAAATTTAAATTAATACCAATACTTCTTGTTGACGGTAAACCGAAAACATCCACACCTTGCAAGCCTTCACCTGTGCTCAATGCAATATTAGGATCGAATGGAGCATCTTTATAAATAAAGAATAAGTTTCTTGCGATTAAAGAGATACTTGCTGTTTGCATAAATGGTAATTTAGTTTTACTGAAAGTATATCCAATAGAAACCTCTCTTACATTAATATTAGTTGCATCATAAACATATTCACCAGTTGCACCGTTTCTTCCTGCGGTTTTATCGTAGTAATCAAAAGCATCCATTGTAGTTACAGCCGTTCCATCTGCTTTAGCACCATTAATTTTTACACCACCCGCATTTCTGGCATCACCACTAGCTTTAGAAACTCCGTTAAAATCATTGATAGCTTCCGTTAAACTTAAAACTTCACCACCAAAACGACCGTCAATCAGAATGTTTGCTGTAAAAGCTCCAAATTTGAATGTGTTAGAAAAACCTAACATGAAATCTGGATTAGCATTTCCAACTTCTTCCCAATCAGCATTAACAGACAACTTCCCATTATCACCAACTAACAATCTTCCTTGATCATCTTTTTGAATGTTTTTACCTTCAATTATACCAAAAGGTCTTCCTTCTATTAATGAATATCTATAATTATTCGATCCTGGATCAGTCAGCACGATTCTTCCTTCTAGATTTTGGGCAGGAATATCATTCACTTTACTCCTATTTTGAGAATAGTTGATTCTAGATTCCCAGTTAAATTTATCGCCTTTAATAAGATCAGCAAATAAAACCACCTCAAATCCTTTGTTAGAAATACTCCCAGCGTTTATTGCATAGTTTAGGTATCCATTTTCATTTGTAGATTCAGCAGGAACTTGCATATATTGATTTTTAGTTTTCGAATCATAGTATGAAACTTCAAAACCTAATCTATTATTAAACATTCTCCATTCTGTACCTAATTCATACTCTGATTTCAATTCTGGTTTCAAAGTAGTTCCTGGTCTTGGACCTACAGGAGGATTAACTGGTTGACCTGCAATTATTGAATAGGTAGGGCTTGTAATAAAAGCGGCAATGTCATTACCAACTTGTGCATAAGTAGCACGTACTTTTCCAAAATTGATAAAATCTGGCATTGTAGTCATTTCGCTTATAATCGCTGTTACACCTAAAGAAGGATAAAAGAAACTTGGATTATCTGTGTTTACTAAAGTCGATGACCAATCATTTCTTGCGGCAGCATCTAGGAATAAATAATCTTTGTAACCCAATGTAGTTGCTGCAAATACAGATTGTACTTCTCTTTGATACGCAGTTTGATAATTCCCATTATTATTTGCAAAATTTCCTAAAGTAAAAATATTAGCATTTTTCAATCCGCCACCAATTCCAGAATCTAAAGTAAGTCCTGTACTCTTGCCATTATTAATACTTGCTCCAACAGTTCCACTAAAAGAAAAATCTTCTGAGAAATTAGTATTTATTAAACCTATTATATCTGCATAATTTTGACTTGCGATAGAGTTAGAATTAATGTATCTTCCTTTAGGATGTACTAAAGAAGTAGCTGATGTAGCGTACATTTCTTTTTCAAAATTACTTTCACTTCTGTTATAACTATATCTTGAAGTTAAACGAAACCAATCGGTAACTTTGTAATCTAAAGCAATAGCTCCATTAAAGAAATTATTAGTATCAAAAGATTTTTGTCTGTTAATTTGCCAATATGGATTTTCATTATTTTCATTAACTGCCGCAAATCCAGGATAATTTTGAGCATTCCAGTTTTTAGTAACATCAAAAACTTCATAGTTCTTCAAATCATTTAGGCTAAATGCTCTAGGATGAGAATAAACACCACTCACTGGATTAAAGTATAAACCGTTTACAGGCCTGTTGTTAATCTTTTGAGAAACATAATTACCAGTTACCGCTACATTCAATCGATCATCAAAAAACTTTGACGTTTGACGTATTCCAAAATTATTTTTCTTCAAATGATTTCCTGGTATTACTCCAGACGCATCTGTATTTGCATAGGTTAAACTAGTAGAAGCCCCTTCAGTAGCCTTCGAAAAAGACATAGAAGTAATTTGAGTAGTTCCAGTATTAAAAAAATCTTTGATATCTCCTTCTACTTTTTGTTTTGCTCCCCAGCTTTTGGCATCTCCTGCATTTGAAGTATAATCAGATTGAAATTCAGGTAAATAAGCTACAGAATCAAATGTAGTAACTGAGTTTACATTGAATGTTTCTACACCTGCTTTTACTTTTTTAGAACTTAGTAATATGACACCATTTGCACCTTGACTACCATATAATACAGAAGCAGCCGCTCCTTTAAGCACAGTCATACCCTCATAATCATCAGGATTAATTAAGGAAACAACATCTCCTCCATCTCTATTACCTCCAGCTAAATCTCCAAAAGTTCCATTAGGTTGAACAGAACCTCCATTTGACAATGGAATACCATCAATTACATATAATGGTTGGTTATTTGTAAACGAAGAATTACCTCTAATTATCACCTTAGTTGAACCTCCTGAACCTGAGGAACTTTTAGTAATCGCTACACCAGCTATTTTACCCGCAACTGTATTGATAATGTTAGCATCTTTCACTCGTACTAATTCCTCCCCTTTTAATTCCTGAGCTGAATAAGTTAATGTTTTTTTCGCTTTAGTGATTCCTAATGAAGTAACCACAACTTCATTTAAAGAATTTGTAGCTGCCTCATTCATTCTGACATTGATTGTGCTAGATTCACCCACCACAACATTTTTTGTCTCTAAACCTAAATAAGAAAAAGTTAAGGTTTTACCTTTTGCAACTTGAACAGAGAAATTACCATCAAAGTCAGTACTTGCAGACGTGCTTTCACCTTGAACGATAATATTAACTCCTGGTATAGGAGCGCCATTTCCATCTGTAACCGAACCTTTGACAGTTTTCATTTGCGCAAGTGAAACTTGTACAGTGAAAAGAATCATAAAGATTGAAATAATTTGTTTCATTTTTATTGATTTTTGTTAGTTATAGTGTAAATCTATCTGTTAAAACATTCTTAAAAAAATAAATTATACTAACAACATGAAAATCGGCATTAACCACATCCTTTAGTAAACAAAGTGTATTTTACTAAAGCATTCTGATAGAAAAAATTACTAATATTCAACAAACGACATCATTTCTTTAACGAACTGTAGTTGTTAAGCAGTTAATATGTTAAATTCATTTTATTTTGGATTTTATTGGATTAAAATTCGATTTTTGGTTGCAAATTCCTTAAAGTTGCAAATTAATCCTGTTAATAGTTTTGAAAAGCAATGATTTAACCTCTAATTTATTTTCAATTGAAGCCCATTAGAAAAATAAAATTTAATACGGAGTTCCGAAATCATATTTGGTTTTGGGTTATCTTTTTTTTAATCAACTTTTTGCGTTGGGGTTCTTACTTTGATAATTATCCATACTCTTTTAAATCCAACCTAATTGAGTTTTCCTTGCACATACCTTTTGTGTACTTTAATCTAATTGTGCTCATTCCTCGTTACATTGTAAAATTCGAATACTATAAATATACCTTAGCGCTACTAGCCAGTTTAGCTGTTATTTATATGGCCAAAACTGGATTGACCTATTATATGATTTCAGAAAATATTTGGCCTGAAGCCAACAAAGTATATCGTCCCTTTGATATTAACCATATTGTTGCAGTAACCATTGGCGAAATTTATGTACTATCTATTGCTTCTTCTGTCTTCTCTACTATGAATTGGCTAAAAGAAAGAGATCGAAATACGATTATGAAGCAAAATCAGTCTAAGATGAAACTCAAATATCTGAAGACTCAAATACAACCACACTTTTTTTTCAACACGCTCAATAATCTCTATGCTTTATCTTTAGAATCCTCTAAAAAAGTCCCTGATGTAATCTTAAAACTTTCACGATTGATGGAATATGTTTTGTATGATATTAAGGGAACCCAAATGGTGGACTTAACGAAAGAGATTGATTATATCCAGAATTATATCGAAATCGAAAAACTTCGTTTTGAGCATGTGGAAGTAGCGGTAAATATCGAATCAAACATTGAGGACATAAAAATTCCACCTTTGCTCGTCATAACATTGATTGAAAACGCGTTTAAGCACGGCGGACCTTGCAATAACAACCTCAGAATTAAGATTAATTGCAAAGTAATCGATAAAACCAAGCTGCAATTTGAAATACTAAATAATTTTGTACTTTCACAAAATACTAAAACAAAAAAAGGGATTGGTTTATCCAACACCAAAAAAAGGTTGAAATTGATTTTTCAAAATAATTTCACTTTAGAAAAAACAATAAAATTCAATTATTATATCATTCGACTGCAAATACCCATCCAAAATGAAGATTAAATGTATTTTGATTGATGATGAGCCCTTAGCAACAAAAATACTGCAGAATTATTTTACTAATTTTTCTGATTTTGAAATCATCGGGACTTTTCATAATCCAATAGAGGCGTTAGATTTTCTAAACAGCAACGCTATCGATGTCGTCTTTTTAGACATACACATGCCTTTAATGACTGGTTTTGAACTAATCAGATTGATTGAAAACAAAACTAAAATTGTGATTACGACCGCTTTTAGAGAATTTGCTGCCGAGAGTTACGAGCTTGATGTTTTAGATTATTTAGTTAAACCCATACCGCTTCCTCGTTTTATTAAGTGTATTCACAAAATCGAAGCTGATTTTAATTTAAAAAACAATTTAAAAGCTGATACGCTAAAGGTTGATTCTCATATTTTTATCAAAGTTGACAAGAAAATGGTGAAAATAATCATTGATGAAATCTTATTTATCGAAGGGATGAAAGAATATATAAAAGTAGTTACTACTGATAAAACTTACATTACCCATAAATCTTTAACCGCTTTATCCGAAGAGTTGCCTGAGGATCAATTTACTCGCATCCATAAATCCTATATTATAGCTGTAAACAAAGTAAAATCTATAGAAGGAAATAGAATACAAGTACATTCTTATACACTTCCCATAGGAAGAAATTATAGCAAAGATGTAAAAATTAGAATTTTGGATTAGAAAATCTATGATAAAAAACGTACCAAACGACAAAAATATGTTGTTCATTATAGAAATACTGCCGATTGTATAATTTTAATCAATTTTCTTATAAATAATTTTTTTTTACTTTACTTAAAATCTACATTTACGACCGAACTAAAAAAATTAACCATCAATTATCATGAATTCAGAAAATTTACAAACTAAGTGGGGACAGTTTATATCATTAATAATAGTCTTCTTCTTTTGGGGCTTTGTTGGCTCTGCCAATGATATATTAATACCCGTTTTCAAAAAAGTTTTTACATTATCTCAACTGCAATCACAACTAGTGGCTTGGGCATTTTATGCCGCATATTTTGTAGGCTCACTAATTTTCTTTCTTGTTTCTTTAAAGTCTGATGTTTTACAAAAATTTGGCTATAAAAAAACACTCTCTACAGGATTACTTATTTCTGCGATAGGTTCGTTTTTATTTGTTCCTGCTGCAACAATGGAAAGTTTTCCATTCTTTTTGACCGCATTGTTTACTGTGGGTCTTGGGTTTTCTATTCAACAAATTGTTGCAAATCCACTTGCTATTAAAATGGGAAGTCCAGCAACTGGAGCACACCGTTTAACTTTGGCTGGAGGTTTAAACTCATTTGGAACAACACTTGGTGCTATTCTTCTAGGTATTGCACTTTTTGGAATGGGAGATAACAAAAAGACAAGTCTTTCATTAGAAGATATTAAATTACCTTTTATAATTTTAGGTCTTACTTTCGTTTTAGTTGCAATATTCATGTATTTTTCTAGAATAGAGGATCCAGCAAAAACAGATGTAATTGAAGCTAAAATTGAAAACAAACACGCTAAGTTCAGCATTTTAGACTATCCACAATTATACTTAGGAATGATAGGTATCTTTATATATGTTGGAACAGAGGTAACAATTATCAGTAATCTCCCAGCTTTACTACATACGAAAGAATTTGGCGGTATTTTAGAAGACGCAATTTCTCCATTTATTGCACTTTACTGGGGAAGTTTAATGATTGGTCGCTGGAATGGTGGTGTGAATGTTTTTAACACAACTAACTTAGTAAATACTGCGCTTAAGTTTATCGTCCCCGCTTTAGCATTTGGAGTAATTATCGGAGCTAATATATTTGCTGGTCATAATGTTTCTGAATTCTACATCTACCCTCTTTGGATCTTATTGTTTATAGGCGTTAGTTTTGTTGGTGGTAAAAATGCAGGTAAAACATTAATGCTTTTTGCAATCGCTGGTTTAACAATGATGTTTGCAGGTTTAGTTTGTACAGATACTGAAATCGCTAAATACTTCTTTATTTCAGGAGGTTTATTCTTATCAATCATGTGGCCATCTATCTTCGATTTAGCTATCGCAGGGTTAGGAAAAAACACTGGAAAAGCGTCTTCATTCTTAATTATGATGATTCTTGGTGGTGGTGTAATCCCGCTAGTTCAAGGAGCAATATGCGATTTAGATTTAACTAATCCAAACGGAATACTTGGTATTACTTTTACACGTTTTTCTTATGTGGTACCTCTTCTTGGTTTTGCCTATTTGGCATTTTATGGTTATTACTGTCCTAAAATACTAAAAAGCCAAGGTGTAAATTTAGACACTGGGACTTCATCAGCACATTAATTCATTATTTCCTATAAAAATCAAAACCATCAAATCTACTTTGATGGTTTTTTTATGGTATTATTTTTGGAGTTTTAAATTGAAAACAAATACATTTACTTAAACTAAAATCTATGAAAAAAACTATACTCCTACTTTCGCTTGTAATTATTCTTGCTTCCTGTGGTGTAAAAAGTACCCAAAACTTATTAAGTTCCGGCAATTATGACGTGGCAATCGACAAAGCGATTTCCAACTTACGTACCAATAAAGACAAAAAAGGAAAACAGGATTACATCTATTTACTAGAAGAAGCTTTTGCTAAAGCTAAAGAGCGCGACTTGAACGCTATTAATCTATTAGCCAAAGACGCAAATCCTGTCCAATTAGAAAAAATGTACAATATTTACTTGTTACTTAATCAGCGTCAGGAAAAAATAAAACCACTACTTCCTTTACCACTAATTAGAGAACGAAGAAATGCTATATTTCCTTTTGACAATTATAACGATCAAATTATTGATAGTAAAAATGCGCTGTCCTCCTATCTATATGCTAATTCTAAAAAATTATTGCTTACAGCCAATAAAATGAATTTCAGGAAAGCTTATGACGACTTACAGTATTTGAATCAAATAAACCCTAATTACAAAGACGTATTGACTCTTATGGATAATGCGCTTTACAAGGGTTCTGATTATGTGATGGTGGAAACGGTAAACCAAAGCAACCTGATTATCCCAGCCCGATTGCAAAATTCACTACTAGACTTTGATACCTATGGCTTAAATGACAAATGGACCGTATATCATACCTACAAACAAAAAGGCATTAATTATGATTACGGAATGCGTATTCTTTTCAATCAAATTTACTTATCGCCAGAACAAATAAACCAGAAAGAATTCGTGAAAGTACGTAAAGTAAAAGACGGTACAACTAAACTATTAGATGACAATGGGAAAGAGGTTTTAGACAAGGACGGAAAAGTAATTATGGTAGATGTTTTTAAAAATTTAACCGTACTTATTTATGAATCTAGACAATTTAAATCCTGTCAAATTAATGCCGTTGTAGATTATGTAGATTATCAAAATAATCGTCTTTTAAAATCATTTCCGCTGACGGCTCAATCCGTCTTCGAAAATATCTACTCAAAATACAAAGGAGACAGACTCGCCGCAGATGATAATTACTATGGGTATTTCGATAATGGTAGAATCCTTTTCCCATCAAATGAGCAAATTATTTATGACACTGCTGAGGATTTAAAATCTAAGATAAAAAATACAATCAGTAGAAATCCTTTTAGAAAATAAGCAAACTTTACAGCTCCTTTGAGAAAGATTATTCTCAAGGAGTTTTTTTTTTTTGAAAAAACAACAAAGAATTAAAATTTTGTTAGAAAGCATAAAGTTTAGTGTTGTGTGAAATAAAATAGTGTACTTTTGCACCAATGAATAATACAAATTTAAATATTAATCCAAACTCACGGATAATCACAACTGCTACTTCTCCCGAAGTACGGACGCTATTAGTATAGTATCCACAGTTGTGTTGTAAATATTTCTATTCATTTATTTTTTTGCCATTTTGAAATCACATTTGTTTTCCATTGGAATACTATTTTCCAAAATTAATATACCTTCCATAGTACTTCCTTGTTATTCAGTTCATTGGATGATAAATTCGTATTTTTGTTATTTTATATTGGGAAACAAAAAATGCATTTTAAAACTATCTTACAAATCATTTTTTAACTCAAAAATTCAACTCTTGTAATGAATATCTCTATTATTATTGCCCAGGAAGAGCATTTTAAGTACGCACAAATTATTTGCGATACTATAGAGTCGTCTGCCTTGTTGAGAGGAACTGGAATTGCTAAAAGAACGCCTGAATATATTCTGAAAAAAATGCAAAATCAAGATGCTGTTATCGCTTTAGACAACGGCGTTTTTGCAGGTTTTTGTTATATCGAAAGTTGGCAAGACAGCAACTATGTGGCGCATTCAGGATTAATTGTACATCCTGATTACAGAAATATAGGCCTAGCCAAAAAAATTAAATCCAAGGTGTTTGATTACTCTTTGAAAAAATATCCAAATGCAAAAGTATTCGGAATCACAACGGGATTAGCTGTAATGAAAATCAATTCTGAATTGGGATATAAACCCGTTCCGTTTTCTGAACTAACGACAGATCCCAGTTTTTGGAAAGGATGTCAAACTTGTACCAATTATGAAATTTTAAAAAGCAAAGACAACAAAATGTGCTTGTGTACAGGAATGCTTTATGATCCAAAGGAAAAAGCTAAGATTCCTCCAAAACATCCTTTTAATGTTAGAATTTGGAATCGTTTGAAAAAAATCAAACAAGCCCTTTTCTTAGAAGACTAAATTAAATTAAAATATATAATCTGCTAAAGGCTTAAAGCCAATAGCCCATAATAGATCAAAAAATGAAAAAAGTTGTATTAGCATATAGTGGAGGTTTAGACACCTCATATTGCCTTAAGTATTTAAAAAACGAAAAAGGATATGAAGTTCACACCGTATTAATCAATACTGGAGGTTTTGATGATGCCGAATTGAAAGCAATTGAAGATAGAGCCTACGAATTAGGAAGTGCAAAACACGCTAACCTAACCATTGTAGACAGATATTATGATAAAGCGATCAAGTATTTAATTTTTGGTAATGTCTTAAAAAATAATACCTACCCATTATCTGTAAGTGCTGAACGTGTTTTTCAAGCAATTGAAGCTATAAAATATGCCAAATCTGTGGGTGCAACTGCAATTGCTCACGGAAGTACCGGTGCTGGAAATGACCAAATTCGTTTTGATTTAATTTTCCAAACCATCGCTCCCGAAATTGAAATCATCACTCCTATTAGAGACTTGAAATTATCAAGACAAGAAGAAGTCGATTATTTAGCAAAAAACGGAGTACACTATTCTTGGGAGAAAGCACAATATTCAATCAACAAAGGACTTTGGGGAACTAGTGTAGGTGGAAAAGAAACTTTAACTTCAAGTCAACCACTTCCTAGCGAAGCTTATCCATCGCAATTACAAAAAGAAGGTGAAGAAAAAGTAGCTTTAACTTTCGAAAAAGGCGAATTGATTGCTATCAATGGTATTAAAAAATCACCAGTTGACAATATTGTTATTCTTGAGAAATTAGCAAATGCCTTTGCAATTGGTAGAGATACACATGTTGGTGATACGATTATCGGAATTAAAGGAAGAGTTGGTTTTGAAGCAGCTGCTCCATTAATTATCATAAAAGCACATCATTTACTTGAGAAACACACCCTTGGTAAATGGCAACAATACTGGAAAGAGCAACTAGGAAACTGGTACGGAATGTTGTTTCATGAAGGTCAATTTCTTGATCCTGTAATGAGGAATATTGAGGCTTTTCTTGAAGACACTCAAAAAACAGTTAATGGAACTGTAACAGTATCACTAAAACCCTATCACTTTACGCTTGACGGAATTGAATCAGATAATGATTTGATGAATACAGGTTTTGGTCAATATGGCGAAATGAACAATGCTTGGACATCTGATGATGCCAAAGGATTTATCAAGATACTAGGAAATGCCCAAAACATATTTTCGTCTGTAAATAATGAAACTTACGAGTAATTATAAATTTATCAACATAGAATCATAGAAAAAAAAGAATTATTGAAACTCATTCTTGGTTCACATAGCTGTGTTTTACTTTAAAAAAACTGAAACGTCTCAACAAAAGAATAAAAAGCAATGTTTCTATGTGGTTAAAAAAACGAATTAATCTCAAAGGTTTAATTCTAATAGATTTTAAAAAATAAAAAACATGATTAATGTTGGAATAATAGGAGGTTCTGGATATACGGCAGGAGAATTAATTAGAATACTAATGTTTCATCCAACCACAAAACTTGATTTTGTCTACAGTACTACAAACGCTGGTAAGCCTCTATCAGTGGCACACCATGATTTGATGGGTGATATAGAAATGAATTTTACTGACACTGTAAATCCAAATGTAAACGTTGTTTTCTTGTGTTTAGGTCATGGAAAATCGATTCAATTTTTAGAACAAAATCAATTTGCCAGCCATACTAAAATCATCGATTTAGGAAATGATTTCAGATTGACAAAGGACAAAGAATTCAAAGAAAAATCATTTGTGTACGGTTTGCCTGAACTGAATAAAACCAATATTAAAAACGCAAACTATATCGCAAATCCAGGTTGTTTTGCTACAGCAATCCAATTGGCTTTATTACCGCTTGCAGCAGACGGATTATTAAATAGCGATGTACATATCAACGCTACAACAGGAAGTACTGGTGCAGGAGTTAGCCCATCAGAAACTACACATTTTAGCTGGAGATCAAACAATATGTCGCATTACAAAGCTTTCGATCATCAACATTTAGGTGAAATCAATCAAAGTGTGAATCAACTGCAAGCTGATTATGCAAACGAATTGATTTTTGTACCGAATAGAGGAGATTTTGCTAGAGGAATTTTCGCTACTCTATATACTACTGTAGAAGAAAGTTTAGAGAATTTAGTTGCTAAATATGAAGCTTTTTATAAAGACCAGCCTTTCGTAACCGTTACCACTACGAACATCAACATGAAACAAGTAGTGCAAACAAATAAGTGCATCATTAGTTTAATGAAAAAAGGAAACCGGGTGCTAATTACTTCAATAATTGATAATTTAGTAAAAGGCGCCTCCGGTCAAGCCGTCCAAAACATGAATTTAATGTTTGGACTTGATGAAACAACTGGACTGCATTTGAAACCTTCAGGGTTTTAAAAATTTGTTTCAACTTTAAAGTTTCAGGTTAATACGAACTTGAAACTTTAAACCTTAAACTTTTAAACATACACACAATGAACTTATTTGACGTTTACCCATTATATCCTATCACTCCAGTAAAAGCATTAGATTGTATCATTACAGATGATAAAGGAATCGAATATTTAGATTTATACTCTGGTCACGGAGTGATTTCTATAGGTCACACACAACCATATTATGTAGCCAAAGTAAAAGCCCAACTGGATAATTTGAGTTTTTACTCGAATGCAATTCAAAATCCGTTACAAGTGGAGCTGGCAGATAAACTAGGAAAACTTTCAGGTTATACAGATTACAGCTTGTTTTTATGCAGTTCTGGGGCTGAGGCCAATGAAAATGCTTTAAAAATGGCTTCTTTTCATACCAATAAATCCAGAGTAGTCTCTTTTCACAATGCTTTTCATGGGCGTACTTCTGCAGCCGTAGCAACAACCGATAATAAAAAGATTGTCGCACCGATTAACGCACAACAAATAGTTACTTTCTTGCCATTGAACGAAATAGATTTGGTGGAAGCCGAATTGATAAAAGGCGATGTCGCTTGTGTAATCATTGAACCTATTCAAGGTGTAGGTGGATTAGACCAAGGAACCACCGAGTTTTTTCAAGCCTTAGAAAAAGTGTGCAAGGCGAATGATGTTGTTTTAATTTTAGATGAAGTACAATCTGGTTTTGGAAGAAGCGGGAAGTTCTTTGCACATCAATTTCATGACATCAAACCTGATATTATATGCATGGCAAAAGGAATGGGTAACGGATTTCCAATCGGTGGAATTCTAATTGCTCCTCATTTTGAAGCGAGCTATGGTTTACTAGGAACTACTTTTGGTGGAAGTCATTTGGCTTGTGCCGCAAGTATTGCCGTTTTAGAGGTAATGGAAAGTCAGAGTTTGATGGAAAACGCAAAAAAAGTAGAAGCATATTTCATGCAAGCTATAAAAGTGATTCCCGAAATCATCAAAGTAAAAGGAAGAGGATTGATGTTAGGTGTCGAATTTGATTTTGATGTTAGCACGTTGAGAAAAAAGATGATTATCGAAAAGCATATCTTTACTGGAGGTGCCAACAATAAAAATTTATTGAGAATTCTCCCTCCACTAACAATCACAACTGATGCGATAGATGCATTTATTGTCGCATTGCAAGAATCGTTGGTAGAATTGAAGTCTTAGATATAAATCAATCTTTGATAAAGTTTTAAACTTTGACAAAGCTCATAATTTTAGAACAATGAACAAAATACTTCCAATCGAAAAAAGAAATGCCGTTTTAAGTCGAATGGCTGTGCTTCTCGAAAAAGAAAGAACAGCTATAAAAACCACAAACCAGAAAGATCTTGCCAACTATTCCGGTGATGATTTGGCTATGGAAAAACGCTTGCTCGTTGATGATGCTAAAATTGACGGAATGATTCTATCGTTACAACAATTGACAAGTCAAGAAGATCCTTTGGGGCAAGTTCTATTTAATTTTACTCATGACAACGGCATGAAAGTCAGCAATAAAACGGCTGCTTTTGGAACTATTTTAATCATTTATGAGTCAAGGCCAGACGTTACTGTTGAAGCGGGAGGAATTGCATTTAAATCAGGAAATAAAATTTTGCTAAAAGGCGGAAAAGAGTCATTACTTTCTAATTTAATGATTGTAAGCCTTTGGCATCAAGCCTTAACAGACAATGATGTAGCTAATTCTTGGGTCGAATATTTAAATTATAACCGAAATGAAACCCAAGCTTTTCTAGAAAAACCAACACAAAAAGTCGATTTAATTGTTCCTCGTGGTGGTGAAAACCTGATTAACTTTGTTAAGAAACACGCTACTTGCCCAGTAATAGTAAGTGGTAGAGGGAATAATTTTGTGTATGTAAACAAAGATGCCGATTTAGATAAAGCTTTAGCCATTATCATGAACGGAAAAACTTCAAATATTTCAGTTTGTAATGCTTTGGATAAAGTATTAATCGATAGAAATTTGCCAAATTGGGAAGTTTTCACAAAGCAAATTATTACCGAGCTGCAACTATTTAATGTTACAGTTCTAGGAGACGATGTTGTTGCAAAAGCAACTGGAGTAAAAGCAATTGAGACTGATTTGATTTGGTATGAAGAGTTCTTAGATTACAAAATCGTCATTGGAACCACTAATTCTGATCAAGAGGCAATTGAAAAAATAAACAAATATTGTGGGGGCCATTCGGCATCCATTATTACTAAAAATGATACTATCGCACAAGAATTCATGGAAAACGTGGATACGGCTGCAGTATATCATAATGCATCCACACGTTTTACTGATGGAGGTCAATTGGGTCTTGGTGGTGAATTAGCTATTAGTACAGACAAATTACATCAAAGAGGTCCAATAGGACTGCAACACCTAGTTACTAATAAATGGTATATTTACGGAGACGGACAGATTAGGTAGTTCACAATAATCAGTGTTCAGTATTTAGCTTTCAGTTTGAGAAGATATATACTAAGTAAAAAATATTTGAAGTCTCAAGAATAAGTAAAGTACAGCTTTGTGAACTTTGCGTTTATAAAGATTAAAAACAAAAAAACTTTGTGCCCTTTGCGGTTAAATCACAAAAAATGGCTAAAAAAAGAATATTACTAAAAATAGGTACAAATACATTGACAAGAGAAACCAATCATATTTCGAGAGGAAAGATTGAGGATATTGGAATGCAAATTTCCGCTTTAAACGAGGATTACGAGTTTATTATTGTTAGTTCTGGCGCTATAGCCGCAGCAAAACAGTTCGTAAAACTAGAAAGTAAAGGAAGAGAAATAGTTGTTAAGCAAGCGCTAGCATCGATTGGCCAACCCCATTTAATGCGGATTTTCCATGAAAATTTCAGCGACTTAGGATTGCTTTCTTCGCAGTGTCTACTCTCCTATTCTGACTTTGAAAAAGAACAGTCAAAAGTAAATATTGTCAATACAATCAATGTATTAGTAGAGAACAATTACATTCCGATTATTAATGAAAACGATACCGTTGCAACCGATGAAATTCAATTTGGTGACAATGATAAATTAGCGGCATTAGCAGCTGTTTTATTAAAAGTTGATATATTAATCATCGCTACCAATACAAATGGAATATACACAAAATCGTCTATCCATGACATAACACCTGAAACCATTACTTTAGTTACAGACCTAAAGTCTCTTGAAAAAGAGGTAGGTGACACTAAATCATCTCAAGGAACAGGTGGAATGCAATCTAAAATTGAAGCGGCAGCAATTGCTAAAGCGGCTAATATCGAGACCTGGGTTGTCAATGGTTTAAATGATAATTTTATTTTGAATGCTTTAAAAGACAAAATACCTTTTACTAAAATAACATAACGATGAACTACACTTCAATAAAAGATATCGACTCTCTCTCTAAATGGGTGAAATCGGCAATTAAAATTAAGAGCAAACCGCTTAAAAATAAAAAACTAGGAAAGAACAAAACCTTAGGGATGTTGTTTTTTAATCCAAGTTTAAGAACCCGCTTGAGTACTCAAAAGGCGGCTTTAAATTTGGGAATGAACGTCATGGTGATGAACTTTACCAGTGAAGGCTGGACACTGGAATTTGAAGATGGAGCGGTTATGAATCAGGGTGCTTCAGAACATATTAAGGAGGCTGCGGAAGTAGTATCTCAATATTGTGATATCATAGCGATTAGAGCTTTTGCTGGATTGGTAGACAAAGAAAAAGACAATGCCGAAACCGTAATGGCTGGATTTTTAAAATATGCCACCGTACCTATCGTTAATATGGAAGGTGCAACAGGACATCCTTTGCAATCCCTTGCTGATGCGATTACCATGGAAGAGTTCAAGACTGAACACAGACCAAAGGTCGTTTTATCTTGGGCACCGCACCCTAAAGCTTTACCTCAGGCTGTAGCCAATTCCTTTGTGGAAATGATGCAGTTACAAGATGCTGACTTTGTAATTACACACCCTGAAGGCTACGAACTAAATCCTGAAATCACTAAAGATTCCAAGATTGAATACGATCAAAATAAAGCATTTGAAAATGCCGATTTTATCTATACCAAAAACTGGAGCAACTACAAAGAGTACGGAAAAATCACTAATAGTGACCCAAACTGGACGGTAACAATAGATAAAATGAAACTGACTAACAATGCCAAGTTCATGCACTGCTTACCAGTTAGACGTAATGTGATTGTTACTGATGAAGTGATTGACAGCGAGAATTCAATTGTAATCGAACAAGCTAACAATAGAACCTATGCAGCACAATTAGTTTTGCAAAAAATATTAAAAAATGGGCAATAAAAAATCCGTTACCGTAATAAAAATTGGTGGAAACATTATTGATGATCCCAAAGAGCTACAACAGTTTATAAATGATTTCTCCAACATTGAAGGCTATAAAGTACTTGTTCATGGTGGCGGAAAGTCAGCAACAAAAATGGCTCAAAGCATTGGTTTAGTACCGCAAATGATTGACGGACGTCGTATTACTGATGCGCCTATGCTTGATGTGGTAGTAATGATTTATGCGGGGCAAATCAATAAAAATATTGTGGCGCAATTACAGGCTCATAATACTAATGCGATGGGGTTTTCTGGAGCAGATGGGAATTTAATCCAGTCAGAGAAAAGAAATCATCCCACAATCGATTACGGCTTTGTAGGCGATGTAGAATCAGTGAACACTCCCCTATTAGAAACTTTACTTTCTAGCGGAATCGTTCCTGTTTTTTGTGCCATTACCCATGATAAAAACGGACAGTTATTAAATACAAATGCCGACACTATTGCCAGTGAATTAGCTATTGCCTTATCAGAAGTCTTTGAGGTTACTTTGAATTATTGTTTCGAAAAACCAGGCGTTTTATTCGATTCAGAAGATGATTCCTCTGTAATTGCAAATATGAATACCGACTTATATTCGAAATTAAAAGAAGAAAAAGCCATCCACTCCGGAATGATTCCAAAACTAGACAATTGCTTCAATAGCTTGTCTAAAGGAGTTCAAAAAATACGAATTGGCCATCACAGCATGTTACAAAACGACGATGCTATTTGCACAACAATACAATTATAAATATCCTCACTACAGCCCTCTCCAAAGGAGAGGGAGTAGCAACGGATATTGTTTATCGCATATCTAATAAAAATAAAATTTGCGCCTTTGCGCGTTAGTGGCAAAAACAAAAATAAAATGAAAAACATCCAAATCCTTACAAAAGAAGCCATTTCACTTTTAGAATCACTAATTGAGACTCCTTCTTTCTCAAGTGAAGAAGATAAGACTGCCGTACTAATTGAAAACTGGTTCAATTCAAACGATATCCCTTTCAAAAGAGAAAACAATAATGTCTGGGCTTACAATAAGCATTTTGATGCCACTAAACCTACCTTGCTTTTAAATTCCCACCACGATACTGTAAGACCCAACCAAGCCTACACAAACGATCCGTTTAATGCTTTTGTAAAAGACGGTAAATTATTTGGTTTAGGTAGTAATGATGCTGGCGGTTGTCTGGTTTCGTTGTTAGCTACTTTTGTGCATTTTTATGCCAAGGAAAATTTACCTTATAACATTGTAATTGTTGGATCTGCCGAAGAAGAAAGTAGCGGTAAAAATGGCTTAAATAGCGTCCTAAAACATTTACCGGAATTAGATTGTGCCATTGTGGGCGAGCCTACCTTAATGCAATTGGCTATAGCTGAAAAAGGTTTATTAGTCTTGGATGTTAAAATAAAAGGAACATCAAGTCATGCCGCACATCAAAACGACGACAATGCAATTTACAAAGCGATTCCGGTCATGGAATGGTTTAAAAACTATACTTTCGACAAAATATCAGAGCAATTAGGTCCCGTAAAAATGACTGTTACCCAAATCAATGCAGGAAAACAACACAATGTTGTACCTTCAGAATGTGATTTGGTTATCGATATCCGTGTTAACGACTGCTATACGAATCATGAAATTTTACAAATTGTAAAAGACAATGTGAACGCAGAGATTACGCCGCGTTCTATGAATTTAAGTTCCTCGTCTATTCCAGAATCGCATGGATTAGTACAAGCCGGAATCGCTCTAGGACGCACGACTTATGGCTCTCCTACCCTTTCTGATCAATCTGTTTTGAGCTGTAAATCATTGAAATTGGGGCCTGGAGATACACTGCGGTCGCACTCAGCAGATGAATTTATATATATAAATGAAATCGAAGAAGGAATTAAATTGTATATTAAAATACTGGGAGATTTTTTTAAAACAATAGAATAATTAGGAGCAATTTCCCGCTATTCGCTACAATCTTTTTATTTTTAAAGACAAAATAAAAAGGATTTTCACTTCTATCGGGGCTACAAATAATAAGTACAGACAAGTTGCGACTTGTTCTTGTGAAACAAAAAAACAATACTATGAAACTTTGGGAAAAAGGAATACCTACAGATAAACAAATCGAACAATTCACCGTTGGTAACGACAGAGAATTGGATTTGGTTCTAGCGAAATACGATGCTCTGGGCTCTATTGCTCATGCTAAAATGTTAGGAAGTATTGGTTTATTAACAACTACTGAAACTGATTCGTTAGTAGTTGCTTTAAACGATATCATTACCGATGTTGCTGAAGGAAATTTCACAATCGAAGATTCATTTGAAGATGTACACTCCAAAATTGAATATTTACTTACAGAGAAACTAGGAGATGCTGGTAAAAAAATACACACTGCTCGTTCTCGAAACGATCAAGTTCTAGTTGATGTCAACTTGTATTTAAAAGACGTTGTTATTGATTTAAAAGAGCAAGTAAAATCGCTTTTTGATTTACTAATGGAATCAGCAGCGAAATATCAAAATGTTTTGCTACCTGGATACACGCACTTGCAAATCGCTATGCCATCTTCATTCGGAATGTGGTTTTCAGCTTATGCAGAAACCTTGATTGATGATATCACGATGTTGAATGCTGCATTGAAAGTGGTGAATCAAAACCCTCTAGGTTCTGCCGCAGGATACGGTAGCTCCTTCCCTATTAATAGAACATTCACTACAAAAGAATTAGGTTTCGAAACTTTAAAATACAATTCGGTTGCCGCTCAAATGAGCCGTGGAAAATCAGAAAAAACTTTGGCTTTTGCAATGAGCAGTGTAGCTGCAACTTTGGCTAAGTTCTCGATGGATGTCTGCGTATATATGAGTCAGAATTTTGATTTTATTGGTTTACCTGCGCATTTGACAACAGGTTCTAGCATAATGCCTCACAAGAAAAACCCAGATGTTTTTGAATTGATTCGCGGAAAATGCAACAAGATTCAAGCCTTGCCATACGAAATCACTTTAATCACAAATAATCTTCCAAGTGGATACCACCGCGATTTACAATTATTGAAAGAAGGATTGTTTCCGGCTATTCAAAACCTAAAAGCCTGTCTAGATATTGCTATTTTCTCTATAAAAGATATCAAAGTAAAAGACAATATTCTAGCGGATAAAAAATACAACTACCTGTTTACTGTAGATACTTTAAACGAAATGGTTGTAGCCGGAATGCCTTTTAGAGACGCATACAAAGCTGTAGCGGAGCAATTAGAGAATGGCACTTACGAATCTCCAAAAGAGACTAAACATACTCACGAAGGGAGTATTAATAATTTGTGTTTAGCAGAGATAAAGGATAAAATGAACAAATCGTATTAAAAATACAACAACTATAATTTGCACAACTTCTTTAAAAATCCATTCTTAACTGAATGGATTTTTTTTGAAATTATACTATGCGAAAAAAGTAGTACGGAAAATCAACACAGAATACATATATTTGAATAGTAGCCCATTTAAAATATAACTATGGATTCTTTTAAAGAACAAGCAACTCAAACTCTTTTTGAGAAAAAATTAATAACGGACACTCAATTTAAGCAGGTTAAAGCGTATCGAAATTTAGAGATTTTTTCGCTAAACACCGAGTTAAAATTGTTTCTATACCTGTCAGTTTTATTCTTTACTACGGGAATTGGAATATTGATTTATCAAAACATTGAAACGATTGGTCATATCGCTATCATATCATTATTATTAGTGGTAACTGTTATTTGCTACTACTTCAGTTTCAAGAATAGCACTGGATATCAAAAAGGAGAAACTAGTTTTGACAACCCCATATTTGATTACCTTATTCTTTCGGCTGTTCTTTTGACTTGTATTTTTATAGGCTATTTACAATTTCAATACAACGCTTTTGGCACTCATTACGGATTGGCTACTTTAGTTCCCACAGTGATTGGACTTTTTTGCGCCTATTATTTTGATAACAAAAGCATCTTATCCATTGCAATCACTGGCTTGGCTGCATACATTGGTTTATCAGTTAGTCCTCAAGCATTGCTTAGTAATGATTTCTACACAACAAATACGTTGAGCTATTCAGCAATTGGCTTAGGCATAGTACTCGTTCTTTGGTCAATTTACAGTAACCAAATTGCATTAAAAAAACATTTCACCTTAGTCTATTTGGCTTTTGGATTACACCTTATAAGTATTTCCTGTGTTACTAATTTATTTGAACCATACTGGTTAATATTCGGAGTTATTTTAGCTGCTGCCTTGTATTACTTTTATATCTCCAGTTACAAAGTCAAATCTGTTTCTCTTTTTGTTTTCACAATCATTTACGCCTATATTGGAGTTAATATCATTTTATTCAAAGCTATTGCTTTACTAAATATTGATGAATTTTTAATTTCTTTCTTCTTTTTCGTGCCCTTTTATTTCATAATTTCTATAATCCTATTTATTCGCCTTATTAAAAAATTCAATAAAAACAGTAACGATGATAGTATACGATAAAGGTGAATTAGAGAATTTGATTCTAGTAGAAGAAGCATATTCTTTAAAAGTAGGGGGCTTCATAGATAATGAACAATATAAGGCCATTTCTAAACAACTAATAACTCCTAAAAACAGTAATAACCTATTAATCAGACTGGCTTTTTTCATATTGGGAAGTTTTTTATACTCCTCTATCTGTGGTTTCTTAACTTTACTCAGCGAGGATTTAATAACTGAAAATTTTAATGTAATTGTATTCCTATATACCACCATTGGTTTTGCAGGAGCAGAAGTTTTAAGTCGTCTAAAATTGTATGGACATGGCTTAGATGATGCCTTTATAGTAGGATCCCAATTAACTTTGGCTATAGCCGTAGGTATTTTAACAGATGGAAACGAGATAGTAATTGCGTCAATTATAACGATTACTGCATTAATTAGCTATCTACGCTATCTACATCTTTCCATGGTGTTACTATTTTGTCTTGCATTGACAGCTATTGTAATCTACGCCATGTTTGAAATAGGCACTCTTGGTAAAACTATTTTACCTTTTGTAATGATGTTGTTTGCTGTTGTAATCTATTTTACTGGTAAAACAGTTGTGTCTAAAATAACAACCCCATTTTATTACAAAGGAATTTCTTTAGCGAATAGTTTCAGCCTTATTCTCTTTTACCTGTCCGGAAATTACCTGGTAGTGCGTGAACTTTCAGTTGTACTTCTTGGTACTGAGATTGCTCCAGATAGTGATATTCCGTTTGCATTCTTCTTTTATGGTTTTACCTTTGTGATCCCACTTTTTTACCTAGTCTATTCGATATTAAAAAAAGAAAGAATAATGTTTTGGATCGGGTTCTTAACACTTAGTTTTTCTATCTATACCATCCATTTTTACTATCCTATTTTGTCTATTGAAATTATATTAACGATTGGCGGTGTACTCCTCTTTGTATTAACTTATTTAGCTATCAAAAAACTTAAAGACAAAGAAACTGGAATCACATTTAAGCCCGACCGTTTTAGCAAAACAAATACTTTCTTAGATGCCGAAATACTGATTTCGTCACAACTGGGCTTAAAACCAGAAACTTCAACGGGATCAAATATAGAATTTGGTGGTGGTGAATTTAGTGGTGGCGGTTCTAGTGAAAAATTTTAAAAAGAAAAAGCCAGGAATTCACTGACAATTAGTTGATTCCTGGCTTTTTTTTAACCTTTTTTACAACTATACCTTCCCCTTCAGAGCGTCAGCATCGATGTCGCTGTGGGAAACGTCATAAACTGATTTTCCGCCCTTAATCAACAATAATTGCGGCGATTGATGCATTACTCCAAATCGTGATGCAATATCATTAGAAACATCGCGATGCGCTATTAAATCTAAAAAATATGGCGTAACTTTATCTGAGAGATCAAACTCATTTTCAAACTGTTTCAAAGCCATTCTACTTATACTACAGCGCGTGCTGTGTTTGAAAATAACAACTGGCTTATCATTAGAAAGAGATACAATCTCATTTAGCTGCTCCAAATCAGTTAAAGCATTCCAGGCAATTTTAGATGTAGATTCATTTTGGTTGTCAGACGAACCACTAAAGATATTTTTAAAAAAACTCATAATTTATTAATTTTAAGACAATTTGTCCTGTTAATATGATTAAAATCACGCGGATACAGTCATTTTGTCTGCGTTTTTGTATTGGAATATAAATTGAATAATAATTATCAAAGTTACCAAAATAACTCCAAAAATATAAAATCATGAACATAAATAAATTTACGATTAAATCACAGGAGGTCATCCAGCATTCACAGCAGCTTGCTCAAGGCTATGACCAACAACAAATAGAAAACGAACACTTATTTAAATCCATGCTTGAAGTGGACGAAAATGTAGCGCCATTTATTTTGAAAAAACTAAATGTAAATGTGCCACTATTTATTAAAATATTAGACAGCACAATTCAAAGTTTCCCAAAAGTAAGTGGCGGCGAAATAATGCTTTCCAGAACGGCTAATTCGACCTTAAATGAAGCAGAAAGTATTGCAAAGAAAATGAACGATGAATTTGTTTCTATCGAACATTTAATTCTAGCGATTTTTAATTCAAAAAGTAAAGCAGCCCAAATATTAAAAGACCAAGGCGTAACCGAAAAAGGACTAAAAGCCGCGATTGACGAATTGCGAAAAGGAGAAAGAGTGACTTCCGCCTCTGCCGAAGAAACTTATAACTCTTTGAATAAATATGCTAAAAATCTAAACGAACTAGCCAAAGAAGGGAAATTAGACCCTGTAATTGGGCGTGATGAAGAAATTAGAAGAGTACTTCAAATATTAACGCGTCGTACAAAAAACAACCCAATGCTTGTGGGAGAACCCGGCGTGGGTAAAACTGCCATTGCCGAAGGATTAGCACATCGAATTGTGGACGGTGATGTTCCAGATAACTTAAAAGACAAAATTGTATTCTCACTGGATATGGGTGCCTTGATTGCGGGAGCCAAATATAAAGGAGAATTTGAAGAACGATTGAAAGCCGTCGTTAAAGAAGTTACCGCTGCCGAAGGTGATATTGTTCTTTTCATTGATGAGATTCATACACTCGTAGGCGCCGGAGGTGGTGAGGGCGCAATGGATGCGGCAAATATCTTGAAACCTGCTTTGGCTCGTGGAGAACTTCGCGCTATTGGTGCCACCACATTGGATGAATATCAAAAATATTTCGAAAAAGACAAAGCACTAGAAAGACGTTTCCAGAAAATAATTATCGAAGAACCTGATACCGAAAGTGCAATTTCAATCCTGCGTGGTATCAAGGAAAAATATGAAACACACCACAAAGTACAGATAAAAGATGAGGCGATTATCGCTGCAGTCGAGTTATCGCAACGTTATATTACCAATCGTTTTCTACCGGACAAAGCCATCGATTTAATGGATGAATCCGCTTCAAAAATACGCATGGAAATCAATTCAAAACCCGAAGAACTGGATGTTTTGGATCGAAAAGTAATGCAACTCGAAATCGAAATTGAAGCTATAAAAAGAGAAAAAGACGAAAGCAAGCTCAAAATTTTAGGAATGGATTTAGCCAATCTTAAAGAAGAGCGAAATGAAATTTATGCCAAATGGAAATCAGAGAAGGATGTTGTTGATAGTATCCAAGGAATAAAAACAGAAATCGAAGATTTTAAATACGAAGCCGAAAGAGCAGAGCGTGATGGCGATTACGGAAAAGTAGCCGAAATTCGCTATGGTAAAATCAAAGAAGCCCAAGAGCGTCTTGATGTTTTGCATAATGAACTCGTCGAAAACCAAGCTGGCGGAAGCTCACTGATAAAAGAAGAAGTGACTCGCGAAGATATTGCAGAAGTTGTAGCCAAATGGACTGGAATTCCAGTTATGAAAATGCTACAAGGAGAACGCGAAAAACTATTGCACCTAGAAGCCGAATTGCATCAGCGTGTTGTAGGTCAAGAAGAAGCGATTGAGGCGGTAAGTGATGCCGTACGTAGAAGCCGCGCTGGATTACAAGATATGAAAAAACCAGTTGGAACCTTTTTATTCCTTGGGACAACTGGTGTTGGTAAAACTGAGTTGGCAAAAGCATTGGCAGAATACCTGTTTGATGATGAAAATGCCATGACCCGTATCGACATGAGTGAATACCAGGAACGCCATAGTGTGAGCCGTTTAGTGGGTGCGCCTCCGGGATATGTGGGCTATGACGAAGGCGGTCAGTTGACTGAGGCGGTGCGTAGAAAACCGTATTCTGTGATATTACTGGATGAAATTGAAAAAGCACATCCAGATACGTTTAACATCTTGTTGCAAGTATTAGACGAAGGACGATTAACCGACAACAAAGGACGTCTTGCCGATTTTAAAAACACCATTATCATCATGACTTCTAATATGGGAAGCCAGATTATTCAGGAAAAGTTTGAAAACCTGAAGGGAAGTATGGAAGCTGCCACAGAGGCCGCAAAAACCGAAGTGTTAGGTTTATTAAAACAAACCGTTCGTCCAGAATTTATCAATCGTATCGACGAAATCGTGATGTTTACGCCACTAACCACTGCTAATATAACTAAGATTGTTAGTTTACAACTTAAGAGCGTGACCAAAATGCTTGCACTGCAAGGAATTACCATGGATGCTACGCCTGAAGCGATCGCCTACTTGGCCGAAAAAGGATATGATCCACAATTTGGTGCCAGACCGGTGAAACGTGTGATTCAAAGAGACGTATTGAACAGCCTCTCTAAGGAAATTCTAGCCGGAAAAATCGCAACGGATAGTATCATACTTTTGGATGCATTTGATGGCGAATTGGTTTTTAGAAACCAAACAGAGACAGTGGAATAATTTATTTATTTTTGTAATATTTTTTTTGTAGTATTAAAACACCAGTCGCAAGTCTGGTGTTTTTTTTATGCTGATTTTCAGTAGCAGAAGGTTTTATTTCTAGAATAGCATCCCTCCTGCTCTCGGCTATATCTCTCCGTTTCACTTCGAGGATACCACCTTGATCAGGGCTATTTAGGAGGATTAGTTTTTTATAACTACGTAAGCACAACTTAGCGACAAGCCAGACTGCTGTGCGAAGTCTCCCGACTTGGTACCCGACCTTATTCTAGACTGTAATCTAATACGTTTGTTTAAAATGTTCTTAGTGTGATTACTTTCCGACACGTCGGACAAGCTGTTCCTCGCAATAGCTTTATTTTTAGAACTTCTTTATAAATTTTCGTGAATCTTTGGGTTCCCTTTGTGTCTCTTTGCGAAACAAATTTTACTGTATATCTTAGTAGTAAATTCCCCCGTTCTTAAGAAAGGATAAACCAAATAAACTTCTTTGTAGAAGATTTACCTTTAGGCTATCTTTAAAATTCTATTAATTGGGATTCCAACGCCTTTCTTTAGCACAACACTTTCGTCTGTTAATGCCCAAACTGTGGTTTCAACCATTTTTTTTGACGAATCATCTTCAAAGAAAATTTGAATTTTTGAATGTTCTAAATTTCCTAAAGAAAGTGCTCGCTCTAATTCATTTTTCCTTTGGGTAATAGCATTATCGTCTTCTAACACTTCAGTATGTGGGAATTTTAAAGTTTCTATCTCTTCTTTTTCAATGATTTCAAAATCTATAGTCATAATCTTTTAATTTGAGTTATTAAATAGTCCCATTGGTTTGACACATTATCAACATTTAATAGCAGTAGTATTACAAATATAATTACATTTTACTACTTGTTAACTTTTGTTATTAGTAATTTAACAAATCTTTAAAGTACAGGCAAGTCTTTGTTTAATCACCTATTTTATATTATTAGGAAGGATAAATCAACATTAAAAACGGAAATTTAATTTGGTAAAAAAAAGACAGTTAAACATATCTTTATGCTCTTTGAACCAAATACTAATTTAAGAATATATTTTGATAAGTTTGGCGTAAAATCAAGATAATTTGATTGTATTAATTGAGTTCCGATCGAAGCTCAGAAAAAAGTGATTTACAGAAATTCTTTGTGATTCCTTGCAATTCGCTGTACTTGCTCTATGTATCTTTGTGAAATACAAATACTATATGCGCTTCTATTTTTTATGTTTTTTAAATAATTAAAAAGCAAAAACTTATATGTCTTATCTGTTTAAAATAAATCGCTACAGGCTCTGTGCATCTTTGCGGAAACAAAATATATTAACACCTACTATATAATGAAAACAAAGTCTAGGATAGCATCAATAGTAAAAGCGAATAGTCTAGACTTTTCTGTTATAGGCTTGCAATCTTTTGATCTCTCAGCATTAAACATAAAAATTGATCTCGATTTTCAATTACCAACTAATATAAGATTAGGTCATTTAGTAGAGAATATTGTTTCTGAAATGATTAAATCATCTACCAACTACAATGTGCTGTATGAAAATGTTCAGGTAATTGAAGGTAATAAAACCATAGGTGAAATTGATTTTATTATTGAAGAAGAAAACACAACGCAGTTAATCCATATGGAGTTAGCTTATAAATTTTACCTGTTTGACCCTAGTATTTCTTCAGAAGCTATATATAATTGGATTGGCCCAAATAGGAATGATTCTTTAAAAGAGAAATTAGAAAAATTAAAAACTAAACAATTTCCTTTACTATACCACAATTGTGCTAAATCAAGGTTTAAAGCTATTGCAATCAACGAGGTTTCCCAAGCGTTATGTTTATTGGTTTCCCTGTTTATTCCTTACAAATACAAAGGTAATTTTAACCCTATTTATGAAAAAGCCATAAAAGGGTATTATCTAAACATGGAAACATTTAGCAAGCTAGATAATCCCGCAAAAAACTATTATATCCCTTCAAAAAAGGAATGGGGAATGGATCCTGCTGAAAACGAAATCTGGACCGACTTTAATGGTGTAGTAAAAGATATTCAAACTTGTATGAAGGAAAAACAATCTCCCTTAATTTGGCAAAAATATAACGGTTCCTATATCGAGTATTTTATTATTTGGTGGTAAGTTTGATTAAGTAGAGAAAAGCTAAATAGTAAAATATGAAGGATCGAAAATTTGTTATTACAAGTAAATATAGATTCGTCGTTCTGACAATTTGTTCTGGTAAAATGCCGATAGGACAAAAATTAAAAAAAAGTAAAACATGAAAATAAAATCGACAATCTGGTTATTAAGTATGCTATTACTAGCATGCAACAAACAAAATAAAGACGATAGTGAAAGTATTGATACCACGGCTGTTAATGATACTGTTCAAATAACAAAATCCATAGCACCCGAAGAAGAAATGGTTACAGCATCTTCAAATGAACGTTTTCGCCAAGTAACGGTAGAAAAAGTTGGTGAAAATAAGTTCCGCTTGCAAGGACAAGCACAAGTTTGGGAAGCAAACATTAGTTGGGTTATTGAGGACGGTCATAATGAATTGAAAAGTGGATTTACAACAGCAGACGCTGGCGCACCAGAATGGGGTAATTTTGACTTCACAATTGAAATTGAGAAAAAAGACAATTATTCAACATTAATCCTTATTTTGTTTGAAGAAAGTGCAGAAGACGGTAGCCGCAAGCATGAACTACCAATACCGCTTAAGTAAACCCGAAGTGATGTTTATTACCTTTCCAGTTTTACTATCAAAGCCAGATAATTGTGAGTTAAAGTCGAACATTTGATTTGCTCGCCTAAATTACGACCTGAAAACACTAAACCTTACTTTTAAAAATAGCTCAAGATTCGGATATTTCACCATAAAAAACCAGTCAATTTAGACTGGTTTTTTATGGTGAAATGAAAATATTTACTTTTTATAAGTCTGTAAAAATAGACGAATCTAAATTAGTTTTAACAACTACATTCTTTGGTCCTACCTCTTCATTTGGTCTATCGAAAGAAAGCAAAATATTACCGACTTTTTGATAGTTGTTCCAAGGCTTCAAAAACTTAGGTTCAGCATCATTAAAGTTTTTATAGTAAGCCCATTGCTTTATCAGGTGATCTTCTTTATCTACATACAACCAATATTTATTTTCGGGAGTTACACCAACAGCACTGAAGGTAAGTTGCAATATATCGGCAGTCTTACCATTAGGTAATTTAGCTGTTTTAACATATGTTAGACTTACACCAGGATCTTGTAATTTCCACGGCATTACCAACCAATAAGAATCATTAATCCACCAGTTTTTCCCTTTTTCAAGTAGTTCTTTGGCTTTATCCTGATCCTTTACTAGTGCCCCATTTTCATATACTTTCCCTTTTAAAGTATTGATATTTACTAAAATCACTTGTTTTGCTGCTGGATTTTCGACGCGAACATCTCCGGTCCATTTATCCCAAGAGAGTTTTCTATTCACAAAATCCCATTGAATAAACTGGGTTGAATTGTAATTTTTCATTCCTCCCATCGCAGTTAGCATTTCTTTGACAATCGCATTAGCTTTTTTATCATTCGACTGAGCCTCCGCACAACTGTTACTGAAAATTATAATAGTAAGAATTAGAGTGACTTTGAAAATATTTTTCATAAACATGTATTTGATTGATTGTAAGTAACAAAAATAGTTCCTTTTTTTCTTATGTCGAATTTAGATCTCATTTTATACCCTTATATCTACATTATTGTTTCCTATTGCAATCACTTTAACGCCTTTTCAGCACCATACTTTTTATTGGTCTTTTTTCAATTTTATGATTTTCTAGTCTTTATAAAATTCACTATTTTTGCAATCTAAAAATAAGACTATGTCAAAGAAAAAATATAAAATTGCAGTTATTCAACTCAACCTGAACGATGTTGCCGAAAACAACCTAAAAAAGTGTTTGAGCTGGGTACGTGATGCTGCAAGTCAAGGTGCTGAGGTTATTTCGATTCCTGAATTATATAGCAGTCACTATTTCTGTCAGAGCGAAGATGTAGCCAACTTCGAAATCGCTGAACCACTTTATAGTACTTCGTTTATCGCTTTTAGTGCTTTGGCAAAAGAATTAGGCGTGGTAATAATTGTTCCTTTTTTCGAAAAAAGAATGGCTGGTATTTACCATAACAGCGCTTATATAATCGATACTGACGGCTCAGAAGCTGGATTATATCGTAAAATGCACATTCCAGATGATCCCCATTTTTATGAAAAATTCTATTTCACTCCTGGTGATTTAGGCTTTAAAACGATACCTACAAAAAAAGGAAAAATTGGAACATTAATTTGTTGGGACCAGTGGTATCCTGAAGCAGCTCGATTGACTGCATTAGGTGGTTCGGAAGTTTTATTTTACCCTACAGCAATAGGATGGCACCCAGGAGAGAAAGAGCAATATGGTGAAAATCAATATGGTGCCTGGATGAATGTTATGAAAGGACATGCGGTAGCAAACGGTGTATATGTAGCAGCAGCAAACAGAATAGGTTTAGAAAAATACTTGCCTGATACTGACGGAATCCAGTTTTGGGGCGCTTCGTTCATTGCAGGACCACAAGGTGAAATTTTGGCGCAAGCCTCACACGATAAAGAAGAAATCTTAATTGCCGAAGTTGATTTAGATTTACAAGAAAATGTACGTCAGAACTGGCCGTTCTTCAGAGACAGACGAATTGATGCTTTTGGAGATATTACTAAAAGAGCAATCGACTAATTTCATTTTATATAAATGCAAAAAAGCTACCAATTTGGTAGCTTTTTTTTGTGTAGAAACAATGATTTTAATTCTTAATTCAAATCTCAGGTTGAAAAAATTTAACAGTTCCATCCCCTTCGCTGCTTACTATCAGTAAACTTTTTTTCGTTGGACTTTTTGAAGCAGGAATAAAAAATAATCCCTCTGGGGCATCACCTGTTTTAATACTTTGCAAGTATTGTGGAGCCAATGGATTAGTAATATCATAAACCATAACCGTATCGGTTCTTTCTAATCCTACAAATAGGATGTTTTTTTCTCCCATTTTGGCTACTACTACTGATTCTGGCTCCGAACCTTTATCGTCACTTCTACCGTCATCATAAGTTCCAAAATCATTCGAACGCTTGTCTAAGTCGTTTTTACTATCAAAAACCAAACTTCCTGAATTTCCATTCCAAATCGTAAAGGAACGGGCTCCGAAACTGATTAACTCATCTAAATCACCGTCATTATCTGTGTCGCCTTCTGTAGAAATCAAATTCAAACGCCCCATCATGGCATCTGCTTTAAAAGTAGTTGCATCAGGAAAAACAGTCGCATCAAAAGTCATTTTAGCTAATCTTTTTACATCAGCATAACTACCGTATTCTCTAGCATCTCCTTCGTTAGCCGTAATAAAATAAGGCGTTCCGTTTACAGTATAACTCGCAATTGCATCTGGCATAAACATTCCTTTTACTTTCCAAGGCTTGAATACAACCGCTCCGTCTTTATCGCTAATATCAATCCCGTTCTCTGCCAAATTAAAATCTTTATAACCCAAGCAAAAAATAGACGAAATGGTTTTGTTTGTCAAATCCACTTTGGCAACGCCATTATTTTCTTGTAAAGTAACCCAAGCCGTTTTCGAGTCGGCTGAAATAGTAATGTATTCCGGTTCAATATCGGCTGCAAAACTTTTAGCTGTTTTAGAAATCCTGAATCCTTTTGCTTTCAAGGCACTCAATTGGCTTTCGAAACCAGCAAAATTCAATGTAGTCACCGCATAATTATTAGAAACATCAATTATAGAAATAGAACCATCAGGATCAATTGTATAATCGGCATTAGGTTCTCCTTCATTGGCTGTCATAATAAATTTCCCGTCAGGAGAAAATACAACCATATCCGGTAAAGCACCCACGGTAATTTCTTTAATCAAACTATAATCACTGGTATTAAAAACAACCACTTTGCCATTGGCTTGTTTGTCAATGGTAGATTCTAAAGCTACAGCAAGCTTGCCATTATATGTAGCCACACTGTTTGAAGCTCCGTTATAAACTGACAAATTAATGCTTGCAATACGTTTTGGATTAGTTGGATCATCTAGATCAATAACATCAATTTTATTATTATCACTATTATTCACCGTAAAAAGTTTCTTAGAAACTTCATCGTAAGCACTTATTTCAGCTGCTCCTTCGCCTCCTATAGTTATCGAAGCAATTTCTTTAAAAGTAGAAGGGTTTTCACTTACCATTCCTTCCGGTATTTCATTCTCATTAGTGTTTTCATTTGCACAAGCTGTCAATAAAAAAATTGATGCAAATAAGGCTAATCCATAGTTTTTCATAATTCTATTTTTAGTTTTTCCAAAAATAAAGAGATTGCATCGAAGCTAGATTAAAATAATATTATCGAATGATTAACAAAACTACTCTTCCTAAAAAAATTTAAAATGACTCCGTTTATTTGGTTCCTAGTATTCAAAAACAATTTAAAAATTGATGCATAATGTTTACCTTTGTCCTTCATAATCGAAATTAATCATGGCTAAAAATAATAGAAGATTCCCTGCCGAATGGGAAAACCAACAAGGCATTTTACTTTGTTTTCCTCATAACGGAAAAGACTGGCCTGGAAAATACGAAGCGATTCAATGGGCATTTGTTGAGTTTATTAAGAAAGTTGCAACATATGAAACAGTCTTTTTAGTTGTTTTTGATGAAAAACTAAAAGGTAAAGTAAGCGAAATGCTAGAAATGGCAAGAGTAAATCTCGATAATGTTTCCTTTATCATCCAAAAAACAAATAGAAGTTGGATGCGTGATTCGGGGCCAATTGTTGTAAAAAATGGAGATCTAAGAGAAGCGCTAAACTTTAATTTTAATGGTTGGGCAAAATATAAAAATTTCCAGTTAGACAAACATGTCCCTGCTAGAGTAGCTGATTTTCTAGATATGCCACTTACCCAGGTGATGTACAAAGATAAACCTGTAATTCTAGAAGGTGGAGCAATAGACAGTAATGGACGCGGTACTTTGTTGACTTCAGAAGAATGCTTAATGCATCCTGATATTCAGGTGAGAAATCCAAACTTCACCAAAGCAGATTACGAAGCAGTTTTCAAGGAATACCTAGGAGTATCGAACGTAATTTGGTTAGGCGATGGTGTTGAAGGCGATGATACTCATGGTCATATCGATGATTTATGTCGTTTTATCAATGCGGATACGATTGTAACCATTGTAGAATCAGATCCAAAAGATGCTAACTACGCTCCTTTGCAAGACAACTTGAAACGTTTGCAAAATGCTAAATTAGAAAATGGTAAATCTCCTAAAATTGTTGAATTACCGATGCCAAATCGAGTAGATTTTGAAGATTTAAGATTGCCGGCGAGTTACGCGAACTTCCTAGTTTTGAATAAATGCGTGTTAGTTCCTACTTTTAACGATCCTAATGACCGTATAGCACTTAACATCCTTGCTGACTGTTTTCCCGATAGAGAAATCATCGGAATCAGTTCTATTGATTTAATCTGGGGGTTCGGAACCTTACATTGCTTAAGTCAGCAGATTCCAGCATAAGAAAACTAAGTATTTTGTATAAAAAAACACCAGCATTGCTGGTGTTTTTCGTTTGTGATTGTTTTATAAAATATTATTTATCTTTCGTAAACGGTATTTTTTGAGTGTCACCAATAATCATTTCAAAACCAGTTTGACTATCATTAAATTGGAATTTCAATCCTGCTCTTTTAGATTCAAATAAGTTCTTCCCTATTGGTTCTACTGAAAACGATGGATAATCAGTAATCAGCACATTTAGCACACCATTTTTCTCTGAAAAAACAATTTTTATTGGCGCTTGCGCATTCGAGTAGCTACCTAAGTAACCATCTAAAATTAAATCTTTTTCAACAGTACCTTTATCAGAAGTCCACACATTATTTTCTGAGTTACTATCTGGAAAAACATGCTCTGGATCTAAAGTGATGCTTTCAATTTCCTCTGTAGAATTATGCTTAAACGACCATTCCTTGTTTTTTTGCCAAATCTCAACAGGTAGTTTTATTCTTTCGACCTTACCGCTTTTTGTTTTTACATCTAAGATTATAGGCATAGGCATTTTTTCGAAATTTTCAACGGTAATGATAACTCCTTGTTTAGGATCATTTTTTACATATTTGATTCCATTAATACCTTGGTCAAAACGCCAGTTGTACTGAAACCAACCACGCCAAAACCAACTTAAATCTTCACCTGCAACATTCTCCATCGTTCTAAAGAAATCATCTGGAGTAGGATGTTTATAAGCCCAACGTTCAATATAAGTGCGTAAAGCCAAATCAAAACGTTCTTTTCCTAAAATTTGCTCACGCAAAATTGTTAATCCTGTACTAGGTTTATAATACAGTAAAAGACCAATATTAGCTTCTTTCATATTATCAGGAGAACTCATCACCGCTTCTAAATGTGGACTTGTAAACATTTCCGCATTTTGATGTAAATTCATCGCCTCCTCTTTGTACTCACCATTATTAAATTCAGCTGTACTCAATGAATTTAGAAAGGTATTGAAACCTTCATCCATCCAACCAAATAAACGCTCATTTGAACCTACAATCATTGGAAACCAAATATGACCAAATTCATGATCAGTAACTCCCCATAAATCAGCTCCTTTAGATTCCCAGCTACAGAAAACGATTCCTGGATATTCCATTCCACCTTCATTTCCTGCCACATTTGTAGCCACTGGATAGGGATATTCTAACCATTTTTTAGAATAATGCTCGATAGAATATTTAGTATATTCACTAGAACGTCCCCAAGCCTCGTTACCTGCACTTTCAACCGGATAAGCCGATAATGCTAATGATTTTTTTCCGCTTGGAAGGTTAATTTTAGCACCATCTAAAATAAATGCCGCTGAAGAAGCCCAAGATAAATCTCTAGCATTTTTAAATTTATAATGCCATGTTTTAGTAGCTGTGGAAGTGTTTTTTGCTAATGCAGTTACTTCTTCTTCGGTACGAATTACAACCGTATTGTCACTTAGTTTCGCCTTAGCTAATCTATTTTGCTCAACAGCACTATATACTGCTGTAGGATTCACTAACTCACCCGAAGAAACCACAATGTGATTTGCTGGTGCAGTAATCTTAATGTCAAAATCACCATATTCTAAATAAAATTCAGATGCTCCTAAATAGGGATGCGTATTCCAACCTCTTACATCGTCATAAACACACATGCGCGGATACCACTGTGCGATGGTAAAAATTTTTCCGTTTTTAGTTTCCAAAACTCCAGTTCTATCTGAACCTTCCATTGGAGAAATATAAGAGAAATCAATTTTAATTTTTACGACTCCGCCTTTTGCCTTCAAGACCTGCGGAAGAAAAACCTGCATTCTGGTATCGCTAATCATATATTTAGCGTCAACTTCGGTAGTTATCCCTTTGATAGTACTAACAATTTTCACCGATTTGATTTTATGACCTCCGTCAAAAACCTCACCTTGACCTCCATTGCGACTACCCGTTAATGGAACAACAGCATTACCACGTGAATCTTCTTTAAATAGATTTTGGTCTAAGTTCATCCATACAAAAGACATCGTATCAGGACTATTGTTAGTGTAGGTAATTAAATCCGTACCAATAATTTCGTTGTTACTCTCGTTCAATTTTGCCGTTAGTTGATAATCGGCTCTGTTTTGCCAATATTCTGCACCTGGCTGACCACTTGCCGATCTTGTACTGGTTCCATTCTTTGTGTAAAAAAATGGCGCAAAAGCATCATAGTAATTGTAATTTGACTCTGACGTACTTACCTTATTTGCAGGAGCTTGTTGTGCATAAAGGGAAGTAATCCCCAATAATAAAACCATTTGAAGCATGGTTTTAAACCTAATATTTTTCATGTTTTTCGTTGTTTGTAAGCAAATTAAGTAAAAATAATTGTACTGGTATAGTTAATTCAATCCTTTAATGAAAAATTAAGAAATTATTTATGGTAGTTTTCCTTATTAATTATGAAAATTAAGAAATATCTTTACAATCCTAATTAATCATAAATACAGCTTTCATTTTGATAACAACAATAACAAATTCAAATTTAACTGCAGCAATTAAACACCTTGGAGCAGAATTATGTTCTTTAAAAAGTAAGCTAAATGTCGAATATATCTGGGAAGGCAATCCTGATTTTTGGGGCAAGCACTCTCCTGTTTTATTTCCAATAGTAGGAACTTTAAAAAATAATACTTACCAATATAATGGTGCAGAGTATCAATTATCACGACATGGTTTTGCTAGAGATATGGTATTCGAATTAATTGAAAAAAATGAAAATAGCGCCACTTTTACAATAAAGTCATCTGAAGAAACCATAAAAAAATATCCATTTGATTTCGAGCTGCAGATCATTTATACTCTTGACGGCGATAGCTTGACTATTGCTTATAAGGTGCTAAACAACAGCAACACACAAATGCCTTTTTCGCTAGGAGCACATCCAGCTTTTGCTCTAGCAGGCAATTTTGAAGACTATAATTTACAATTTGAAAAAGACGAAGTTTTAGAATACAGCCTCTTGCAAAATGATTTGATTTCTAATGAAACTAAAATACTTGCTAAGACCAATAATTTGGTTCCGCTAAAACATGAATTATTTAAGGACGATGCTTTGATTTTTAAAACATTGCAATCCCACTTTTTAACAATCTCGAAGAATCAAACACCATTCCTTAGAATTCATTATGCTTCTTTTCCACATCTTGGAATTTGGACAAAAATGAATGCGCCGTTTCTTTGTATCGAACCTTGGTTTGGATATTCTGATTCAATTGATAATAATGGAAATATAATGGACAAAGAAGGCATTCAAATCTTAGATCCAGACCAGCCTTTTAATACCGAATTTAGTATCGAAATCCTTTAAGCCACAAAATAAATGCTAACTATAAACTTCTCTCCATTTCCAAATCTAGAAACTGAACGTCTGTCTTTGAGACGTGTTAATAAAAATGATGCAAGCGCTATTCTCGAATTACGTTCAAGCCCTGAATCCATGAAATACATTCCAAGACCATTACTTAAAACTACTGAGGATGCTCTGGAACACATTGCAATGATAGATGATAAAATCGATAATAACGAAGGTATAAACTGGGCTATAACACTTAAAAATGATTCGGAATTAATCGGTCTAATCGGATTTTACAGAATAAGACCAGAACATTATCGTGCTGAAATAGGTTATATGCTTCTCCCTGACTTTAGCGGAAAAGGAATAATTTCAGAGGCCATAAATGAATTAATGAACTATGGTTTTAAGACAATGCACTTGCACTCTGTTGAAGGAGTTATTGATCCAAATAATCTAGCTTCGGAGAAGGTTTTGCAAAAAAATGGATTCATAAAAGAAGCCCATTTAAGAGAAAATGAATATTTTGAAGGACGTTTTTGGGATAGTGTAATTTATTCGAAATTAAATCAATTATAACATTCCAGTTAATTCATATTTTATAATATTTAGATTACATATTTCTTCGCTTTTACTATATATTTGCAACTAATGCTCAAAATAGTAAATCTATTCATTGTTCAGTCAATTTAACCTTATGAAAAAACTACTTTTTTTTATTGTTCTTTTAATTTCATTTCAATTACAAAGTCAGACGTACGTTAAAGTTAATGCTTTAACCACTTTGTTATCTATTCCTAATGTAGGTATCGAAACCAGTATAGGTGAAAAATCAACTTTCCACTTTGATATTTTGGGTTCTCCTTGGAAATCAGTTAATGGAAAACCGAGACAATTTTATACTATTACACCAGAATATAGATATCATTTTAAAGAAAAATTCAATGGTTTTTATCTGGGAGCACACATTGGTGCAAGTGTGTTTAACTTCCAAAAATGGAATTATTTAAACACGGATAATTATGAAAAAGGCTTGGGATATTTTATTGGAGGTACTATTGGTTATCAAGCTAAAATAAATGATAAATTCATGTTGGACTGCTTTATAGGCGGTGGTTCTCATCAAGGTTTTTACAAAGGTTATCTTTTAAGCACCGGAGAACGATACGATAATGCTACAAATTACAATAAAAGCGGTGAATGGATTCCTTACAGAGGAGGAATTATGGTGTCTTATCGAATAAATTAACGCTATTTATCAAATTTAGACAGAGATTGAATATAGAGTTCTTCGACTTCTTTCCTTGCCCAATCTGTCTTTCTTAAAAAAGTAAGACTTGATTTTACACTTGGATTGTCATTAAAACATTTAATTTTTACCAATTCACCCAAAGTATCAAAACCATAATGATCTACTAGTTTTTCCAAGATTGATTTTAGCGTTATTCCGTGAAGCGGATCTTTTGACTGCTGCTTTTCCATAGTGCAAATTTAAATCAATTTTATAAAAAATAGTGTCGATTCATTGATTTGTTCCTACATTTGTAGTCCTATGCTAAAAAAAGTCAACATACTTAATAAAAGAGCCCGATACGATTATGAAATAATCGAAAAATTCACTGCAGGAATTGTTTTGGCGGGTACTGAAATCAAGTCCATCCGTTTAGGAAAGGCCAATATTACTGAGAGTTTTTGTGAATTCAGTGGCACAGAACTCTTTGCCATCAACACCTATATCGAAGAATATACTTTTGGAAATCAATTCAATCACAAAGCAAGAAGCGAGCGAAAACTGTTGTTAAACAAAAGAGAATTAAAGAGTTTAGCCCGAAGTGTTCAAGCCAAAGGTTTGACAATAGTTCCTTTAAAGTTATTTACGAACGAGAAAGGAATGGCCAAACTTGAAATAGGACTTTGTCGCGGTAAGAAAACATACGACAAACGAGAATCATTAAAAGAAGCAGATACTAAGCGCGATTTAGCCCGTATCAAAAAAGAGTTTTAATAAAAAAAAGGGTAAATGCAATTACCCTTTTTTACCGTCAATTTTGATGACTTAAATTGTCAATATTATCTACAACCTAGTTTAAAAATGAGAACATTACTCAAAGAGGCTCGTGAGCTTAAGAACCTTAAAACAAGAGAAGTAGCTCAACTTTTAAGGATCGACCAAGCACTTATCAGTAAATTTGAGAGTGGAACTCGAAAACCAACCAAAGATCAAGTTTCAAAATTAGCTACGCTATTAGATATTGATTATGAAACAATTATGATTTCTTGGTTGAAAGAAAAAATAATCCATGAAATAGGTAATGATGAATTTGCTTTAAAAGCTTTACGTGCTGCAGAAGAAGAAATTAGATTAAATTCAAGCTCGACAGTTAAAAAAGTATCAACAGTACTCCAACAACTTTTAGATGAAATCGATTCTTTTAAAGCAAAACTGAATCTTTCGAAACAAATTGAAAATAATAGCTTCACCGAGGCTTTAGAAATAGAATACACCTATAATACTAATTCACTGGAAGGAAACACACTCTCGCTGGAAGAAACTGAGTCGGTTGTTAATGAAGGCCAAACTATTTCTGGCAAAAGCATGCGCGAGCATCTAGAAGCAATTAACCATCAAGAAGCAATTGCATTTATTAAAAATAAGGTTGAAAGCAATACAATTTTTACTGAAAAAGAACTGCTATCCATTCATGCTATTATTTTAAGAGGAGTACTTCCTAAAGAATCAGGTCATTACCGCGCTGTGTCGATCACAATTAAGGATCGAAGTTTTACTCCTTGTGAACCGGCATCGATTCCACTAGAATTAGAAGCTCTTTTCAATTGGTACGAAATGAATAAAAATCTAATACATCCCATAATATTGGCTGCCACAATAAAACAGCGCATACTTACAATTCACCCATTTATAAATGGAAACGGAAAGGTATCTCGGCTAATTATGAATTTTGTGCTATTGCAGCATGGTTACCTGATTGCAAACATTAAAGCTGAAAATGACAGCCGCAACAGGTATTTCCAATCATTAAAAGAATCGATTTCTAAAGAAAATAATGATGCTTTCACGTTATATCTAGCTCAAATCGAGAAAGAAAGTTTAGAAAACAACATTAGAACTATTAGCCAATAAGAAAGCCCCTTTTTAAAGAGGCTTTACTTTAATTTTTATCTTCTAATAAAGGTACGAATTTAAATTCGCCCAGCTCATGCTTCTCAAACTGAGTTTCATTTACCCGAATTAGCAAAGTCATAATCTGTACAGTATCACCTAACGGAATCACAAGCCTACCTCCTACTTTTAATTGCGCCATTAGCGGCTGCGGAATAAAAGGAGCTCCTGCAGTAACAATAATACTGTCAAAGGGAGCATAACCTGGTAAGCCTTTATATCCGTCACCAAAGGAAAGATGTTTTGGACGAATTCCTAATTTGGGTAACAAAGTAGAAGTCTGTTTAAACAATTCATTTTGTCGTTCCACACTGAACACCTTTGCTCCCATCAAACATAAAACTGCCGTTTGATATCCAGAGCCAGTTCCTATTTCTAATACTTTGTGCTCTTTTTTAATTTCTAACAGTTGAGATTGAAAAGCAACCGTGTAAGGCTGCGAAATAGTTTGACCGGCACCAATAGGGAAAGCCTTGTCCTGATAGGCATAATCTTCAAAACTGGAATTCAAAAACAAGTGTCGCGGTATCTTTTTAATCGCATCCAACACATTCACATCGGTAATCCCTTTTCCCCTTAAAACGCTTACTAATTGATTCCGAAGTCCTTGATGTTTGGCTGTATCTTTCAAAGTTTATTATTTTATTTTAGCAAAAATAGAAGTAAAAATACCAATAAACAAGTCCTAAATTCGAGATCAAATTATTACTAGTTTAATTGCAATTTGCTATTTTAAAAAATGGATTTTTAATTTTAATTGCTATTTTTGTAGAAACAACATTATTATGCTGAAAATTGGAGTATTAGGTGCTGGACACCTAGGAAAAATACATTTACGTTTATTACAACAGTCTGAAAAATATGAATTAGTTGGATTTTACGATCCAAATCAAGAGAATGCCGAGAAAATTTCTAAAGAATTTGGATACAAACATTTTAGTACAATTGCGACTCTTATTCATGCAGTTGACGTAATAGACATTGTTACTCCAACCCTTTCCCATTATAAATGTGCCAAAGTTGCCATCAAATCTGGTAAACACGTTTTTATAGAAAAACCCATTTCAAATACGATTGAAGAAGCAGAAGAAATTATTGCTTTGGCAAATGAATATAATGTTAAGGGACAAGTGGGACATGTGGAACGTTTCAATCCCGCATTTATCGCCACTAAAAATATGATTGATAAACCTATGTTTATTGAAACGCATCGTTTGGCTGAGTTCAATCCTCGTGGTACAGACGTTCCTGTAGTTTTGGATTTAATGATCCATGATATCGATGTGATTTTAAGCGTAGTACAATCTAAAGTAAAAAACATAAGTGCAAGTGGAGTCTCGGTAATTAGCGATACACCCGATATTGCAAATGCCCGAATCGAATTTGAAAATGGATGCGTTGCTAATTTAACTGCCAGTAGAATTTCGATGAAAAACATGCGAAAAACACGTTTCTTTCAAAAAGATGCCTACATATCTGTCGATTTCCTAGAGAAAAAATGCGAAGTGGTAAGAATGAAAGATGCACCAGAAACTCCAGGTGATTTTGATATGATTTTGCAAAATGCCGAAGGAGTAAAAAAACAAATCTATTTTTCGAATCCTGATGTGGAACAAAACAATGCCATTCTTGAGGAACTGGAAACATTTGCAGATGCAATAAATAATAATACTGCACCTATTGTCACTTTAGATCAAGCTACAGAAGCTTTGCGAGTTGCGCATCAAATTATCGATTGTTTCAAGAAATAGAACAGCCTTTCAAAATTTAAAAGTTAAACGAGAAAACTTTAGAATTAAATATACAATAAATGAAAATAATAGCAGTAATCGGTGCAGGAACAATGGGAAATGGAATTGCCCATACATTTGCCCAAAGTGGTTTTACAGTAAAATTAATTGATGTATCTGAAAAATCTTTAGATAAAGGAATGGCGACAATTGCTGCCAATTTAGATAGAATGATTTCAAAAGGAGTTATTACCCAAGAAGACAAAGTAAAAACGATCACAAATATAATTACCTACACGGATATTAAAGACGGAGTTGTAGGTGTGGATTTAGTGGTAGAAGCTGCAACGGAGAATGTAGAATTAAAGCTAAATATTTTCAAACAATTGAATGAGGCTTGTTCTCACAATACGATATTAGCAACAAATACATCTTCGATTTCTATAACTCAAATTGGAGCGGTAGTTTCACATCCCGAACGCGTTATTGGTATGCACTTTATGAATCCAGTGCCTATCATGAAATTGGTCGAAATCATCCGTGGATACAACACCAGTGATGAAGTGACGAAAACTATTATGACGCTTTCAGAAAAGTTAGGAAAGACACCAGTCGAAGTCAATGATTACCCCGGTTTTGTCGCTAATAGAATTTTGATGCCAATGATCAATGAAGCTATCGAAACATTATACAATAAAGTAGCTGGTGTATATGAGATTGACACGGTAATGAAACTAGGAATGGGCCATCCTATGGGACCATTGCAATTAGCTGATTTCATAGGTCTTGATGTGTGTCTTGCCATTCTAAACGTAATGTATGACGGATTCAAAAACCCAAAATACGCTCCTTGCCCACTACTAGTAAATATGGTTCGCGCCGGAAAATTAGGAGTGAAATCTGGTGAAGGATTCTACGATTATTCAGAGAGCAAAAAAGCAGAGAAAATCTCAAAACAGTTTGCGTAAAGTCAAAGTTGGTAGTCGTAGTTTCTATTGAATATTGCAACTACCAACTTAAAACAATAAATAATGTCCAGAATTATTCCTTTTAGAGCGGAGTATTCTATTAATGATAACACTTTTCGTAAAGTTGTTACTTTCGAATTGAAAAAAAATCATCTGTTCAATATATACTTTTAGCTGCTAACAATTACAATATTAGAGCTTAGGTGAATATTGTTCAAATTATACCCAAAAAAAAAGACTTGTTTTAACTCTAAATCTAATAACACATAATCATCTATGAACTTTATTTCGATTAAAAGAGTTTATATATAAAAACCCTCTCTATGTCAATAGCTGAAAATTTACTTTCGATAAAAAATACCTTAGCAGAGCAGCTAACGCTGGTTGCTGTTTCTAAAACTAAACCTATTCCAGATTTGATGGAAGCTTATGATGCGGGTCAACGTATTTTCGGTGAAAACAAAATTCAGGAGATGACTGAAAAATGGGAACAAATGCCTAAAGATATTCAATGGCACATGATAGGTCATGTTCAGACAAATAAGGTTAAATTTATGGCTGAATTTGTCAGCTTGATTCATGGAGTAGACAGCTTTAAATTACTCAATGAAATTAATAAACAAGCTTTAAAAAACAATAGAATTATTGATTGCTTACTGCAAATGCATATTGCGGAGGAAGAAACAAAATTTGGTCTCGATGAAGACGAACTAAATGCTATTCTCGCTTCACTTGAATTTGCGGAAATGAAAAACATACGAATCACAGGATTAATGGGAATGGCCACATTTACAGAGAACCAAGATCAAATAAAAAAGGAGTTTTTGCATTTGAAATCCATTTTTGATAAATTACAATCGCATCATTCTGAAAACTGTCAATTGAATACGCTCTCGATGGGAATGTCTGGCGATTATAAGCTGGCTATCGAATGTGGAAGCACGATGATTCGCATAGGAAGTAGTATATTTGGGGGGAGATGATATTTCAATGACAATGACAACTGAAATTCAAAATAAAATATAATTAACAATGGAAGTTGACGAACCAAATTTTGATAAAATCTATAATTTTGAAGATCGTTTGGTTCGATTTGCTGGCGAATATATTTTCTTTGTTAGAAAATTAGAAAAATCATACGAAATCGAATATTACAAAACCAACTTATAAGATCTTCGGGAAGTGCTGCATTAAATTATGGAGAAGCCCAAGGTACGATAACTAGCAAAGATTTTATTTTCAAAGCTTCATTAACGGTAAAGGAATTGAAAGAATCTAGAAAATCATTAAAAGCTCTTGATTATATAAAAGCAGGCGATTCAGAAGAAAAAAATAGCTTTTGACAGAAGTGGAAGAACTTATCGCAATAACTTCAAAAATGATTAATAATAAAAAATAATTCGATCATAATGACAATGTTTTTTCAATAACAATTGCAATTACAAAGACAAATACAAATTTTACTTTTTTAGGAATTGATATTGTTTTTTGAAATTAAGTTTGATATTGGCATTGCTATTTAAAATTGAAATTGATATTGACAATGTACGCAATACTAGACATAGAAACCACCGGAGGACAATTCAATGAAGAAGGAATTACTGAAATCGCCATATACAAATATGATGGTCATGAAATAATAGATCAATTCATAAGTTTAGTCAATCCTGAGATTCCAATTCAACCCTTTGTAGTAAAATTAACTGGGATTAATAACGCCATGTTACAGTCGGCTCCCAAGTTTTTTGAAGTTGCAAAACGAATCATCGAAATGACAAATAATTGCGTACTTGTAGCACACAATGCCGATTTCGATTACCGAATATTACGAACAGAGTTTCGTCGCTTAGGTTATGATTATAATGTAAGAACACTTTGCACCGTTGAATTATCTAAAAAATTACTTCCGGAACAACCTTCTCACAGTTTAGGAAAACTTGTTAGAGCCTTAGGAATTCCAATGGCTGACAGACATCGCGCTAGTGGCGACGCCTTAGCTACAGTGAAATTATTTAAAATGTTACTGGACAAAGATTTAGAAAAAGCAATTATCAAAGATCTCATTAAATCGGAAATACAAAAAGGAATTGCTCCAAAATTAATGGATATTATTGAAAGTTTACCTTCAAGAACAGGAGTCTATTACATTCACAATAAGGAAGGTAAAATAATATTTATAGGAAAAAGTAAAAATATTAAAAAAAGAGTGAATCAGCATTTTACTGGAATAACTCGAAGCGCTAAAAAAATTCAAGCTGAAGTGTTTACGGTAACTTTTGAGGAAACCGGAAGTGAATTAATAGCCCTTTTAAAGGAAACCGAGGAAATAAAGATAAACAAACCTATTTATAACCGAATGTCGAGAAAGAGTACTTATTCATGGTCTATTTATTCCGAGAAAGATGCCACTGGATATTTAAATTTGAAACTTGCAAAAGCAGACGGTAGGAAAAAAGAAATCCTCTCTTTTGTTAACGCTCAAGAAGGCAATCATGTCTTGACTTCGATAACAAATGAATTCAAGTTATGCCATAAATTAACTGGGTTATCTACTTCTAAAACAAACTGTTACCGCCACACCATTAATGAATGTGATGGCGCTTGTATTGGCAGTATTACGACGTTGGAGTATAACGCAAGAGTAACTAATTTTATCACCCAAAGCTCATTTGACAACAAGAATATGATTATCGTTGAAAAAGGGCGAACTGTCAATGAACGCAGTGCCGTTTTAGTCGAAAACGGTATTTACAAAGGCTATGTTTTTTACGATTTAAATTATCAGATCAATAATATCGAAATCCTGAAAAACATTATCGTTCCAATGCAAAATAATCGAGATACACGTACAATTATTCAGGGGCATATTAGAAAAAACAAAGGATTTAAAATCATTAATTTCTAAAATTAAATTCCAAATACTACGCTTTCTTATGCCTGATATAAAATCAAAATACGAACGTTTTAGACAAAAAGTTAATATCATAATCCATGGTACTGGAACAAAAGCGGGTCGGTTATTCGATTTAATTCTGCTAGGTCTTATTGTACTGAGTGTCCTTTTAGTGATGATGGAAACCGTTAGTGGATTTGACGCCAAGTACCATCGTACCTTAGTATTACTTGAATGGATTATCACCGGATTATTTACGCTGGAATACCTGCTTAGAATCATTTCGATTAATAAGCCTTGGAAATACATAATTAGCTTTTACGGTATTATCGATTTACTTGCAATTCTCCCTATGTATCTCTCATTTTTCGTTCTGGGAACAAGTGTTCTCACTGTCATTCGTTCTTTACGTTTATTGCGATTATTCAAAATATTAAACCATCCAAAGTTTATAACCCAATCCTCACAACTCAACCAAGCCGTTAAAGCAAGTAGAGGAAAAATAATTGTTTTTATCTACTTTGTTCTTATCAGCACCATATTAATTGGCTCAATAATGTTCCTTGTAGAAGGTCGAGAAAATGGATTTACTAGTATTCCTGTCAGTATCTATTGGACAATCGTGACCTTAACCACCGTTGGATATGGAGATATTTCCCCCGCTACACCATTAGGTCAATTTATCGCCTCTTTAGTAATGATTTTAGGTTACGGAATCATCGCGGTACCAACTGGAATTGTAACTGCTGAAATAGCCAAAAGTTCGCAAAACCTTGCTGTAAAACCAAAAAACCCATGCAGTGCTTGTGGTAACGAAGATCATCCTGAGGATGCTAATTATTGCCCTCATTGCGGACATTCCTTTACCACTAACTAATTTATGAAGCTATTTCCAGCTATTCACTACAACTCCTCCGCCTGGAAGTTGTATTTCTAAGACATAAAAGGAGCTTCCTAAGGCGCTCTTTTACATTTAGAAATACTAACTTGCAATCGTCCGGGGTTTACGTTGCTATCTGGGCTAAAAATAAATATGAAACAACTAATCACCATCGTCGGACCTACAGCCATAGGAAAAACAGCCTTGAGTATAATCTTGGCTAATCATTATAAATGCGAAATCATTTCCTGTGACAGCCGTCAATTTTTCAAGGAAATGACAATTGGAACTGCCGTTCCATCAGCAACCGAATTAGCTGCCGCTCCGCATCATTTTATTCAGAACAAATCGATATTCGAAAACTACAGTGTAGGTGATTTTGAAAAAGAAGCCATTAAAAAAATGGAGGAATTATTTCTGACAAATGACTACGTAGTACTAGTAGGCGGTTCTGGTTTATATGTTAATGCGATTTTAAAAGGATTTGACGATTTTCCCGAAATTGATCCTTCAGTAAGAGAAGCTGTTAATGCGCAATATGAAAAATTAGGCATCATCTATTTACAAGAGCAATTAAAAGCGCTCGATTTAGCATATTTCGATAAAATTACAAATGAGAATCCACAAACTCTGCAAAACCCACAACGCATGATGCGCTTTGTAGAAGTTTGCATTGGCGCAGGACAGCCATATTCTTCCTTTTTAAACCAGAAAAAGAACGAACGTAGCTTCACTCCTATTCTCATTGCTCTTGAAGCTGAAAGAAGCTTAATGTACAACCGAATCAACCAACGGGTTGATATCATGATAAGCGAAGGTTTATTGGCAGAAGCCAAAGGATTGTACACAAATAAAGAACTGAACGCCTTGCAAACAGTAGGTTATCGAGAACTCTTCAGTTATCTAGACGGCGATTTTAGCTTAGAATTTGCCATTGAAGAAATCAAGAAAAACACACGACGTTTTGCTAAACGCCAACTCACTTGGTTCAAAAGAGAGGAAAGCACAAAATGGTTTGATTTTGAGACTCCATATGAGGCTATTATTAGCTACATCAATTCAATAAAATAAAAATGCACTTTAGCAATCTCGGTATCATACTGGTTTCTAAAGTATTAAAAATTAAACTTACATGCCAATATCTCCAAATTTCACTTCTATTTTAAGTAAGGATTGGGAAATCAATTTTACACAATGCATGCCAAATGGCTACTTAAAATACACTGACTTGTGCAATATTTTACAACTAACAGCTGCGGCACATTCAGATATGGGTGGCATCAGTTTTTCTGATATGCAGGAATTCGACCAAGCATGGGTATTAAGCAGAATGCGTGTTGAGATTAGCGCGCTTCCGAAATGGAGAGACGTTGTAACGGTAACAACATGGATAAACACCCTAGAAAACTCCCGTTCTGTGCGTGCCTTAGAAATGCATTTAAATGGAGTTAAAATAGTAGGTTCAGAAACTTTTTGGGCCGTTTTTAATACAGAGAAACGCCGTCCGGAAGCATTGGCGTTGCCTTATGAACATTTCGAACTCTATCCCGAAAGAAACCCTACGCAAGAAAGTTTTTCCAAAATAACCGTTAATCCAGAGAAGGAAGTTGTTTTTGAAAAAGTAGTCTATTTATCTGATTTAGATATTGTCAATCACGTCAACAATGTAAAATACCTAGAATGGTGCTTAGATCATGTGGACGATAAATTGATTCTCAATCAAAAGATGAGCAGTTTTGAAATGAATTTCATGAAGGAACTTTCCTTAAATGACACCGTTATTATTCATGAGAATCTATGTGAAGAATCCACTACCTTTAGTATAACAAAAGAGAATAAAAACTGTTTTGCTTTACAACTGAATTGGCAATAAAGAATAACATTTCGACAAAACTCCCCCCAAAAAAAAAGGCTCCGATTTCTCGAAGCCTTTTCTATTTTATTTCTCTACTTTGTTCTTAACAACAAGTCTAAATCCTTCACCATGAATGTTTAGAATTTCAACATCTTCGTCCAATTTAAGATACTTTCTTAATTTAGCGATGTAAACGTCCATACTTCTAGATGTGAAATAGTTATCGTCTCTCCATATTTTTGTCAAGGCTAATTCTCTTGGCATTAAATCATTTTCATGAAGAATCAACATTTTTAATAACTCATTCTCTTTTGGAGACAGTTTTATTGGTTCTTGATTGTCAAAAGTTAAAAATCTCAATTTAGAATTAAGATGAAACTTCCCAATATTGAATTCATGTTGAACTTGTTCTGTTTTAGAATCAGAAGATTTTCTTTGAATGATCGCTTTTATCTTCATCAAAAGTACTTCTGAATCAAAAGGCTTGTTCAAATAATCATCAGCTCCTGCTTTATAACCTTTCAAAACGTCTTCTTTCATCGATTTTGCCGTAAGGAAAATAATAGGCACTTCGCTATTTTTCTCTCTTATCTCCTTCGCTAATGTATATCCGTCTTTGTATGGCATCATTACATCAAGAATACATAAGTCATAAGTATCTTTCTTGAATTTTTCAAATCCTTCCATACCGTTTTTAGCTAAAGTAACTTCAAAATCATTTAACATTAAATAATCTTTAAGTACCGCACCAAAATTAAGGTCGTCTTCTACTAAAAGTATTTTTTTATTTATATTTTCCATGTTCTATTATATTAGTGGTATCTTAATTTATTAAAGGTAATTTTATAATGAAGGTACTTCCTTTTCCCTTCTCACTTTCTACATATATCTGACCGTTATGGTCTTCTACAATTCTTTTAACATAAGCCAAACCTAAACCGTGACCTTTTACATTATGTATATTTCCGGTATGTTCTCTATAGAATTTTTCAAAAACTCTTTTTTGAGCTACCTTACTCATTCCTAATCCTTTATCCTTTACTTTAATAAGGATCATATCTTTAATGTTTTCTGTATACACATCAATATCAGGTACATCAGGAGAGTATTTAATAGCATTTTCTAATACATTTACAATCACATTTGTAAAGTGTACATCATTCATTAATGCTGTCTTTCTGCTAGCATCAAAATGAGTCTTTATCTGTCCTTCTCGATCCTCTAGAATTAAATTAACGTGTTCTATAGCGTCAAGAATAACCTCTTCCACATTACTCGATTCCTTATCTATATCGAGCTCTTTTTTCTCGAGTTTAGAAATTCGTAAAACATTTTCAACTTGGGCATGCATCCGTTTATTTTCGTCTCGAATCATCTGCAGGTACTTGAAAACCTTCTCCTTATCGTCTATTATCTTTGGGTTTTTAATCGCATCCAAAGCCAAATTGATTGTGGCTATAGGTGTTTTAAACTCATGTGTCATATTATTAATAAAATCCGTTTTGATTTCAGAAATTTGACGTTGGCGTATCAATTGATTTAAAGCACTTGTATAAGCCACAATAATAATTAACGTAAAAATGATCGATAAAACAGTTATACTAATCAATTCAGACAATAAGAACTTTTTCTTGTGCGGAAAACTAACTAATAACTTGTATTTTTCATTTCCTTCGTTATCAGTATAAATAGGTATAGAATAGGTTAATTCTTTATCGTACTTAAATTCAGGAGATTTTACGTTTGTAGCAATACCATTACTGTAAATTCCGAATTCAAATTTTGTATTTACACCGTATTCTTCTAATTCCTTTTTTATTAATTTTTGAAGTTCCTCTTTAGAAACTCTTTCATTTAATGGCATTGCCGCGGCAATATCCTTGTAAGAGATTTCAAATTGTACTTTATCCAAAACATCTAGATTACCTGATTTTTCAACCGTTACATCAGGAAGTAGATTATTAGACAAACTTGATTTATCAACTGTATTATTGTTATAAACCTCAGTTACTCGTTTAGAACTAAAATTTTTGAACTTTTCATTATTAAACTTTTTATTAAATAATGAAGATGAAATATCGTAATCCTCAGAAATAACACTATTTGAATAGACAATAGTTTTATTTGTTTTCGTATTTCTTTGTACGTAATAAAACTCTGTTAAATCTTCTTTTTTTGGTGTTTTCCCAGTACTATCTTTTATGCGATTGTATTTGTCATAAAAACTATACGCTTCTTGTTTTTGAAGCTTATCGGCAACGTTACCAATAACTTGTGTTACGTGAAATTTAAATTGTTCATCATTATTTTTAAATGATGTATTAAACCAATACACCTGAACTAGAATTATCCCTATTAAGGATAAACTCATCAATAAAACTAGTAATCTAAAAAAAAGTTTATTCATCGGTTCAAAATTAACATTTTAACAATATGAATGATAATGTATTAACCAAACATTAACATCTAATACTCATTTTGTTTAATCCTCAAAATTTTAAGAATATTTTCTGTATCTCTTTTAGCATTTTCAATTTCGATATTTTCAATCACATAGTCACTTTTTGAAACGCGCTGTTCATCAGTCCATTGTGAATTTATTCTACCTAAAACTTGCTCTCGTGAAGTTTTATCCCGCGTCATTACTCTTTGAATCCTTGATTCTACTGGGGCCGTAACGGTAATAATTACATCGAAATCTTTGTAACTTCCACTCTCAAATAATATAGCAGCTTCATAAACTACGATTGGAAACGCCTTATGTTCTAAAAGCCATTGTTTAAAATGTCGTTTTACCGCCGGATGAACAATCTCATTGAGTTGCTGCAGTTTTTCTGGGTCGTTAAACACTATTTGAGCAAGCTTATCTCTATTTAATACTTCTCCTTCAAAAAGTGTCTCACCAAATGTCTTTTTAATAGCATCGATAACTACTGAAGTTTGCATAATTTTTCGAGCTTCGTCATCTGCTATGTAAACAGGAATTCCTAAAGTTTTAAAATGATTTGCTATTGTAGTCTTTCCACTTCCGATACCTCCAGTCAATCCTATAATTCTAGTCATACTTAAACTTTAAAAAATAATTCAGGAAAAGCTACTTGTGGTTTTTGTTTTAGAATAATAATTTTTACAAATGATTCTATAAAACCTATTCCGTAACCATAAAATTGTTTCCAAACCGCTACTACTGATAAATAGCCAATTTTAATACTTTTATTCTGATAAGTTGACACCAAAAATAGTACCAAAAAGTAAATAAAATACAATTTAAGTAATGCGTCAAAATTGAAAATCAGAGACAGCACTGCGACCGCAAATCCAATAATAAAAACAGACGGAAAAAAGAAGGTGATTTTATTGTACTGCGGATACCAACTGTTAAGTATCGGTCTGGCTTTACCAAATTTATTAACTTGTATAGAAAACTTGTCCCAATCAATCCTTCTTTTATGATAAACATACGCATCAGGAAAGAGTTTGGTTTCAAAACCTAAATTCCACAATCGGATTGATAGGTCTGGATCTTCACCGGGATGGATGTTTCCAAAGCCATTTGATGCTTCAAATGCTTTTCTAGACAATCCCATATTAAAACTTCTAGGTTGGAACTTATCTATTTTTTCAGAACCGCCTCTTATTCCACCAGTTGTAAGAAAAGAAGTCATCGCAAAGTTGATTGCCTTTTGAATATCTGAAAAACTATCAAGAGCACGATCAGGACCACCGAAGCAATCTACATAATTTAGTTTTAAAGCTTTATCAACTTCAAGAAGATATTGGGTTGGAATAATACAATCAGAATCAAAAATAATAAAGTAATCACCTTTGGCTTTTTTCATTCCGTAGTTTCTGGAATCACCAGGTCCTGAATTGTCTTTATAATAATAGGCAATAGTTAATTTACTGTCGTATTTTTTTACAACATCCTCACACTTCACTGAAGAACCGTCTTCTACAATCACAACTTCAAAATCTTCATTATATGGTGATTTTGATAAACTTTCTAATAGTTCATCAACTTCCTCAGGTCTATTGTATACTGGAATAATTAAAGAAAAAAACATATTTCTATACTGGGATTAATTAGTGTAATAAGGGAATTTTTCGACAAAGATATACTATCTCAATAAAAAAACCATCAACTACTAATTGATGGTTCGTTATAAAATTAAAGTAAGCCTCTTCTTGTTATTCCTACATTTTTATTACTTCCAAAATCCTTAACTAATTTGCTCGAATTTACTTTCGATTCTAATCTAGAAATTGATTGAGATGCTCTTTAATACTATACAATCGATTTTTTGTTAAATCACTTATTCTACCCGCCATAATATTACTTTGAATGGATCCACCACCAGAATATTCTGTTTTAGAAACAATTCCGATAAGCTGAATTTCACTATCTCTAAATTTAATCCAATTTCTTTGCGCTACTTTTAATTTTTCTTGATCCTTCGGTACTAGTTTTTTTATCAAAATGGCATAATATTTATTCAGTAATTTATCGTAATCTTTATTGAGTTCAACAATAGCGTTAGTCATTCCTGAAGTGGTATAATCAATCGCAACTTTCTTATCTGCTAATTTTTCAACCCGGTACAGGTCTGTTTTAAATTCAATATCTAATTTAAGGTCTGCACCGTCATTCACTTTTGTCAAGGAATCTCTGAATTTAACCGTTTGTTTATCTACTTGAACTTTTATTTCGGCTAGTTTTGAATTTGTAAGTTCTGTTTGTGCATGGGCAAAAGTCACCAATAATAGTAAAAGTAATAATAGTCGATTTTTCATTATATAATTTTTATGAGTTACAACACAATAGGAGCATCTTCTGTTTCGAAAATACCATTGCGTTAACAATTGAACTAAAGTAAGCAATTGATATAAAATTAATAGCTAAAATTATATTAAAAAGGAGATTCTACTAAAGTAGTCCACTTTATAATTAGCAAAAACCGTATTCTAACGCAATGAGATGTATATAATATTACTTTAGCTTAAAAATTACTATGAAGTCTTTAAGCTAAAAGACAAGCAATAAGTTTTTTATTAGTACGGAGGAGGAATTTTATCAAACTACATCTTTAGCTAGGATTCCTCTTTCGCCGGAATGACAATTTTGTGGTAATTTTTGATTCCAGCATTTTCAAAAGTTAAATAGAACAAAACCTCTCTTTAGCCTTGACAATAGCGGCATCTCCCGATTTAGAAAAACAAGGCTTTTTTAGCCGTAGTTTTTATTTAGCGGGAATACAGCGAATGGCGCGATTACAATTCATCAAAATCCTAAATAGTGAAGCTCCTAAAACAAAAAAACACCTTGTTTTAATTGGCATGAACCGCATAAAACAAGGTGTTATCTTACAATTTGAAGAAAAGAATTATTCGATACTCTCTACTCCTACCATTTCATTTGTATCTGCTTTGTAATCTACACCGTCAAATCCAAATCCGAAAAGATTGTGAAAATCACTTCTGTATCCTTCTAAATCTCCTAGTTCAGCAAGATTCTCAGTAGTGGCTTCTTGCCATAACTGGCCTATTTTTTCTTGAACATCAGCACGCATTTCCCAATCGTCAACACGAATTCTTCCTTTTTCATCCGTTGGGATTTCTTTTCCAGTAAATAATCTATCCGCATACAAACGTTGAATTTGTTCGATACAACCTTCGTGAATCCCTTCATCTTTCATTATTTTATACAATAAAGAAATATACAAAGGTATCACTGGAATCGCTGAACTTGCTTGTGTTACTAAGGCTTTATTTACAGAAACATAAGCTTTCCCGTCAATATCAGCAAGGCTGTCAGTGATAGTAAATGCAGTCGCTTCAAGGTGATCTTTAGCACGACCAATTGTTCCTTTTCTATAAACCGCTTCGGTCAAAGATGGTCCAATATAAGAATAAGCAACTGTTGTTGCACCTGGAGCCAATAGATTTTCTGATTTTAAAGCGTCGATCCACATTTTCCAGTCTTCACCTCCCATTACAGCAACAGTATTTTCAATATCATCACCAGAAGACGGTTCAATCGAAATTTCTGACACCTTCCCTGAATGGAAATCAACAGTTTTATTAGTAAATTTATCTCCAATAGGTTTCAAAACTGAACGGTGCAAAACTCCAGTAACTGGATGCATACGAACTGGCGAAGCCAAGCTATAGATAATCAAATCTACTTGTCCTAAATCCGCTTTTATAAGATCTAATGTTTGTTTTTTTATTTCATTCGAAAAAGCATCTCCGTTAATACTTTTAGCATACAAACCTGCTTTATGTGCTTCTTTTTCGAAAGCAGCAGAGTTGTACCAACCTGGAGAAGCAGTTTTTCCTTCACTTGGTGGTTTTTCAAAAAATACTCCAATAGTTGCAGCATCAGATCCAAAAGCACTAGAAATTCTTGACGCTAATCCAAATCCTGTTGAAGCACCAATTACTAATACTTTTTTAGCACCAGCAATAGCTCCTTTTGATTTTACATACTCAATTTGATTTTTTACGTTTTGCTCGCATCCATCTGGGTGAGATGTCAAACAAATAAATCCTCTCATTCTTGGTTCTATAATCATTTTTTATATCGTTTAATCGTTGATTTACTATTTCTATTTTTATGAAAATTATTCTACTTCTAACTAAAGAGGGCAAATATAACCCAAAAAACTAGTTCAGCAAGGCTTTAGCGTGATTTAGAGCAGAATCTGAGACTACTGCTCCAGACAACATTTGAGCGATTTCAATGATTCGATCTTCCTCTGACAGTAATTTTAACTCAGACTGCGTGTCTTCGCCTACTGTTGATTTCGAAACCTTAAAATGTGCGTTTCCTTTTGCTGCTATTTGTGGCAAATGTGTAATTGCAAAAATTTGCATGGTTTGACTCATTTCTTTCATGATTTCACCCATTTTGATTGCAATTTCTCCAGATACACCAGTGTCAATTTCGTCAAAAATCAATGTTGGAAGCTTCGAATATTGTGCTAATATTGCTTTTACAGCAAGCATTATTCTAGACATTTCACCTCCAGAAGCAACTTTCTTCAGTATCCCAAAGTCTGTTCCCTTATTAGCCGAAAATAAAAACTGAATTTCATCCTTACCATTATTATAGTAGGTAGTAGATTCTATCACTTGAATATCAAAACGAACATTAGGCATTCCTAAGGTTGCTAATATAGTAATCATTTTTTGAGATAAAACAGGAACTGCTTCCACTCTTTTATTATGAATAATCATCGCCTGACTATCTAATAATGTAGCTTTTTCTTGAATTGCAAGTGTCAATTTTTCTATTTCTCCTTCTAAACTACCAAGTTCAAAAACGGAGTTTTCTAATTGAGTTTGGATTTCTAATAATTCATCGACAGTCGAAACCTGATGTTTCTTTTGCAAATTATAAATAAGCTGCAACTTCTGACCAATAAAATCTAATTGTGCTGGATCATTAATAAGTTTATCTGAACAGCGACTCAGCTCATCTGAAATGTCATCAAATTCTATAGCGACACTTGTGATTCTTTCTAATAGCGAATTATAATCTGTCGAAAAAGAGGCGATTTTTTGTAACGAACCTTTTATTTCTTTTAAATTATATAAAACTCCTATTTGTTCTTCATTGGCAACAGCCAACGATTTATCAAGAGATTCTTTGATAATCTCTACGTTATTTAACTTTTCGAAATCATCTTCAAGAACTTCTTGCTCTCCTGATTTTAAATTTGCTTCAACTAGCTCATTTAGTAAAAAACTATGGTACTCTTGCTCTTTTAACGATTCCCCTTGTTTTTTTATAAGCGAATTTAACTTGGTTTTATCGGTTTTATAACTTTTAAGAAGTGCTTGGTATTCTTGAATGCTTTCTGAATTTCCCGCAATAGCGTCAATGATATCAAACTGCACATTCTCATCAGAGAGCTCTCTTGTTTGCTGTTGCGAATGAATGTCTATCAAAAACAAACTTAACTCTTGCAATACTTGCAAATTCACAGGACTGTCATTGATAAAAGCTCTCGATTTTCCCGAAGGAAGGATTTCGCGTCTTACAATTGTATCGTCTTCATAGTCTAATTCATTGTTTTCGAAAAAAGGAGATAAATTATATTTTGATATTTCAAAATGGGCTTCAATAATACACTTTTCCTCCTTATTTTTTAAAGAAGTCAAGTCGGCTCTTTTTCCTAAAACCAAGCCTAGAGCTCCTAAAATAATCGATTTTCCAGCACCTGTTTCTCCCGTAATAATTGAAAATCCTTTTGAAAAATCTATACTTAATTTTTCTATTAATGCATAGTTTTTTATCGATAGCGTGGTTATCATTTATGGTGTGTTTTATTATGAAGATTTAAATTTATTGTAAAAAAGCTAATAAATTTAGTATTTAATCATTTCCCATTTGCTGGAGTTCAATGGCGATGTTTTATTCAAACTCTCAATTAAATCCGAGATATTACTGTTGGGTCCGCCTGAAAAAACAGAGAGAATTTCATCTGATTTGGCATCGAAAAAGATACGTGTCAAAAATGCGTTGGGTTTAGAAGAATTAAATTTACCTAAATCTAATAAACTTCCTTTTATTTTTTCTTTGGCCAATTTTAAATCTTTTGACATAAGGTCTAAACCTAAATGATAGTCTAAAGACGATTTTCGTACTGTTGAAAATGATCCGGATAACAAATCATTAATAAGAAAATAACGATTTTGATTTCCATCAGATTGACTCCAACCTTTATAACCACTTTGTTGTGCTAAGTTTGAAATATTTTGTGCAACTTCAAAATTAGAATCTCCAGATTCAAAAACGAAGGTATCTTGATCCATTCCTAAAACAATATAACTATAAAAAGAAATCACAGAAACGAGATTCGACTCGAAGGAAGTAGGATTAAAAAGAAGATTCTCAAACTCAGTATATCTAAAACTAAAATCTTTGTCATTGAAATTTACAACTGGTGATGAATAAGAGGAATTGTAAATAGGTCTTGAAGATTGTACTTGTAATGTCGCCGTAAACTGATCTGAATTATTTGATTCAATAGTAATATACATCGAACAACTAATTTTTTCGTTCTGTTTCAATGACTGTCCGGTCCAATCTGTTTTATTTACAAACTCATTTAACGATGTTTCCAGAGTCTTAAAAACCTGCTGATTAGCATTACTTAATTTATCTGAATTTACCGTCACAGTACAATTAAGCTGTTGCGCTTGAGTAAGCCCAACTGAAAGCAGTAATAAAAAGGTAATTATCTTATTCATTAAATTTTGCAATTACTTTATTTAATATATCGTCAGCAACGGCTTCTTTCGATTTCAGTTCCATCGCTTCAATATTAAAATCCTTATCAATGAAGGTAACTTTGTTGGTTGATTTTCCAAAACCTGCACCTTGATCTTGTAAAGAATTTAAAACAATCAAATCTAAGTTTTTTTTCTGGATTTTCCCCTTTGCATTTTCAATTTCATTTTCAGTTTCTAGAGCGAAACCAATTAAAAACTGATTTTTCTTTCTATCTCCAAGCGAAGCTAGGATATCCTTTGTCTTTTCGAGCTCAATAACAAAATTATCTGCGGCCTTTTTAATTTTTTGAGTAGCCACATTTTTTGGTCGATAATCAGCTACAGCAGCTGCCGCTATAGCAACATCTACCTCTCCAAAATACTGATGACAGGCTTCATACATTTCCTGGGCAGAAACAACATTTACTACTTTGATTAAAGAATGATCTACTGTAAAATGTGTTGGACCAGCCACTAAAATAACTGAAGCCCCTAAGTTAGCAGCACTTTTAGCAATATCAAATCCCATCTTACCAGAAGAATGGTTTCCTATAAAACGTACGGGGTCTATTGCTTCGTATGTGGGACCGGCAGTAATTAATATTTTTTTTCCTTTGAGGGGTAATTTGCTTTCTAAATCAGCTTCCAAGAAACGAATAATAGTTGAAGGTTCAGCCATTCTTCCTTCGCCAGAAAGACCGCTTGCCAGTTCTCCACTTTCGGCAGGAATTATGTTATTTCCAAATTCTTTTAAAGCTTTAAAACTAGCTACTGTAGAAGGATGAATATACATATCTAAATCCATTGCTGGTGCAAAATACACAGGACATTTGGCAGATAAATAGGTAGCTATTAAAAGATTGTCGCAACTACCGTTTGCCATCTTAGACAAGGTATTTGCAGTAGCGGGAGCAATAACCATAAGATCTGCCCAAAGCCCTAACTCAACATGATTATTCCATTTTTCATTTTCTTCATCTTGATTAAAGAACGTGGAATGAACCGGGTTTTTAGATAAGGTGGATAATGTAAGAGGAGTTACAAAATCCGTAGAAGCAGGTGTCATTATCACTTGGACATGTGCACCTGCTTTTATGAAAAGTCGTACTAATGACGCTGTTTTATAGGCGGCAATTCCACCAGAAATTCCTAGTAAAACCTTTTTTCCGCTTAAAACTGACATTGTACTTTTATTTATTTGAATCTCTGTGATAAATTTTACCATCTAACCATTCTTGAACTGCTAAAGCATGTGGCTTTGGCAATTTCTCATAGAATTTAGAAACCTCAATTTGTTCTTTGTTTTCAAAAACTTCTTCAAGACTATCATTATATGTAGCAAACTCTTCTAGTTTCTCAGTCAATTCTTTTTTAATTTCAGAATTGATTTGATTTGCTCTTTTAGCCATAATGGTTATCGCCTCATACACATTTCCAGTAGGTTCTTCAATAACAGTTTTATTATATGTTATTGTATTTACCGGAGCATTCGTCTTTTTTAAATCCATGACTTTATTTATTTAGAAAATTTTTGTAAATCTTGTTCAACTCTAGCTAGCATTTCGTTAGCTACTTTTTTGTATTTTGTATCAGCATTAAATTTCATCAAATTTGTATGTGCTGTTTTTGCAACATTCAAACGTTCTTCCATCTTATAGTCAACACTATTTATTCCTAGTTGGTAGGCAGAATCAAACTTATAAAATAAAGCATCTTCTTTATAAGGAGTTCCAGGATAATCAGCTATAAAATTATCTAAAGCGACAATTGCTGACTTGTAATCTAATATTGTGTTGTATCCTTTAGCATTTTCAAATACTTTCTTTTCGATTTTTTCACTTAAAGCACGCACTGTTGCATTAGCCTCAGGCAAATACTCAGAGTTAGGATAAGTATCTATAAAAGCCTGTAATTTATCAATTGCTTTAAAAGTATCCGTTTGATCTAAGCTGTAAACTGGTGACAACATAGAGTAACTTTTAGGTCCTAAATAAGCAGCTTCCTGTACTTTTTCGCTTTTTGGATATCCTGAAACGAAACTTTCAAACTGATAACCAGCTAAATAATATTGTTTTGTTTTGTAATAAGATTGTGCAAACATGTAAAACAACTTTTCTGCTTGCGGTTTCCCTCTGTAAGCAGGTGCTATTTGTTCAAAAAGTCGTATTGCTTTACTATATTTCCCAGCTTCATAAAGTTTTGTACCCATTTCAAATTTCGCGGCTACATCATCATTTTTCAGTGCTTTTTGGTATTCGTTACAAGAAGCAAAAAGAACAGTAAGAAGCAATAGAGATATAATTTTTTTCATTTATTTATTTTTTTATTTATTCTATGGGTTACTCAAACCCACAAAAAATCATACCGAAGTTTCGGTGGCAAATTTAGTTATTAATTTAGCTACTACAAAATATTTCTTTGCTTAATAAGTAAGCGGTAATTAGTGTATCTAATTTGATATTTTTTTTACAAAATCATCGATTCTCTGAGCTAAAGATTCATCAACCTGAACTAATGGTAAACGCACAAAACTTTCTGCTATACCCAATGAATCAAACACTTGCTTAATTCCAGCAGGGTTTCCTTGTTCAAAAATCATGTCAATAGAATCAGACAAAAGATACTGCAATTTATATGCTTCCTCTACTTTGCGATCTAATCCTAAACGAATCATTTCAGAAAATTCTTTCGGAAAACCTTGTCCTATTACTGAAATCACGCCTGAACCTCCCGCAAGAACCATTGGTAAAGCAATCATATCATCTCCTGAAAGTACTAGAAAATCGCTTGGTTTATCCTTCAATATTTGCATCGCTTGAACGATATCTCCAGCAGCTTCTTTAACAGCTACAATGTTTTCAAAATCATTTGCCAATCGCAAAACTGTTTTTGGCAACATATTACTTGACGTTCTTCCAGGAACATTGTATATTATAACTGGAATTGGGGAAGCTTCAGAAATCGCTTTGAAATGTTGATATATTCCCTCTTGCGTTGGTTTATTATAAAATGGAGAAACGGAAAGTATCGCTATAAAAGCAGATAAATCTCTAGTTTTTAACTCTTCAACAATTTTTCTAGTATCATTACCTCCTACTCCCAAAACTAATGGTAAGCGTCCATTATTACAGTCCACTACTGTTTTAATAACCACCTCTTTTTCTGCCTCAGAAAGTGTGGCGTTCTCTGCTGTTGTTCCTAGAACTACAAGATATTCAATTCCGCCGGCTACTGAATATTCTACAATTCTACACAATGCTTCCGTATCAATTGAAAAATCTTCTTTAAAGGGAGTCACAAGGGCAACACCAGTTCCTATTAATGCTTGCATGATTATATTAAATTAATTTTGTTTGATTCTTTTTAAATATTTGAACAACTCATTTGTAAAAACCTCATGTTTTTCAGCAGTGGTATCTATTATTAGGTGATTCAACTTTTTATCAATTGATGCAAATCCCACTTTGAGTTTAGCATTAGAACGATGAGTGATCAACATTAAAATTGGTCTATCTACCTCATAATAACTAATCAATACATCAAAATCCTGGCTGATAAAATTATTTACAGCTGCATTTGTTATTTCAGAATTTGATTTCAAATCCTTCGAACTAAAATCAGCTGCCGTACCATTTTTACTTAAATTGTTCTTATAAGTAATAATTGTAATGTTTTCTTCTAAAATTCCGTTTTCGACCAACTCTTTCATCAAAGAATTTCTCTCTAAAAAATGACTTTCATCAATAATTAGTCCCACGGTTTTGATAGCACCAGTAAGCCTTGTACTTTTTACATCATAAAAAATATTTTTCAATTTCTTTTTTAGGAAAAAACCTTTTAAATAACTTAAAAACATACTAATTTTACTGGATAACAAAATTAATTAATAAAGTCTCATTTTAAATGGTAAATCTAAAAAAGTATAACGGGTTTTTAAAACTTTTTGTTATATTCTTAACATTATTTTCTGCGCTTTCGTGCAGCAAACAAGTTCTTCATGTTACTACTATTGAAGGAAAACTAGTTCCTATAGTCAATACAACTAATCAAAGCTCTCAAATTGATGACTTTATCAAGCCCTATCGGGAACACATTAATAAAGATCTAAACACCGTCTTAGCTTATTGTCCAGAAACGCTAGATAAAAGTTCAGGGAAATGGCAAACTAAAATTGGTAATCTACAGTCAGACGTTACGAGAAGCCAAGGAAACCGCGTATTTAAAAGTAGAGAAAATAAAAACATCGATATCTGTATGCTCAACAGTGGCGGAATTCGCTCAGTACTTCCAAAAGGAGATGTTACAGCCCGAAATGCTTTTGAGATTATGCCTTTTGAAAACAGTCTTGTTGTTATTGCTTTAAAAGGGGAACAAATCACAGAGTTAGTAAATTATTTTATTGCCGATAAAAAACCACATCCTCTATCTGGAATGTCATTTACGATCGATAAAAATGGCAACCCAAAAAATATTCTTGTACAGGGAAAAGCGCTTAATCTTGAGACAATTTATTATGTTGCTACCAATGATTATTTAGCAAACGGAGGAGACAATATGACTTTCTTTTCTAAAGGTGTTCAAAAATTTGATTTGAACTACAAACTTCGTGATATCCTGATCGACTATTTTAAAGACGTTGATACGATTCCAGTGCCAACTGATATACGAATTACAGAAGAATAATTAATATTAATAAAAGTAGTTTAATACCATAACGACTAGCCCCGATAGAAATGAAAATCCTTTTTATCTCGTTTTTAGAACGAGATAAAAAGATTGTAATGAATAGCGGGAAATAGCTCCAAAAATAAAGTGATGAAAAGAAGAGATTTTATAGAGAAAACAGCCGCTGGAACCGCTTTTGTAGGTTTGGGTTTATCATTAAGCAGTTTTAAATCTACGGATATAAAACAACTTACCATTTTACATACAAATGACGTGCACAGTTATATAGATCCTTTTCCAGCAGATCACCCCCGAAACGCAAATATGGGTGGTGTTGCTAGAAGAGCCGAAATAATAGAAGCCGTTAGAAAAGAAAACCCAAATGTATTACTGCTGGACGCTGGTGATATATTCCAAGGAACTCCTTATTTTAACTACTATGGGGGAGAACTCGAGTTTAAATTGATGAGTATGATGCGTTATGATGCTGCAACAATAGGGAATCATGATTTTGACAACGGTATCGAAGGTCTTTATGCCCAATTACCACATGCTAGTTTTGAATTTATTTCTTCGAATTACGATTTCAAAAACACGCTTATGGACGGTTTTGTAAAACCTTATAAAATCTTCAATAAAAACGGAATTAAAGTTGGCGTTTTTGGATTAGGCGTGGAATTAAATGGCCTAGTTGATAAAAATATGTATGGAGAAACAGTTTACAATGACCCTGTAGAAACAAGCCAGGACATGGTACGTATTTTGAAGAAAGAAGAGAAATGTGACTTAGTGATATGTCTATCCCACATAGGGTACAACTATAGAAATGAACCAGAAAAGATTTGCGACTTAAAATTAGCTGCACTAACGAAGGATATCGATATGATTATTGGTGGACATACTCATACTTTTTTAAACAAACCAACAATTGTCAAAAACCTTGATGACAAAGAAGTTCTAGTAAATCAAGTAGGATGTTACGGAATAAACCTTGGTCGAATTGATGTGTTTTTTGATTCAAATAAAAATAAAACACACGAAGGAAGATCAATTGTTGTCTAACAAAATCACCGATTCAGCATTTACTTTTTCTGCATCAATCACAAAGCGGTAAAACACATAATAAACACTGGCATTCAATAGCATCGCCAATGGCCTAAACGCTATTGGCGCTATATTCGAAAGGTAATATTTCTCAATAAAAACGATAAAATACTGCGTTACAGACAGCAATCCAAAAATTAACAACCAGGAATTCATTTTATTATAATTCATCACAAATTGAGACAACGCAAGTCCGCCAATAACCGAAATCAAGACATTTTGAACTATTAATAGAAAATAACTCTTCATTTGTATTTCTGTCGAAATCGACAATAAATAAGAAAAAATAAATAAAAAAGGCAAAACAGCAATAAATAAAGGGATATAATCCTTGAGTTTTATTAGCTGCACTACATAAGAAATTAGCAGTAACCTATGTGCTAAAAAAACGATTAGCCCCATAAACAATAAATTCTCGGTCCCAGGAATAAAAAGAATATTAGTAATCATCGACAAAAAAAGCACAACAAAAAAAGTGCGATTTCTTTCCTTAGATGCATTCCAATACAGGGCCATAATTCCAATAGACAATAAAGGTTTAAAAATAAATACTAATACTATATCCGAAAGTAATTCTGTAATTACTTCAATTAGCGCAATACTATAAAATAGTATTGTCAATCGTTTCCCAAGAGTATTTTCATTCTTAAGTCCAAACATCTGTTATGCTTTTAAAGTTATTCAAGCAACTTCATAAATTCAATTTCAGAAATGATTGGAATATTGAGTTTTCCGGCCTTTTCTAATTTTGCCGGTCCCATATTATCTCCAGCAACTATGTAATTAGTTTTTGCAGAAATTGAGCTTCCTACCTTTCCTCCATTGTCTTCGATCGCTTTCTTTAAATCATCTCTGGAGAATTTTTCGAAAACACCAGAAACGACAAAAATCTTCCCGCTAAGCTTGTCGGTTGCATTTGGGTTTGATTTTTCAACAATTTCAAACTGAACTCCGTACCTTTTTAATCTGTTAACAATAATTATATTTTGTTCATTATCGAAAAATTCAATGACACTTTGTGCAATTCGCTCCCCAATTTCATCAACCAAAATTAAATCCATCAACGTAGCCTGACTTAGCGCTTCGATGTTTTTATAATGTTTAGCTAATTTTTTGGCTACAGTTTCACCAACGAATCGAATTCCTAGCGCATATAAAACACGCTCAAAAGGAATGTCTTTTGAATTTTGCACGCCATTAACCAAATTTTCGGCTGACTTCTGCGCCATTCTTTCCAAGGGAAGAATTTGCGCTACATTCAATTCATATAAATCGGCGTAATTATGAACTAATCCATTATTGAAAAGTAGCACTACTGTTTCACCCCCAAGTCCTTCAATATCCATTGCTTTTCTGGAAATATAATGTTGGATTCTTCCAATAATCTGTGGAGGGCAGCCATAAAAATTAGGGCAATAATGATTGGCTTCACCTTCATTTCGAACCAATAATGATTCACATTCTGGACAATGCGTAATGTATATGGTAGGTTCTGAATTCTCAGGGCGCATACTTAAATCTACTGCAATAATTTTCGGAATAATCTCCCCTCCTTTTTCTACAAAAACAGTGTCGTTTACCCGAATATCAAGTTTTTCGATTTGATCTGCATTGTGAAGCGAAGCTCGCTTTACGATAGTACCTGCTAGTTGTACTGCTTCCAAGTTAGCGACTGGCGTAATTGCACCTGTTCTTCCCACCTGATACGAAATCGAATTTAGCTTGGTCGAAACTTGTTCTGATTTGAATTTGTAGGCAATGGCCCAGCGCGGAGATTTAGCAGTATAGCCTAATTCCTCCTGATACTGAAAGTTATTCACTTTCACAACCACGCCATCGGTTTCATACGGAAGATTATGTCTGTGAGCGTCCCAATAGTATATAAAATCGAAAACTTCTTCTAAGTTACGAGCTAACTTGGCTTCTTTGGGAACTTTAAAACCCCATTTTCGGGCCGTTTCCAGGCCATCGAACTGAGATTTAAATGGTAGATTATTTCCAATTAGAAAGTATAGCAGACAATCCAAAGGTCTTTTAGCAACTTCAGCGCTATCCTGAAGTTTTAAACTTCCAGAGGCTGTGTTCCTAGGATTTGAATAAGGTGTTTCTCCAATTTCAATTAAGTCCTGATTCATTTTTTCGAATCCGGCAAACGGCAAAATAATTTCGCCACGAATATCAAATTTATCAGGAAAATTACCCTTTAAATGTAGCGGAACTGACTTTATCGTTTTGATATTATTAGTAACATCATCACCTTGAAAGCCATCTCCTCTGGTAACGGCTTTTTTTAGTTTTCCGTTCTCATAAGTAATGCTAATTGATGCGCCATCATATTTTAATTCGCAAGTATATTCTAATGGCACCTCGCCTAAAACTTTCTGTACACGTTTTTCCCAATCGATTAAATCTTCTTTAGAATAAGAATTATCTAAAGAATACATCCTGTGCTCGTGGGGAACTGTCTTAAAATTTTTAGTAATTGCGCCTCCCACACGTTGCGTAGGAGAATTTTCATCAAAATATGCAGGATGTGTATTTTCTAAATCTTGAAGTTCTTTAAGTTTTATATCAAATTCATAATCCGATATAGTAGGTTCGTCCAATACATAATAATTGTAATTGTATTGATCTAATTCTTCCCTTAATTTTAGAATCGTATTTTGAACATCCATAGAAAAAAAATTGGCTATTTTAGCATTTGATAATCGCGTACTAAAATAACCAATTTAAAATAAATATCGTGAATATTTACCCTTCAATAATTGAATTAATTTGCTTGTACAATTGACCATCACTTAGAAAAGCGCCCTGTTGTATTAAAGCGAAAAGAGAACTATTACGCTCTTCAGTAAATTCTTTTTTACCTACTTTCATTTCGATTGTATCTGTAAACATATTGTCGCTAAGCCATTGCAATCCATCTTTTGTTAAAAAATCAACTTCTGGAACTAATGATTTCAGAACTATAGATTGTACATGTGTATCGAAACTCTGAAAAAGAAAAATATGATTTTTCGAAAAATGCTCTAAATATTCAGCTCTAGTCAAAACTCCTTCCCATACCAAGTCAGAAAACACATCAAGTTCCTGCTCGGCTACTTCTGGTTTCTCTGCTTTAATAGTGTCCCATTCAGCCTTATCAATAGTTTGGGTAGCTAAAAAAGTACTGAATTCTTGATTTAATTCGTCAAACTGCTCTTTTGTTAATCTTGTATATTTCATGAAATTTGTTTTTCTACAAAGGCACTAAGGCACAAAGTTTCTATTATTTTTATTCTGTAGCAAATTTATAATTTTTAATCAAAAAATAGCTGATTTCTCCAGGTTCAAAACAAGAAACAATAAATTATTTCTCGGCTTACACGAAAGGATTCTTTTTTATATCAAAAAAAAAAAAAATCACTCCGAAGAGTGATTTTTAAATATTGTAAACAAATTGTTTAACAATTGAAATTATTCTGCAACAATTTCATAAGGTAATTCGATAATTACATCTCTGTGTAAACGTACATTAGCTGTATATTTACCAGTACGCTTAACGATACCGCTAGTGATGAATTTTCTGTCAATTGCTTGACCACCTTTTGCTAATGCATCAGCGATGTCAATATTCGTGATTGAACCGAATAATTTTTCACCACCAGCTTTTGCTGTAATTTTAATTTCGATAGCTTTTAAAGCTTCAGCAGTTGCTTGTGCATCTGCTACAACTTTAGCTTCTTTATGCGCTCTTTGTTTCAAGTTTTCAGCTAATACTTTCTTTGCAGAAGAAGTAGCTAATTGAGCAAATCCTTGTGGAATTAAAAAGTTACGACCGTATCCGTTTTTTACAGTTACGATATCATCTTTAAATCCTACGTTTTGAACGTCTTGTTTTAAAATAAGTTCCATGTTGTTGTCCTTTATTATAGAAGTTAGGTTTCATTTCCAGAAAACCAACAACTGATTTTAATTATTATTTAAGTAAATCCGCCACGTATGGCATTAAAGCTAAGTGACGTGCACGCTTAACAGCTACAGACACTTTTCTTTGGTATTTTAATGAAGTTCCAGTTAAACGACGAGGAAGAATTTTTCCTTGCTCATTTACGAATTTCAATAAGAAATCACCATCTTTATAATCGATATACTTGATACCAGATTTTTTGAAACGACAGTATTTCTTTTGTTTGTTAGTTTCTATGTTTAAAGGAGTAAGATATCTGATATCCCCGTCTTTTTTTCCTGAAGCAGATTGTTGTAATGTTGCCATGATAATTAAGCTTTTTGAGATTTAAGTTTTGCTCTTCTTCTTTCAGCCCAAGAGATAGCATGTTTGTCAAGACTTACAGTTAAGAAACGCATAACTCTTTCGTCACGTCTAAATTCAGTTTCAAAAGCAATTAGAACTTCTCCTGATACTTTGAATTCGAACAAATGGTAAAAACCAGATTTTTTGTTTTGAATTTCGTAAGCCATTTTTTTAAGGCCCCAGTCTTCTTTCGATACCATTTCGGCTCCTCTAGTAGTAAGAAAATCTTCAAATTTGCTTACTGTTTCCTTTACCTGAACATCAGATAAAACGGGATTTAAAATGAAAACAGTTTCATAATGATTCATAAATATTTATTTATATGTTAATTTGGCTGCAAAAGTAGTTTTTATTTTCGAATAATCAAGACTAATTTTAACTTAATCGACGTATGACAAAATAAATGGTGTCAAATTATTATTCGTTTGAAAAAAAACTATACATTTACTTAACTAAATCTTAAAACCAACCATTATGAAACTAAGCTGTGTTGTAGTGGATGACAGCTCCATCCAACGAATGATTATCTCGAAGCTTGTGAACAACCATCCAAGTTTACACTTAATTGGCGACTTTTCAAATGCGATAGAAGCGAGAAGTTGTATGTCTATACATAATGTAGACTTAATATTTCTTGACATTGAAATGCCAGTAATCAGCGGTTTTGATTTTTTAGACGGTTTAAAAATCAAACCTCAGATTATCTTCATTACATCTAAAGCAGAATATGCTTTAAAGGCATTTGATTATGATGCAACCGATTATCTTCAAAAACCGATTGCATTAGACCGATTTAACGCATCTGTAACCAGAGCAATGGATTTACATTTACTTAAAAAAGACACCAAAGAAGAAGACGGAGAACATATTTTTATTAAAAGTAATTTAAAAAAATTAAAGATTTTTACTTCAAAAATAAAATGGATTGAAGCTTTTGGTGATTATGTTAGAGTTGTAACTGAAGATGACAATAACTTGGTACTTTCTACAATGAAAGCATTCGAAAATGATTTGTCACCAAAGAAATTTGTAAGAGTTCACAAGTCGTACATTATAAACGTAGACAAAGTAGATCGCTTCAATAGTAAATTTGCCGAAATCGGTATTACTAAAATACCATTGAGTAGAAATAGAAAAGAGGACCTAGTAAAAGCACTATCATTTGTATAAAAAACTACTTTAATAAAAATCGACATTTATTGACACCTTAATTGCTCTATACTGAGCAACTGAGTCGAAACTGTTTAACATTTTTTGAACTGTATTTTTAGTACTTATTATAGAAATAGAAGTTGGAATTTTAATAATAATAGTTCTAATATATTCGTTTCTGATTCTATTTATCGCAGGTTCCTCTGGACCTAGTACAGGTATACTTAAATTTTGACTAATCACTTGGTACAACCACATAGACCCTTCCTTAAGCTTATCAAAATCACGATGTTTTAATGTTATTTTTATAATTCTGAAATAAGGTGGATATTTATAAATTTGTCTGTCATATAACTGCTCCTTATACATTGCTGCATAATCATTCCTAGTTACCTGCTGAATTGTATTATGCTCTGGATTATAAGTTTGAATAATCACCTTTCCTTGTTTTTCTGATCGCCCTGAACGCCCAGACACCTGTGTCATCATTTGAAAACTTCTTTCAAAAGCTCTAAAGTCAGGATGATACAACATATTATCAGCATTCATAATTCCTACTAAACTGACATTATCAAAATCAAGTCCTTTTGCTAACATTTGCGTTCCCACAAGAATATCTATCTCTCTATTTTTAAAACTATCAATTATTTTTTCGAATCCAAATTTACCTCGGGTAGTATCCTGATCCATCCTTCCAATTTTACTTTCAGGAAAAAGAGTTGTTAATTCCTGCTGTATTTGCTCAGTCCCAAAACCCTTAGTAGTCAATTCAACACTAGAACAACTGTGACAATGTGTGGGTTTAGCAATAGAATATCCACAATAATGACATCGAAGTTGGCTTTTATGCTTGTGATACGTCAAACTAACATCGCACTGCTGGCAATGTGGTACGTGGCCACAAGTCATACACTCCACCACAGGCGAATACCCTCTTCGATTTTGAAATAAAATCACTTGTTCACCTAATGCGATAGCCGCTGTAATTCTTTCAATCAAGGTATCGCTAAAATGACCTTTCATCCTTTTTCGAAAATACTTATCCTTTAAATCTACTAGCTCGATATCTGGCATCATCACATTACCGTATCGCTCCTTGATTTCTACTAAACCATATTTCCCTGAGACAGCATTGAAATAAGTTTCAATACTAGGTGTCGCTGAACCTAATAAAACTTTGGCTTTATAAAAACTTGCTAACACTACTGCTGCATCACGAGCATGATACCTAGGCGCAGGATCAATTTGCTTGAAGGTTTGCTCATGTTCTTCATCGACAATTACAAAACCTAAATTAGCAAACGGTAAAAATAATGCCGACCTCGCTCCTATCACTATTTGTGCTTTCTCAGAATTTTGCAACACCTGATTCCATACTTCTACGCGCTCATTGTTATTGTATTTCGAATGAAAAACTGCTACTTTATTTCCAAAATGAACTCTTAACCTGCCTACTAATTGTGTGGTAAGCGCAATTTCAGGTAGTAAATACAACACTTGCTTTCCTGTAAGAAGATATTCTTCAATCAGTTTTATATAAATCTCTGTTTTTCCACTGGAGGTTACACCATGTAAAAGAGAAACTTCTTTTTGCGTAAAACTTTCTTTTATTCCGTCCAAAGCATTCTGTTGGGCTTTACTAAGTTGCAATTCCGTGTCCCTACTCTTTCCTGCAAAATTAACGCGATCCTCTTGTATAAAATAATCTTCGAATATTTCTTTATCGATTAGCGCTTTTACAATTGCCGAACTTGTTCCAGCAGCGTCCACTAGTTTTTTTACAGTGATTGGATTCTTGTCAGTAGCGCTTAATTGAAAATAAGATAAAACAACTTCTTTTTGTTTGTTAGCACTTTTTAGTGATTCTAACAATGCGCCTAACCCTTGATTGGATTCGTATTTAGAATGCAAACGAATGTAACGAACTAATTTTGGTTTATAGTTTTCCAGCATTTCTTCCTGAAGCACCAGTATATTCTTATCAATCAGTTTTTGAATGACCGGAAAAATATTCTTCTTGTTTAAAATTGCAATGATATCCTGCACCTTTAGAGAAGATTGCTGCTGTAAGGCTTGATAAATTAAAAACTCATCGTCTGAAAGTGTACTTTCATCAACAAAACCATCTACTTTCTGAGAAATAATAGTTTCGCTTTCTAATAGTAGAGCACTTGGCATAGCACCACGATAAACATCGCCGATGGCACACATGTAATACGACGCAATCCACTGCCAATGGGATATTTGTATCTCAGTAACAATAGGATTTTCATCTAGAATTTGATGAATTTCCTTAGCCTCGTATAATGTGGGTTTATTTTGATGGGTTTCTACAACTAGAGCAGTGTAGATCTTACTTTTTCCAAAAGGAACTGCAAGCCGCATTCCTTTCTTGATATAATGGTACTCGGCTTCCGATATACTATACGTGAACGTTTTGGCAAGAGAAAGCGGTAAAATTACTTCGGCAAAAAAAAGCATTCTTTTAAATATTGGGTGTTTATCAGTACAGTTTAGAGATATAGAAAGTCTTATTTAACTCTATTCCAATATTGAGTTCTTCCTAGCATTGCAAATCCAATATATCCACGTACTTTAAGCTTATCTTTGGATTCTAAAGTAATAAAACATTTATAAACCTTTCCGTTCTTGGGATCTAAAATTTTTCCTGAATTGTATTCGTCTCCATCTTTAGAAAGTCCTTTAATAACTGTTAACCCAATAATGGGTTTATTAGCGTCTTCTCCTGCACAACCATTACAGCGATCTTTTCTACGTTTAGGATCAAAGATTTCTAATACTCGTCCATAAATCTTCCCGGATTTCTCATAAATTTCTATCACAGATTTCGCCTCCCCGGATTCATCATCAATTGTGGTCCATTTTCCAATTACATCATGACCCTGTGCGTAAAACAATGTTGAAACAAATAGTAATATTAATGTGATACTCTTTTTCATAATTTATCTTTTTTACAATTTCCCTTAAGTGGAAACTTCTTTTTATTTTATTTGAATCAGAAAGACATATCCCTCAATTAATACGCTTCTAAAGCCAAAAATAGCTTTACTTACATCAAACATACTATAAAATTAACGAAAATCATTTAGATTGTTTTAATATTATTTTTTCTTTTCAAATTATTTATTGCTGCATTCAATTCAAAACCTAGAAGTAAAATCATACAGTTTATCCAGATATAGAACATCACAATCAGTAAAGTTCCTATCGAGCCGTAAAGTTGGTTGTATTGAGAAAATTTGATAACCCAAATTCCAAAAAAATACGAAATAATAATAGTTAAAATCGTAGAAAAAACCGATCCTATAGAAATGAATGCTCTTGATTTATCATGTTTTGTTCCAAATTTGAATAGTATTGAGGTGGTCGTCAAAATCATTGCAATTAAAAAACAATACCTCCCCATCACAATTAATGGAATTTGCTCATTTAAAACCTGATTAGCGGTTAATTTATGAATAAATACTTCAAAAACTACAATAACACCTACTGTAAGTAGTAACAACAGCGATAAAAAAACAGACATTCCCACGGCAATCAAATATTGACGAACAAAACCTCTTTTTACTAAGACATGTCTTGAGTTTTCAAAGCCTCCCAAAATAGCATTTAATCCATTAGCCATCAAGAAAATAGACAGTATAAAACCCGTAGATAACAATCCTGAATGACTATTATGTAATATGTCATTTACAATATTTTCAATCGCGTAAAATGTATTAGGAGGAACTCCCTCTGATACAAATTTCAAAAAATCAGCTTGAAATCCCTCAATGGGAATGTATGGGATAAGGTTAAGAATAAACAACGCAAATGGAAACAATGCCATAAAAAAACTAAATGCAATAGAACCAGCCCTATTCGAGACTGCCCCTTCTACAATACCTAAAACATACAATTCCATTAAATCATAAAGCCGTAAATCAGCCAGCCACTTCAATTTTATCCTTTTTAGATATATTGCAAAATTGCGCAATACCGGGATTTTATCAATTTTTTCTTCAATTTCCTCACTCATTCTATTCAGGTATCAGTCCCTTTAATAACTGGGATCAGGTTGCGAAATTAGTAAATTTATATCGCTTTTAAACTCAAATCCATATTATAGACAGAATGCGTTAATGCTCCCGAAGATATATAATTCACTCCACACTCAGCATACGCCCTAATAGTTTCTTCATTAATATTTCCCGATGATTCCGTTAAGCTTTGATTACCTATATAAACCACTGCCTTTCTAGTCATTTCAAAGTCAAAATTATCTAATAGAATCCTGTACACTCCGCCGCAGGCAACGATTTCCTTAACCTCGTTTAAATCTCGAGCTTCCACAATAATTTTCAAGTCTAAATTATTTTCCTTGAGGTACTCTTTTGTTTTGGCTATCGCCAAAGCTATACCGCCAGCAAAGTCAATATGGTTGTCTTTGAGCATAATCATATCATACAGGGCAAACCGATGATTCTCGCCACCACCTAATTTTACTGCCCATTTTTCGGCAACTCGAAAACCAGGTGTGGTTTTACGAGTATCCAATATTTTAGTATCAGTCCCTTCAAGTAACTTGACATAATTATTTGTTTTGGTAGCGATGGCTGACATGCGTTGCATCGAGTTCAAAACCATTCTTTCTGCTTTAAGGATAGATTGCGAACTTCCCGACACATGAAATACTACATCTCCGTATTTTACTGGCGTACCATCAACTATAAAGGTCTCAATTTCTAAATTTGGATCTACGTATTGGAAGATCATTTTAGCAAATTCGACACCGGCAATAATTCCGTCATCTTTCACTAATAACTTTGCTTTTCCTTGAGCCGAAGCTGGAATACAAGCTAACGAGCTATGATCACCATCACCTACATCTTCACGGATGGCATTTGCAATTAAAATCTGTAATTCGTTTTGAAATTGTGCTTCGCTAATCATTTTTATACTAAATTTATATACTGCTAAAGTAAGCTATTTTTTGTGGATTGAAAAACTTGCTTTGTAATCTTTTTAGTAGTTTTAAGACCAAATGAAAGTATCAGTAATAAACATCTTTACTTATAACGATCACATTCTTAGCGGCACAATGACTTCTAATTTGAGTTTTAATGACTTATTTAATTTCCTTATCTCATTGTGGCAGAATAATTTTATTGTCCGAAAAAACTCTTTTTTTTGCTGTCAAAAAAGCAGTAAACTAGTACTTAAATGAGTACTTTTATCCTTTATATGATATTTTTCAATTTTAATTACTCTGTCATAACATAGATTACATGCCTCTTATACGAAACACTTTAAAATTTAACACAACTAGCATTCCATGACAATATTAAAGATTTCACTCTATTTCTTTTCCTTTTTGGTTATACTTACGGTACTATTGCCATTAATAAAAAAAGATTTTTGGGTTTTTCGTGTTTTTGATTACCCTCGATTACAAAAGTTTGTAATCATTGGCTTTCTTATTGCAGCCTGGCTGTTATTGCTTAGAGATTCTCTAATAATAATAGATTGGTGTATCATTGTTTTCCTAGGCGTTACGTTCATCCATCTTTTCTATGTTATACTTCCGTTTACGTTTCTGGGAAGAACAATGATTGACCGTGTAAAAGCACCCAACCAAGATACTATAAACATACTTGTTTCTAATGTTTACCAATACAATACCAGTTATTCAAAACTTCTTGCATTGATAGAAAAGAGAAACCCAGATATAATATTCTTAGTAGAAACCGATCAAAAATGGCTACAAGCGGTAATAGGTCTTCGAGAAGAATATCCTTACTATATAGAAACACCACAAGAAAACACTTATGGCTTACTATTTTACAGCAAATTACCATTAAAAAAACAGGAAATCAATTTCCTTATTGATAAGGAAATCCCCTCTATTATTGTGGACGTAGAATACGACAACCAAAATGTAAGAATCTATGGCCTCCATCCCACACCACCAGTTCCTCAAGAAAACAAATACAGTACTGACCGAGATGCCGAAATTCTATTAATTGGAAAAATGGCGAAAGAGTATAAAGATCCCTGCATTGTTATAGGCGATATGAATGATGTGGCCTGGAGTTACACTACCGAATTATTCTTAAAAACTAGCGAATTAATGGATCCTCGACGTGGACGCGGCATGTATAGTACTTTTAACGCAAAGCAGCTATTATTGCGATGGCCACTGGATCATTACTTTTTAAGCAGCCATTTTAGACTCGTCGACATGAAAGTTGAAAAAACAATTGACTCTGATCATTTCCCCATAAGTATCAGCCTTATTATTTTAAGAGAAGATGAAGCTGATAAAATGGAAGCTGATAGCGAGAACAAAGCATTAGCTGATGAAAAAATTAAAGCAGGATTAAATGGAAGCCCTCGTTAAATTTGCCTCTTTTTAAAATATACTTTAGAACTGCTATGTTAGACATCCATCTACCATCTAAGTTACTTTTAAAATTATATCCTTGAATTTAGTAAAAATTGAAATCTCATGAGAAAAAACATACTCTATGCTAGTAATCGACTCAGAGAAAAACTATGGTTTAGACCATTGATTTTTTGTGTTGTTTCGATATTAGGTGCTTTAATAGCAAAATTAGCTGATGCTACATCTATTCATGAAATAGTTCCCGAAATTAAATCGGAGTCTTTAGGGGATTTGCTAAACACCATTTCGGCTAGCATGTTAGTAATTGCTATTTTCGCAGTGGGATCAATGATTTCCGCATTTTCGGCGGCGAGCAGCATTGCAACTCCTCGGTCCTTTAAATTAATAATTGCCGATGATGTTTCTCAAAATGCTCTTTCGGTTTTTATAGGCGCTTTTATATATAGTATAGTTGCAATGGTCGCGCTAAAAAACGGCTATTATGGCACAGCTGGTCATTTTACCTTACTGGTATTCACACTACTGTTTTTCACCTTAGTTATACTTACTTTTTTAAGATGGGTGGAACGCATTTCTAAATTGGGCCGTATGGGTCACACCATCAAATTGGTCGAGAATGCTGCCTTCAACGCCATAAAAAACAGACTGGAATTACCTAATTTAGGGGGTATTGCCGTTAACCCTTCCACTGTAAAAGGTCTTGCTGTATTTTGCGAAACAAGTGGCTATGTACAACAGATTAATATGTCTAGACTACAGGAAATCGCTGAAAAATTAGATGTTTTGATTACCATAAATGCAATTCAAGGTAGCTTTGTCACCTTAGACAAGCCTTTATTTTACATTAGCCCGCAAAGTTATCCAATTGTGGTAGATGTTTTTAGCGAATTGATAAATGCATTTACAATTGGTCACATCCGATATTTTGACGAAGATCCTCGTTTTGGACTCATTACTTTAACTGAAATAGCGAGTAGAGCTTTATCTCCTGGAATTAACGATCCAGGTACTGCTATTCAAATTATTGGCAGTCATGTAAGATTATTTTCGCTTTGGAATAATGCTAGTACTATTACTGTCGAAAAAAAGATAACATTCGATCGAATTGCAGTTCCCGAAATTGTTATTAGTGATTTATTTGAAGATGCCTTTAGACCCATTGCAAGAGATGGTGCAGCAAATATCGAAGTAACACTACGTCTGCAAAAAGCCTACACCAGTTTATACGCCATAGATAATTTTGCTATAAAAAAAGCCGCTTTACATCACTCCTATCAATCATTTGAAAGGGCAGTAATAGCAAATGACTTTGAAGATGATATTAATCAATTGAAGAGCGCGAGTTTATTTACCAAACAATTATAGGAAAATACAATTTTTATTATTCGTAACAGAATCCCTATATGCCTTACTAACAAGCTAAAAATCAAAAAACAACCTCCCTTTCGATCAATAATCAAAATACAGCTAATTTTACTATTCGAAAAATAAATGTACTACTCCGTTTAATATCAAGCTGAATAATGAGTAATTAATGCGACTATTTTTTTTATTCGCTTTATCACCTATATTTGCTTCCAATTTATTCTGAACTGCATTCTTAGAATCGAAAAAATAACAGCTGTTTACGATTCTGCGATTCAAAATAAATTCCGCTAATGGACAATTACCGATAGCCGTCGGCCAATAGAAACCGCTACTATGAAATTAATTTATACACTTGCTTTTTCTGCAATACTAAACTTTGGATCTGCACAATCTCCAAGTCAATATTTAGAAAAAATCAGAGACAATGAAGCGCAGTTAACTGCATTCTTTTCTCAAATGCCAAAAGGAGGCGATTTACACCATCATTTTAGTGGTTCTATTTATGCCGAGCCTATTTTAGAAGATGCTATTGCCGATGATTTCTACCTCAATACCGCAACCATGCAGGTGCTTAAAGAAAAACCTGCCACTGGAAACTGGGAACAATTCTCTGCTATTAAAGGTCGTGGCGAACTAGATATTTACAAACAAAAAATAATGGAAAAATGGTCTGTAAAAGATTACAATCATGTTAGCTACCCATCTGATAAATTATTTTTTGAGTCTTTTGATAAATTCAGCCCAGCGATTACAGGTCATTTTGGCGAAGGTTTATTGGAACTAAAAAATAGAGCCATTTCAGAAAACGTAAGTTATATCGAAACGCAATTATCAACCATTCCTTCCAATATAACGACTGAAGATCTAAGTGATTTTAATAAGCAATTAAGACAATTAGCAATTAAAAGAGACGAAAAAGGAGTAAAAGCGCTACTCGATATTTTGTATAAGAAAATGTTAGAAAGAGATGCTGCTAAAGACGCTAGCGCTTTCAATTCTAACTTTGTCGAAAAAATGCACAATGATTTAAAAATTGATGATCAGCGTTTCACGATGCGCTATCAAAATTTTGTGTTGCGCTTTATGGAACCTGTTGATTTGTTTAAAAATTTAGTGGTCGCTTTTATCTCAGCAGACAAGAGCGCGCTTATGGCAGGCGTTAATATAGTTTCTCCAGAGGACGGTGAAACATCCATGAAAGATTATTGGTTGCATATGATAATGTTTAATTACTGCCATTCTCAGTACCCAAATGTAAAATACTCAATGCATGCTGGCGAACTTACTCTAGGACTAGTTCAGCCTGAAGACTTAACTTGGCATATTAGCGATGCAGTTTACACAGCGGGAGCCAATCGTATTGGGCACGGTGTTGGTGTGGCATATGAAGCAAAATCGTACGAGTTGTTGCGCTATATGGCAAAAAATAAGATTGTTATCGAAATCAATTTAGTGAGTAATGAATTCATATTGAAAGTCAAGGAAAACCGCCATCCTATATCGTTGTACAGAAATTTTGGAGTTCCCATCGTAATCAGTACTGATGATGCTGGAATACTAAGATCAAATATGACCGAGCAGTATGTTCTATTAGCCAAAAGATACAAAGACATTTCCTACGCTGATATAAAACAATATGTTTACAACAGCATTAACTTCAGCTTCATACAGGACGAAAAGCTGAAAAAACAATTAATAAAGGACTTAGATACTCGTTTCAAGACTTTCGAGGCTAATTTCCCTTTAAAATAGACTAAAATGAACATCAAACTCATCGCCATTGGCAAAACCGATAATAAAGCATTACAGTCTTTAATTGATGATTACACCAAGCGCTTGTCTTTTTATATCAAATTTGATTTAGAAATTATTCCAGATATCAAAAATGTAAAAAACTTATCTGAGAGCCAACAAAAAGAGAAGGAAGGAGAGTTGATTCTAGCCAAAATATCCTCCACTGACCAATTGATTTTATTAGATGAAAACGGTAAGAACTTTTCCAGCGTAGGCTTCTCTGAAGAACTACAAAAGAAAATGAATTCGGGCGTAAAAACTTTAGTATTTGTAATTGGTGGGCCTTATGGTTTTTCGGATACGGTTTATGCCAAAGCTCAAGGTAAAATATCGCTTTCGCTAATGACATTTTCTCACCAAATGGTGCGCTTATTTTTCATAGAGCAAGTGTATCGCGGCTTCACTATCTTGAAGAATGAACCATATCACCACCAATAAAAAAAGTGTTCCGTAATCAGTTTTTGTATTTATTAAAATAGATACTCTTGATTTTCATCAAAACTCAAACCTTTCTTATTTAATTTAATGCTTTTTACAAAAACCTTATTTTGAATATAAGAACCATAACTACTATTTTTATCAAAATACAATATAAACGGAATGTTATTTTCTACTTGCATAGTATTTAAATACTCTTGTAATTGTGTTTTTTCAACAACGGTATTATTGACAGTAATTTTATCTTTATAAAAGTAAAGTACTGGATTCCCCGAAAAAGGTTTCTCCATTTTATAAAACACTTTTGTGAAAGGTAAAAAAGCCATATTCTTACCAATACTATCGGCATAAGAATAATAATTCTCTGCTTTTTCATTTACATGCGATTTCTCAGTTCGCTTTTTTTCCTGCAGTTTCATCACTTCTGGAATCACAAGCCTTAAAGGCAGACGCTTGTCAATATTAAAAATCCAATTGGTTGTAATAATGCTATTTTTTCTATTGACTTCCGCCACAGTATCGTTGCCGTTTGTTCTAAAAAAAATATAAATGGGTGAATGATCTAACACATCAGCCACTACGGTCACATTCGATTTTGGCAATAATATATCTTCTTTATTTCCGCAGGAAAGCAAAAGCAAAAGAAAAACAATAACTAAACTTAAATATTTCATCTGTTTATATTAAAAGGAATTCTGAATTTTAATTCCCTATTTATAAATTAATTTTACTCCAGAGTTGAACACATTCGACCGCTTCTTTTACATCGTGAACTCGGAGAATACTGGCTCCTTTGGTTAAGCCAATTGTATTTAAAACTGTAGTTCCGTTTAAGGCTTCTGTTGCACTGCTATTAAGAGACTCATAAATCATCGATTTTCTTGATATACCTATTAATAACGGTAATTCTAAAAGCTGAAATAATTCCATTTTTCGAAGTACTTCATAATTCTGATCTAAAGTTTTAGCGAAGCCAAATCCGGGATCAATAATCAAATCATTAATACCTAAACTCCTTGCCTTATTTACTTTTTCTGAAAAATAGAACAACATTTCTTTGACAATATCTTCATAGTTTGTCATGCTTTGCATCGTTTGTGGCGTGCCACGCATGTGCATCATAATATAGGGAACATTGTATTTGGCAATAACCTCAAACATCGCATCATCCAGATTTCCAGCCGAAATATCGTTTATAATGGCAGCACCATTTTCTATACAAGCTTTTGCTACTTCACTTCTAAATGTATCGATCGAAAGCAAAGCTTCCGGAAAATGTTTTAAGATTAATTGAACTACTGGGATTATTCTATTCAACTCCTCTTCCTCAGAAACGAATTCGGCACTCGGTTTAGTGGAGTACGCGCCAATGTCAATAAAAGTAGCCCCATCTCTAATCATTTTTTCGACTTGAATCAATAGCTCGCTCTCGTCATTGTACTTTCCGCCATCAAAAAACGAATTAGGCGTTACATTTAAAATTCCCATCACCCTAGGAATTAATAAGTCGATAAGTTGTCCTTTACAGTTTATTGTCATTACTTCTTTGTTTATGGTTTATGGTTTACATTTTTCATGATCAAAGTTGTTTAATTACAAAACTCAACAATTCCATTAACTTTAAACCTGAAACTTTAAACCTTTTAAAATTAATCCCTATTTTTGAGGAAATTTTAGACAAATATACATCAATAATGAAGAATACTTCTCAAGAATACGATAACGTAATTGCGATTTGTCGTTCGCTATTTATCAATAAAATGACCGATTATGGAAGTGCTTGGCGCATCTTGCGACTGCCTTCTTTAACGGATCAAATCTTCATCAAAGCACAAAGAATAAGAAGTTTACAGGAAAATGAAGTTCGAAAAGTAAACGAAGACGAAACTGGAGAATTCATCGGGATCATCAATTATTCGATAATGGCGCTAATCCAATTGGAATTAGGAGTTGTAGAACAACCGGATTTAAATGTCGAAAAAGCGACTGAATTGTATGACGCTAAAGTCCGACTCACCAAAGAGTTAATGGAGAACAAAAACCATGATTATGGCGAAGCGTGGCGTGAAATGCGGGTAAGTTCTTTAACTGACCTGATTTTGCAAAAACTACTTCGCGTAAAACAAATCGAAGACAATAAGGGAAAAACAATCGTATCCGAAGGTATTGATGCTAATTATCAAGATATGATTAACTATTCCGTTTTCGCACTAATATTAATGAATTTTGGTAAATAAACAGTAGATAAAAATGAAAAACATAATTACTCAATTTTCTAGATTATTCGTCGGCTTACTTTTCATCATTTCGGGATTAATAAAACTAAACGACCCAGTAGGTTTCTCTTATAAACTAGCTGAATATTTTAGTGAACCCGTTTTTAATATCCCTTTTTTAGTTCCGCTTTCATTAGGCTTGGCTCTATTTTTAGTCATCGTCGAAGTGGTTCTTGGAGTCATGCTTCTTATTGGTTACAAGTCAAAATTTACGATTGGAAGTCTCTTGCTTATGATTGTATTGTTCACATTCTTAACATTCTATTCGGCTTATTTTGATGTGGTAAAAGATTGTGGTTGTTTTGGAGATGCTTTAAAATTAACCCCTTGGCAGTCTTTCACTAAGGATATCGTTTTGTTATTCTTTATCCTTATTTTATTCATTAATCAAAAATTAGTAAAACCACTTTTTGCAAACAGTATTCAAAATATAATTACCTACTCCACTCTAATCTTGTGTGTTATTATGGCTGCTTGGGTACTTAATCACTTGCCTTTAGTAGACTTTCGTCCTTATAAGGTAGAAGCTAATATCCAGAAAGGAATGAAAATCCCCGAAGGTGCGCCACAGTCTGTTGTAGAAATGCTGTTTATCTATAATGTAGATGGAGTGGACAAAGAGTTTACGACTGACGACTTGATGAATCTTCCTGAAGGAGCTAGCTTTGTAGAGCGAAAAGACAAAGTAATCACTGAAGGTTATATTCCACCTATTCATGATTTCACGATGATGAAAGACGATTACGATCATAAAGACGAGTTGCTGGCAGAACCTAAATTAATGATGATTGTTACTTATGACTTAGCTATTTCAGAGGAAGACGGAATGAAAAAGCTGGAAAAATTAGCTCAGGAAGCAAAAGCTAAGGGTTACAAAGTAATAGGAATGACAAACTCTAGCGCGGAAGAAGTTGCAAAAGCTCAGAAAACATTCGGACTTACATTTGACTTCTATAAATGTGATGCAATAACTTTAAAAACGATCGAAAGAGCTAATCCTAGTATTGTACTTCTTGAAAAAGGAACGATTAAACAAAAAGTTCATCACAACGACATCGAAGATTTGAAATTATAAATAACTAAAAAGCGAAAAGTGAAGAAGAAAAACCTAGGTTTGTCTTAATCACTTTTCGCTTTTGACAATTGAATATATAAAAATGCTGAAATACTTTCTAAATAAATTCGGATATGCTCTGCTTACTCTTTTCGGGGTAATTACAGTCATTTTCTTTTTATTTAATGTGTTACCCGGAGATCCCGCAAGAATGATGCTGGATCAAAATGAAAATTCAGAGCAATTAGCATTGATCAAGAAAAAGTATGGTTTTGATAAACCCATTGCGACTCAATACTTGTATTATCTCAACGATCTCTCAACGATCTCACTGCATAGTACAACACAATCAGACTATACTTATTTGAGTGATGGCAAATACAATGCTGCACAGTTGTTTACTTTTTCGAATTCTATTGTAGTACTTAAAACTCCGTATTTAAGGGAAAGTTTCCAGAAAAGCGGCAAGAAAGTATCTGAGATAATTGGTAATACTTTGCCCAGTACAGCAATATTAGCCTTGTTTGCAATTATCATTGCCATAGCCTTTGGTGTTCTATTAGGGATCATTTCAGCACTTCATAAAGACAGCTGGATTGATCGCTTAATTGCTTTTGTAAGTACATTAGGAATGAGTATTCCATCGTTTTTTAGTGCAATTTTGTTTGCTTGGCTTTTTGGTTTTGTATTGCAAAAGTATACGCACTTGAATATGACGGGAAGTTTATATGAAGTAGATGATTTTGGCGAAGGAAGCTATATTCGATGGAAAAATATAATCTTACCAGCAGTGGTTTTAGGAATCCGTCCGCTGGCAGTTGTTATCCAGTTAATGAGAAACTCACTATTGGAAACATTTGGTCAAGATTACATTCGAACAGCAAGAGCAAAAGGACTCTCTGAATTTCAAATCATTAGAAAACACGCCTTAAAAAATTCGTTAAATCCTGTGGTTACTGCAATTTCAGGATGGTTTGCGTCGATGCTTGCCGGAGCGGTATTTGTTGAATTTATTTTTGGATGGAATGGATTAGGAAAAGAAATAGTAGAAGCATTAAATAATCTAGACCTGCCCGTAATCATGGGTTCAGTTTTGGTAATTTCGACGACATTTGTAGCGATCAATATCCTAGTAGATATTATTTATGCCTATTTAGACCCTAAAATTAGACTTTCATAACACCTAAAAGTGGGATTTTGGTCGAATTGATTACTGTAATTATAATTTAACTTCTTCCGGATTTGATTTTAAGTCCAACTATTACGATTTCATTCTGGAATTTATAACGGAGCTAGGTTTTTTTGTTATTTCGAATGAGATTATTTAATTTTTTTTAAAGTGTATACCCTAATTAGATTGTTTGTTTAACTTTGTTAAAAATAAAAAAATGAAAAAAATATTTACTTTACTAACTGCTTTTCTTGCTTTCTCTTGCGCTAAATCTGAAGGACAAAAAACTGAATTTTCTAAAGAAGCTTTGACAGAAACATTATTATCGACTGACGGAAGTCAAGTTGCTTTTCAAGATATATTAAAGAAACACGAAGGAAAAACAATTGTAATAGAAGTATGGGCTTCCTGGTGTGGAGACTGTGTAAAAGCAATGCCCAAAATTAAAGAGCTGCAAGCCAATAATCCAGACGTAGCTTATGTATTTCTTTCGATGGATAAAACGGCTGATAAATGGAAAGCCGGAATTGAAAAACACGCACTTGTAGGAGATCAGTATATGGTTAATGATCAAATGGGAGGTGTTTTTGCAAAAGCAATAGATTTAGATTGGATTCCAAGATACATTATCGTAGATAAGACTGGTAAAATAGCTTTATATCGTGCGATAGAAACAGATTTTGATAAAATTAATGAAACTTTAGATTCTTTAAAATAATACCATTTTTAAAAAGAGCTAAAAAACTAAGAACTAAATATAACACAAATTGAAATGAGAAAAAAGATAGTTGCAGGAAACTGGAAAATGCATAAAAATGCTGAGCAAACTGAAGATCTATTGAATGAATTGATCGATAAAATGCCTCTTGAAACTAAAGTACAAGTCATTGTAGCGCCAACTTTTATAAACCTAGCTTCAGCGGTTGATCATTTAGAATTCACTAATATTGATGTGGCTGCGCAAAATATGCATCAAGCAGAAGCTGGAGCGTTTACAGGAGAAATTTCTGCTGATATGTTGCAAAATGTAGGTGTGAATACAGTAATTCTTGGACACTCAGAAAGAAGAGCTATATTTAATGAAACGGATGCCTTAATTGCTAGTAAAGTAAATACTGCTTTAGAGCATGACATGACAGTGATTTTTTGTTTTGGCGAAGAATTAAAAGACCGCCAAACTAAGAATCATTTTAACGTAGTTGAAAATCAATTGAAAGATGGATTATTCAATATCCAAGCTTCAGACTGGGGGAATGTTGTATTGGCATACGAGCCAGTATGGGCTATTGGAACAGGTGAAACTGCTTCTCCTGAACAAGCTCAGGAAATGCACGAATTCATCAGACAAACAGTTCGTACAGCATATGGAAACGATATCGCAGAAGAAGTTTCAATACTTTATGGCGGAAGCGTAAAACCAGAAAATGCAAAAGAAATATTCTCTAAGCCAGATGTAGACGGTGGCCTTATTGGTGGTGCAGCATTAAAAGCAGATGATTTTGTTGCGATTGTAAGCGCAATCTAAACCTCTTATCTGAACATACACGAAAAGCGGTAATTGAATTTACCGCTTTTTTTATTTTTATATTATACAAAGTAAAGAGTACCTTTGCAAAAAAAATAGAGATGTCAAACATATATATAGGATACCATTTTACGGTTGAACCAAAAGAGTTAGGTTCAGAAATATTAATCGCTGAATTAGGAGAAACTGCTTTTGAAAGTTTTACGGAAACGGAGACTGGAATTTCTGCATTTGTACAAAAAGAATTATGGGATAAAAATATCCTTGAGAACATTCAAATATTAAATTCAGAGGAATTTAAAATCGAATATACATTCGAAGAAATAGACCAGGTAAACTGGAATGAGGAATGGGAAAAGAACTTTGAAGCAATTGATGTCGAAGGAAATTGTCATGTGCGTGCTCCTTTTCACCCAAAAACGGATGCCGAATTTGATATCCTGATTGAGCCTAAAATGAGTTTTGGTACAGGTCATCACGAGACGACTCATATGATGATTCAACATTTGCTAGAAACAGAAGTTGCTGGTATGAAAACCTTAGACATGGGTTGCGGTACTGCTATTTTAGCTATTCTTGCCGAAATGAAAGGCGCTCGCCCTATTGACGCCATCGATATTGACAACTGGTGTTATTTGAATTCGATCGAAAATGCGGAACGTAATAACTGCGAACATATTACTGTTTATGAAGGAGATGCTTCTTTGTTGAAAGACAAAAAATATGATTTAATTATTGCAAACATCAACAGAAATATTTTGTTGAACGACATGCAAACTTATGTAGATTGCTTAAACCCAAAAGGAACGCTTTTATTAAGCGGTTTCTATACGCAAGACATTCCATTTATCGATGCTTCCTGTACAGAGAAAGGGTTAACTTATGTTAAAAAATTTGAAAGAAACAACTGGGTTTCACTTAAATACGTAAATTAGATACTAAATTACATTCCAATAATCCTACTGGAGAACGAATTGGGCGAGCGTTTGCGAAACTAGAATTAATGAAGATAATAGAACGCCCTTTAAAACTATGCAAAATTTTGTATTTTGCATTTTTAAAAATTGATAAGCCAAACTATATTTTTATCTAACCCTTAAATTATTTAAAAATGAGTACAAAAGAAAAAATTAGAGAAAAAGTCAGTGTTAAAGAAGTGACCTCTAAAAATAACGAAATCATCGTTTATAATGATGATGTCAATACTTTCGATCATGTAATCGACACCTTAATGCGTGTTTGTGACCATACACCAGAACAAGCAGAACAATGTTCGCTAATTGTGCATTACAACGGGAAATGTACCGTAAAAACAGGGCCACTTGACAAATTAAAACCACAATGCACCAGCTTATTAGAAGCTGGGTTAAGTGCAGAAATTATCTAAACTACACGAATAAAGGTAATAAATACCTAATTCTTTTTTTTTTACAATAATTCAAAAAACATTCTATTTTATCCTATATTTGGGTAAAATAGAATGCTTTTATGGAAGAATATGGTAAAATATTACTATTTGCAATGCCTTTTTTCTTGGTACTGATCATCGTGGAAAAAATTTATGGTGCATATAAAGGCGAAGACACCGTCCCATTAATGGATAGTGTATCGAGCGTTAGTTCTGGAATTACAAATGCGGTAAAAGACGTCTTAGGTTTAAGCATAACTTTTATTTCCTATGATTGGATCCTTTCTAAAATTGCAGTTTTTCATTTAGAAGCCAACGTTTATACGTATATCGTGGCCTTTATAATCATTGACTTTTACGGATACTGGACGCATCGTATCGCGCATCAGGTGAACTTTTTCTGGAACAAACATGCCATTCATCACAGCAGTGAGGAATTCAATCTTGCCTGTGCATTAAGACAAACCGTTTCCAGCTTCGTCAATTTATTTACTTTCTTATTAATTCCTGCAGCAATTATCGGAGTGCCTACTTCTGTTATTGTTATCACGCTTCCAATTCAATTGTTTTTACAATTTTGGTATCATACCAAGCATATAAAAAAAATGGGGTTTCTAGAACATATTCTTGTTACTCCATCTCATCATAGAGTGCATCACGCTATTAACCCAGAATATATTGACAAGAACCACTCGCAGATATTTATTATTTGGGATAAATTATTCCATACTTTCCAAGAGGAATTAGAAACCGTCCCTCCTGTTTACGGCATTACAAGACCAGCACAAACTTGGAATCCAATTCGGATTAACTTTCAGCATTTAGGATTACTAATTTCTGATTCTTGGCGTGCAGAAAACTGGAAGGATAAATTTACAATTTGGTTTAAACCTACTGGATGGCGTCCTGAAAATTTTGAAGAAAAGTATCCTGTAAACAAGATTACAAATGTTTATGCTTTTGAAAAGCATGGAACTAATGCTTCATCAAAACTTATTTATTGGTCTGTTTTTCAAGCATTAATAAGTTTACTATTTGTCAGTTTTCTTTTTAATAATATTGCCGTGATAGGATTGCCTTCTATTTTTATTTACGGCCTATTTATATTCCTCACTATTTATAGTTATACAGAATTAATGGATGAAAGTCGGTTTTCTGTGTATTGGGAAACCGTACGGTTTTTATTTGGCCTCGGTATTATGTACTATTTTGGAGATTGGTTTGGACTCAATTCCTTGTTTTCGATGGGAAGTTATATAGTTGTCTCTTACCTCCTGCTTTCATTAGCGATGTCCATTTATTTCGTTTCTTTCGAATTTAAAACAAAAAAAGCTACTCTTATCAACGTCTAAAAACCGACCATGAAAAATACTTTGTTTTTAAAAAGCTATGTTTTTATAAGTTTTACTTATCTTTTAATTATCCTCTTAGGTCACGAAGATATTGCTTGGTACATTAAACCTTTTCTACTTCCATTTTTAATATTGGGAGTGTATTTTCATAGTGATTTTCCGTCGAAAAAGTTCTTACTTACAGCTTTAGTCTTTTCTTGGATTGGTGATATTATTCTTTTATTTGCTGACAGAGATGAGATGTATTTTATGGCAGGTTTAATCGCTTTCTTACTCTCTCATATCGCCTATATACTCTTATTTAACAAACAAATAAAACCTAATAAAACCAAAAGTATCGCTGTTTTCTGGATAGGAGTTACTGCAATTATAGTCTATCTCGGCTTAATGATGTCTCTGCTATTGCCCAGTCTTGATGGTTTGACTGTTCCCGTTTTTGTATATGCATTAGTTATCTCAACGATGCTATTGTTTGCTTTCAAAGGATTCTTAATATGGGATACGCCCGGAAATAGGTATATCTTGATAGGAGCTATTGTTTTTGTAAGTTCAGATAGTATTCTTGCCTTCAACAAGTTTTATCAGCCCGTTGTTTTAGATTCATTTCTAATTATGATAACATACCTTGTCGCGCAATTTTTGTTCGTCTGGGGTGTTTTCGAATTAAATAAAAAAAATAGCATTTTCAATTTCTAGAAAATGCTATTTATATATTTTGAAGTAGTAACTACTACTAATGAGGTAATTTATCTTTTAAAACGCCATAAATATAAGTACCTAACAGCGCACCAAAAAGAACAATACTAATGCTCCAGAAACCAGCACCTAGTAAAATGAATATTGGACCTGGACAGGAGCCCACAAGTGCCCATCCCAATCCGAAAAACAATCCGCCAACATAATAGCGTGTCGATCCTTTTTCTTTATCTTGGATTTCAATTGGCAATCCTTTGATATCTTTTACATTATATCTTTTCATTATCTGAATTCCAATAGTTCCAGTAAGAATAGCAACCATTATAATTCCGTACATGTGAAACGACTGAAATCTGAACATTTCGTAGATTCGGTACCAAGAAACCGCCTCGGTTTTTGTAAGTACAATTCCGAAAATAAAACCAACCAATAAATATTTTAATACTTTCATATTCTAAAAAATTAAGGGGAATAATAAATAAGCCATAATCAAACCGCCGACAAAAAATCCAATAACGGCTTTTAAAGATGGGATTTGCAAGTTACTCAATCCAGAAATTGCGTGACCGGAAGTACAACCGCCTGCATAACGAGCTCCAAAACCTACTAAAACGCCTCCAATTAACAATATTAAAATGCTTTTTGGCGAACTAAAAACATCAGGTCCAAAAAGTGCATTCGGTAACAATTTACCATCTGGCGCATCAATTCCCAATTCAGCTAACTGTTCAATAGTTGCTGGATTTATACTAACGTTTGAAGGATCATTCATATAATTAACGGCCACAAAGCCTCCAATCATCGCCCCTACAACCACTACAAGATTCCATCGCTGTGCTTTCCAGTCAAAGTCAAAGAAACCAACACGTTTTCCTAATCCCGACATAGAACATAACGAGCGTAGATTTGAAGACATTCCAAATGACTTTCCAAAATAAATTAAGATCAGCATAATGCTGCCAATTAAAAAGCCTGAAAGATACCAAGGCCATGTTTGAGTTATAAAATTCATATTTTTTAATTTTGATGCAAATATAGGAAGCATTTATTAGCAAGTATGTGAGAAATGTTACATTCGATCAAAAAGCTAAGCAATCATAAAAAAAAGTTACTATAACAACTAAGAGTAAAACTTCTTTTTATATTTGTTTCTAATTCCTATTGTGCGATAAAGCATATTCAACATTAAAACAACAAAATCTATTTTATGAAAAAAATCGTTGCTTTTATAACACTGATTATCTTAACGACTTCTTGTGTAAGCACCAAATCAACAATACAGAATATTGATGACAATGCTCCTATACCACAAATCTCGCAGCTTAATACTTTTGTGATTACAGAATTCAGTAAAGACGCAAAATACGGATACAATAAGGACTACCCTATCAATGTTTTTTATCGAAATACTTTGAACGAGTCTATCAATCAAGAACGCTTTTTGAATGCTTTATCTGGACCTAAAGGAGAAAAAATCACTTTTAAAAAACTAGAAAGCTGTTGTCCGTTTCCAACTAAAAGAAGCGAAATGGGCGCTGGATTTCTGGATGTTTATGAAGTAACTTGGCAGGGACAAAAGAAACCAGTTATTCTTTATTTAAACATCTACGAAAAGGGAGTTTTAATGGTGCCTGTAGGATTGGCATTAAAGAAATTTTAAAATAGTAGAAACCTCTTGTCGTCGAGCTGTTATCTCTAACGAATCAAGAACAGGAACTAGCTTCTTAAAAAAGCGATAAAATCTAAACTTAAGTTACAAATCATAACTATCTTTGCACTTTCAAAAAAACTATTATGAACATACAAGATATTCCTCAAATCAAACATACCAATAGTGGTAACTTTTTTTTACTCGCTGGGCCATGTGCCATAGAAGGTGAAGAAATGGCGATGCAAATTGCTGAAAAATTAATTGGTATTACTGATAAATTACAAATTCCTTTCGTTTTTAAAGGTTCGTTTAAGAAAGCAAATCGCTCTAGAATTGACAGTTTCTCTGGAATTGGTGATGAGAAAGCACTAAAAATTCTTAGAAAAATATCTGAAACTTTTGATGTTCCTACGGTAACTGATATTCATACAAATGAAGATGCAGTGATGGCCGCTCAATATGTGGATGTACTTCAAATCCCAGCTTTTCTGGTACGTCAAACTGATTTAGTTGTGGCTGCAGCCAATACAGGAAGAGTCGTAAACTTGAAAAAAGGACAATTTATGAGTCCGGAAAGCATGAAACATGCCGTACAAAAAGTTTTGGATTGCAACAATCAAAACGTAATGGTAACAGATCGCGGAACAATGTTTGGTTACCAAGACATGATTGTTGATTACAGAGGAATCCCTACGATGCAGCAATATGCAACGACAGTTTTAGATGTAACACATTCACTTCAACAACCCAACCAAATGGCTGGTGTAACGGGTGGACGACCAGATATGATTGAAACAATTGCCAAAGCAGGAATTGCTGTAGGTGTTGACGGAATTTTTATCGAAACACATTTTGATCCGGCTAATGCCAAAAGTGATGGAGCAAATATGTTGCATTTAGATTATTTTGAGGCTTTAATGACTAAACTTGTAGCCATCAGAAAAACGGTTAATTCATTTTAATTTTTTACAATTCGTTCATTGAAAAATATATTTTTATACGCGGCGTTTACTGCCTTCGTTTTTTCTAATTCGGTTACCGCCCAAGAAGAAATCAAAATTCAAGATAAATATACGGCCCACAACAAAGGCAAGTTCTTTGTTTCGTGGGGCGGAAATAGAGAAAGTTACTCTAAATCTGATGTAACCTTTAAGGGAAAAGACTATAACTTCACGATAGATAATCTGAAAGCACAAGACAAACCTAAAGGTTGGCATGTTGATTACATTAACCCTGCAAAAATGACAATTCCTCAGACTAATTTTAGAATGGGGTATTTCATCAATGACCATTACAGCATTGCAATAGGAGTGGATCATATGAAATATGTAATGACCCAAAATCAAACGGCTAATATTACCGGTACCATTGCTGGAAATACTGCTTTTGATGGACAATACAATAATACACCAACTGTTTTGACAGAACAGTTTTTAATGTATGAGCACACGGATGGTTTGAACTATGTGAATACAGAGTTTTCTAGACATGATGATATTTCTTCGATTTTTAAAATAGGCAATACAGATAAAATCCAAGTTAATTTAACGGAAGGTGTTGGTGTTGGAGTATTATATCCTAAGACAAATACAACCCTAATGGGAAAAGAACGCCATGACGATTTTCATATTTCAGGATTCGGAACTTCATTAAAAGCAGGTTTGAACATTACCTTTTTCAAACACTTTTATATTCAAGGAGAGTTAAAAGGCGGTTACATAAATATGCAAAATATTCGTACAACTCAAAGTACCGAAGATAGCGCCTCACAAGATTTTTTCTTTTTTCAAAGGATAATTGCAGTTGGAGGTATTTTTAGAATCTAAAAAAAATCTGAAGGACAATATCTCAGTAAAATTAAGCAAAACATACTTTAGTTTTGCTGTACATAAAAAAGAGGCTATCATGTTTTGGTAGCCTCTTCTTGTATAATATTTTTTAGCTATTTCTAATAAATAGTACTTCTTATTTTATTTGAAATTAGAATTAAATAGTATCAATATTTAAATTATTATTATTTAATTTTGAAAAAACAATTCTTTTTTGCCAGCTAGCGAATTCACGAAATTAGTATTAGCCTGAAAAATAAATAATTAATGCTACAAAGTCCAATGATTAAAAACAAAACGAATACGGATCCTGATGGGATTTATTGCTTTGATAATTTTTTTAACATATCCGCGGATTTAATTTGTATTGCAGGATTTGATGGTTATTTTAAGAGAATAAACTCCGCGGTTTCAATATTATTAGGTTATTCTGATGAAGAATTATATGCCACTCCCATAAGTGATTTCGTTTATAAACCAGACCTGAAAAGTACAATAGAAACGAGAGAACAAGTCTATAATGACAAGCCACTTTTGAACTTTGAAAATAGATATCTCACTAAAAGCGGAAAAATAGTTTGGTTATCTTGGACATCTATGCCTGTATTATCTGAAAGATTAGTTTATGCAATAGCCAAAAACATCACTCATAAAAAAGAAATGGAAGAGGAACGTAATTTACTCCTTGCCAAATTAACACAAATAAACAAGGAACTAACGCTCTTATCACATAAAACCTCACATGATTTAAAGTCACCTGTAAACAACATGCTTTCGGTTTTTAATCTTCTAGATGTTTCTAAAATCTATGATACAGAAACTTTAGAGTTAATAAATATTCTTAAAATTACTAGTGAAAATTTAAAAGAGACTTTAAACAAATCGATTGATGAATTAGTTGTAAATGAGAATTTAAACACTCAAGTTGAAGAAATTAATTTAAGAGAAGCTCTTGATGAAGTACTAATTTCTGTAAATTCTTTAATTAAAGATTCGAAAGCAATTATTGACATTGACTTTTCTGCTTTTGGAACTATTACTTTTAATAAAGCTTACATGAAAAGTATTTTTTTGAATTTAGTAACTAATTCTATTAAATATGCAAAAATAGATCATGTTCCCGTTATTACAATCCAAACTAAAAAGGCGGATGGAATGAATCAATTACTATTTTCAGATCAGGGACTTGGTTTTGATATGGATAATGTGAAAGATAAGATTTTTGGACTGCATCAAAAATTCAGTGACAATAGCGATAGCAACGGCATTGGACTCTATTTAGTGTACAACCATATTACTAGCCTTGGGGGAAAAATTAAAGTAGCAAGTAGCTTAAATGAAGGTGCTAAGTTTATTATCACATTCAAAGACTAAACTAGAACAATGGAGTTTATTTATGCTTGATTGTTTTTGAGGAAAAAAATAGTGGCGCGATAAAAAAGATAATTTTTAAAGTAGAAAGCTGTAATGATAAAATTTCCGAAAATACAATCTTCATCTGGTAAATTTTCAGCACTTGAAATACTTCAATATATTGTCTTAATTTGCTTTATACTTTATTTTGGAAAAACACTATTCATCCCACTCAGCTTTTCACTACTCATCAGTTTTATCCTTTTCCCCATTTGCAAGTGGATGGAAAACAAAGGAATCAACAAAATAGGCGCTATTAGCATTTCTATTTTACTTATAACTTCTTTATTCGGGTTTATAGTTTATTTACTATTTATACAAATCAATGCATTCACAAGTGAGTGGGACTTGTTCAGTAAAAAAGTTATGGAAACTTGGAATCAAGTCAGTATTTCTATTGCAGAGCGCTTTGATATAACTACTGAAGAGCAAACTGCCTTTTTTAAAAATTACATAAATAATTCGGGAAAAGAAGCTTTTTCACTCCTTCGAAGTTCACTATATTCAATCTCAGAATCCCTGTTTTTTCTTTTAATTATCCCAGTACTTTCAGCCCTTATTCTTTATTACCGTCATCTTTTAGTAAAAGTATTGTACTTAATTTTTCCGGCAGACAAAAAAGAAACGATTTATGAAATTCTAGTTGAAACTATACACGCCTATTACAACTTTGTCAAAGGGATGCTATTAGTTTACTTACTCGTCGGACTTTTAAACAGTATCGGTCTTTTAATAATTGGCGTACCACATCCATTTATGTTTGGTTTTATAGCCTCCATACTTACCTTTATTCCCTTTGTAGGAATCATAATATCCGCTCTTTTACCCATTGCAGTTTCTTGGATAACATTTAACTCTATTTGGTATCCGATAGCTGTTATCGTTGTTTTTGTTATTGTCCAAGCCTTAGAGGCGTATATAATCTTTCCATTTGCAGTAGGCAGGCGATTAAAAATAAATGCTTTAGTAATCATCATCATTATTACTCTAGGAGGAATTTTATGGGGTGCTGCAGGTATGATTCTCTTTGTGCCGTTTGCAAGTATCGCAAAACTAATTGCTGATCGTTCCAGTAGATTGAAAACATTATCCGTTCTATTGGGAGAAGGAGATGAAGAAATAAAACAACCTGATAAAACACAACCTTAATTTACCATAAAATACTACATATCAGATGTTTTAAACTATTTACATAAAGTATACTTTATGCCTATTTTTCTCTTTCAAATAGCTAAAAATTGCGTGTCATTTTCCTATCTGTTTTTTTGAACAAAATAACTTTATAATTAAAAAACCACAATCGGTATGATTGTGGTTTTAATTTATTTAAGCTGGTATAAAATTTCTAATTTACAATACCATATTTATCAACTAGATAAATCATAGAAGCCATTGTTCCAGCCCCTAATTCTAATTCTCTTTTATTTACAGCATCAAATGTGTCATTTCCTGCATGATGATGATCGAAATAACGTTGTGAGTCGGGCTTTAAACCCATTTTAATGATCTTTTTAGAAGTTAATGGCCCAATGTCAGAACCAGCATGTCCAACAACAAAACTATGTATTAAATAAGGTTCGAATAATTTCTTATAGCTTACTATTTTATCAAAATTTGCAGCGTCACCCTCAATAGAAAAACCTCTAGGTGTAAACCCTCCTGAATCACTTTCGAAAGCAAGAATATGATTTTCCTTATTCAAAAGTGAAATTTCTTCGTATTTTTTGCCTCCTCTTAGTCCGTTTTCTTCATTCATCCAAAGAACGACACGCAAGGTATTTTTAGGTTTATACCCTAAATTATTAAATATATTTACCACTTCCATACTTTGCACTACTCCTGCTCCATCATCATGTGAGCCATCAGCTAAATCCCAAGAATCCAAATGCCCACCAACAACCATAATATTTTCTGGCGACTCACTCCCTTTTATTTCTCCGATTACGTTATAGGATAAAACGTCATCCATTTGCACGCAAGATTGTTTGAAATAAAATTTTAATTTTGGATTCGATTTTAAAGTTTTCGACAACAATTCAGCTCCGTTTGTGCTTATTGCTGCTGCAGGAATGTATTGCGACTCCGGAATATCACCATATCCTTGAGCACCAGTATGAGGAAAATCATCTAATCGTAAGTTTAAAGAACGTACGATGGTCCCCACAGCTCCAAACTTAGAAGCTTCTGCAGCGCCAGCATAACGTTGATCTCCCGCTCCCGAATAAGCATGAAAAGCTTCAATTTGAGCCGCATCCATAGCTCTATTGAAGAATACGATTTTTCCCTTAATTTTATCTTTTCCTAGTTCTGCTAGTTCTTTCAAACTATTCACTTCAATAACTTCAGCTGTAACTCCCTTTTTAGGAGTAGCAATTGAACCGCCAAGCGCGCAAATAGGAACTGTAATTTTGGTTTTATTATCTAAGATGTAAGCTGTTTCTTTTTCTCCTCTTACCCATTTTGGTACCATTACTTCTTGCAGATAAACTCGATCAAAACCAAGCTTTTCCATTTCGGTTTTAGTATATACAACTGCTTTTTCTGCACCCACAGATCCAGATAAACGAGATCCTATTTTATTAGACAAATGATCCAGCCAGGAATAACATTTGGAATTGGTCAAAGCAGAATTGTAAATTTTCTTTATGGCTTGTTCCTCATTCGTTTGTGCAAAAATGACTGATCCCTTAAAAAGAAGTAAAGCTAAAAAGGTGGTTTCTCTCATGGTTTAATAGGTTAGTTTTTTAATTGTAAAACTGATTCACAGCCAAATTTATTGACTTTACACTTCGATAAAGAAATAAAAATCATTTGATCCAAACCGGAAAAAAGCAAACCCTTTTCCGAAAGCTGTATCTGACTAGAAGCAGATTATTTTTTGTAAAAGAACAAAAAAAAAGGTTAGTCCCTCAAAAAAACAAACAGAGTTGCCAATTCTACCATAATAAATAGGCATAAAAAAAACTGTATGACATTAAATCATACAGTTTTTCTTTTTAAATTTTCAAAACAAATTGATTATTCTGATTTTTTAATTTCAGATTTAGGCCCAATTCCATTATTATTAAAAGCCTCTATTTGGAAATAATAAGCGTCTGATTTGTCCAAACCGTTAAAATAATATTCGTTCTTCCCGTACACCATTATAGAACCGTACATTTTGTCAGGTGATTTTCCGAAATAAATTACATATCCATCTGCCGAAGGTTCTTGTTGCCATTTGAACCAAACATTGCGTCTTTCGCCTTTTTTTCTTGGATCGGCACGCAAAGGAACAAAACGATTGACCGCAGCCGGTGCCAGCCCATTTCCTTTTCCAAAAATTCTAAATCCGCTCAAAGCAAATTTCCCTGTAGGCATTTGGATATTGACCATTTTTACATAGCGTGCTTTAATGGGTTTATCCAATTCAATGTAATCATGAGGAACCTCTTTGGTATTTTTACTTTTATCGACCAGAATTTTCCAATCCTTATTATTGTCCGAATAGTACAGCACATATTTATGTCCCGTAGTCGTCTCAGGTTTACCCATTATTTCTGCATCTTGATCGGCAAAATTAATTTGGATCGCATTGATAGTGCTTTTTTCGCCTAAATCAGAGATAATCCATTCTCCTTTATTGGCTGATTTAGCTGACCAATAAGTCTTAATATCTTCATTAACCATATAATTGGCCTGAAACCCTCCTAGAGTTGATGAAACCTGAACTGGTTTATTATAATTCAACAACATCCAACCCGAAAAATTTGCGTCGAGATGGTCTTTCTTTTGCGAAGGCAAAAAAGTAGGATAATCTCCGTAAGCCGTGTTAGAATACATAATACCATCCTTATCAAAACCTGCAGGCCAAATTCCAAGGCGTCTTTCAAAATTGTTTTTGCTTCCAATAACTATCGAAGATACATGCCAATAGGCTGAATCCGCATCTTGATAAGTGGCTCCATGTCCGGCGCCTCTCGCAAAACCACCCGGTTTATATGAAAAAGGATTGTGTGATTGGTATTCAAATGGTCCCAATGGATTCTTGCTGACGTACACACCGTCCCCATAACCGCTAAACTCCGTTCCCGGACCGCCATATTGCAAATAGTATTTATTATCATGCTTAGTCATGAAAGCACCTTCCATAAAGGGTTGCATAAAAGTATTATCATTGTTCTCTCCAAAGCGCTCCCAGCCATGCTCATAATCATTTAAAGCAATCAAAGGAATTACTTCTCCTTCTGGCTGAAATGTTTTTCGGTTGAGCTTCACTCCGTATAAAGGGTATAAATTACTCGATCCGTAATATTCATACAATTCGTCTTTCTCCTTATCCCAAAAAATTTGAGGATCCCAGGCTGCCGCTTCTGATTTATGAACCAATTCCTTCCATTCTCCTTTGGACGGATTTGTGCTCATCCAGATTGGAAATTCTTTACCATGGGTAGAACCTACCACCATCAGCGTATCATTGACAAAAGACAAAGATGGAGCACATAATTCATCATATACTTTATGCTCTGGTCTAAGAAATTTTTTGGATATAAATTTCCAGTCCAGCATGTCTTTACTATGCCAATATCCCCATTGATTAGTGGAAAATAAATAAAATTCATCTTTAAAAAAAGTGATTACGGGATCAGCCGTAGTACGATGTTTTCCTTGAGTAACAAAATCAGGAATGGGGCAATATCCATAATCGATATTGATGGGATTGCAATAGGTTTTTTGTTGGGCATTTGCATTCGACTGAAAGAAAAAGCAAATGAATAAAAATGCAGTGCAAAAGAAATTTTTAGCGTTTTTCATAATCATATTTAAAATATTATTGTTTTTAATCGTACTTGCACAAAGCAATGGAACGGCAATTTAACAAGCAAAAAAGACTAATTTTTGGAAGCTTTTATCATTGATTATAAGTTCCTGACAGGTCGTAACTCTCAATTGAAAAACTGACTTAAAAATGTTTTGGCTCGTTTTTTATTGTAAAAAAACCCTTCGGTATTTTACAACCGAAGGGCGAATCTCAAAATAAACAAACCAAATTTATTTAATCAACTCAAAACTAACATTCGTATCGGTATTGGAATCCGTTCCTACAAAAACTTGAAAAGTACCTGGCTCAGCCACAAAATCCAAATCAGAATTGTAAAATTTCAAATCTTCAACAGAGATTTCAAAAGTAACTGTTTGTTTTTCTCCTTTTTTAAAGTTTATTTTTTGGAAAGCTTTCAATTCCTTTAGTGGTCTTGTAACAGAACCTACTAAATCTCTTATGTACAATTGTATTACCTCTTTACCATCATAATTTCCGGTATTGGTAACATCAACAGTTACTTTTAATGTATCGTCAAATTTCATTTTATCAGATGAAATTTTCAGGTTAGCATAGTCGAAAGTCGTATAACTTAATCCATAACCAAAAGCATACAAAGGTTCGTTTCTCTCATCAATATAATTAGATCTGAATTTTTCAAACTTTCCTTCTTTATTCATCAAAGGTCTTCCCGTATTTTTTTGGTTGTAGTAAATAGGCACCTGACCTACATTTCTAGGGAAAGTTGCGGTTAATTTCCCAGAAGGATTTTCGTTTCCGTATAAAACATCGGCAATAGCATATCCTGCTTCACTTCCTGCAAACCAAGCATTCAAAATCGCTGGTACCGTTTCGTTTTCTTCTACCAATACTAAAGGACGTCCTGTAAACAGAACCAAAACAACTGGTTTTCCGGTTTTAAGTAATGTTTGTAATAAATCTTTTTGCGCTTGTGGAATTTCAAGGTTTGTTCTGCTGCTGCTTTCTCCGCTCATCTCAGCAGATTCTCCAAGAGCCGCTATAATTACATCCGATTGATTGGCAATTTTCAATGCCTCGGCTGTCAATTCCTCTTTGGTTCTATTGTCTCTGTGCAAGGTTTTACCAAACATCGTTGCTTTCTCTTCAAAGGCCGCATCGTAATCTAAGTTACTTCCTTTGGCATAAAGAACCTTGGCCCTATTGCCTACCACTTCTTGAATTCCAGCAATTAATGAAATTGATCTGTCCATATTAGTGGCCACGCTCCAAGTTCCTGCCATATTTTCTTTGGCATCAGCCAAAGGTCCTATAACCGCAACGGTTGCTGACTTTTTCAATGGTAACAATTGATTGTTATTCTTCAATAAAACTAAAGACTGAGCTGAAATTTTTCTTGCTTCGGCTCTATTATTGTTTGTGAAAATTTCTGTTTTTGCTCTTTTATCATCACAATAACGGTATGGATCATGGAACAATCCTAAATCGTACTTCGCTTCTAAAATAAGACGAACAGCATTGTCAATTTGTTCCAGACTCACTTTATTTTCACCCAAAGATTTTTTTAAAGTTGTAAGAAAGCCTTCACCTACCATATCCATTTCGATTCCAGCATTTAATGCTAAGGCAGATACCGTTTGTAAATCGCCCATACCATGATCAATCATTTCAGGAATTCCGGTATAATCCGTAACTACAAATCCTTTAAAACCCCATTGTTTTCTTAACACATCAGTCATCAACCATTTACTTCCTGTAGCGGGAATACCGTCTACTTCATTAAAAGAAGCCATAACTGAACCTACTCCAGCGTCAATAGCTGCTTTGTATGGAGGGAAATAATCATTGTACATTTTTATCTTACTCATATCAACGGTATTGTAATCTCTACCGCCATCAGGAGCTCCATATAAAGCAAAATGTTTCACGCAAGACAAAAGGGTGTTGTTCTTAGACAAATCATTTTGTTGGTATCCATTGACCATTGCTTTGGCAATTTGGCTTCCTAAAAAAGGATCTTCTCCAGAACCTTCGGAAACTCTTCCCCAGCGTGGATCTCTGGAAATATCAACCATTGGAGAGAACGTCCAATTGATCCCATCAGCGCTAGCTTCTTGTGCGGCAATTTGAGCGCTTCTTTCAATCAGTTTCATGTCCCAAATACAAGATAATCCCAATGGAATAGGAAAAGTAGTTTCATAACCGTGAATTACATCCATACCAAAAAGAAGCGGAATTTTTAAACGGCTTTTTTCAACGGCGATTTTCTGAACTTCTTTGATTTTTTTGACCGATTTAATATTGAATAAACCACCTACTTTTCCTTCTTCAATATTTTTAGCCACATTCGAACTGTTGGCCTGACCCGTTGTAATATCTCCTGAAGTAGGTAAATTTAACTGTCCAATTTTTTCATCAATGGTCATTTTTGCCATCAACTCGGCTACAAACTCAATTTTGGGCTTGATTGTTGTTTTTTTTACATTTTCTTTTTTTTGGCCATACCCCAAAATTGAGAATCCCAAAAGCACAATAAGTGATGCGTTCTTCATTTTTATATTATTTTTTTATTTGTTGTAACATCCAGTCATAAATCTCCTTGCTATCGTACACTCTGGACCAACTGTCGTGATTAGCATCGTCAAAAATCGTTAACTCTACGTCTTTATTGCAGTTTTTCAATTTTTTATACATTGAAATCGAATAATCCACGTTTACCACATCGTCCAATAGCCCGTGAAACATTCGAATTGGAATGGCTTTTATTTTGCAATTCTCAATCATAGGAACTCTATCTACAAATCCTGCAATAGGCACTAAGGCTGCAAACATCTCTGGATGAGCAAAGGCTAAATTCCAAGCACCCCATGCTCCCATACTCAAACCGGTTAGATAAATCCTGTTTGAATCAATGTTGTTTTCTTTTTGAATTTTTAAAATCAAACGGTATAAGGTTTCCTCGTTCCAATATTCATTATCCGGACATTGAGGAGCCAAAACAAAGGCATCGATTTTGTTGTTTTTTAAATACTTAAATGGCCCATGAGCTTTTACTTTCTCTAAGTCGGCTCCTTTTTCTCCAGAACCATGAAGAAAAATAATCAATGGTTTTTTCTCTTTGGTACTCTCTGGTTTATGCAGTAAATACTCCAACTGTTTTTTTTGTACAATCTCCGTTTTTATTGTCCCGCTGACAATAGATTGAGAAAAGGATAACTGGCTCAATAGTAAAGACAGCAACAAAAGGCATGTTCTCATATTAAAAAATTATTTAAAAACAGCTAAGCATAATGCTATACCAGCTGTTTTAATGTTTAAAATTATTTATGTGTAATCGTTGGACAGAATATTTTGCCTCTATCTTTTCTATAACTCTTCTGTTAAAAAAAAGTCTTTATTAACCAAACTCACTTTGGGTCAAATTCTTAAAAACCGTATTTAGCAGAGTGAAAGTCAAGTTTAATTAAACCCTCTTTAATTTCTGGGGCATTCATAAACAATTTCCACAATAAACCTGTACGATAATTTTCAATCATCACCACTTCAGGTCCCTGATCAATGGCTAAATAGCGTTGAGCTGTCCAGTTGTATTCCATACTGTGTGCGTCATAAAATCCGGCTACTCCCCAAGTCTCCTCTTTGTGATTTTCATATAAATTTCGCATTACTGCAATCGATTCTGCAGGTGTGTATACGATCGAGCTTATTGCAGCTGTAGGCGAAATTACCCCTTGATCATTGCTAGGCATGTGGGCATTATATCCTGTAGAGCCATCACTGTTTCTAGAATAAGATGCGGTCAACCCCCAATAATCGGCACCATAACCTTTAAATTTCTTAGGATTCTCAACACAATACAATTGGTTGATCTTAGTGTGGTTGAAATTCAAATCCCAATAATTAGCATACTTGTCTGTCAACTGATTTGGGTCCAATCCTAAATGGGTATAATGTGCCCAAAATAAAGGTCCTCCAAACTCTTCTGCTCCATTGTGTTTAAATACCAAAGGCAAACCAAACTTGGTTTTCTCCGTTTTAATTCCCCCGCTTCTTGCCCATCCTTCGTGGTAAATGTTTGGAGCAATAGAATGCGTAGGAGATGAAGTAGCCATTACGTAAGTAATTAGACATTCATTATAACCCTCCAGTGGAAAATTCATTTGCCAGTCATAGCTTGGAGACCAATGCCAATATAAGGAATTACTATTATTGGTATACCATTGCCAGTCTACTCCTTTCCAAAGAGTATCAAATTTTTGGGCAACAGCCTTTTCTTTTTCGGAACCGTTTTTCAAATATTCACGTACCGTTATCATTCCGGCTACCAAAAAGGAAGTTTCTACCAAATCGCCTCCATTATCTTTTGTACCAAAAGGAATTACCTTTCCAGTATTCCCATCAATCCAATGCGACCAAGCACCATGAAAACGATCCGTTCGATCTAAAAATTCAGCAATCTTATTCAATCTTTCTACTCCTTGCTCTTGAGTAATGTAACCCCTTGACATCCCTGAAACCAATGCCATTAATCCAAAACCCGATCCGCCTGTCGTGATTATATTTTTCTCAAATGAAGGATCACTTGGCAAATAGCGTTCTCTTGCCATTCCCGAATTGGCTTCAGCATATTCCCAAAAATAAGAGAAGGTTTGTTTCTGAACAAGATCAATTAATTCCTCATCGGATAGTTTTACAACTGGATCTTTAGGTAGAGGAGTCTCAGCAGATCCATTCTTAATATTTGAACCTACCGAATCACAGCCTACAATTGTAAATAATATAAATAATACTGATAATTTAAACATGTTTTTTTACTCTAAAATTTAGTTTCCATTTCCAAACCTCAAAAAAGGTTTGGAAATGCGAAACTCTTTATAAAAATGAATTAGTTATATCCTGGATTCTGCTCTGATTTTCCTGCAGCTTGTGTAATAAACTTTTGTGGAATAGGAAACAATTCATGTTTTCCTTCGATAAATGTTTTACCATTAGCCGTCATCACTGCTTTTGCCTGAGCTGTTCTTACAATATCAAACCATCTGTCGTGTTCAAAAGCCAATTCATGACGACGCTCAGCTCTAATTGCTGTACGTAAAGCTTCTTGTCCTATAGCAGTGGTGTTTGGCAATCTAGCTCTATTCCGAACTCTATTTAATGGCCCTGTAACATCGCCAGAACCACTTTCATTTGCCGCTTCAGCTTGCATCAATAAAACTTCAGCATAACGCAAAACTCTAATATTTTTATTCGTGTTAGTATCACCGTTAAATGTTTCTTTAGTGTTACTCACATAAGCCTTTTCATTATACATAGGATTAGCAACAAATGGTGAAACTACTCTACCATCCCATAGCGTTTCTCCAGCAAAAATAATAGTTGCATCTCTACGAACGTCTCCTGCTTCATAAGAAGCGGCAAGATTTGCTGATGGAGCATTGAAACCCCAACCCCAACCGCTCGTACCTCTAGCGCCTTGGCTTACATAATAGTTATTGATCCCTTTGGATGGAGTTCCTGCAAAACCACGAATCTCAAAAATAGATTCAATACTATCCTCTCCTGCTTCTCTCCAAATTGTTGCATAGTCCGTTACTAAATCGTAACCAAGAACCAAGGCTGTTTGTTCTTTAACTCCAACCCAATTTTTTTGATACAAATAAACTTTAGCCAATAAAGCATGAGCTGCACCTTTTGTAGCTCTACCGATATTTTTAGCTGTGTAAGTTGATTTTTCAGGCAAAACATTAATTGCTTCTTTTAAATCACTTTCGATAAAAGCATAAACCTCGTCTTTTGATTTTCTGGTCAATGTCATTTCAGTATCTTCTGTTGAGGATGGAGACGGAACATGATCTACAATAGGTACCCCTCCATAACATCTTACTAAATTAAAATACATTAATGCACGCAAAAATTTAGCTTCTCCAGTTAATCTAGCCTTTAGCGTAGCGTCTGCTTTATCTAATTTTGGCAGATAAGCCAAGGCTATATTCGCTCTACTAATTCCTTGATAATTAGCTTCAAAAACATCTTGCACAGATGGTGAGGTAGGGTCAAGAGTCAAGGCATCACATTTATCTTTATCAGAACCCGTATCTCCAGGGTCAGAACCTTTATCAGCATCATCAGAGGTAATACTTGTTAAGCCGTTCCAAGCAAAAGAGCTCATGTTCCAGTCAAGCATTTTACTATAGACAGCAGCTACAAAACTCTCTGCACCTTCGTTATTATTATAAACAGTCAATAAGTCTTCTTCGGTAATGTTTTCAGTTGGAGCGACATCTATAAAATCATTAGAACAATTTGTAGACAACACCGCTAAACTAAATAAAGCTAGTGGAATATATATTTTTTTCATTTTTATTAAAATTTAATGTTAGCACCAATTATAAATGAGCTCAATGTAGGGTAAGACCCTAATTCAATCCCTTGCGATCCCATAGGGTCACCATTTCCGTTTAACTCAGGACTGTATCCAGAAAACTTTTGGCTAATAAATGGGTTTATTGCACTTGCATAAATTCTAAGCCTTGGAATTGACTCGGAAAATTTTGGAAGTGTATATCCTAGTGTAATGTTGTTTATTCTAAAATAATCACCTGATTCTAAATAGTATGTAGACGACCTAGGCACTACATTAAATGGTTTTGGATTTGTGGCATTAGTATTATCAACAGCCCAAAAATTATTTGCTATTGAAGCTTCTATATTTTCATTTCCAAAACGTTGTGCTTTTTTACCATTATAAACTTTATTACCTCCTACGCCATATCCATCAACAGAAAAATCGATGTTTTTGTACTCGAAACCTAGGTTAATTCCATAATAATAAACCGGTAATGAAGACCCAAAAAATTTACGATCTGTTTCAACTGGATTAGATGTGATAGCACCATTCTTATCATAATAAGTAAAATTACCATTTGCGTCATAACCTGCTACTTCAAACAAATAGAAACTACCTATTGGCTGGCCTTCAGCTAATTGCTTGGTAACCTGACCATTTCCTATATCTCCACCATATTGCTTAATTGCTAATGGATTGTATACTTTTGAAACTTCATTTTTATTATTAGAATAGTTTCCACCAATCCAATATTTGAAATCTTCATTTATAGAATCATCCCAACGCAAACTAACTTCATAACCTTTATTGGTGATTTCACCTGCATGAGATGGTGTACTACCTGTACCTACAGTTAAAGGTGGTGTTACATTTAGAATAACATTTTTTGTTGCTTTGTTATACCAATCAAGAGACCCTGAAAGTCTATTATTCAATGTTTTAAAATCAAGACCTAAAGACGCTTCTTCAGTAATTTCCCAACCTAAATTGGGGTCGATAATTGAACCAATAGTCGTTCCTGAATATAATGCTCCTCCAAAATCGTAAGCATACCCTGCACCAGAATTAAATGTTTGTTGATTAATTGGAACATTTTGATTACCAAGTCTACCCCAACCTCCTCTAAGTTTCATGAAATTGATAGCCTCACTATTTTCTAAAAATTCTTCTTTAGTTAAAATCCACCCTAAACCAAATGATGGAAAGTTACCCCATTTTTTACCTTCTTGAAATTGAGACGAACCGTCTCTACGAATGGTTCCTGTAAGTAAATACCTTTCCATCAAAGTATATTGAACTCTGGCAAAATATCCAATTAGATTTTTTTGGTTTCCAATTTGATGATTTGTTACCACATTGTTTGTAGAAGAAGTTGATAAGTTCAAGCTCCAGTAATCTGAATTTGCTGGCACATTTCTTCCTTTTACATCTAAACTCTCTCTGCTCCCCCATTCTTGGGCAGAAGCTCCTAAAGTAACTTCAACATCATGAATATCTGCAAAAGTCTTATTGTAAGTTAAGAAATTATCCCAATTCCAGTTGAAGTAATCACTTCTTCCTACAACTAATTCATTAATTGGATCGAGCGGAGAATAATTGGCAGGAAGCCTTGTAGGATTAGCTGCTAGCCAAAGTTCTTGATTTGGCGTAAAAGAAAACTTTTTCCAATTGTTATATTCAACTCCTCCACGTGAAGTAAATTTCAATTCCGGTAAGATTTTATATTCGATACCTAAACTAGCTTGTAAAAGTAAACTTTTTTGCTCTTCAGTAAAATAATGCAATTGTGAAACTGCATTCCCAGCATTGTTAAAAACAGCTCCTGACTGAGCAATTTGTCCGTCAGTCCCAATAATTGGTGCACCCCATTTTCCATCAGGATACCTAACTGGAACTATAGATGATTGACGATATGCATTTGTAAAAGCTGAAAAAGGCTTCGGATTCGATTTTGAATTCGAAACACTAAAATTTTGCGTCACTTTAAATTTATCCGAAATCCTATACTCATTGTTATTTCTTACTGTAAATCGTTGGTAATCCAAACCATTCAAAACACCTTTCTCTTGGTAATTATTTACACTCAATAAGTAATTGACTTTTTCTGTACTTCCTGATAAAGAAATATTATTAGAATTGTAAGTTCCAATACGCGTAATTTCGTCAAACCAATTGGTGTTATAAGCTTGATTTTCAGCAAAACGGCTATTGTTCCCAGCAATGTTAGAATATTTGGCAAAACTATTGGCATCAGCCATAGCTACTTTTCTTAAAGGAGTTCTTATACCAAAAAAGCCATCGTACTCAATAGTTGGTTTAGCTCCCTTACCTCTTTTCGTGGTTATTATTACAACTCCATTTGCTGCCTGATTACCATAAATTGCTAATGATGAAGCATCTTTTAAAATATCAAATGTGGCAATATCATTCGAGTTAATATTATTAATATTTTTAGTAGGAACTCCGTCTACTACATATAATGGCGTGCGATCCGCTCCAAAAGTACCAATACCTCTAATGATTAAAGATGGAGTACTTCCTGGACTGTCATTACCAATAACCTGAACACCAGTCGCTTTACCTTGTATAGCTTGTGTAGGGTTTAAGACTTTCATCTTAGTAATCTCTTCTGAAGAAAGTTGTGAAATTGAACCTGTGTTATCGGATTTTTTTCTTGTTCCATATCCAATTACAACAACTTCCTTAAGATCCATTTCTTTAGATTCTATAAGTGTAACCAGCATGTTTTGAGAGGTCTTTATGTTTACCGTAGTAAATCCAATCATTGATACTTTTAATTGTTCTCCAATAGCAGCATCAATTTCAAAAACTCCATCAAAATCGGTATCTGTACTGGCCTTAGAATTTGAATAAATTATCAAAGCGCCAGGAATTCCCATTCCATTACTGTCAACAACTTTTCCTTTTATCATTTGCCCAGACATATAGGCTGGTAAAAGAAGGAGTGCTAAAAAGCTAAAAATAAAATTTTTCATAGGTTTATTATTTCGTTTAAGTTAGAAGAGCCAAATTAGTTAAATACAACGTTGTAGTACGTTAAATAGCACTACTACATGAGTACATCAAAAATAAAAAAACAACTATTAAAATATTCATAATGAGCGTTATAAATACCAAAACGGAGCCACTTAACAAAGCGCATTGATGTAGTAATGATGTAGCAAAGGCTATTACAAATAGTGTAGAAAAACAGCTAAATAAATAAGATACTGATAAAAAAAAGGCTTTTTATATAGATATTAAAAACTTAGAAAGACTTTCTTCTTTACTAAGTTGCAGTTTTTTTCTCAATCTATAACGATGTAACTCTACTCCTCTAAAAGAAATATTCATCATTGGAGCAATTTCTTTTGAAGAAAGATTCATTTTTAAGTAGATGCAAAGCTTAATATCCTTTGAGGTTAGAGCAGGAAATTTCTTTGAAAGATTGATGGTAAATTCATTGTGGATTTGGTTCAGATTAGTTTCAAAAGTCTCCCATTCATTTTTGTTCACTGCATTAATCTTAATTGCCTTCTTAATTGCACTTTTTAGTTTGTTAAAATCAGTTTCACTGTCTAATATTCCTTGAATATTTTCGATCATTTCGCTTTGTTTGGCAATCGAAAGAGATTTTCCGGCCACCTCAGTAGATTTTGATTGTACTTCTAATTCAAGAATGTGTTTCTCATATTCTTGGATATTCAATTCGTTTTCGGACTTTAATTCTATCTCAAGAATTTTCTTTTGATGCTTTAACTCTTCTTCCTTTAACTTCAGTTTTTGAATATACCGCATTTTATTCCATTTATAATAAACGTATAAAACTCCTCCAATGATTAACAGATACAGAACGATCATCCCAAAAGAAAAATACCAAGGTTTTGCTACTTCAAAACCGAAATGGGCAATTTCATTAAATTCAATTCCATTATAATCGTATACCATAAGTTTGTGAACGCCATTATCTAAATTATTCAACACAATCAAACCTTCCTTGACAGCAATAAACTCATCAGATTTATCTAACTTGTAAAAAATATTAGGTTTACTATATCCATACTTACCAGAAATCACATTAACCTTTAACTCAGAGTTGTATTTTATTTTTGAGCCATTTGCCAGTAAAACATCCTTGTCAAAAGTCTCAATTTTCACATTAGGTTTTAAATTTGTACTGTTTTTCAATTGGAAGGAGATAAAACCATCGTCCAAGTTCAACAAATAGTTCTTCTTGTCTTCAAATATTTTTAAATTATCATTGATGATTTTTCCTTTATAATATTTTTCTTGAATAAGATTTTTTACAAATTTATTCTCATTGGCATACACCTGATACAACAAACCGTCTTGCAGTATCATAAAATGATGTTCATCAATTTTGACAATATCAGAGACATTCCTAAAATTTGAACTAAAAAACTCGTTTTTAATCAATCGATTGGAAATGGAATTATAGGTATACCATGAATTATTAATCAAAAAAAGAATTTCGTTTCTAAATTCAAATATCTTAACGCCAAAGTCATTTTTAATTTTACTTTTTTGCGTGATATTTTCTACTTTTATCGTTTCATAAGCATCATTATGGAGAACCCTATACAAACCTCTATAATTGTCAGCCGCCCAAATTTCATTTTTTTTATTTTGAGCTACATACTTGATGGGCTTCAATAATCCTGTAATCGTTATTCTATCATTTAAATTTTTTAAGTCGGTATAAATAAAAATACCACTGTAGCTGGCTTGTAAATAGGAGTTATTAATACTGCTTTTTACTAAATTCCAGCCTCCGTTTATTCCATTTAATTTAGAAAGAGTCTGCTTTTCATAAATAAAAGTCCCTTCGTTATGACCAATAAAATACTTGCTATCAATTTTACTAATATTCCAAGCCTGTCCCTGTGAATTTGGAATCAAGGAGAAATTATTTCCCTCATATTTAAAAACACCATGATTAGATGCCATTAAATAACCTTTATTCGTTTTTACGACCGAATAAACCGAACCCAAAGCGCCAGAATTATCATAAAAAATAGAAACGGGAGAATTGACCTCAATATGAGCAATACCGTTGTCCAAACCCAGCCATAAATCATTTTCTTTGTCTAAGCCAATACTCAATATCGAGTTATTCATCAATACGTTATTGCGATTGATGTTTTTATAAGAACCCGAATTTAAGTCAAAAATAAATATGCCTTTATTAGCAGTTCCTACGACTAATTTATTGTTTTTAATAAACTTAGCCACATTGATGTTAGCTGCTTTCAAGATCGTATTTAGTGGGTTGTTCCAAGACGTCAGAATACCATTTTCTTCAATGTAAACCCCATTTTTCTTTGTGAAAATATAGGTTCTGTTTTGCTGCTTTTCAATTGCATGAATGACATTATTCTCTAATACAGACCAGCCCTCAATTTTATTAAACTTGGAATCCTTAAACCTATAAACCCCTTTTTCAACAGAAGCGATTAGCAATTCCTTGTTTACCACAAAGCAGTATGATACTAAAAAAGGGAATTTTTGGGGTTTAATCGTCTTGCCATCATATTGAAAAAGACCATTAAAAGACTGAAAATAGATTTTGTTATTAAATTTAAAAATCTTCCAAATCTCCTCATTATTACTATCGTCAAAAACGTTACTTTTATTGGACATAGAAACATAATGCATCTTGCCTTCTTTCCTAAACCAGTAGCCAAATTCCTTATACGATCCCGAATAAACTTTATCGCCATCTACCATTATCGATCGTATAATAGTTTTATTAGGCAACATGTTTTTTTCCCATTTCACACCATCGTATCTAAGTAAATAATGATTATTGGCAAAATACATAGCGTCATCATTGCCTTGTGCTACATTCCAAGTTTGATTATCTCCTTGATAATTGGACTTGCTGTAATTCTCGACAAAAGGGAGCAACTCTTGAGAGTAAAGTTGGGAGGATATAAAATAAAGAAGGATTAATCTAAATATTCTTGCTTTCAAAATTCGTGGTTTAAACTCCAAATATAATTACATTTATTCAATTATAAAGGACAAAAAAGCCTCTCAAAAGAGAAGCTTTTTAATATTTTTATTTTAACTCAATAGCAATTCATAAACTTGATTGGCAATTTCAATTTCTTCATTAGTTGGAATCACCATAATTTTAGTTTTCGAATTCACCGTGTTTATTTCTCGTATTTCTTTCGAACGAACTTCGTTTTTACCATCGTCTAAATCCAGTCCAAAATACTCCATATCAGTACAAACTAATTTTCTAATATAGGACGAGTTCTCTCCTATTCCAGCCGTAAAAATAATGGCGTCTAAACCATTCATTACCGCAGTATAAGAACCAATGAATTTTTTAATTCGGTAGGCGTTCATTGCTAATGCTAGCTGACATTCCTTATTTCCTTGTTCTGCTTGTGATTCTATATCTCGCAAATCACTGAAACCGGTAAGCCCTAGCATTCCGCTTTCTTTAAGCAATAGATTATTCACTGCATCCAAAGTATAACCTAACGTATTAACCATGTAAAACACAACCGACTGATCTATATCACCGCTTCTGGTACCCATAATAAGTCCGTTAGAAGGTGCAAAACCCAAACTATGGTCGATACTAACACCATCTTTAATCGCGGTCATACTACAGCCATTCCCCAAGTGAATTGTTATAATTTTACCGCTTTTTTCTAAGTATTCTGCAGCCCTTTCTGAAACGTATTTATGACTCGTTCCGTGAAAACCATAGACTCTAATCTTATTCTCCGTTAATAATTTATTGGGAATCGCATATTTATGTGCTATAACAGGAATCGTTTGATGAAAAGCAGTGTCAAAAACAGCTACTTGCGTAGCTTCTTTAAAAATCTCCTCTGCCACAATTATTCCTTCCAAGTTTGCGGGATTATGGAGAGGTGCCAACTGAGAAAGCTGTTTTATTTTTTCCTTTACCGCTGAATCAATAAGAACCGTGTTAGAGAAACTAGCACCACCGTGAACTACGCGATGTCCCACGACATCAATCTCTTGAGTGCTTTTAATTACACCAATACTAGGATCCATCAACAGTTGTGCAATTCTTTCGAGTCCTATTTTGTGGTTCAGAATAGGTTTATTTTCTTCTAAAGATTCAGTATTAGTTTTATAGGTAATATTTGAAGTTTCTAGCCCTATTCTATCTATCATACCGCTACAAATAACAGCTCTTGAAGGCATTTCAATTAATTGGTATTTTATGGATGAACTCCCTGAATTTATAATTACTATTTTCATTTATATTAAATTTTTCTCACCCCGCCCCTCTCCAAAGGAGAGGGAGACTAGATGGATGTTGTTTGTAATACTTTCCCTGGTGTACTCCATCCAATAGGTACTGGAAGGAGGAACACTGGGTAGATATCGTTTGTATACAATATTTTAACTTAAAACTTCAAACCTGAAACTAGTTTAAAGACCTTGTGCCTGTATCGCTGTTATAACCACTGTGTTGATAATATCATCCACTGTACAGCCACGGCTTAAATCATTTACGGGTTTATTCAATCCTTGCAACATAGGACCTATAGCTAATGCTCCGGTTTCTCTTTGTACTGCTTTATAAGTATTGTTACCCGTATTCAAATCAGGAAAAATAAGGACACTTGCCTGTCCTGCCACTTCTGAATTTGGCATTTTACTTTGTCCTATCGCCATATCAACGGCGGCGTCATATTGTATTGGTCCTTCAATTTTTAAATCAGGGCGTTTTAATCGCACTATTTCAGTTGCTTTTCTCACTTTCTCTACTTCATCCCCTTTTCCCGAAGAACCAGAAGAATAAGACAGCATAGCCACTTTTGGTTCAATACCGAAAGCTAAACTGGAATCGGCTGAAGAAATTGCAATTTCGGCCAATTGTTCTGCAGTTGGATTCGGATTAATGGCGCAATCGCCAAAAACAGATACTCGATCTTCTAAACACATAAAAAATATTGAAGAAACAATACAACTATCTGGTTTCGTTTTTATGAATTGTAAGGCTGGTAAAATCGTATGTTGGGTGGTATGAGCTGCTCCAGAAACCATTCCGTCCGCATGGCCTTTATACACCATCATTGTCCCAAAATACGAGCCGTCTTCCATTAAATCCTTCGCCATTCCCAAAGTTACATTTTTGTTCTTGCGCAACTCATAATAGGTATTTACATAGTCCTCATAATTCTCAGATTCAATAGGATTGATGATTTTTATTTTCGAAAAATCGAAAGCTATACCTAATTCTGCTACCTTATTTTCAATTTGTTTTTTATTTCCGAGAATAGAAATATCAACTACATTCATAGTTAACAATCGAGAGGCAGCAATAATAATTCGATCGTCATTCCCTTCTGGCAAAACGATATGCTTTCTATGTTTTTTGGCTCTTTTCACAAGATTGTACTGAAACATTTTTGGAGTCATCCCTTCTGCTTCAAAAGAACTTAGTTTTTTAGCCAAACTATCCAAATCAACATACTTTTCGAAAGTATTTATAGAAGTCTCGATTTTCTGCTTATTATCAGCATAAATCTTAGCTTTGATATCGCCTATTTTATTGGTTATTCGATAGGTACCTTCTTCAACAGAAATAATAGGAACAATACTAGTCAGTCCTTCAATTAATTTAAGAATACTGTCGTCAGGGACTATATTACCCGTTAAAACTATTCCTGCAATCGTTGGGTAATTTGCAGATTCATTGGCTTGCAATGCTCCCAAAATAATATCAGCACGATCACCAGGAGTGATTACTAGCGCATTTTCTTTCAGGTGTAACAAATAGTTGCGCAGCTGCATGGCTCCAACACTAAAATTCCCAATTTGATTATTTAAGAATTCACCACCAAAAAGCACTTTGGCACCTAGTTCATCAACAATTTCTTTAATCGTTGGATTATTCAAACTGTGAATAATTGGAATAGAATTAACCAAAATCTCTTTTGGCAAACTTGCTCTCAAACCATCAGTTACTAATTGAATGTTTTCAGGTTGTACTTTATTAGCAATAATTCCCAACACTTCGACTTCCTTTACTCGAAAGGAATCGTATGCCAAATAAAGGCTGTCTACTAACTCATCTAATGTTTTACCAACTCCAGAACCCACAATTATTGTTGGAATCCCTAAGTTTTTAGCGATTAACACGTTCATATCGAGTTCGATTACGGTTCCTTCACCGCTAAAACTCGTTCCCTCAACTAAAACAAAATCAAATTGTTCTTCCAGTCGTTTGTATTTATCGATAATTAGATCGAGAACTTCTCCTATTCTACCTTGATTTTTCTTTTTTATGAGCTTGCTTTTGGTAATGGCAAATGCATCTTCAAATGCAATATCCAGACCAAAATGAGAGATTACAGTTTCGATGTGATTGTCTAATTTCCCATCTTCAAAATCCTCAATTATAGGTCGAAAATAACCTACTTTGGCTGTTTTACCAATTAGCATACTCATTAAACCTAGAGTAATAATCGACTTGCCACTATTGTGCTCAGAAGTCGCTATGTATATGGCTTTGTTCATTTTTTGTTTTTAAATTTAATTCTAATATAAATTGAATATTTACCTTCTTTAATAGTTAAAACCATCGACGCTTTTTAAAATAAAAAACCATTCCTATTACGATTAAAATCATGACACCAATAACCGTAAAGTACCCATTATGTTGCCTTAGTTCGGGCATATTATCAAAATTCATCCCATAAATTCCAACAATAAAAGTAAGCGGAATAAATATTGCAGATACAATGGTCAATGTTTTCATAATCTCATTCATCTTATGCGTTTGCGAAGAGAAAAAGAAATTAGATGCACTTTCTAACATCCCCATATCTGAGTCAATTTGCTCTAAAAGCTCTAAGCTTTTTTGATGCAATCTCGAAAAATAGCTGAAGGTTTCTAATTCGATAACTTTAAAATCTTCGTCTTCTTTCAAACTTTTAATCGCATACAAGGAATCCCGAAGTGGAACAATCGAACGTTTTAAAAAATTAAAATTATCACGGTGTTTCTCAATTCGCTCCAGAATTTTGGGATCAGCACTATTCTTAGAAAGATTTATTAATTCTTCGACTTTGTCTTCTTCATTTTCGATAGTGATGTAGAAATTCTCCATAACAGCATCTAACAATAAATACAGTAAAAAATCAGCCTTTTTACTACGAACACTACCAACTTGGTTTCTAATTCGTTCCCTTATATGCGAAAAAAAATCACTTCTCTTTTCTTGGAAGGATATAAGAACATTATTTCTTATTAAAAAACTAATCTGCTCCACGCTGATGTTATCAGAATTCTCTGTAGGCAACATCGATTTTATATTAAAAAACAAAGTGTCAGGAGATTCCTCTAGCTTTGTTCTCCTCGTCGTATTTAATATATCCGAAAGCAGAAAATTATCTATTTTAAAAAAGGCCCCAATTTCTTCAATTATTTCAATTTCATTTAAACCATGTAGATTGAGCCAATTTGTTTTTTGTTCATTAATACAAGCCTTTAAATCTAAAGCATCAATACCCTCATATTCAATAAATTCGACCGAGTCATACGCAAACAATTGCATCTCCGATTCCATCTTTTTATGCCTTCCCGTGTATTCCAGCTGATTTGGCTGTGCTTTTCGACTCTTTTTATATTTTATTTTTCTCATTCAGAATAATATATACGGTAATATTACAAAAAACTTTTTTCAATCAATACTACCTTAACGTTTTTGAAAAACGTACTGACGAAAATTACTAATAGTTCATAATGGTAATAAACAAAGGTATTAACACTGCTGCTTTTGTTTTATGAGATAAATCATGTTTTAAAGTAAAACAAAAAACCGAGCTATTTCTAGCTCGGTTTTAATAAACAAAAAATATTATTTTTTTTAGTTCGTTTGTGATTTGACAGCTAATGTATAAATTACCAATCCAAAACCAATTTTATTGATTGCATCTGCAATATTGTAAACAACATCAATATTACCAGCAGGAATTATTCCGTTGTACCATCCAGTTGTCCCCATCATATACCCTAATGGGTAGATTGACCAACCTACAAGTACAAACCAACATAATATTTTGTGTGCAGCAAGTACATTTCCCCCTGCAGCTTTCGCTAGTTTTGAAGCTTCTCCTAACCATATTTCATAAACAATTGCGAAATAAGCTAATCCTGAAACTGCTCCCCACACTGAAGCATTTGCTGTATCTACAACTTCTCCAAAGTAACCTGTAACTAACATGATTAAAGAATAGATAATCATTTTCCATAACAAGGATTGCTTGGCTCCTGCTATTTTTAATATTAAATAAAACTCAACACACATTAATGGCACCGTCAATACCCAGTCAACATAGCGGAAAAAAGTAGGTGATTCACCAAATGCAGCCCAATAATCTCTCATGTAGAAATAATGTACTGCAGCAATAAAAGTAATTAAACCCGAAACCAACACTGAAGTACGCCACTTTTTGTCAAACTGGCTCAGTGATAAAAAGAAAAATGCAGATGCGGCCATCATTGCCATGCACCCTACGAAAAAAGTAAACCCTACATAGTCCGTAGGAGATAACTTTGATACCATTCCTGAAATAAACATAAAATTTGTCATAGTTAAAATTTAAGGTTGATTTTTTTTTGTTCATATAAATATAAGAATAGTTAAACAAACAAAATGTTTTTTGTTTAACTATTTTAACTTAACTTTAAACAAAATTATTAACAATGCTTAGATATACAAATATTGCAATCGTAGCAAGCTTTTTTTGCTTATGGCTCAACTCCTTTTTCCCTAAAGAAATACAAATATTCATTGGTTTTTCCCTCATTTTTAGCTTTGGAATTCTACATGGCGCTAATGATTTGCTTTTAATTAAGAATACAAACGATTCGAAAAATAAAATTTCATCTAAAAAAATAGTACTCTATTATGTTATTGCAGTACTTTTTGGACTATTATTATTCTATTTGATACCGATAGTAGCCTTGCTTCTGTTTATTCTAGTTAGTGCCTTTCACTTTGGCGATCAGCAAGGGTTCTATTTAAATTTTAAAGCATCAAAATACATCCTGACCTTTTACCCTTTCATTTACGGAATCGTTATATTATTTTTATTATTTTTCTTTCATTCCAATGAAGTCAAAGTGATCGTAACTGAGATTATACGATTTAAAATACCTACGTTATATATAAATGAAATCTTCATGACTAGCGGATTGATCTTCCTAAGTATAAGCGCTTATTTTTATTGGAAATTTGAATCCTTTCGAAAAAAATTACAGACAGAATTATTTTTGCTTGTGGTTTTTGCCATAATATTTAAAACTTCGAGTTTAATATGGGGGTTTGCAATCTACTTTATTATTTGGCATAGTATTCCTTCTATTTTAGATCAAATAAAATTTATTTATGGTTCATTTACTTTTAGCAACTTTATAGCCTACTCTAGGAACGCCTTTGTGTATTGGCTGGCTTCATTATTAGGAATCGGACTTCTCTATTTCCTATTTAGAGATAAGGAGATATTTAATGCTCTGTTTTTTTCTTTTCTTGCAGCTATCACATTTCCACACGTATTAGTAATTCTGAAAATGATGCATAAAAAAAATACAAAAAGCGCATAAAAAAACCGAGCTATTTCTAGCTCGGTTTTTTGTATTATATAGGTAGAGATGGACCGTAGAACATCTCTACCGGAAATAATTATTTTACTTCTTCGTAATCTACATCTTGAACATCATCTCCTTGCGTTTCAGCTTGTGGCTGTGCAGCACCTTGACCTTGTTCTCCTTGAGCGTACATTGCTTCAGTTGCAGTTTTCCAAGCAGCATTGATATTATCAAGCGCAGTTTGGATTGCAGGAATGTCTTGAGATTGGTGAGCCATTCTCAATTCAGTTAATGCATATTCTACAGCTACTTTGTTTTCGTCAGATAATTTATCCCCTAACTCTTTCAATTGAGTTTCAGTTTGGAAGATCATTCCATCTGCTTCGTTCAATTTTTCAGCTCTTTCTCTTGCGATTTTGTCAGACTCAGCGTTAGCTTCAGCATCTTGTTTCATTTTTTCGATTTCTTCAGATGTTAATCCAGAAGAAGCTTCGATACGAATATCGTGAGATTTTCCAGTTCCTTTATCAGTTGCCGAAACTTTGATGATACCATTAGCATCAATATCAAAAGTTACTTCAATTTGTGGAACCCCTCTTGGAGCTGGTGGTAAACCATCTAAATGGAAACGACCAATTGTTTTATTATCAGCAGCCATTGCTCTAGCTCCTTGCAATACGTGAATTTCAACTGTTGGTTGAGAATCTGCAGCAGTAGAGAATACTTGTGATTTTTTAGTTGGAATAGTAGTATTAGACTCAATAAGAGTTGTCATAACACCACCCATAGTTTCGATACCTAAAGATAAAGGTGTAACGTCAAGTAACAATACATCTTTTACATCTCCAGAAAGAACTCCACCTTGAATAGCTGCTCCAATTGCAACAACTTCATCAGGGTTAACTCCTTTAGACGCTTTTTTACCAAAGAATTTTTCCACTTCTTCAGCAATTCTTGGCATACGAGTAGAACCTCCAACAAGAATAACTTCGTCAATATCAGAAACAGTTAAACCTGCATCCTTCAATGATTTAGCAACTGGTGCCATAGAACGTTTTACTAATGCGTCAGTTAATTTCTCAAATTGAGCTCTAGTTAATTTTTTAACTAAGTGTTTTGGTCCTGAAGCTGTAGCAGTTACGTATGGTAAGTTGATTTCAGTTTCAGCAGAAGAAGACAATTCAATTTTTGCTTTCTCAGCAGCTTCTTTCAAACGTTGCAAAGACATTGGATCTAAACGTAAATCAATACCTTCTTCAGCTAAGAAATCAGCAGCTAACCAGTCAATAATTTCGTGGTCAAAATCATCTCCACCAAGGTGAGTATCACCATTTGTAGACAATACTTCAAAAACTCCGTCTCCTAATTCAAGAACAGAGATATCAAATGTACCTCCACCTAAATCGTAAACAGCAATTTTTTGATCTTTTCCTTTTTTATCAAGACCGTAAGCTAAAGCTGCAGCTGTAGGCTCGTTGATAATACGCATAACTTTAAGACCTGCAATTTCACCAGCTTCTTTAGTCGCTTGACGTTGTGAATCATTAAAGTAAGCAGGAACAGTAATAACTGCCTCAGTAACTGTTTGACCTAAATAGTCTTCAGCAGTTTTTTTCATTTTTTGAAGTGTCATTGCTGACAATTCTTGTGCAGTATATAAACGACCATCAATATCAACACGTGGTGTATTGTTGTCCCCTTTTACTACTTTGTAAGAAACTCTTTTTGCTTCAGCCGAAACTTCAGAAAAAGAATGACCCATAAAACGTTTAATAGAAGCAATTGTTTTGGTAGGATTTGTTACCGCTTGTCTTTTTGCAGGATCTCCCACTTTAATCTCTCCACCTTCAACAAAAGCGATGATAGATGGTGTTGTTCTTTTTCCTTCTGCATTAGGGATAACAACTGCTTCGTTACCTTCCATTACAGAGACACAAGAGTTTGTCGTACCTAAATCAATTCCGATTATTTTACCCATTTTTAATATATTTAATTTATTGTATACTTGTTTTTATAACTTGATGACTCTAAAGCAATCTTTGTGCCAAGCCAAAAGCTCCTTATTAATTGTCAGTTTATGTTAAAATGGCGGAAAATAATCTGCCAAGATGACATTTTGAATTGACTGACATTGAAAAAATAACACAGTATGAGTGGCAGTTTAAGTATGTATTAGCGGAGTTATAACTTTTATCTATTTTTTCAAAAAAATCAATATCCACCGACACGCTGTAACCTATTTGCAAACTCAAAGCCATTCCTCCCATCAACCTGAAAGGAGAAAACAAAGACTCATCCATCAAATCAATAAGAATCTCTTTAAGCAAAGGCGAAACGGTTTTCTAAAGAAGATTTTTCAATTTATACTATAATTGGCGATCTAATAATTTAATACATTCTACTACGTCCTTACCATAAAAACGAATTATCTCTTCCTGTTCAATTTCAGTACCTCTCGAAAACACACGTTTAACAACTGCAATTTTATTTTGCTTCCAATCAATTCTATCAAAAGTAGTGTCCCAAAAAGGTACCTTTCTTAATTTCGACATATCTGGTTGATAACTTTTGTCTTTCTTGGCTTCCTTTATGTCATAAAAAACTTGAAGCGTCATCAAGAAACCTTTTCAAATTCTAGCTTTTCCTCAATTTTAGCGACAAATTAACATTCATACGTCATGCCTTTTATAATCGCACCCAAAGTTTGAGGATGTACATCTATGGAAAGCGCAAACTGCCTTTTATTGATGTTCCTTTTCTTTAATTCCCGCCCTACCATCTTCCCTGCATGAATTCCTTTTATGATGTCTATCGTTTTCATAATAAAAATGCAAACAATCTTGTTTATATATTTTTAATTTGATATTCAAACAATTATCGAAAATCAGCACTAAACCTTTTTAATCCAAAAACAACTAGAAAACTTTAACCTCTTCGCTTTCTACTACAATAGAAAAGTTGCTTATTTTTGGAGAACGCCATTTTAGATGAAAACCATGAAATATCCTATAAATTCAATTAAATGAAAAACTCCACTATAAAAACAAGCAGCATTACTTTTTTAAAAAATCTAGAGAAGAATAACAATAGAGACTGGTTTACCGAAAATAAAACACAATATACTACAGCACAAAATAACATTATCGCTTTTGCTGACCAACTTATACTTCTAATGAATTCTCACGACGCCATCGAAAATACTTATGGTAAAAAAAGTCTGTACCGAATCTATAATGATGTTCGATTTAGTAAAAACAAATTGCCTTATAAAGCTCGTTTTGCAATAGGATTACAACGAGCTACCTCCTTAAAAAGAGGTGGGTATTATTTGAATATCCAACCCGAAAATAGTTTTCTAGCATGCGGTTTTTTCTCACCTAATCCAGATGACCTAAAAAGAATAAGAAAAGATATCGAACTAAATCATGACGCCTGGCGTGAAATTTTTAACTCTAAATCAATAAAGGAAAATTTTACAGAGTTGGCTGGCGATAAAGTTCTAACGTCTCCAAGAGGGTTTTCAAAAGACCATGAAGCAATCGATTTAATACGGCACAAGCAATTTATCTTGAGACATCATTTTACTGATCAAGAAGTAGTTGACCCCCATTTCATAAACAAAGTAAACGAATTATTTAAATCGGTACGACCGTTTTTTGACTATATGAGTCTTGTACTTACAACTGATTTAAATGGAGAGAGTAAAGTTTAAAACAGCCTGCAGGACAAAATTTAAAATTAGGAAACCCAAGATTCTAATGCTTTATTTTTAATTTACAAACACATTCTATTCCCTCATTTTAGTATTTTTTTTATTACTTTTAAATTTTTAAAGAAAGGTTTTTAGGTCCGCGGCATCTTAGATAGTTCTAAATATTTGTAGAACGCTCGAAACTTTGAAAGCTTTTTTTTATATAAAAATTAGTAATTGAAATGCTCATCTAATAAACAAGATAACATACGGTCCAGATTAGAGCATTATAAGATAATATATCAAATTAGTCAAAATGAATAATGATACCACTACTAACATCTTTGAGTCTATAGTTACTGACTCAAGTTGTGATAGCAAAATAAAGATTGCCGGTTTTTTACCTCATATAAATTCCCGTTTAGACTCTACCTTAATGAAGTACACGCCTATTTGCGATTCTAGTATTCCATTTAGAGACCTAACCAACTCGGCAACAAAACGAGAAAGTATCGCTCGCCTAATCGATAAACTAGATGTAACTACAAACATTCGATATAAAAGAACAGTCGAAGATACTTATTGCAACGTATACTCATTTGATTTTTGTTATTTCTCTAAAGTTTATCTACCTACAGTTTGGTGGACAGACGATGCAATCAAAAAAATACTTGACGGGCAAAACGTAGAAGCCGTTTATGGTGAAACTGTAGAAACAATTTATTCTAGTGCGATCCACGATTGGTTTTTGAAATGGGGAGAAAGTTTTGGCTGGAAAAGGATATATAACCTTGACGAAATGCAAAACAAAGTAAATACTAACGGAGGTGTAGGAATAATTTGCGCCAAAAGAAAACAAAAAGGACTCTCTGGACATATCGTTCCTGTTGTACCAGAAACAGCTGCAAAAAAAGCATATCGAGAAAACGGTGTTGTAGTGTATCCTTTGCAATCACAAGCTGGAAAATTGAATTACAACTACTTCTCAAAAGCTAGAAAAGATTGGTGGAATAATGCACTTTATTCTTCCTCTGTTTTTTACTATCATGACTAAATAAGCTTATAAATAATTGGATAAAATCAATACCTAGCTACTCTTAAAAGACATGACACTTTTTAAGTAAAAAACAGTTCGAAAACAAAAATAAAATCAACTTGCTACCTTGTTTTAATTATTTTAAAATCAATATATTGACCAATTTTATCTTTAAATAAATTGATTTTTCATTTTAAATAACATTCAAATAAAAACTTCTTACTTTTTCGTTATTTTTCATTCAATTATCTAGTTGGAAATAACATTATTTTTAAGTACTTTTGCACTTTGGAAAATGACAAGAATAGCAAAAACTATAATTCGGCTTTCCTCCTGCTTAAATCATTGATATAAAATAAATTACATACAGTACATATTTTACAATTACAGTACAAAATTTTATTTTCTCAACGGTTGTTTTAGGGGTATAAACACTAAAATTTTAGAATTGGAATCAATTCTTGTAAATTAAAAGTACAAATCGATTTATAATTGCGAATTCAAAAAAAACAAAACAGAATAAACCACTGTTTTTAAAGGATTTAAACCTTAAAAAATCTTGTTTTAAAGTCAAAAAGAATAACTATAAAGATTAATTAACACATTAAAGAACAACTTGTATAAATGAAAGTAAATCACACAGCAAAATATTACTGGGGAATTGGATTAGAAAACGAAACCTACATGCAATTTGAAGAATCCTTAATAGTATCTGGTGAATTTATACAAGAAAAAATTGGTTTTGAGAAATATAGTATTGATTATAGAAAATGCTATAAGCCAGAAAGCTTAGCTCCTTTATTGAAGAACGCTTTCACTTTAGACAAAGAATACAAAGTAAGTAGAATGATTAATAGTCATTCCTTAGAAAAGCTTGATGTTAACTTCCAGCATAAAACAATTCCGGCAGTACTTGCAATTGCGACCAGCAACGAAATTACTGAAGCAAAACCCGAGCCCATTGACAATCCTGAATATCTTGGAAAATCTATCATGGAAACTTTTCTAGAAAATCAGCCGTATAATATTCAAAGTATGATTACCCAAAGAGAAAAAACTATGGGATCTGTGCATTTTGATGGTGATTCTATCGAATTTGTAACAAAATATTTTGAAAACAGAACCATCGTTGGCTCTTGTAATGAGTTAAAAGCAACCAAAAAGTTGTTTCTCGATAAAATCAATGAGTCAGGTGTTCTAAATGAAAAATTATCTTTTCCAGATTATAATAATGGTCTTAATATGTTTATGACAAATCAAGAAAACCTTGTTTTGTTTAATAATGGAACTTACCATTTTCATATTACTTTACCTACTCTTACAGAAAATAGCCGCATTGTAGATTACGATACTTTCGATAAAACACATGCTAATGCGATTTATTTATTACAATGGTTTGAGCCTTTCTTTATAGCGACTTTAGGAAGTCCAGATATTATGGGAGTGATCAGCGACACCTATGACATGGATGAAAATTTCACAATGGGATCTATGCGAAATGCCATGTCTCGTTATATTGGCGTAGGAACTTACAATAAGGCAATGCCAAGAGGAAAAATTCTTACTTACAAGGTCGATGATTTTAGAAAACTACTAAATTTTGACAAAGAAGATAACATCTGGTGGAGAGACCGAATAGAATTGGAAATGGAATACCAATTACTTCCAGAAGTTGGTCTTGATTTCAATCAGGAAAAAATGTATCAAAGTGGTTTCGAATTTAGAAGCTTTGATGAGTTTCCAGCAGATTATTTAAATGATGTTCTGCATGCTATTGTTTTAATCTGTGAGCATTCTTTAAGCCTTCCTGATGTTAAATGGGGACATGATAGCGTAGCTTGGAATAATTTAGTTTATAAAACTTTAAAATACGGTTACTTAACAGAAATTGATGAGACCGAAAAGAAAGAGCTGTTGGATTTACTACAATTACTTAATCCCGCCGACACTAATTATGATAATCTTAAAGCTCAATTTGACGCTATAGTATTACTCGACGCGTTTTTCTTTAAAGTTTTAGAAGTTTTACACGACAAATATAAAGACGACAATGTATGTATTGATTCTTTGTATGGTCAAAAAACAAGCTATGCTCCAAAATGGGATAATTTTAATAAATACCAAATAGAACAACATAAACTTCAAATTGATTCTTATTTGACTACTAAAAGCAGTTACAGTCGTATAAAAAATCATAAAAACAAGTTGAAAGTATAGTTATAATAATCCTAAAGTTATAAAGATCGTGTAATCGACAAATTATAGATTCAAATTCCCAATAAGTTATTGGAATTACCGAAAATATAGATGAACTCATTACTAAAAACGGACTATAATTAATCCATTTTCAAACTTATAAACTAAAAACTGAAACTAATGTTTACCCTAGAACAAATTAAACTAGCACACGATAAAGTACAAACAGGAAGTGATTTTCCAATTTATATTCAAGACTTAATCAATTTAGGTGTAAAAGGATATGATACTCATGTCAATGACGGACGCGTTTCTTATTATGGAAGCAAGGAGTATGCTGTAAGTACTGATAAAAAATACAACCTTCTTAGAATTGCGCCAATGGCTAATAAAGAACGTTTCATCGAGTTTCTAGTGATGCATCAAGGCGGGCAAAGTGATTATTTTACTTTTTGCCAACAGGCAGCTCAATCTGGAATCGCTAACTGGCGTATTGATATTATCGAAATGACGTGTACATACTATGATACAGCTGGAGATGCCATCGTCATCGAAAAAATACCTACTTAATTATCTGTTTTTAATATACTAAGCATTTTTATAACGAGACTTCAATCAATTCTATTTTAGATTAAAAAAAAGAAAATTACAGTCATAAAAAAACGGGAATAAATCCCGTTTTTTTTTATAGTCTATTAAGTGATTCTTAAAACTTAAAGTTTACACCCGCTGTAAATGTTGTTCCGCTGTAACCAAATTGGTTAACTTCCCATGGGTATTTAAAACGACCTCCTAAATCAGTAGCAACATCTCCTTTTGGATCCAATTGATCTGGATACACATTAAATAGATTATTTACCATCACATTAGCTGAAAGTGTAGATGTAAATTTGTAAGCAACTCCTAAATCTGTAATAACTTTTCCTGCAAAAGTTTGATCTTTTGAGACATCAGTAGCATGTTGCCATGACACTTCTCCAAAATAAGTATTATTAAAAATAAACGTTGTTTTGTTCAAATCATAATTAGCTCCTAACAAAACTTTTGTATTAGGTCTAGCACTTAAGATTCTACCTTGCTCTTTACGGTTAAAAATATCGTATCCGTTCGCTTTCAAAATCGATGGCGTAGCAATTTGTCCGTCAATTTTAGTTTTAGCAAATGTAGAAGCTAAACTAAGTCCAAGTTTACCCGTTCCGATTTCCAGGTTTTTGTAATTCAAAACAACATCAACACCATTTGTTATTGTATTAACTGCATTGATAAAAAACTTCATACTTGTAATATCATTATCAAGCAATACTCTTTCAACTGGGTTTGTTGTATTATCATCGCCGTCAAATCCTACTTCTCCAGAAAACAATACACGGTCTTTCACTTTAATATTGTAGAAATCTACCGAAGCAGAAAAATTAGCACCTGATCTAAAAGTAACACCACTTGAAAGATTTTGTGATTTTTCAGCGTGCAATTGAGGAACTCCAAGTCCTCTCACTGCTGGATCCACATTGTTAAAAGTTCCTTGATTAGAAATTGTACCACCAGAAACTAATGTTTGAATGTTACTCAAATAGATTTGGTGTAAAGCAGGAGCTCTAAATCCTGTACTATAAGATGCACGTATAGCAACATCATCATTAAGCTTGTAACGTGAGTTTACTTTCCAAGAAAAGTTATCTCCAAAATCTGAATATTTCTCATATCTTAAAGATCCTCCTATTAAAAAAGCCTCTGTCATATCGTAATCTAAAGTAGTGTAGATACCAAAGTTGTTACGATCTTCATTTAATGCATTCGAAGGTTGAATTCCAGGGAATGACTGTGCACCACCTCCAGCATAAGATTCTGGTTGACCTGCTCTAGCTTCGTATCTTTCTTTTCTTAATTCAGTTCCAAAACCGAAAGTTACCTTATCAAAAGTTCTAGAAAAATCAGCATTTCCTACTAATTGACTAAAAGTATAACCACCGACTTCAAATTCTATAGGACTGTTTGCGCCCAAAGATACATTCAATGTATTTCCTACTATATAATCCACTTTATTAGAACCTGCTGTTAAACTGAAATCAGCATTAAAACCTAATATGTTAGATTTTATTCCAATAGATCCAAGATTATCAAATACATCCGTATTAAATGTAGGTTGGAAACCATTATAAGTTGTACCCGCTTCATGTAATAAATTATTCGGATCTGAAACCCAGTAAGGTGCTCTGTACAAAGCAAAACTTGTTCCTTTTCTAATATTTATATCTCCAAAAGCATACAATGTCGTTTTATCCGAAAGTGGGTATTCAGCATTAACAACAAAGGCTCCCATTTTAGAATCTGGTTGCCCAATATTCATTCCTAAGTCAGGATTTCTACTTAACCAATCTCCCCATGTTGGATCGTTTGCTTCAACTTCAAATAAACCGTCTCTTCCAGGTCTCCCTGCTCTGTTCGTTTTATTTTGGTCTAAGTAAGAAATATTAAAATTCACAAAACCTTTGTCAGCAATTTTAAATCCTGAGTTAAGATCTGCTCCAAAATTGAAACCATCTCCTTCAGAAGTTACTCCCGATGTAAGATTTACTTCAGTAAAATTAGTTTGTTTTTTCAAGATAATATTCACTACTCCTGCAATGGCGTCTGAACCATATTGAGAAGAAGCTCCATCACGAAGTACTTCTACTCTTTCGATAGCAGAAAAAGGAATACTTTTCATATCTGTTCCTACTTCTCCTTTACCTGGAGTATCGTTGATGTACACTAAAGCACTTTGATTTTTTCTTTTTCCGTTTACTAATACCAAAGTACGACTCGGGCCTAAACCACGTAAATCTGCTGGGTCAAAATGCGCAGTCGCGTCAGAAACCGCTTGACTACTTGAGTTAAATGACGGAATTTTATAAGCTAACATTTTATCAAATGTTACCTGCCCACTTGATTTAAGATCTTCTGCATACAACTTATCGATTGGTACAGCTGAATTTAATACACTTCTCACTTTTGATCTGTTTCCCGTTACAACAACCTCATCTAGGCTGTTATTAGGGCTTAACTTAAAAGTGATAGCAGCACCATCACTAGTCACCTCGATACTTTTGTTTTGAAATCCAACATACTTTGCGATTAATGTAACTGGAAAACCTTTTACCTTAATTTCAAAATTACCGTTACCGTCTGTAGTGACTCCAGTAGAAGTTACCTTATCAACAACATTAGCATACGGCAACGCTTGTCCATTCTCATCCAATACAATCCCTTTGATTGATTGGGCATTTAGCACTGTGGGCATTATTATCATAAATAACACTCCTAAAAAAAAATGGTTAAATCTCATAAATAGTCTTTTTGGTTTTTAATAACATTATTGATTCCAAATCTATTATTTTTTTGTTAAATAAACCTTAAAAAATCACTTTTTTATTTAAATAAAAGTGAAATTATCTATTAACCATTTATATCGGAAACCCTTATAATTAATACTAATTACATACATAAACAGTCATTAAAACACTCCGTAGACACAAATAGTCGAATCAAACAAAAATTAAGTTTTGTAAATTGATTCTTATGGTGTTTTTTAATTAAAGAGGACTTTATAAAATGAATTCCAAACTAAGAATATATTTCAAGTTCTTGCTTGTATTTAATTAGCTGAAATATTTATATACAAAAGTTTACGGACACGCAATAAAGTGTCCGTAATTTCAAGAAAAAATTGAAGTTTAGTTTATTACCAGGGTATCGGGTTGTAATCTTTTAAGAATTTTCCGCACCAATGCTTTCCTGTATTTATACCGTCAAACAAAGGATCCATTACTCGTGCAGCGCCATCAACAATATCGAGAGGTGGCTGAAAATCTTCAAGTTCTTGTTTCTTTTTGGCAAGTTCTGCAGGATCTTCGTCAGTTACCCAACCCGTATCTACAGCGTTCATGAATATTCCGTCTTTTGCCAATTCCCCTGCGGCGGTGTGTGTTAGCATATTCAAAGCCGCTTTGGCCATATTAGTATGAGGGTGACGAGCTTCTTTAAAAAAGCGATGGAACTTGCCTTCCATGGCCGAAACATTTATGATGTGCTTTTTTCCTGTATTGTCTTTCTTCATTATTTCCGAAAGTCGATTGCATAATACAAATGGCGCTACTGAATTGACAAGTTGTACTTCAATCATTTCTGTGGTTTCGATTTGTCCTAATCGCAATCGCCAGCTGTTCGTTTTTCTTAAATCTACTTGCTGTAAATCGGCATCCAACTCCCCTTCTGGAAATACTTCATTGGCTACTAATGTATTATCAAAACTATATGGAATCTGAGACAATTTGGCGGAAGCCCGTAAACCAATACCAGGTTCCGGTCCGTGCCAAGTAACCGGCATATTCTGATTAGAAGAAGCTCCAGAAGTCAATACTTTTAATTCCTGTAAACAATCAGTATGGTCTAATAATAAATTTTGCGCTTGTTTTGGCAAGTCACTTATCGGCAGTTCTTCATTAGCCATTAAATGAGTATAAAATCCAGCTGGTCGTCTCACGGTTTGTGCCGCATTATTGATAAGAATATCGAGACGCTCGTATTTTTGTTCTATAAAATTGCAAAAAATCTCCACGCTAGGAATATGTCGTAGATCTAATCCATGAATTTTCAAGCGGTGTCCCCACTCCATAAAGTCTTCTTCTTTAGAAAAACGCAAAGCCGAATCCACCGGGAAACGAGTAGTGGCTATAACGGTTGCTCCACCACGAAGCAGCATTAGTGTAATATGATATCCAATTTTTAATCTAGAACCCGTTATAATTGCAATTTGTCCCTTTACATCTGCTGTTTGGAAACGTTTGGCGTAATTAAAATCTCCACAATCTGTACACATAGTATCATAAAAGTGATGCATTTTAGTAAATGGCGTTTTACATACATAGCAATTTCTAGGTGTTTCTAGTTCTAACTGCTCTTTGTTAGCAAGATCATTATGTGCCAATAGTTTTGGCGCAACAAATATACTTGCTTCACGAGCATGACGTATTCCCGTTTCTTTACGAGCGGTTTTGTCTTGCTTTTCTTTTTTGCGTTTAGCTACTAATCTTCCGTCTTTTTTACGTCTGGAAAGTTCGTCGCGATCTGGTCTCGAAAACATTCCTGCCGCTTTAATCAAAGCCGTTCTTTTATCTTTTTCAATATCGAAAATCTCGTCGGTATTCGAATTTAATTGTGCCAATATAGCGATGCATCTATCAATTTCATCTGAAGTTATTGCGGTCTTAGGCATTATTTCATCTTTCGTCATCATAAAAAACGGGGGATCAGTCTTGGCAAAAATACCAAAGCGCAAATATAGTTTTAAAATCATTGTCGTTCTCGCTTTTTTTCTGATAGTCTAAACAGTAGATTTAGCCTCTTTATACCACTGGTTTTCGACAGCTAAATTTAGACAACAAGAAACTTTTCTCTTTGTTCCTTCACAAAGATTGTTCATCAAATACAAAGTTGCTATTTTTCATAAAAACTCCTTTTTTTCTTATCTTTGCACTCGCAATTTTCAGGTACACCTCGCGACTTGGCTGTGGTTAAAACCAACTTTTGTAAAATAAAAAATTAAATAGAAAAATTATAATGACATCTTTCAGTAAACAATTATCCTTTCGTTGGTCAGATTTAGATCCCAACTTTCATGTGAGACACAGTGCTTACTATGATTTTGGGGCGCAGCATCGTATCGAAATTTTGGAAAGCCTTGGCTTGACAATGAGATTTTTACAAAAAAATTCTTTTGGCCCTATTCTTTTTAGAGAAGAGTGTATCTTTAGAAAAGAAATAGGACTTGCAGATACTATATTCATGCATACTAAAATTTCTAAAATGAGAACTGATGCTTCTCGCTGGTCAATTGTACATGAGCTAAGAAACGGCGAAGATCAATTGTGCGCCACAATAACAGTAGATGGTGCGTGGATGGATACAAAACTTAGAAAAATAGCTAATCCAACTCCGGCAATTGCTATGGAAGTAATGAATGTAATTCCTAAAACAGCCGACTTTATTGCGCTGTAATATATAGCTAATGCAAGGTTTGTAAAATCTATTCTAAATTAACAAACGATTGAATCTTTATAAAAAACACAAAAAGACTGATTGTCAACGTTTATTGTTGGTAATCAGTCTTTTTTATTTATATTAGTTCAGAAGAATATATAGGCAAATGAAAAGCAAAATTGGCATTGTATTATCAGGAGGTGGCGCTAGAGGAATTGCTCATCTAGGGGTTTTAAAAGCGTTGGAAGAATTTGGAGTTGTTCCCTCTCATATTTCAGGGACTAGTGCGGGTGCAATTGCGGGTGCTTTCTATGCTGCGGGTTATTCTATCGCTGAGATTGTCAGTATTCTAAAAAAAGGGCAAATATTTAGTTTCTCTAACATTCTTATTAAGAGGCAAGGCTTTTTTGCCATGAAAGGATTCAATGACATTTATGAACAAAGTTTTCCCACTAATTCTTTTGAGGATCTCAACATACCATTGTATATAACCGCTACCGATATTCTAAAGGGAGAACTAGTTTACTTATCATCTGGAAATTTATCGCAATCCCTAATGGCGACTTCTTGTATGCCTTTGTTGTTCCAACCTGTAAACTACAATAACACTTTGTACGTGGACGGCGGCGTACTCAATAATTTTCCTATTGAACCTTTAGTTGGGCAATGCGACGTGATAATTGGTAGTTATGTCAACTCCATCAAGAAAGAGGTAGATCAAGTACACATGAATAATATTGTTGACCGCTGCTTTCATTTGGCCATGAAAAGCTCGGTACAGAGTAAAATCGATAGCTGTACTTTATACATTGAACCGCCAAACATGAGTCAGTTTAGCCTTTTTAACTTAAAAAGAGCAGATGAAATTTTAGACTACGGCTATCAATATGCACTCACGTTCGAAAAACAAATTAAAGAACTTGACCTTCAATTGTAGAGTATTAGAAAATCACAAACCCTTTATTTATAAAATTTAACTGTTCTATCTTCCTTAAATAGTGCAACTACTTTCTCTAAAAATCAACCAACTTTGGCAAACAAAACTTCTCAGCATATTCTAAATACATCAGCTAACCCACTCGGTTTTTGTCTCTTTGTAATTAAGTCGCTTCATATGACTGATGCCACTAGAAACATTCTAATTGATGAATTTACCTAAATAGTCGCATTGCTATTAACTATTTCATCGATTTTGTCCTTTTTTTCGATTTGAACACAAAAATTAAAAAAAGAAATCAAGCTTGAAAAATGGGTTGATAATTTTTTTATCAGTTCCTTAATTGGAATTTTTGCAATAATTGTATTTATCATAGTCATGTATTGGAATCAGTAAAAATTAAAAACAAAAGCCAATAGAAAACTATTGACTTCGAGAACCTACAACTATTTCTAAAGCCGTCTATACTCTTCTTACTAAACTAACGACAAACAATAATACTATAGCTCCAAGCACAGCAGTTGCAATACTTGCAAAACTAAAACCGCCAACCACAGCATCTGAAATACCGAGTTTTCCGCCAATCCAACCTCCTAGAAAGCTACCAATAATACCAACAACCATATTTCCGATAATTCCAAAACCGCCACCATTAATAAGCAGCCCTGCTAACCATCCTGCAACTACTCCTAAAAGCAACCACATTAAAAAAGTTTCTCCAGACATAATTAAATAATTTAAAGTATTAAACAACTGATTTACTTACACTTAAATATAAAGTTAATGAAAAATTAGTTTTCTTTTGAAATTTTTACAAAATATATTCTTGTTAATAATTTACTAAACAAAATACAACTAAGCTAATACCAGTGTTATGTAGTAATTAGTTTGAATGTTACCTAATAATTATGTTGAATCATAGACAGCACTTGTCAAAACAAAATTATGAATACAGATAATAGCGCTAATTACAAATTATCCTTTCGTTTTCATATCAAAGATTTTCCTCTTACCTTTAGGTATATTTTCTGCTATGGATATCTTCTATCATATTCTCAAACTCAGCGCAGGGGTTGGCCTCTTTCTATTTGCCATGTACTTACTGGAAGAATCAATAAAAAATCTTTCCGGACGCACTTTTAAACTCTTTTTACAACGCATAACTAAGAACAGAATTGGTGCGGTTACCGGCGGAGCGATAGTGACAGGAATTCTCCAGAGCAGCTCCATGGTTTCATTCATGGTGCTTGCCTTTGTAGGCGCTGGTGTTTTTACTATGCGAAATGCGATGGCTATTATTCTTGGAGCAAATTTGGGTACTACTCTTGATAGCTGGGTCGTGGCTGTTCTTGGGTTTAAAATGGACATAGAAGTAGTTTCTTATCCTGTTGTTTGCGTAGGCGGCTTTATTCTTATCCTTTTTGGTCATCGAAAAAACTATCGCTATATCTCCTATTTCCTTTTCGGATTTGGGTTGCTTTTTATAGGATTGTCTTTCATGAAAACCGCCATGGAAGCTCAGGTAAAACTTTTTGATTTTTCTCAATATGCGTCGATGCATCTTGCTGTCTTTTTACTCATTGGTTTTATTATCACCTTATTGGTTCAATCCAGCTCGGTTACCATGGCACTTACCCTTAGTGCGATCCATGTTGGTGCTATCAGTTTACCTATTGCCGCCGCAATAATATTGGGCTCACAAACTGGGACAACTATTAAAGTAATGCTTGGCGCGATAGGCGGCAGCGCTTCCAAAAAGAGAATTGTGCTCGGGAATTTTCTTTTTAATGTCTTTGTCACTCTATTTGCGTTCCTACTATTATACCCTCTACTATTCTTGATAACTGACTTACTAAATGTAAAAGATCCTCTCATAGGTTTAGTCACTTTCTCGACCATCATTAATCTATTTTCGGTTCTACTATTCTTACCACTATTAGATCATTTTACTCGTTTTTTGGAAGGATTTTTCAAAGACACAGATGGAAGTTTAACCGAATTTATTGGACATGCCTCTATCGCAGAACCCTTAACTGCTTTCGATTTATTTAAAAGAGAAACACACTTTTTTATTAACAATTGCATGCTTTTCAATCTTGAACTGTTTAAAATTGATACCCATTACATTCGTACTAATCCTAACTATGAAAGTATCAATGAGAAAAAGAAGTTCTTCATAAAAACAAAAGAGCAAAAATATGATTTTCTAAAGCAGGTACAGGGAGAACTTCAGGTGTTTTATTTAGAATTAAGGTCAAAACTACAATCCGATCAATATTCTGATCTCAACCAGTTAATTTCTGCGGTACGAAGCGCGATACACTCGGTAAAAAGCGTGAAAGATATTGAAACTAACATTGATAATCTTCGAAAATCGTCCAAGGACATCAAGTACCATTTTTTTACCCATAACAAACAGGAAACGCAAGATTTATACCAAGAGTTTCACAATCTAATTACTGCGGAAGTTCCAGCCAATTTTGAAAATCTGCAGGGATTTTTTAATACAATACAAGAAAATTATAGTTCCGCTTTAAACGACTTCTACGCCGAGGCACAAAACACTTCATTAGAAAAAATTGACATTACCACAGTAATCAATTTTAACAGAGAGTTATTTACGTCTAACAAAGCCATGCTAATGGCAATAAAAGATTATTTATTAAAAGAAAAACAGGCGCAAGAAATTAATGAAATCCCTATATATAGAACCTAACCATAGAGAAAACTCCGCTTTAATGCTACCATTTTAGACAATAACCAAATATTATGCTAAGAAAAGTAGATCTAGCTTTATCTAAATCCCATAATTTTGCAATATAAACTTACTTTTTTATAAAAGAGTACCAATATAAATTTTCATCTTTGTAGTTAATTCAATTCTGAATTTTAGCATATTTTGAATTTTTAGATTAAGAAAAAAAAGTATCGTTTGAAAGAATATTTAAAAAAAGGTTTGAAAGTTATCCAATGGACAGTAGGAATAATCATTGTATTATTTCTATTGATCTTACTACTGATCCAAATTCCCTATGTTCAAAATTTTGCCAAGGATAAAGCTGTAATTTATCTAGAGAGTAAAATAAAAACTAAGGTGTCTGTAGCTAAAATAGATATTGGCTTTCCTAAAAAAATAATTCTAGAAGGTGTATACATTGAAGGACTTAAGAAAGATACCTTGTTGCTTGCTAATAGACTCGCTGTTGACATTAGTATGTTTCAATTACTAAATAACAAGGTTGAAATTAACTCCATCGATTTTCACGGAGTATCGGCAACTATCAATAGAGATTCTACTTCCGTATATAATTTTGATTATATTATTGAAGCATTCTCTTCACCAGAGAAGCAAGATCCAGAGGCAACTCCGATGACATTTTCGTTAGAAAAAATTAATCTGGACACCATAAATCTACGATATACGGATGCGTTCTCAAAAAATGATATGTACATCAAATTGCAACATCTGGAAACACGCATCAAAACTTTTGATTTAGACGCCATGGCTTTTGAAGTGCCAAAAATTAAAATCAAAGGTTTAGACCTGAAATACAAACAAGGTATTGCACAAACGAATATTCAAGAGGACAATGCGCTACCAACTAGTTATACGCTACTTTTAGGCGAAATTGATTTGTCTAAAATTGCAGTAGATTATCAGGATGAGCTAAGTAAATTAAGCACTACTTTATCGCTAAAAAATGCCGTTGTTAAATTTGACAAAACCGACTTTTACAATCGTTTTTTCCTCATCGATGTGCTGAATCTATCAGATGCAAATGGGAAATTAGCCCTTGGTAAAACAGAAAAAAACACGTCTAAAAAAGAATCTGCTCCAAATGAAAGTCGCGATTGGGATTTTAAAGTGAGACAATCTAACTTCAAAAGAGTTGATTTCAACTACGACAATAACAACATTACAGCTTTACCCAAAGGTTTTGATTCGAACCATTTAAAATTAAAATCACTAAGTTTTGACACCCAAGACATTCATTACAGCTCTGTAAGTATTTCTGGAAAAGTAAATGATTTTTCGGCAAAAGAACAAAGCGGTCTTAATATTGAGTCGTTTAAAGCTGATTTCTTCTATGGTAAAACAAATTCATTTCTTAAAAACTTATACTTAAGAACACCACAAACACTAGTAAGAGACGAACTGCTCATTGGCTACTCATCAATCGCGGCAATAAGTGAAAACTTAGAAAATTTAAGCATTAATGCCACTTTGAAAAAAAGTAGTGTAGGATTTAAAGATATTTTGCTATTTGTCCCTAGTTTAGCTAATACCGTTCCTTTTAAAGATAATCCAAATGCTATACTAAATGTAGATAGCAAGGTGTATGGAAAATTAAGTGCGGTAACTATCCCGAGTTTAGAGATTAGCGGCATAGGAAATACGAAGATTTTAGGAAGCGGAACTATTACCGGATTACCAGATACCCAAAAAGCCTACTTTGATTTGGACATCAAGGAATTTGCATCTACAGCAAAGGATTTTAATACTTTCCTTCCAAAAGAAACTATTCCGAATTCAATGCGTTTACCTGCTGCATTTAATGCCAGCGGAACCTTTAAAGGTACCATCAATAACTTCAATACTGATCTTGATTTAAAAAGTAGTTTTGGTCCTGCAAAAATCATTGCTGCTTTTGACCAGAGAATAAAAAACAAGGAAAAATATGATGTCAAAGCAAAGTTGGAAAATTTCGATCTTGGCAAACTGATTAAGAATAATTCCATTGGAAAAATAAGTTTAAATGCTACTGTCAAAGGATCAGGATTAGACCCAAAAACTGCTAATGCTGCCGTAAAAGGAACCATTGGAAAATTCAATTATAATAAGTATAACTATACTAATCTTGATCTTAAAGGAAACATAAACAACGGACTGTTTCAAGCGGTTGCTGCTAGTAACGATCCTAATTTAACTTTCGACATGATCAGTAGCGGAAGCTTTAAAGACAAGTATCCTACTGGAAAAATAAAACTAAATGTCGATGTTGCAGACCTAGCAAAGTTAAATCTTCACGCTGGACCAATGAAGATTAGAGGAGAGATAGACGCAGATCTTCAGTCAGTTGACCTCAATTATCTAAATGGAAAATTCAATATTACCAACCTTACTATTGCCGATGAAAATGAGCAGTTTGTCATGGATTCCATTACAATGGTTGTCACTTCTACAGCAAATAGAAATGCATTAACATTCAAATCTCCATTTTTAAATGCGGAAATAGAAGGTAAATACAAGCTAGCAACCATAGCCGATGCCCTAACAAACTCCATAGCTCATTATTATAATCCAAATCAAAATAAACAAGCAACAAATGCCGAAAAGCAACAACTAGCTTTTAATATTAGAATTGCAGACAGTCCTTTACTAATAAAATTCATTCCGGAGCTAAAGAGCCTTGAACCTATTTCTATCACTGGAAGATACAACACAGTCAATGATTCTATTGTTTTGAATGGAGCCATTCCTAAATTAGTTTATGGTGATAATACCATTACAAATGGAGTATTAAAAGTAGATACAAAAGACAATGCTTTAGTATATTCTCTTGTGGTAGATGATATTCAAAATAGTCAATTCCAGTTGCCTTATACTTCCATAAATGGAATAGTTCAAGACAATACCGCTGGTTATACCTTACAATTAAAAGACCTAAAGGATAAAGAAAGATACCTAGTATCTGGAACTTTGAAAGCAGCTGCGGGAAATAACGAACTTCGTCTTGACCCGAATAATTTATTGCTTAATTATGAGTCTTGGAAAATGGACAATAATAACCTGCTTCGTTTTGGAGAAAAAGGAATCTATGCTAGTAATTTTGAAGTAAGCAAAGAGCAAAGCAGCATTAGAATACAATCACAGTCAACCCAAGAAAACGCTCCTATAACCATTGATTTCAACAATTTTAAGATCGAGACAATCACAAATATTGCCGTAAAGGGAGACTTAGAAATAGGCGGAAACATTAATGGTAAAGCAGTTGTTAAAAACATGAATCAAACACCCATTTTTACTGCTGATATGATTGTTGATAATTTTGCCTTCAAAAAAGACACCGTGGGTACCGTAAACCTGCATGTTAACAATAAAGTGGCTAATACTTACAACACCAGAGTTTCTATCACAGGACAAGACAATCTAGTCGATTTAAACGGAACCTATAAAACGGGCGATGGGATTTTAGACATGAACTTGGATATTTCGAGGATAAACCTAAAGAGCATCCAAGGATTTACACTGAATAACCTAAAAGAAAGCACTGGTTTTTTTAGCGGGAATTTTAAAATTTCAGGAAAAGCAAACCAGCCACTGGTCGTTGGTGATTTAAAATTCAACGATATCGGGTTTAAGGTCACACAACTTAACTCTACCTTTAAATCCTTAAACGATAAAATTGCATTTTCCGGAAATACCATCGTTTTCAATCGCTTTACTATAAAAGACGAAAGAGACAATGATTTAGTTATTAACGGAAAAATCGCCACTCAAAATTTAAGTAACATTGGTTATAATTTATCGCTAGATGCCGTGAACTTTAAAGCCATCAATTCTCAGGAAAAAGACAATGATTTGTTTTATGGCGAAATGTATCTGGACAATCATTTAAAAATTGGTGGAACTTTTAAAAGTCCTATCGTTGACGGAAACATAAAAGTCAACAAAGACACTAAATTTACCATTGTAATGCCACAATCTGATCCTTCGATAGCAGACAGAGAGGGAATTGTTGAATTTATCGATCAGGACAACCCGCCTATGATTGAGAAGAAGTTGAGAGCAGATGAAGCCTTGAGCAATCTCGAAATTACAGGTATTAATGCCTCTGTAAATATCGAAATTGACAAGGATGCGGAACTTTCGATTGTCATCGACAAAGCTAATGGAGATTACTTAAAATTAAAAGGCGAAGCCCAGTTAACCGGTGGTATTGATCCTTCTGGAAAAACAACTTTAACGGGAAGATACGAGCTGAAGGAAGGTGCTTATGAAATGAATTTCAACCTAATCAAACGAAAATTTGATATTAAAAGCGGGAGTTATATCCTTTGGACTGGAGAACCTACAGCAGCCGATATCAATATTACAGCTGTCTATAAAAATGAGGCCGCCCCAATTGATCTAGTGGACGATCAGTTAGCTAATGTTTCCGCTTCTGTGAGAAACACTTACAAACAAAAAATTCCTTTTGAAACCGAATTAAAAATGAAAGGCGATTTGATGAAGCCAAGCATTTCTTTTGATATAATAATGCCCGAAGGGAATAACAGCGTTTCAACAGAAATCATCAACACGACTCAAGCTAAACTAACGCAATTGCGTCAGCAGCCGGACGAACTTAACAAACAAGTATTTGCTCTACTCCTGTTGAATCGTTTCATTGGCGAAAATCCATTTGCCACTGAATCTGGAGGAGCTAGTGTTTCCTCGATAGCTAGAGAAAGCGCCAGTAAAATTCTGTCTCAGCAGTTAAATAATTTAGCAGGAAATTTAATTAGTGGTGTCAAACTTAATTTTGATTTAGTTTCTTCCCAGGATTATACTACAGGCCAACTGGAAAACAAAACTGATCTGAATGTAGGGATTTCTAAAAAATTATTGAATGATCGCTTGAAGGTAACTGTAGGTAGTAGTTTTGGTCTAGAAGGACCACAACAGCAAGACCAGGAAGCAAATACTATAGCTGGTGACGTTACCATAGAATACCAACTTTCTAAGGACGGTAGGTACAAGTTAAAAGCATACCGCATCAATAAATACCAAGTTGCTCTACAGGGTCAGGTGGTTGAAACTGGACTTGCTTTTGTCATAACCTTAGATTACGATAAATTTAAAGAGTTATTCCAGAAAGCAAAAACGGATAAAAAGAAAAACAAATAAAAATAAAGAACACTCCAAATAGAAGTCTGATGAATAAGAATTCCATACTATATTTTCTATTTATACTTCTGTTTGTAGCCTCGTGTAGCGGCACAAAGAACTTACCAGAAGGAGAGCTTTTGTACACGGGTGCCAAAATAAAAGTAGAAGGTAATACCACTCCAAAAAAAGAACGCAAAGCATTGAAAGCCGAATTTGAAGCTATAGTTAGACCAAAACCAAATGCCTCAATTCTAGGTTTAAGGCCTAAATTATTTATTTACAAACTAGCAGGTAACCCCAAAAAACAAAAGGGATTTCGCTATTGGTTAAAAAACAAAGTGGGCGAAGCTCCAGTTTATTATAGTAAAGTAGACCTAGAATACAACAAACTCGTTTTACAAAATAATGCCGAAAACAATGGCTATTTTAATACTAAATCAACAGCTGACTCAACACGTCGCGGTAAAACAGTAAAAGCAATTTACACGGTAGTTCCCAAAAGGCAATACCTGATTAGAGACGTAATTTTTCCACAAGATTCCTCTGTACTTTCAAGTGCGGTTAGTGCAACAAAAAGAAGATCTTTATTAAAAAAAGAGCAAGGCTATAATCTTACCACTATTAAAGAAGAAAGAATACGCATCGATGCACGTCTTAAGGAAAAAGGATTCTACTATTTCAATCCTGACTTCCTTAAAATTCAAGTAGACAGCACCGTTGCTGACCATAAGGTCGATTTAATCGTTGTGGTAAAAGAGGAAACTCCAGAGTTGTCACAAACACAATACCGCATTAACGATATCGTAGTATATCCCAATTATTCTATCAACGCAGATAGTCTGATTGTTACTCCAGATGCAGTTGTACATCATAACGATTTCACGATTATCGATTCTGAAAATTTATTTAAACCTAGAATTTTTGATCGTACTTTATATTTTAAAAAAGACGATCTATACAACCGTACGAACCACAATCTTTCTCTAAATCGTTTAGTTAATTTGGGGACGTTTAAGTTTGTGAAAAACGAATTTAAGGTAGCAGATACCATCGGGAATTATCTTGATGCTTATTATTTTCTTACGCCATTGCCTAAAAAATCCATTCGTGTGGAACTATCGGCTAAGACAAACTCAGCTAATTATAGCGGTACCGAACTCAATTTAAACTGGAGCAATAGAAATCTCTTGAAAGGCGCTGAATTGCTTACCGTATCTGCATTTGCGGGATTAGAAGTACAAGTATCAGGAGTAAACAACGGTTTTAATGTGTACCGTTTTGGTAATGAAGCAAATCTAGTTTGGCCCAGAATTGTTGCGCCATTCCGTTTTGAATCCTCTAGTGGATTTGTTCCAAAAACCAAGGCAACATTAGGTTATGAATTCCAGAAAAGGACTAAATTGTATTCACTACAAACATTTAAAGGTTCCTTTGGATATTTATGGAAGGAAAACGAGCGCAAAGAACATCAGTTGAACATTACTGAAATTACTTATGCCAGTCCGAACAACGTAACCCCGCTCTACCAAGAGAAAATCGATGAAAATGCTTCACTTGGTAAAGTGATCGAAAAGCAATTAATCTTTGGCCCTACGTATTCTTATACCTTCACTAACACGATGCAACAAAGAAGGAAAAACACCTTCTACTACAAAGCCGGAGTGGACTTATCAGGAAATATTGCGGGACTAGTAACTGGTGCTAATTTGAAAAAAGGAGATACCGTAAAAGTTTTTAGTGTGCCTTTCAGCCAATTTGTAAAAGTCGAAAATGAATTTCGTCATTACCTAAAATTAGGTGGCGAAAAACAATTGGCCAGCAGAATCATTGCTGGTGCAGGATTTGCCTACGGAAACTCAGATGAAATGCCTTTTATAAAACAGTTTTTTAACGGTGGAACAAATAGTATTAGAGCTTTTAGAGCACGTTCAATAGGCCCGGGAAGTTTTGATGGCACATCGACTTCAAATACATTTCTTGCTGATCAATCCGGAGATTTAAAATTAGAATTCAGTACAGAATACCGCGCTACCATTTATGATTTTGTAAAAGGTGCGTTATTCGTAGATGCAGGAAACATCTGGTTGTTAAAAGAGAATCCGGAAAAACCTGGAGCAAAGTTTTCTAAGGACTTCTTAAAAGAATTCGCCGTGGGTGTAGGTGCCGGATTGCGTTTTGACTTTTCTTTTTTAGTGCTAAGAACAGATCTTGCTTTCCCTATTCGCAAACCGTATTTACCAGATGGAGACCGTTGGGTTTTAGATCAAGTGAATTTTGGTGATCGTTCTTGGCGAAAAGAAAACCTAGTGTTTAATCTTGCCATCGGATATCCGTTTTAGTATTGGATTAAAATAACTTTTAATCCAATGCGATCCTGCTTATTAACTGGTAAATACTGTGTCTAAGGGCGTTATACTTTATATAACAAAGACAATCTTACTTTTATTTACAGAATCGATAAAATCGGACTTAATTTTTTACCAAATAACTAATATTAGTCGGTTTTTGATTTACATCATTGCTAATTTCTGCTATATTTGCGCTTTAAACTACTCTAATTATGGAAGAATGTATTTCTGTCTTTGACATGCTAAAAATTGGTGTTGGACCTTCTAGTTCGCATACCCTTGGACCATGGAGAGCCGCAGAGCGCTTTCTTGAAGAGCTAAGAAGTAAAAACCTGATTCAGGATGTTGTAAGAGTAAAAACAGACTTATATGGTTCCCTTTCCCTAACAGGAATAGGACATGCAACTGACTTAGCTGTTATGCTAGGACTAAGTGGTCAAGACCCAGAATACATTCCTGTAGAAAACATAGATGGAATTATAAAAGCCATCAAAGAGGAAAACCAAATCAATTTAGGAAACGAAATCCTAGTTCCATTTTCCTTTGAGCAAGATATCGTTTTCAATAAAAAGTTTCTTCCATTTCATGCTAACGGAATGCGGTTTACCGCTTTTCTTTCGAATGGAAAAAAACATGTCGCTACCTTCTACTCCATCGGTGGTGGATTTGTAGTTAAAGAAGAACGCCTGAATGCCAAAAAGAAAGTACAAATAAAATGTGCTTTTCCGTTTCCTATCGATAAAGCAGTTGATCTTTTAGCCTATTGTAAAGCTGAAAACAAGAAAATCTCTGAAATCGTTTATGAAAACGAAAAATCCATGCGCACTGAGGCCGTAATCGACCATGAGTTAATGCGCATCTGGAACACCATGTTAGAATGCATGTACATCGGTTGTCATACGGAGGGAATCCTTCCGGGTGGCTTGAAGGTACGTCGCAGAGCATTTGACATGCATCAAAATCTCATTGGACTATCTAATTATAGCAATCCACAAACGTGGATGGAGCAAATCAGACTAACCGAAGTAAAATTCCGCCAAATCCTGAAATGGGTAAGTTGTTTTGCCCTGGCGGTAAATGAAGTCAATGCCGCTTTGGGTAGAATTGTTACGGCACCTACAAACGGAAGCGCCGGGGTGATTCCATCTGTATTGATGTATTATCTGGTAATTGAAAACCACAAGGCCGGTCCCAAGGAAATCAAGCAGTTTCTATTAGTTGCCGGAGAGATAGGCAGCATATTCAAGAAAGGCTCGACTATTTCAGCTGCGATGGGTGGCTGTCAGGCCGAAATAGGCGTTTCATCTTCTATGGCAGCGGCAGCATTGTGTGAGTTAATGGGCGGAACACCAGAACAGGTTTTAATGGCTGCCGAGATCGCTATGGAGCATCATCTAGGATTGACCTGTGACCCTATTGGCGGATTAGTACAAATACCATGTATCGAAAGAAATACTATGGGCGCCATCAAGGCAATAAATGCCGCCGAATTAGCGCTTGAAACCGACCCAAAAAACGCAAAAGTTCCTTTGGACAAAGTAGTCGACACCATGTGGCAAACCGCTAAGGACATGAACAACAAATACAAAGAAACTTCAGAAGGTGGACTCGCAATAGCAGTCAACATGGCGGATTGTTAACACTAAGTTACTAGGAGATACCTATAAAAAACCTACTATTCGACTTCTTACTGGTTCAATAGTAGGTTTTATTTATTACTCAAAACACTATTCACTCTTCACTTTCTTCTTTCTTCTTTCTTCTTTCTTCTTTCTTCTTTCTTCTTTCTTCTTTCTTCATGGCGTGCCCCAGCTTCCACTCCGTTACAATCTTTTATTGCGCTACGCTTCATAAAAGGATTTCCGCTACAATCCTTCCCGCAAGATCCCATTTTTCGAGAGCGAAACAATAAATGATAATTACTCAAAAAAAAAAAACATTGTAATTTGCTAAAAATAAATGTACTACACGGTGCTATATAGAATAGTATTTTAGTTCTCCCCTATACGCCTTATGCAAATAATTGTAAAAAAGATATGGCATCGTGATGCAGATCGAATCGCACTTTTTTTAAGTACGATAGCACTACTATTTCTCAATTAAAAAAATCTGGATTATCTAAAAAAGCTACTGTGCATACCTTACGCCATAGTTTTGCAACCCATCTATTAGAAAATGGAACAGATATTAGATACATTCAAAAATTCCTAGGTCATGCTAGTATTAAAACCACCACCATATATACACATGTTTCAAAAATGGCTACAGATAAGATAGTAAGTCCATTAGATCGTTTAGTAGATAAAAATAACAAGAAAAAACTGAATGAAAAGTAAAAAACATCCAAAAAGATGTATATATTTGATTTTATATACAAGTTAGTGGCAACTTTACCGAAAAACTAAAAATAATAACATATGCAGAAATTAGATTTCGTTAAAAATATTGAAATAATTGTAGAAAAGTTAAAAACAAATGAAATTGTTAATGCTTTTAATAGTGGATTTTCCCAACCAGGAACTAACTATAGTTACCAACAAATTACACCTTTACTTTTTCTTTCAAAAAGCAATTTTGATCAATTATACACAGATCCAAAATTTATTGAAATTCTGAATGAACTTAATGCTCCGGAAGTATATAGTGAAAAAAACCTTTCACACCTGACAACCATATTAAGAAGTACAACAGCTCAAAATATAATTGCAGCTTCAAATGCCATTGCTTTATTCAATTTTCATAACACGATCTTATCAACATATAAATTGACAAAGGCTGTATTATTAAATGAAACCATATCAAATAATTTTGAAAATAATTTAGAAAATGGTGTCGTAATATTCCAAATTGTAATCGATGAAGAAGGTTTAGAAACAGAAAAATATATCAAAATTCTTTCCGCTTTAGAGGAATTAACTGAAATTCTAAATAAAATTTACGGCGAAGAAACTGAAAAATCTGAAATTATATTGCTTGATAGCGGAAGTGATACCAACTTGGGAATAAAAACAGGAATAGAAACTGCTAAATCACTCTTCTTAATATTTAAAGAGATTTGGGATTTCGCTACAAATTTCAAACATTACAAAGCCGCTCAAAAAAATAAAACCTTGCTTGACAGTTTGTCTATTCGAGCAGAAATTAAACTAAAAGTAGAACAAGGAGTATTAACAAAAGAAGAAGGATTAGAATACTCTCATATTATAAAAACTCGAACTGATGATTTAATCGCGTTAAAGGTTCTTCCCAAACAAATATTAATGGAACAAAATTTTGTAGAAAACAAAAAGTTACTAAAGGAATTTGAAGGAATGAAACTATTAGGCGAAGGAGAATAAAAGCAGCCACTAACAGCGGTTTTGCGAGATTGCGAAATATGTAGTAAATTCAAGTTTATCTTTCGCAAGAAATTTATATTAGCCGAAAAATCTCGGTTACGAAGTTCGCAACCTCGCAAAGCCGCGAAACGTCAAACTGTCTAAAAACCTCCCTCCCCTTCATTTTATCACTTGTATTAAAAATCGTTCAAAATATTTTGATAACTAACTGATTTTCTTTATCTTTAAGTATGTTTTTATACTGCTAAAAAAGATAGCTTATGAGTAAATTCATCACTGGAACCAACAGAAACCAACTCCCGCTTTTTGCCTCATGCATCGATGATGCCATTGCGCAAGACAATCAAGTTAGACTCATTGACCTTTTTGTAGATAGTCTCAAATTACCTGATTTTGGATTCGATTTCCAATTTGTGGAAAACGGCAGACCTGCCTATCATCCTTCCGATTTACTTAAACTCTTTATTTACGGCTACCTCAATAGAATGCGTTCTTCTCGTGCTCTAGAAAAAGAATGTGCTCGTAATATTGAATTGATGTGGCTCCTAAAAGGGTTAGCTCCAGATCATAATACCATTGCCAATTTCAGAAAAGACAATCCTAAAGCCATTGCTCGTGTTTTTCGTGCTACAGTAAAAATGGCTGCACAATTTGAACTCATTGGCGGAAGCCTTGTCGCTGGAGACAGTACTAAATTAAGAGCTCAAAACTCCAAGAAAAACAATTTTAATCCAGCTAAAATTGAGCGCCATATTGCATACATCGATGCACGATTGGAAGAATACAATACGGCTCTTGCTAAAGAGGATGGCGATGAAGTTGAGAAAGAAAAGATTCTAAAGAAGGTTAAAAAACATTCCTTTCAAAAACAAAAGTATATCGAATATCAAAAGATTATTGACACCACTGGGGTAACTCAAATCTCTACTTCAGACCCTGATAGTCGCCAAATTATGACCCGAAACAACATCTCTGAAGTGGCCTATACCGTACAAACTACTGTAGATGCGCTGCACAATATTCCGATTGATTTTAAGGTGACCAATGAAAATGATTCCAAAGCTATGGGCGGTATGTTGCGCCGTAGCAAGGCTATTTTAGGACACAATCAATTTACCGCTATTTATGACAAAGGATATCATACCGGTAGTGAATTTCATAAGGCCAATCAACTCGGGATTGCTGTTTTGGTAGCCATTCCAGGAGTGTCGGCACATGCGCCTGATCTGGCTTTTGATGTAGAACACTTTAGATACAACAGCGAGAATGATACCTACAACTGTCCTGCCAATGAAGTTTTAATTTCTAATGGCAAGTGGTACAACAAAACCAACGGGAAATCAATCACTAAAATGAAGCATTATAAAACCAATGCTTGTATGAGTTGTGCCCTTTTTACTAAATGCACCACAAACAAAAAAGGGAGACTCATAGAACGCTCCCAATATGCCGATTTGATTTATGAAAACAAAGTGAGAATCGAGAACAATTATGAAGTCTATCGAAGACGACAAGCCATAGTAGAACACCCCTACGGAGTTATCAAACGGCAATGGGACTTCTATTATATTATGACCAAGAAGACCATTAAACATGCCTCCGCTGATGTAGGACTCATTTTCACAGCCTACAACCTCAAGAGAATATTCAACTTAATTGACCAAAATGAATTAAAACAGTACCTAAAAACTGTGGCTTTATTTTTTGTTGTAATAAAGCCGCTTTTTAAAGCTTTTTACGGTCCTTTTATATTAGTACCAATCCAATTCCTTTTTTACAAAAAGAAACAAATTGTAATCTAAATCGTCTATATTTACTTTATAATTAATACAAAATAACGCGGTTTGGAGGTTTTTAGACGAACTGACGTTGGGCGAAACATAAAAAAAGCAGAACAAAATGAAGAAAATATTTACAATAATTTTATTTTTTATTTGTTTTATTAATACTTGGTCACAAGATTATAAATCACCTGAATATCAAAAAAAGAGATTTGAAGAAGCAAATGAATATTTAAAAAATTCAGATGTTTTTAGAGCTGCTGGTGTTTTTCAATTTGTAAATGAATTAAATCCGAAAAACGAACTCGGAAAAATATCTCTCAAAAAGTCTGACTCATTAAGACCAATTGCGCATCAAAAATTAAAAGAAAGCTTAATTGGTACTTGGAAACTTAATAGAACTGGTTCAAATTGGGGATTTGAAAAAACAACCGATACAATTAATGATAAAATATTAATTGTAAATGAAAGTGAATTTAAGTTTTACGAACAAAACATAAAAACTAAAAAACTAAAACTGATAAAATCAGAAGAAATTAAATTTTCAAAAAGTATCCACGAAAGATATTATTCTTATGAATTTGTTTTCTCTGATAACCAAATTTGGCATATTAGTAAAAATGAAAAAACTGGTGAATTAAGGCAAGTAAATACTGGTGAGCAAAATGAAAATGGGAGAAGCGAAATTGTTTGTGGAAATTTGGAACTAATCTATACCGAAATAGAAAGTCTAAAATAGATGCATCGCCCAACAGCCATTTTGAGCTAGCTGGAATTTAGTGGAAGTACCGTTTCGCATCAAGTTTTCGTTAAGCCGAAAACTGAAAGGTTACGAACTTCTAGCCATCTCAAAGTGGCATAACATTAGGCGTCAGCAGGTTGAAAAGCGGATATTTAACTATAAAAAATAAAAGTAATCGAAAAAGTATAATAATAAGATTAAGACATAGTTATCCTAAACTTCTTTTTTATTGGAATGCCTTAAAATTCAATTTTTGAGTTTTTTTTTAAGGTCTTACTAAAAAATAAAAGCTGAAATAACATAAATGTAATTCAGCTTTTTAAATTAAAATCATTGCGAATTAAATTTTAATACTTGCGCTCCAATCGATATTCTTTTGCGCCCATTCTTTAGCAGAAGTTGTTTTAATCCCTTTTTTAGCATTAAAACTTTTATTAAAATTCCAAGATACACCTCGTCCGTGTCCAAAGATAGATCTGTACTTGTAGACAAAATTTGTTGGATCATTTTTCAAATCATTTGCTAACTCATCTAAATCAGAAACGGTGCGTTCAAATTTTTGTCCTGACAACGACTCTACAACATCACCTAATTGTCCGTAAGTAATGGTATCACCAGCAATGTAAACAATACTGTTTTCGATTTCTGGCTCTTCAAAAAAGATTTCAGCAGTTAACATCCCTATATCATCCGGAGTAGTAACGGTTACTGCAGTATCTAAACTCCCTAGAGCATTTACCACTTTTTTATCGAAATCGACAACACCAAAAAAGGGTTGAAACAAATAACTGGTAAACAATCCTGTAGAGATAACCACCCATTTTGTAGCAGTTTGCGCTTGAAGAATTTCCCTTACATCTAACTGTTCATCAAATAAGTCTTGGGCACTTCCACGTCCGATAATTTCAAAATCAACACCAAATTGCCACGGAAAATAACGTTTTACTCCAGCTTCAAGCACAGCATTTACTAATTTTATTTGAAACCCACCAGCACCGGTACCATATCCTGTACAGGAAACTATAGCATCAAAATTTTTAAAAATGGATACTAATTCTGAGGAAGGAGCCGAAAGATCTGCTGAAAGTAATTTTACGTCCAGCGCTTTCAATTCATCAATCATTCGTTTCTTTTCAACCTCTTCTGATTCAATAGTTGCTTGACGAAGCAGTACTGTAATTGTTGTATTATTATTTTTTGCCTTCTGTGCCATATTACGGATTACCGGTAAACCTAGTTCACCAGCTCCCAAAATTAAAACTGATTTATTTTCCATCTTTTTATAAAATTTGTTAATTGGATACATTATTTTTTGCAAGCTTTACACTTAACAAATAAATTTTTACAATTACAAAGGTATCACAGACAAGGGGTTAAAACAATAAGGCACCGAAACGTGTGTTAGTAACCAATAGGTTAGTATTTTGAATACCAGTCTCAATATTAATAAGTTTAGATATTAATTAACAGGCGTACTTTGTATTTATTTTTATATCTAAATTTATAATCATTTCTATTTTTATCTGTAACCTAATTTTAGTAAATGGCATTACAGCTATATTATGCTACCTTTATACCAGAGATAAAATTGTCGAGACAAATAATTGAAAGCATATTTTGCTTAAAAGCATAAATTAAAATAGATGAAGAGACTTATGAATGACGATGAAATTGTAAATGCATGGGATGCTATTTGTAAAGTTTTGAATAAAGATAATGATGATATTAAGAGTGATATATTAAATCACGTTGGAAACAAATGGTCACTTTATATCATACACGCTTTAGGCATAGATGGGCGAATGCGATTTTCCAATTTACAGAAACATATTAATGGAATAAGTCAAAAAATGTTGACAAAATGTGTTCGAGAGCTAGAGCGTGACGGATTAATTTCAAGAACTGTTTATCCTGAAGTTCCGCCAAGAGTTGAATATGAATTGACTTCTCTGGGACGTGGGTTATTGGTTCAAGTTACACCTCTTTGGTTTTGGATTGCCAATTCTGTAAACGACTTCAAAGAAGCAAGAGCGAATTATGATAAATCTGAATGATTGTTGTACTAACAAAATTTGAATGGTAAAACATAAAACATAAACTGCCGAACGCATAATAGCCGTTTGGCGAGATTGGGGTTTTAGGATTAATTTAAAGTTTGTTTTGTACTTGAAAAATTTGTGTTTAATGGAAAAACCTCGCATCTTCAATCCAACCACGCAAAGCGCCAAGACGTCAGGCTGTGAAAAAACCTTATTTAGTCGCTATTTTGACTTAAAATCATCCTCATAAACAGCACTACAATCGTTCTACTACAAGCTCTTTTGTAGGAAGTAAATTGTAGCTCATTTTTAATAATGTCTTTACCGTACGAAATAACATCTTTAATTTTAAAATATATTTCTTCTATTTCTGAAAAAATAAAAGTCGTTTAAACAAAACCTTTATTCAATGAACTAAAAATTGGTGAAGCAAGTGGTAAAATCGTAGATTTTTACCGCAATAAGAATCTTGAAATGATAAAGGTAGAGTTTTCGCTAGGCACAAAAAGCCAGCAAAAGAACGACAATGAATAGACAAAGAAACGGCTCCACAATTGAACCTTCCTCGACATTCAGGAATATAAGCTACTAGATTTCAATTCTCAGCAATCAGAATAATTGAGCTTTTCCTATTCAGAATAACAAAATTAATTTATGCTCCATTAATTCAAAACGGATCGTCTAAGTTATTCCAAGCTATACTAAACAAAAAAACTAAAATTCTAAAAGCATGGTCGATGACAAAAGTCTCACACCAAATACTTTTAAAATTTCAGTTTAATCTATTGATTTCGAAACCTAAAATGTTTCAAATCAATTTATTTTCCTAATGGCAAATTATAACCTATTCCTACACCTAACACACCTACTGAATAATCTTGAGATCCAATGTTTCCTTCATTACCCGTAAATACTTTAGTGTATTGTAAAGCAAAATTCCAGTGAATGTTATGATATCCTATTTCTGGTTTTATATACAATCCACTTGTAGGTCTATCTACTAATGAATTTGACGCTACTTTATCGTCACCGGTAATAAATCCATACCCTAGATCAGTTCCTAGATAAAAACCAGAAGTTTGTGGATAGTATCTAAACATTGCTGCTACAGGAACTACAGCGAAATCATTGTTATCGATTCCGTCATTCTCTTTTCCAAAAAATTGATTGTAACCCGTCGCTATACCCAGTCCAAAACCTGGCGTAACTAAATATTGGTATCCTAAATCTACTCCTAGATTTGCTGATGCATTTTCTGATGGCAACGCAACACCTCCATTAACACCAATTTTTATCATATTTGTGTAAGCACTATCTTGTGCACTTGCTATCGCTCCGCTAAATAATAAAAGAGCTAACACTGTTTTTTTAATCTTTTTCATAATTTTAAAATTTAGTTAATATTGATCTTTATTACTTATTTTCCTAAAAACCTACTCATTGTTGAATTTATTGGGCTTTGAACTAGGTTGTTTTCTTCAGCCATAGAAAATGAATTTAGATCTCTGGTGGATTTACTGCATAATACATGACGATCCTTCATTGGATACGTTTTTCCCACCCTAGAATATTGTCTATTCATAATCCTGTTTTTTAATTTGTTTTTATTGTACAAATATTGAAAGAATACACAGCAACTTCGTTATACAATTTACTTTAATTATTACATAATTATTCTTCGAAGTGAAAACCGTGAGGAATTCGATATTTACTGAATTTTTCGAACACGAAGCAAATTCGCTATAGCTTGGGATAATTCGACAAGACAACAAAACAGCTAGCACCCTTTTAAAACAAATCTTATTAATGTACCTTGCCATACTATTTAAAGATTAAAATAATGGACAACAATAAGATGCTAAATTACATTAAAGAGGTGTTAAAAAACATGCCAACTGGCTGGTTGAGTATAACAACCCATCGACTAGATATATATGACGAAAAATTGGCAAAAACTCAATTCTTAGAGCAGTTTGACGCCTTATACAATACTAATAATTCAGAATTAGCTGCACTAAGTGAATTGCCAACAGCATACGACTACATTAGGTTAGGACATCCTTTATCATGTATTTTGGAATGGGCGATTGCTACTACAAATAATCTAAAGCCCGAAAATGTAATCAGTTTTTCATCAAAGACGGTTCCTATTTTGGCAATTCTAAGAAAAAACGCATTAGACAAGAAAAACACCCAAATCTGCTACACCGGTGGATTGCCTGAATTTTTTAATGCCGAAATAGTACGAAATATTTATGGCTATGCCTTCGATTTAAAACAAGTTGAAAATTTAGAAGCGATTTCCAATACTAATAGCAATCCAGAAAACGGAAGTACAATCTTTATTTCCAAGCAAGAGGAATTTGGCACTATTAATCTCCCGGTTGGAATTGACTTTTTCATCAGTCTTCATGAAGACCTAGGAAGTGTTTTAGTCGTAAATGGACAAAAAAACGAAAGCTACATCTCCGAAATTCAGCATGTAAGAAGAAGAGAGACCATTGCCATGACTCCAGATGATTCTCTTACAGCTTTGAGATCTTTAGTAGATCAATCTCCTAATCCTACTCGAAAAAGTAACGTTGAAGCAGATAAAAATTCGGTTTTAGAATCAATCAAATCCATTACTGGTACAACGACAAAACCATTAGTGGCTTCAAGTGGTTTATCGATTCAGTATGCGATTTTAATGGGCTTAGTTCACGATGCGGTAGAAAAACACAAAGGAAAGGCGATAAAAATTATTGTCCCTCCTAATTGTTATGGTGGTACAAATGACCAAGCAAGACGTGTCGCTGCCAGCAATAATAATGTTGAAATTGTGGACTTACTTGTTGATGGTGATAGCGATATGGTCCAAAGCATTGACACCGTTTTATCAAAAATTGCTGCTGAAGACGCAATCCCTTACATCATAGCTGAAATCCCTACAAACCCAAGAGTTGAAGTTCCTAATCTTATAGATTTAAAAAGGGTGTTAAGTCAAGAACGCAAAACGGCTGCCGGTACAATAGCGATAGATCCCGTTTTTATTCTGGATCAAACCTTTTGTCCAAATGTTCACTTTTTAGGTTCAGGAGAAGTACTCTCTAACATAAGAACTATTTCATTTGCTAGTGGATCTAAATTTCCTAGTGGTGGTCAATGTACCGCTGGCTACTGCGTAGGAAATCCAAAAACGGAAGCATTGATGGAGAAAATAGAAATGCATCTTACTCTTTGTGATAATGAAGCTACGGCGCTACAATATGAAATATTAGCAAAGCAATTACCATCCATGAATCAAAGAATTAAGGATGCTTATAGTAATACACGTGATTTTGTAAACTTCATCACTACTACTCTACCAGAGGCAAAAATCAATTTTGTTTCAGAGGAATTAGCGAGCCAAGGATTTACACCATCTGTTTTTTCACTTGATCTTCCCACCAAAGGAAATACTGCAGAAGAAAAAGAAGCTCATAAAAGAGCCTTGAACTTGAGGTTAATTAACTTAATGATTACAGAAATTCCTAATGAGAGTAAGTTCTGTGTAAGTTATGGCCAATTAAAAGGCTGCTATTGGACAATACCTGCAACATCAACTCAAGGAACAACTAAAGAAGGTGATAAGGATTATATTGTGCGCGTATCACTTTCTCCTAATATGGATCTGGAGCTACATAAAAAAATATTTTTAAAATTTGTTGAGAGTATTTAGTTCTCTCGATAGGCGGAATGATAAAGTTTTAATTTTTCGAATTTCATAATATACCCAGCAGCTTTACGAATCCTTTCGTGCGGCGGCTGGGTATTTTTTTTAGAACGGTAAGTTAATATTTCTTATCAACTAATACTCAAAACAACTAATCCTAAAAAAACCGCCTTATAAATAATCAAGACGGCTTTCTATAAATAATGAGTTTCTTAGGCTTCTTTCAAATTCAATTTACTGTTTTTTCGGCTAAAACCAAAGTAAATCGTTAGTCCGATAAGTAACCAAGCCGTAAAATAAATCCAGTTCCACACGCTAAGTTCTGCCATCATATACAAACAGCTTACTAGTCCTAATAACGGAATTAAAGATAAGTTTTCAGCGAAAGACCAGAACGTAAGTCCAACTAAAACGATAAGGAAAATCCACATTGGTATTTTATGTTTGAACAAGCTTAGCCCGCTTTCATATTTTAATGCATTGTTTATTGGTAATCCTGCCACAACAGCAGCGTAATTCGCATCATCTTTCTGGTATTGACTCAATAAATTTTCTAAATCTAGCGATTCAGCAGTTGTTTTTTGGCCTCCGATACTTACTAGATAATCATATACTTTTGTGGATTCCTCTTTGTTTAAAGAAGTAATAATAGTGGTTGCATCGTTTACTTGGGTTTCATTAGTAAGAAAATCCATTGTCGCTTTATTGTTATAACTAAAAGCGTAATATAGTCCCGCAGCCAACATAAAAGGAATAACGTATTTTGAATTTACATAAGGTGTTTTAAATTTCCCTCTTGGGATATCAGGTTTATTTTGCAATACTAATACTCCAGCACAAACCAATACAAATGCAAATAAAGTTCCAATACTGCATAAATCAGTAACCATAGTCAAGTTTAAAAACAAGGCTGGAACCGCGACTACAAAACCGGTTACAATAGTCGCATAAGAAGGCGTTTTAAATTTAGGATGTACTCTGGAGAAACGTTTTGGTAACAAACCATCACGACTCATACTCATCCAAATACGAGGTTGCCCCATTTGGAAAACTAATAAAACACTCGCCATTGCAATCACAGCACTCACCGCAACAATACCTGACATCCATTTTAAATTTACTTTATGAAATACAAACGCTAATGGATCACCCACATTCAGCTCCGTATAATTCACCATTCCGGTTAATACTAGTGCCACTATAATATATAAAATAGTACATATTATAATTGCCCACATCATACCGCGCGGTAAATCCCGCTGTGGATTCTTACACTCCTCGGCGGTGGTTGAGATAGCATCAAAACCAATGTAGGCAAAGAAAACTGCCGACACTCCTTTTAAAACTCCGCTTACACCATTTGGTGCAAAAGGAGTCCAATTTTCAGTATCTACATAAAAAATCCCTACCGCAATTACTAAAAGGATAATTGCAAGCTTCACGACAACCATCACGTTACTGGCATTTCGAGATTCTTTCATTCCTCGATATACTAAAGCCGTAATCAATATAATAATAAATAGCGCAGGTAAGTCAGCCACAAAATGGAACGAACCTATTGTTGGCGCAGTGGTCCAGGCAGTGTAAGATGCTTTTAATCCTTCGCTTAGATTCTCATATAATTTTCCGCCCTGCATTAAAGCAGTTGCGTCTTTATAACCATTTGAGGCACTCAGATAATCCATTTGTACCCACTGGGGTAGATGAATGCCACCACTTTCGAGCAAGCCCGTAAAATAATCACTCCAGGATATGGCAACGGTAATATTCCCGATAGCGTATTCCATGATTAATGCCCAACCTATAATCCACGCCATAAGTTCCCCAAAAGCAACATAAGAATAAGTATAAGCACTTCCTGAAACGGGAACCATAGAAGCAAACTCTGCATAAGCAAAGGCAGCAAAACTACAGGCAAGAGCCGTAAATAAGAAAAGGAAAATAACGGCAGGACCACCGTCAGAACTCGCTTTACCAATAGTGCTAAAAATACCGGCACCAACTATAGCAGCAATTCCAAAAGCTGTTAAATCACGGGCCGTTAAATGTCGACCAAGCGCTTCGTGACCATCGGCTTCATTTTTTTCTATCTGTTTTAAGATATCCTGTACAGTCTTCTTTCGAAATAAACTTGAAAATGTCATTCGTTACAATTTTACATTAAAATTTAACATACTTTAAATAAGACCCCATTATTATACTAATAATGTAAGTTTTATTTAAAAACCAAATGTATAAAACAAATTCATATTTCGATAAAAAGACAGTTATTTTTAATTAGAATTCGATAAAAAGTCAAAATAATACAAATCAACTATATAAAAAGTCAATCCTACAATTATAAAATCCTCATTTGACTTAAATAGTACAATATGACATTCAAGGACTAGAAAGCCTTAAAAAAAGCTGTAACTATTCGCTAAAAAATGTCAAAAGAGTTAATTATTTAAGAAATACTTTCAAGATAATTACTAGATTTTGTGCATTTCTCTAAAGGAAATTGAAGTAGGCAAAATGCAAATTAGAATTAGTTTTCACAAAGTGCCAATTTAATTATTCTCATTTACTTTATCCCAAATCTTAGCCGTAAAATAATCTTTATACATCAATGTATTGCTTCGGCTAGGACTCACACGATTAGACAAAATGATCAAGAATCTATCATTGTCAGGATTTAAAAAGAAAAAGGTTCCAGTATAACCAGTATGTCCAAAATCATTTTTTTTATAAATACCATTTGGTTTTCTTTTATCAAAACCAAGTCCGCGATAAATTCCTTTTTTGACTAAGGGTGATTTTGTAAATTCTCTAATGATCTTCGTTTTAAGAATTTGTTTACCTTGATAATTTCCTTTATTTAGCAGCATCTGACAAATTACAGAGATGGAGGTTGCATTTGAGAATAATCCCGCATTCCCAGAAACACCTCCAAAAATCGCTGCTGCTTCATCATGAACATACCCCTTAATAGTATCTTTTCTAAAAAAATTATCAATTTCTGTTGGAATTACATTTTGCTCAGTTGTCCACTGTAAAGGATTGAATCCAATGGTTGAAATACCTAATTCGTTATAAATTCCTTTAGTTAACTGGTCTAATTTACTACCCGTTTTAGACTCGATCATTTGTTTTATAAGAAGCAAGTTAAGGTCACTGTACAGGTATTCCCCACGAGGATTAGTATTAGCTACTGCTATTTTTTCATATACTGAACTATAAAATTCAGGATTCAGCCACAGATTTTTAGATATCTGGATGTAATTTTCTTTCGGTTCGAATAACAAATATTTCTCATCATACACTAAATTTTTATTCACATACATATTGTCAAATAGCTCAGGATAATCCTCTGATTTTTGAGTATTTAAAAAAGGCAACCCATCAGATGTCGACAACAAACTTTGATAAAAAGTGATGGAGGGTTTTAGCCCGGTTGTATGCGTTAATAATTCGAAAAGTGTCAAATCAGCAATCGAAGTATTTTTATAAAATGCTACAACATCTCCCAGTCTATCTTCTACGTTAATCTTATTTTCACCTACTAATCGCATCGCCACAATTGTTGCTCCTAAAACTTTAGACATCGAAGCTAAGTCGTAAACATCCTCTGCTTTTACAACTTCGGTTTTTGAATAATCATGAAAACCATAGTTTTTTGAAATAAAAATACTGTCTTTACTTCCTACAATTATTTGGGCACCCGGAAAAAAGCCTTTTTCAAGTGCATTGGTAAACATCGAGTCAATGTATACTTCATTATTTTTAGTGTCGAAAGATTTTTTCACCGAACGACAACTAATTCCTGAAAAAACTAACAAAATAAGAAACGCTTTGATTACTGTATTTTTCATTTTTTAAGGATTAATTCTTAAATCTTGACCTGCCATAAGAGGTTCATTATTGGTTCCCGTAATTACAATTTTAACTGCTTTTACAGCTTGTTTTGGATAAATAGACGCGTTTCCATAATCAAAAGCATCACCTTTTATAAAGTCAACTCCATTATATGAATATTCCACATAACCATCACTTACAATAAATCTCGGGTGGTGCGGAATTCCCGTCAATACTTCAATTTTTGAAGAGATAACTGGATTTGTAAAAGTGTATAAAATCCAGTCGCCATTTTCACAAGGAACATCCGTACGCAAATACGTTTCTACATTATAATCTTCTAATCTTGTAAAAGGAAATTTCGGATTTTCGGCCATCGATGAAGTCACTTTTACTTCTGGTTCTTGATACGGACTTGCAATGAAATCAACCTTTGCAGCCGATTCTTTGACTTCTTTATTTTCTACTGTAAAATCTAAACGATACTTGTTTTTATCATTATAATTTTCGATTACAAAACGCAAACTAGGTTTTGATTTTAAAGTTCTTTCTGGCAAATAGGTTTTAATTAATTTATCATTTTCTAAAAGTGAAATTTCCTTGATTACGCCACTCGTTGCCTCATCAGTTATTGGATTAAAAGATAAATACCAAATCGCTTTTTTATCGATGTGATCCGTAATCTCTTCTGAAATTTTTATAGTTTCCACTTTTGAAGTATTCCAGTTTGCAACTGGTAATTTCTCCACTTTTACAGCAGGACTAGCAGCATTCTCATTAAAAAAAGTACGGAACCTATATTTTTCATACTCTTTGGTTTCAATTGGATTTGCATATAAAGGGGATTGCCTTGTAGGCTCATTTCCTTCTGTATCGTAGCGGACAACCGCCCCATCATAAGGCAACGTTAGGGTTATCTTTCCATTTTTATAAATTGCTGTAGGCGGAAAATCTCTAAAAGCAATTCCTAAATCTGCTAAACGCTGCAAATGACTATTAGTTAACCTTCCATAAAAATCATCCCAGTTTTTATGTTCTTTTTTAGACCAAGCAATCTCAGACAAAGCAGTAATTCTTGGATAACTTTGGTATTCCATAAATCGCGTTGGAAGATCAAGATATTCACTCCACAATGCACCCTGAACACCTTTTATTAATTTTTGTTCTTCTACTGATAATTCATTTTCTGGAATAGGTTCAAATGAATACACTCTTTTAGTATCTGTAATAGCAGCCCATCGATGACCACGCTCATCTTCAGATTGTGCCATATCAAAATACGTATATTGTCCCGGAATCATAATGGTAGGATGCCCTTTTTTCACAGATTCGATTCCGTAATTCACTCCTTGCCAAGCAAAAATCTCCGTTTTTGGACTTAGTTCGCCACCTTTCATGATTTCGTTCCAGCCCGCTGATTTTTTATCGTATTTCTCAACAATTTTTTCAATTCGTCTAAAGAAATAGTTTTGTAATTGAAATGTATCAGTATAGCCTTCCTTTGTCATCACCGCTTTACATTTCGGACAATGTTCCCAATTAGCGCGGTTTACCTCGTCACCTGCAATATGTATGTAATCAAAAGGAAAAAGTTCTGAAAACTCTTTAATTATGCCATCTAGAATCTCAAAATTTTCTTCGCGACCTACACACCATACGTTCTTCACTTCTCCTTGAACACTTTTTGTTTCTTGCGTTGTAACACAACCTATTTCAGGATATGAGGCAGTTACGGCGCGAGAATGTCCTGGAATTTCAATTTCTGGCATAATAGAAACGCCACGTTCAGCGGCAAAAGCGACTACTTCTTTAATATCTTCTTGTGTATAAAAACCGCCGTAACGCTTATTTCCAGAGCCATAAGAAGGCAACAGCACTTCTCCTGGACCTCGCCACGCTCCTTTTGAAGTCAAATCGGACATGGATTTAATTTCAATTCTCCAGCCATTATCATCGGTGAGATGCCAATGAAAAATATTCATTTTATGTGCCGCTAACCAACTGATATAATTTTTAACGGTTTCCTTATCGAAAAACTGTCTCGAAACGTCTAGCATCATTCCGCGCCATTCAAAGCGAGGATAGTCTTCTATTTTCACAAAAGGGATTGTTCCTTTTTTAACATCTTTTGCAGAACACATTTGAAGTAAGGTTTGAAAGCCATTCAAAACTCCATTATGAGATTTTCCCTTGACAACAACACCGGTCTTTGCAACACTCAAGGTATAACCATCATTTGGAACATTCAATTTTTGATCTAGTACAAGCCGTATTGTGTTTTTTTGGTTTCTTTTACCAATAGAAATTTTTGGATTAATTCCCGTATTTTTAAAAAATGCATCCGCAATATATCCCGTACTTTTTTGTACTTTTTTATCTATACTAATGTGCACCAATGAAGGAATTACAAACGCCCCCGAAGTTTGTTCCATTTTAACTGGTCTCGGAATAAGATCTAGTTTCTGTGCTTGTAAAACACTCATAGAACTTAAAAAAATGGCAATTAATAGCAGCTTTTTTTTCATCTTTTATATTTTGTTTATTTTAAAAAAATCGTTTTGAATTGTTTAAAATACAATCCCATTATTCTTTTATATCATTTAAATAATTACTCTAATAAATAAATTCCTCCTTCAATAAGGGATGTCCATACTTTTCCCTTCTCATCGATTGTAAATCCATTTATACTGGAACTCCCCAATTTAATTACTTTTATGATTTCAAATTTATCAGCATCAACTACTACTACTTCACCTTTGCGGCTGCCTATATAAATTTTACCTTTATTTTCTAGAATGGGTGCAGGATTATGATCGTATCCAATTTTTAAATCTAAAACATTACTTGAATTAGATAAACTTTCCTCGGTCAATTCTACATCATCATGTAAAGGCAATCGCAAGAGTTCACCATTCATCGTTTTCGCATAAAACCACTTTCCATTTTGACTTTCTCCCATGGATTCTCTCACTTTCCATCTGTTAGTTCGCAATAAAGTCTTTCCAGAATGTATATTTATAATGGTTAAAAAACGATCTGGAGTCACTAAGTATAGTCTACTCTTGGAAGCAACAACATTTACATTACCAGGAGAATATAAAACTTGTTTATTATTATCATTATTCCATTTCCAAATTAAAGATCCAGTATTCTTATCTAAGCAGTAAAGATGCGTATCCCAAGCTCCAAAAATAATTTTATCGCCTTGTATTACAGGTGTTCCTTGCGAATAAGAATCTGGTAATGTGTTTTTCCAAAGTAATTCTCCAGATACCCCATTAATAGCAACAAATGCATTAGAACTAGCCGTATATATTTTATTATTTTCTATAATTGGTGAACCCACTAAAACGCCACCTACTGCTAAACTCCATTTTTTATTACCCGTTTTTTTAGCTAGTCCTAGAATATCTCCTTCAATCGTCCCTAAAACAAGATTGTTTTTTATAATTTTAGGAGAGAAATAAATAGAATTTCCTGTTTCAATTTTCCATTTTAGCTTTTTACTTTTCAAATCGACAGACTGTATTTCTCCAATAGAATTTGCGAAGAAAATCTTTTTTTTATCGAAAGCAGGAACACTGTAGATAGAGGCAATGTCTTTAACAAATGGAATATAATCCTTCATTAATTCCTCCTTTTCAACGGTGATATTCGAAGGTTGTGTAGGAACTGAGAATTTAAAAATACCTGGTTTGTCAAGCTGTTTTTGATGAATACTAATGCTGTCTTTACTAATAATTATCTCATTATAACTTTTAGTTTTGCCATCACGAGAAGTTATTGCTGCCCCCATAACACCACTTAATCCAGAGAAATCATATTGTTTTAAAGTGTGTCCGTGACCACAAAAACTAGCCACTGTAGGATATTTTTCTAAAACAGAAAGGACTTCTTTATAATTACTAACACTATTATCTAGTGGATAATGTGCAAAGTTTAAAACTTTTTTATTGTTGTTTTTAAGACTATCCTTTAAGGTTTGATCCAGCCAAAGCACATCTTCATGTTTTACAAAACCATCCCCCATTTTCATGTAAGGACCACACGGAAAACCAATAAAAACATATTCTCCTTTTGAAAACACAAAGCGATCTTCACCCCACAGTTTTTTAAAGGTTAATCCCGCACTTTCGCTCCAATTCGTTTCGTGATTTCCAGAAATAACATGATACGGTATTTTTAATTTTCCGAGAATATGATGTACTTGCTTTACTTCTTCATCTGAACCCCGATTAGTCAAATCTCCAGTGACAATAACAAATTCATTATTCGAATTATTAATTTCTTGTACAATATTTTGTAACAGAAAATCATTTTCATTGCCCACAGAAACATGTAAATCTGTAAGTTGGACAAATTTAATATTTACTGATTGTTCCTCTTTTTGAGCATAGCATGAGGCAAGTATAAAAAAGAGTAAAATTTTGGAAAATAAGTACTTCATAAATATTTATTTAGAGTTTAACGGCTTCATTAAAAAAATTATTAAAAAACAACAATTGAAATTTCAATGAATTTTCCCAATAATCAATATTGTGTTTTCCGGGGCGCTCAATATAATCGTGATTAATTTTTAGTGCCAGCATCTTTTGGTGAAGTTGTCTGTTGACATCAATAAAAAAATCATCAACTCCACAATCAATAATCAATTTTAACTGATTGCTTTTTGCCAAATCAAGCGTATTGACAACTGTATTTTTCTCCCAATTTTCAGGAAAATCCGTTATGGATCCAAGTCGCTTTTTTATATCCCAATTTTCAGGAAATTGCCGAATATCAACCCCTCCACTCATACTTCCCGCCGCTCCATACATATCTTGATGTTTCAATGACAAATACAATGCTCCATGGCCACCCATACTAAGACCAGATATCGCTCTACCTTCACGACTTGCAATCGTTTTGTAATTTTGATCTATAAAAGGAACTAACTCCTTGATTATATAAGTCTCATATTTAAAAGTCGGATCAATTGGACTGTCAAAATACCAACTGGAATAACCTCCATCTACGCCTATTACTATAAAACCATATTTATCAACTTGCTTTGCAAGCTCCTTAAAACTTTTAACCCAAGTCTCATAATTTCCGCTGTATCCATGTAATAAATAAACTACTGGGAAGTTTTTTTTGCTTTCATCATAGTTATTGGGAGTAATAACACAGCTAGGAATTTTTTTATTCATTGCAGCACTATATACTTGAATGGTATCCACCTTTGCTGCCTTTACAAAGGAAAAAGAGAACAAGAATAGCGTTACATATAATATTTTTTTCATAGCATTATGGTTTATTTTAGTTTATAAAAGACAATAAAATGGATTTAAAAACAGCTGAAATAACGCTTCTATAAGCCAAACAGAACAATCAAATTCAATAAAACTATTTCAGAAAAGCATTCAAAATACTTACTGGATGTTGTGCTTTTCTATTTGTTCCATCAAAAATTTGATGACGACAACTTGTTCCGGCAGCAGCAATGGCAGTAGTAGCTGCGGTACTTCTAATTTTTGGAAATAAGGTATCCTCACCCATTTGCATACTGATCTTATAATGCTCTTTTTCGTAACCAAAAGAACCCGCCATACCGCAACAACCCGAATTGTAAATCGTAACGGTACTGTTTTTTGGCACATTCAACATGGCAAATGTCGCTTCTATTGAGCTTAAAGATTTTTGGTGACAATGACCATGAATTTTTATTTCACGCACTTCGTCAGTAAATTGTTCTGAATGAATTTTACCAGCAGCAATTTCCTTTTTAAAAAATTCTTCAATTGTCAAGCAGTTTTTCGCTAATTTTTCGGCCGAAGCCTTATCATCAGCCAGACGAATGTACTCATCTCTAAAAGTCAGTATCGCCGATGGTTCTAAACCAATTAAGGGAATTTCAGTAGTTACGATCGATTCAAAAGTGACTACGTTTTTATTAGCAATCGCTTTGGCTTCTTCCAGAAAACCTTTGGATAAATAAGCTCTACCACTTTCTTCATGGTCCACAATTAGCACTTGATAGCCTAATTTTGTCAATAATTCATAAGCATCAATCCCAACAGCGACATCATAATAATTAGTAAACTCATCACAAAAAAGATAGAGTTTTCCGTTTACAAATGAAAGTCCGTCGTTTTTTGATTTGTTGTTTTCGATCCACTTTCTAAACGTTTTTGGAGCTAATAATGGTACTTCTCTTTTTGAGGCAACACCCATTCTTTTTTTAATCAAAGGTTGGCGTACCATAAAATTAGTCAAGGATGGAAAAATACTTCCCAGTTTATTCAGTTTAGCGTTATTAGCAAAAATTTTATTTCGAAGAGAAAATCCATTTGCCTTTTGATATTGGTATAGAAACTCGGCTTTAAGCGCCGCCACATCTACATTAGACGGACATTCACTGGCGCAAGCTTTACAGCTAATACAAAGTTCAAAAACTTCATATAATTCTTTATGATCGAATTTATTATCTTTCTCTGAATTTGTTAGATATTCTCGTAAGGCATTGGCGCGGGCACGAGTCGTGTCTTTTTCATTTCGCGTGGCACGATAACTCGGGCACAATGTTCCGCCCGCCGATGGTAATTTCCTGCAATCGCCAGAACCATTGCACTTTTCGGCAGCACGTAAAACCCCCATACTATCTGAAAAATCCTGAATAGTTTGAATTTCTGGTTCTACTCTACCAACTTCAAAACGAAGATTCTCGTCCATTTTCAACGCATTAACAATTTTCCCCATATTCAAAACCGAATTTGGGTCGAAAGCCAATTTTATTCGTTTTAACAATTCGTAATTTTTTTCGCCAATCATGAAGGGCAAAAATTCACCACGAACAATTCCGTCTCCGTGTTCGCCGCTCAGTGATCCGCGGTATTTTTTTACCAAATGTGCTACTTCGGTAGCAATATTTCGAAATTGATAAACGCCTTCTTTTGTTTTTAAATTCAAAACTGGACGCAAATGCAACTCTCCTGCTCCTGCATGAGCATAATAAATCGCTTCTTGGCCGTGGCGTTTCATCATCGCCGAAAAATCAGCGATATAATTAGGTAAATCACTCAATTCAACAGCGGTATCTTCAATAGAATCAGCTGCTTTTTCATCACCTACAATACTACCTAAAAGTCCGAGGCCTGCTTTTCTAAGTTCGTTTACTTTTTCAATATCAGCACCATATAATTTTGGTGAAGCATAACCAAAATGGTTGTCTTCTAAATCTTTAATCAAAGCATTAGCTTGCCTTTCTGCATCTTCCATACTAGTATGTGAAGCCACCTCAAACATCATTATCGCTTTGGGCTCACCCTGAATAAAAAACCGATTTTTACTTTGTTCTTTGTTTGTTTTTGTACAATCAAGAATCGTATCATCGATCATTTCGCAGGTATATAAATGATGCTTCATAGCAATCATTACAGCCTCTAAACTTTCTTGAACACTAGTGAAATGCGTTACTACCATCACATTATTAGTGGGTGGCAAAAGATCAACTTTCAAAGTAACTTCGGTTGTAAAAGCTAAAGTTCCCTCGCTTCCACAAAGTAATTTCCCCACATTTATGGTGGGTTGGCTTCCGCCAAAAAGATCAGATTGCAATAATATATCTACTGCATATCCTGTATTTCGTCTATGGATTTCTGGTTTCGGGAATTCTTTTACAATTTCCTGCTGGGTCGCCTCATTCGATAATTCAGCAAACAGGCTTTTATAAATATTACTTTCGAGCGAATTTCCTTTTGTTTTTTGGATAAATTCAGCTGAACTTAATTCTCCAAAAACAACTTGTGAACCATCACTTAAAATCGCTTTTAGCTCTACAATTTTATCTCTGGTAACACCATAGCGTATGGAAGTTGTTCCCGAGGAATTATTTCCGACCATTCCGCCTATCATACAACGATTAGAAGTTGAAGTATTAGGACCAAAAAATACACCATGAGGTTTTAAGTACAAATTAAGTTCGTCCCTGATCACACCCGGTTGAACCGTCACTGTTTTATTTGCTGCATCGAAAGAGACAATTTTTGTGAAATATTTAGACACATCCACTACAATTCCGCTTCCCACAGTTTGTCCCGCGAGAGAAGTTCCAGCAGTTCTAGGCGTTAGAGAAATCTTATTTTCCTTAGCAAAATGAACCAACTTTATAATATCAGTTTCATTTTTTGGTAAGGCTGCCGCCAAGGGCACTATTCTATAAGCAGAAGCATCTGTTGCATAGAGTGTTTTATGGAGTTCGTCATATAAAAGGGTTCCTTCTAATGAGTCTGATAATTGCTTTAATTGTAAGGCGATCGACATGTAAATCTAATTATATTAAAATATTCGTTGTAAACGGGCAAAATTTTACTTGATTTAGCATCCTAAATCAAAGAGTTATTTCCTTGTTTTTTGACACATCAAAGTTTAACTATAGCACATCAAAGATAGCGTAAAAACTAAAAAATCTTTTTCTTGCGGTAATTTAGAAGTGAAATTAAAATAACGCAAAATAATGCAAAAGCTATTTAAAAACTGTTATAAAACGGTAACTCCTAACTTTCTATATTCTTCTAACCTCGCATCTTCTGGATCTAAATCTGTAACAATAGTATCTAACTGTTTTAATTCGCAAACAACATGAGGCATCTTTGTATCTAATTTATCTGAAGTAAACATAGAAACCACTTTGTCTGATGATTCGATCATTGCTTTCTTAACTATTGAGACCTCATAGCCCATTTCCGTAAGTCCTTGTTGCACATTGATACTACTCGCACCCATAAAACAGATATCGGCCTTGATTTTTGATAAAACCTGCAACACATCCATTCCTATAGTAACCATCGCATTTTTTTGCATTTTACCTCCAATAAAAATCAAATCTATATTAGGGTATTGAGACAATTGCATAGCAATAGGCAAGCTATAAGTGTAGACTGTCGCTTTTAATAATGGCGGAATTAATTTAGAAAAAACCAAATTAGTAGTTCCTCCGCTCATAATAATAACCTGTCCATCACGAAGAAGTGAAAGCGCCTTATTCCCTATTACTTCTTTCTTATCTACGTTTGATATGGGTATATCTAAAATATTTTTGGCCTTGTCCACAACTGGAATAGCTCCACCGTATACTTTTTCAAGAAGCCCTTTTTCATGGAGCTTAATTAAATCTCTTCTAATGGTATCTTCAGATACAGCCAATTCCTCAGCCAACTCAATGGTACTAATTCGTTGTTCATCGGTAAGTTTATTCAATATATAGTTCCGTCTTTCTTCCTTTAGCATAGTTGTATCGTATCTGAGAAACACAAATGTATAAAAATAAATGTTTCATCAGACGTCATTTTTCGATTGAATTTCGATTTTATGCAAACTTAAATGACACAAACATGCGTTATGTTGCATTATTTAGATTTTAATTTAAAATAATTCGAAAAATAGTGCAATTATTTGCAGGGAATAAATATATTTGTCTATTAACCATAACAAAAACCAAATAATTATGAAAAAATTATTCCTGATTTCATTGTTGTTTTTGGTAGTTCAAGCCACATTTGCACAAACAAAAACAATTACTGGAACTGTAAAAAACAAAGCCGATGGGATCCCCATTCCAGGAGTTACAGTTCTCATTAAAGGCACTACTAAAAGTGGTGTAACTGACTTAGATGGTAACTATGCTATTGCTGCATCGCCCTCTGATGTACTTGTTTTTAGTTATATTGGTTTTGAAACCAAAGAATTAAAAGTGACAGGATCTACATTAAACCTTACATTAAGTGAAGGTGCTGAAACACTAAAAGAAGTTACAGTAACTGGAGCCTTTGGTATTAATAGACCAAAAGCATCTTTAGGTTATGCTACACAAGGTGTAAAAGGAGATGATATCGCCGACACACAAAGAGAAAATTTCATCAATGCTTTACAAGGTAGAATTGCAGGTTTGACTGTAACCAGTACATCTGGTGCTCCTGGAGCTTCTGCTGCAATCCAACTACGTGGAGTAAACTCGATGAGTGGAAACAATTCGCCTTTATTTATTGTTGATGGTTTACCTATTAGCAACTCTACACTAGATCAAGGATTATTAATTTCGAATGGACCTAACAGAGATACTGATTATACCAATCGTGGTGCAGATATCAATCCAGATGATATTGAGTCAATTACTGTATTGAAGGGACCTGAAGCTGCAGCCTTATACGGTATTGAAGCAGGAAATGGAGCGATTATCATTACTACCAAAAAAGGAAAAAAAGGAAAAGGAACAATCACCTATTCTACTGATATCAGGTTAGATGACGTATATCGTTTTCCTGAAACACAAAGAGTATATCAAAGAGGTTCTAATGGTATAACTAATAATAATTTCCGTAGACATTTTGGAGAAAAATATGGTGATGGAACTCAATTATATGACAATATCAATAATTTCTTTAAAACAGGAATTAAGAAAACAAACGCCCTAACTTTTGACGCTGGAACGGAACAAATGACGTACCGTTTGTCCATGTCTAATTTAGAGCAAACTGGCGTTGTTCCAAATTCAGCTTACAATAGATTGAATTTATCTTTAAGCGGAACCGCGAAAATTAGCAGTAAATTGAAATCAGAAGCTTCTTTCTCTTACATCAAGTCTGAAACGGATAAAACATCTAAAGGTGCTGGTGGTTTTTTATTGAATTTATTAGCTTATCCTGCTAATGAGGACGTGACAAATTACCTAAATTCTGATGGTAGCCGACGTAAAATTACTGATGGTTCAAATGACACCGAAGTAGATAACCCGTTTTTTGAAGTAAACAAAAATAAAGGAAACGATAAAAACAACCGTATCCTTACGAATGTATCGTTAACATATGATCCCTTATCATGGTTGAGTTTTACAGGTCGTTTTGGTATTGATGCTAACGCAACCCAAGGATTCAAATCAGTACATCCTGAGTCATCAAGAAGTGCTTTAGGAATTGGAAGTGGTACCGGAATCTCAACAGGAGGTTACTTTGAGCAATACACAGATCAATCTAATAATTACAACTATTTAGCTTTTGGTACTGCCAAGCACACCATTGGAAAATTAAATGGTTTACTTCGTGTAGGTGTTGCCAGATTAGAGAACAATTATAAAATACTTTCTACAAAAGGAGAAAGATTTTATGAAGTGGACGTAACTAATATTAATAATACCGATCCATTATCACAGCGTTCACAAGAAAGAATAATTAAAAGACGTGTAGATGGAATTTTTGGTGAATTTACTATAGACTATGACAAAATTGTATTCCTAACATTAACAGGAAGAAATGACGTTTCTTCTACTTTACCAAGAGTAAACAACTCTTTCTTTTATCCTTCCTCTTCTTTAAGTTTTGTGTTTACAGAATTAGACGCGTTAAAAGACAATGATTTTTTATCTTATGGAAAATTAAGAGCATCCTATGCAAGAGTAGCAAATGACGCTAAGCCTTATTCTATATCACCTACTTATGAAACGAAGCCAACGACTGGTGGAGGTTTTGGATATTCAGTTACTGGAGCAAATCCTAATCTTCAAGCAGAGATGAATACCTCTACAGAGTTTGGTACAGAAATGCGTTTTCTAAAAAACAGAATTGGTTTAGATGTTGCTGTTTATAAAAGAAAAACAGACAACCCTATCATCAATAACATGCGTTTGAGTTATGGAACTGGATTTGTATTAACTGCATTTAACTTTGGAGCGCTACAAAACAGAGGCCTTGAAATCACCCTTACTGGTTCACCAATTATGACAAATGACTTTAGCTGGGATGTGATGGCCAATTTCACTAAAACAGACAGTGAATTATTAAGCCTACCTCCTACTTTACCTGAATATTATACTTCAGACACTTGGCTATTTGGAAACATTAGAGGTGGTGCTAGAGTAGGTGGTCCATTGACAACGTTTACAGGTTTTACTAATTTGAGAAACAACAACGGTGACATTTTAATTAACCCTTCAAACGGTCAGCCTGTTAAAGATCAGTCCTTCCCTATTGTAGGTGATAGAAATCCTGATTTTTCTATTGGACTTCAAAATAGTTTTAACTATAAAAACTTCAAATTATCATTCTTGTTAGACATTCGTAAAGGTGGAGATATTTACAATGCAACCGCAGCGTATTTATACACTCAAGGTTTAAGTACTAAAACTTTAGATCGTGAAACTCCATTGGTTTTACAAGGTGTATTCCAAGACGGTCTAGAAAACTCTTCTACACCAACTAAAAATAATATTCAAGTAACTCCTTACTACCAAAACGAATACTACAATCTTAATTATGTTGACTCTGATTTTATCGAAAAAGACATCAATTGGTTAAGAATGAGAGACATCACAGCGAGCTATAAATTCTCTTCGGAAATGTTGAAGAAAACAAAATTTTTCAGCAGTGTTTCTATGTATGTAACCGTAACTGATGCCTTTATGATTACTAATTATACGGGCGCTGATCCTGCTGTAAATGGTTTGAACGCAAGTTCTGGTGGTGCCGGTGGTACAGGATTTGACTACGGAGTGCTTTCTACCGCAAGAGGTTTTAATCTAGGTTTTAAATTTGGAATTTAATACATAATAAAATGAAAAACATAACAAAATATATAGCTGTATCAATGGTAGCCTTATTATCTACAGCTTGTAATCGTGATGAAATAGCAGATGTAAATATTAACCCCAGTTTTCCAACTGTTACAGAACCCATCTATCTTTTACCCAATATTCAGGCTTCTATGGCCGTAGGACTTCAATTTGATTCTCGTTTTCTAGGGAAGTACACACAGTACTTTTCTCATACAAGCGCTAATTATATATTTGACCAATACGGTTATATTGCTAATAGCGATAGTGGTGGAGAAATTTGGAAAATGGCCTATTACTCCATTGGATTAAACCTAACACAAGCTCAAGAAGTTGCTAATAAAAACCAGCGCTATGATATAGTAGGTTTATCGAAAGCAATCAGAGCATGGACTTGGCAAGTATCGACAGACTACCATTCAAATCTTATAAAATTTGATCAAGCTTTTACTTCAAGACTAACATTTGACTATGGAACTCAAGAAGAAGCATATACCGAAGTGGTAAGATTAGCTAAAGAAGCTATTGTAGATCTAGAAAGAACTGATGGAAAATCAGATGCTAGTTATACCGCCAAAGGAGATTTAATTTATGGAGGAGACAAAGCTAAATGGACTAAATTTGCCTATGGAGTATTAGCTCGAAACTCAAATAACTTAATCAACAAAGCAACTTACAGTCCAGATAAAGTGATTGAATATGTAAATAAATCATTATCTAGCATCAATGATGATTGCTACGTTAAGTTTACAGCAACAAGCACATCTGACGCTAACTTTTACGGGCCTAGTCGTAATAACTTAAATAGTTTCCGTCAGTCTGATTTCATTTTGCGCGCTATGGATGGAACAGTATTTGGAGGAACAGTAGATCCACGTATGCCAAACGTTTTACAACCTTCGGCAGATGGTGTTTTTAGAGGCAACCCTCTAAGTACTACAGCTGGAACTGTTGCCGCTACGCGTATTCCTAACTTATGGGGAACGACAGGCTCTGGAAACAGCACTATTCCCGGAAGATACCTTTTTAGAGACAAAGCTGATTTTCCTTTAATGACTTATGCTGAATTGCAATTCATAAAAGCAGAAGCTGCTTTTATAAAAGGAGACAAGATAATGGCATTAGACGCTTATAAAAAGGGGATTGAAGCAAGTATTGATATGGTAAATAGAAATACAGTTGTATCTACAGTTGCACCAACAGCGGCTTTGATTACCGCATCTCAAAAAGCAACTTTCCTTAGCGATGTAAATATTGTTCCTACTGCTGCAAATCTTACGATAAAGCACATTATGATGCAAAAATATGTAGCTCTTTTTGGATATGGATATTTAGAAACTTGGACTGATATGAGAAAATACCACTATGATCCTTTGGTATATGAAACAATAGCTTTCCCTACATTGGCACCAGATAATAATGGAAAATTAGCCTATAGAGTTCGTCCGCGTTTCAATTCAGAATACGTTTGGAACTTTGCAGCATTAGAAGCCATTGGAGCTGACAAACCAAGCTATCATACAGAAGAAATGTGGTTCTCTCAACCCTAATTATTCAATCTTAAATAAATTCAGATGAAAAATATAAAAATAACAATTACAAAGTACATAGGATTAGCCGTGCTTAGCTTAGGTATCTTTTCTTCTTGTGGTGATGAAACTAATTTTTCACCTTATAAGGAAAGTGTTTCTGAAAATGATGCTTTAGTGAAATTTCAACATACAGCTATTGGTCCAGACGGTAAAAACTTTAGTGCCATTTGGTATGTTGATGATGTAAAAACTAGTGGGGCTACTGTATTATCAGGTTTACCAATTGGAACAAGCTATGGTGGTGGTTATCCTGCGTCAATCAATTACTCGTTAATTCCCTCGGGGACTAAAAATTTGAAAGTAGAAATTCCTGCGACAGCAACTGTAGCGGCCAGTACTGTTTTTACTTCACCTTTTAGTATTGAAGCTAAAAAGAATTACACTAGTTTTATAGTAGGATTGTCACCAAATTATACGGCACACACCATAAACGATGATTTGTCTGTTACTCTAGCTGACCCTACAAAGGCGTACATTCGTTTTATAAATGTAATTACAAATACTCCAGCAACCGGATTTGATTTCTCAATTAAAGAGTTGAATAGCAATGCTGTTATTTATTCTGGTGTTACTTATTTACAAGGAAACGAAGCTTTCATTCCAATTACACCAATTCCCGATTTAGAATCAGCGACATACGAGATTCAATTACGTACGGTAGGAACAGCTACAATTGTTGCTAAAGCTACACTTACGCCAAGAAAAGGAAGAGCGTACACCTTTTTTAGTAGAGGATATGTAGGCGGTTTGTCAAATGGCTTACCTAGCGCTACGGTTAACATCCCAGTACTAACCTATTTCACAAATAAATAAACCGTTATTTTACCGGATAAAAACCACTTTAGCTTAGCTAAAGTGGTTTACCTTATCCTAATTTTAACTAATTATTGCTTTTACTAACTGCGATTTAATCTCAAATTACCATGGCTATATTGATAAAAAAAATAACTTTTATTTTATTGTTTTCTATTTCTTTTCAAGCTTCCTCGGCTCCATCAAGTATAGAAATAGATCCTAAATTGAATAACTCTAAAAGCGTTATTAAAACTGGAGCCGATAATATTGATAAATACCTTCCTTTATTAAAAGGCAAAAAAGTTGGAATTGTTACTAATCAGACAGGAGTTTTAACTACCAAAGTCCATTTGGTTGATTTTTTATTAGGACAAAAAATAAATGTTCAAACTATTTTTGCGCCTGAGCACGGTTTTAGAGGAACGGCAGATGCTGGCGAACATGTCGTTGACGGAAAAGATCCAAAAACTGGACTTTCGATTATTTCTCTTTATGGAAGCAATAAAAAACCAAAAAAAGAACAGTTAGAAGCAATTGACATAATGGTGTTTGACTTGCAAGATGTAGGAGCGCGTTTTTATACTTACATATCCTCATTGCATTATGTAATGGAAGCTTGCGCCGAAAATGGGATTCCACTTTTAGTATTAGACCGACCTAATCCAAACGGAAGTATTGTGGATGGTCCGTTGTTAGAAAAAGAATTTACAAGTTTTGTTGGCATGCATCCTATCCCATTATTACACGGAATGACTATTGGAGAATATGCCCAAATGATTAATGGTCAAAAATGGCTTGAAAATGAATCTAAATGCATGTTGACAGTAATTCCTTGTCTTAATTACAATAGAAATATGGAGTATAGTATACTAGAAAAACCATCTCCAAATTTACCTAATAATCAATCCATTAATTTATATGCTAGTTTGTGCTTTTTTGAAGGTACTAATGTAAGTATGGGTCGCGGTACAGAAAAGCAATTTCAAATCTATGGTTCCCCTTTTTTAAATAAAAAAAGTTTTGATTTTAGCTTTACTCCAAAACCAAATTTCGGAGCTAAAGATCCTATGCACAACGGAAAAGAATGCTTTGGTGAAGATCTAACATCCTACCCAAAACTTAAACGACTTGAATTAAAATGGCTAATTAAAGCCTATGAAAACACCAGCGACAAAACTAAATTTTTTAATGGTTTTTTCACAAAACTAGCGGGAACAAAAAAACTACAACAGCAAATTGAAAACGGTGTTTCCGAAAATAAAATCAGAAAAACTTGGAAAAACGATTTAACTACTTTTAAAAAAATGCGCAAAAGTTACCTAATTTACTAAATTAATTCTTGATCTTAATTAGAATTATCAGGGTTGATTACTATGAAAAAAAGCATTAAAAATCTTTCTACGATTACAAAAATATACCACAAATAAAATATAACAAAAATGGCTAAAAATAATCCTGATACCGAAAAAGAATCGCTTTACGCTAATCTAGAAAAAATGAGTACCGAAGAAATACTCATGGGAATCAATGCCGAGGATAAGAAAGTTTCGAGCGTAATAAAAAAACAAATTCCGAATATTGAAAAACTGGTAGATGCCATTGTTGTAAAAATGCAACAAGGTGGTCGCTTGTTTTATATTGGTGCTGGAACTTCTGGTAGAATTGGTATTTTAGATGCATCGGAGTGCCCTCCTACTTTTGGCGTTCCTCATGATTTAGTAATCGGAATTATTGCTGGAGGTGATTATGCCATTAGAAAAGCAGTTGAAAATGCTGAAGATGACATTAATCAAGCTTGGCTAGATTTAAAAAAACACAATATCACAAGTACTGATTTTGTTATTGGAATTGCAGCATCAGGAAATACGCCTTATGTAATTGGCGGTTTAAAAATGGCTCGTGAAAATAATATTAGTACAGGAAGTATTTCTTGTAATAGCAATAGTTTGATCTCAGCAGAAGCCGATTTTCCTATAGAAATTGTTGTAGGTCCAGAGTTTCTAACAGGAAGTACACGCATGAAAGCGGGAACTTCGCAAAAGCTTGTCCTAAATATGATCTCTACTTCGGTAATGATAAAACTAGGAAAAGTGTATGGAAACAAAATGATTGACATGCAACTATCTAACAAAAAACTAGTTCAAAGAGGTGTTGAAATGATTGTAGAAGAGCTTCAAATAGATGAAAAATTAGCTGCAGAACTATTAAATAAATACAAAAGTGTTAGAGCTGTTTTATTAGCTGAAAATAAAAATTTAGGAAACTAATAGCAAATACTTCAAACTCTACATTTACAACAGAACTACCAACCTCTAAAAACCAAAAATGACACCAAGCGCAATCCTCATTCTAATCATCGTTTATTTCGGAGTATTATTTTATATCTCACACCGAGTGAGTCGGAAAGATGATGGAAACGAAGCGTTTTTTACTGCCAACAAAAATTCAAAATGGTATTTGGTGGCGTTCGGAATGATTGGAACCGCCCTTTCTGGTGTGACTTTCATTTCCGTTCCCGGAGAAGTTGGTGCAGCTGGTGGTGAACAATTTAAATATTTTCAGTTTATAATAGGTAATGCTATTGGTTTTATAATTATTACAAAGTTATTATTGCCACTGTATTACCGAATGAATTTGACTTCTATTTACAGCTATATCGAGCAAAGAATGGGGTTTTACAGCTATAAAACTGCTGCTTCTATCTTCTTAATTAGCAGAACAATAAGCTCTGCCTTTAGACTTTATTTAGTAGTTATTGTATTGCAACGCTATGTTTTTGATTTTTATGGAATTCCTTTTGCGATAACTGTGTTAATCGCTTTACTTCTTATTTTTTCTTATACTTATCGAGGCGGACTGAAAACAATTATTATCACAGATACTTTACAAACGTTTTTCTTGGTAACTTCAGTTTTCCTAACGATTTATTTTATATGTGATAGTATGAATTTGAGTGCTATTAGTGCATTCGAAGAGGTGAAAAATAGTAATTATTCTAAAATATTTTTCTTTGATGATTTCCTGGGAAGTAAATTCCATTTTGTAAAACAAATTTTAGGCGGAATGTTTGTCACCATTGCAATGACGGGGCTTGACCAAGATTTAATGCAAAAAAACCTGAGTTGTAAAAACATTGGCGAAGCCCAAAAAAACATGTTTACCTTTACAGGAATCTTTGTTGTTATCAACATATTTTTCTTGAGCGTAGGTGCTTTACTTTATATCTATGCAAACAAAAACGGAATTGCAGTTCCAACTGATTTAATTACAGGTACACCAAGAACCGATTTGCTTTTTCCAGAAATAGCCTTAAATCATCTCTCTATAATTCCAGCGATTATATTTTTACTGGGAATTATTGCAGCTACTTTCGCTACTACTGATTCGGCTTTAACGGCTTTAACAACTTCTTTTTGTGTCGATTTTTTAGGAATGGATAAAGAAGAAAATCAAAAGAAGAAAAATAATGTACGCATTAGACATTTTGTGCACATCAGTTTTTCAGCACTTATTTTTGTAGTGATACTTGTTTTTAATTCTATTAATGACAGTTCGGTAGTAGGTATGATTTTTAGAGTGGCATCGTACACTTATGGGCCATTATTAGGATTATATGCTTTTGGTTTGTTCCAAAAAAATAGGAATGTAAATGACAAACTAGTTCCTTTTATTTGCTTACTGTCTCCCCTATTTACCTACTTAATAAATGAGTACTCCAGAACCTTATTTTCCGGATATGTATTTGACAATGAATTAATTGTTCTCAATGGATTATTGACTTACCTAGGTTTACTACTAACCAGTTCACGCAGTACCGAAAGAATAAGTTTTTAGTACTGTAAAAAAATTAAAGTATAGATTAAATTATTTTATACCACTCTAACAAGAGAAAGGTATGAACTTCACATAAAAATAAATTAAATGAAAAATTTTTTTATAAAGATTAGCCTTTACACGGTGTTTTTACTATTAATTACTAATTGCGCTACTTCCAAAAAAAATAACACAATCAGTACCTTAAAAAAAGACTTGTTTACAGAAGATCCGCTCGTTTATAACGGTTTAAAAAAATCCGAAAGAAAAAATTTCTTCAAAGATTCTGATCCAGAAACCCGCTGGGTCGATAGTATTTATAACAAAATGACAGTTCAAGAAAAAATAGGACAACTCTATATGATTTCGGCTTATTCAAATAAAGATTCGATTCATGAAAATAAAACCAAAGCATTAATTAAAGAATACAATATAGGAGGTGTAATTTTTTTCCAAGGTGGACCAGGTCGTCAAGCTAAATTAACGAATCAATACCAAGCAGTTGCAAAAGTACCTTTATTCGTGGCAATTGATGCCGAATGGGGATTGAGCATGAGATTAGATTCAACTTATGTTTTTCCATGGAATATGACTTTAGGAGCGATACAAGATTTGAGTTTAATTGAGAAAGTAGGTCAACAAATGGGCGCTGAAAGTAAACGAATGGGAATCCATTTCAATTTTTCGCCAGTTGTTGACATTAATACCAATCCCAAAAATCCTATTATTGGAAACCGTTCGTTTGGTGAGGATAAATATAATGTAGCTAATAAAGCAGTCGCCTTAATAAAAGGCGTACAAGGACAAGGAGTTTTTAGTACAGCGAAACATTTCCCAGGTCATGGCGACACTTCAGCCGATTCTCATCATACATTGCCTTTAGTTAATTTTTCGAAAGAACGAATTGACGCGGTAGAACTATATCCTTACAAACGAATGTTTGATGAAGGTTTAGTTTCCGTAATGGTTGGACATCTTAATATTCCTAGTCTAGAAACAAAAGAAAATATACCTTCATCCGCTTCTTATAATGTAGTGACTAATGTACTTCAAAAACAATTAGGTTTTGATGGCTTGATTTTTACCGATGGTTTAGGAATGAAAGGTGCGAGTGATTTTAAAGGGCCTGGAGATCTTGAATTAGCCGTTTTACTTGCTGGCAACGACATCTTACTTTTCCCCATTGACGTTGCTGCAGGATTTAAAAAACTAGAAAAATTTTATAATGAAGGTATTCTTACTGAAGAGCGCTTGGCACATTCCGTTAAAAAAATATTACATTATAAATTCAAGGTAGGACTAAATAAATACAAGCCTATTGCTACTGAAAATTTGTCAGCGGATCTAAATCCGTCAGAAAATGATGCTTTACATTATAAACTATATGAAAATGCAATAACCGTTTTAAAGAATGAAAATAACATACTTCCTATTAAAGATTTAAGTCAAAAAATAGCCTACGTAAAATTAGGCGAGGCTGTAAATAGTTCATTTGTTACAACATTAAAAAAATACACCGAAATAACCGAAGTATCACATACTAACATTGATAGTTTAAACACCGAGTTAAAAAAATACAATACCGTAATCGTTGGTTTACACAAAAAAAATGGAGTTTGGGAGAAGCAAAATATTTCTGAAACAGAATTATTTTGGTTGCAAGAAATTGCAAAAAAAAACCAAGTAATTTTAGATGTATTTGCAAAACCGTATTCTTTGTTGCCAGTAACTAACTTTGAGGATATCGAAGGATTAGTGCTTTCCTATCAAAATTCAGATATTAGTCAAATTGTTTCTGCAGAAATACTATTTGGTGCGGTCGAAGCCAAAGGAAAACTGCCTGTTTCTATAAATAATTCTTTTCCAGCAAATTATGGCGTATCAACACAAAAATTAACCCGTTTGGGTTTTACTACTCCTGAAAATGAAGATATGAATCCAAAGATTCTGTCTAAAATTGATAGCATTGCAAAAAAAGCAATTGATGGTAAAATGACTCCTGGAATGCAAGTATTAGTAGCAAGACGAGGAAATGTGATTTTCCAGAAATCATATGGTCATCACACTTATGACACTATAAACAAGGTTACAAATTCCGATTTATATGATGTAGCCTCGATTTCTAAAATGATTTCGACACTACCTAACGTGATGCAGTTGTATGATAAAAAGAAGGTGAAATTGGACACTAAGCTAAAGAGAATGCTTCCTTTTTTTTCGAAAACAAATAAAGAAAACATCAGTTTCAAGGATTTACTAACACACTACGCTGGACTTCAAGCTTGGATTCCATTTTACAAAGCTACATTAGACAGTGAAAATAATCCTTCTGAAAAATATTATCGTAAAGTTCCAAATGCTCAGTTTTCTACTAAAGTAGCAGATAATCTTTTTATCAGAAATGATTATCATGATACGATTATGAAACTTATTGCTGATACTCCATTGTCTTTAAAAAAAGAATACAAATACAGTGATTTTACCTTTATTATTCTAAAAGAATATTTGCAGCGAAAAACCAAACAGCCGCTTGAAGTTTTAAGTCACAAAAACTTTTATAGCTCCCTTGGAATGAACAATACACTTTACAATCCGTTAACAAAATTTGACAAAAACAATATTGCACCATCAGAAGATGACAATTACTTCCGTCATCAAGTAATACAAGGATATGTACATGATATGGCTGCTGCTATGGAAGGCGGAGTTGCAGGTCATGCAGGAATTTTTTCGAATGCGATGGATGTGGCTAAAATGATGCAATTGTTTCTACAAAAAGGTAATTATGGCAATAAAAGTTATTTTTCTGAACAAACATTTGATATATTTAATACTTCACATTACGCTGTAGAAGGTGTTCAAAGAGGATTAGGCTTTGATAAAAGAATAGGCAAAGAGGGTTCGACTTGCAACTGTGTCTCTGAATCCAGTTTTGGACATACTGGTTTTACTGGTGACATTGCCTGGGTAGATCCAGAAACAGAAATTGTGTATGTGTTGCTTTCGAACAGAACCTATCCTGAAGTAGGACCTGAAGGAAATAAATTATCGAAAGAAAGAATTAGAGAAGATATTCAGAAAATAATTCAGGAAGCTATTATAAAATAAGTCACCATGATAAAAGAACGTTTAATTTCGCTTGACGTATTCCGAGGATTCACAATTTTGTTAATGACAATAGTCAATAACCCGGGAAGTTGGGGTTCCATTTATCCGCCTTTAAAACACGCAGAATGGCATGGCTGTACTCCTACTGATTTAGTTTTCCCATTCTTTATTTTTATAATGGGTACTGCAATTCCTTTTGCAATGCCAACAAAACAGTTTGACTTCACCGTTTTTAATAAAATTCTCGTTCGTTCTTTGCGGATTTTTTGTTTGGGATTATTCTTAAATTACTTTAGCCGAGTAGAATTCTTTGGCTTTGAAGGTGTTTCATTACTCCTTGTTCGATTGCTAATAACTTTTGCAGTAGCCTATGCACTTTTAGGAAACTTCAGCTTGAAAATTAAAACGTATTTGGTTTTCTCTATACTTGGAATCCTACTATTCTTAGCTTACAGTAACGTTCCAGCCTACCAAGATGTACGAATTCCAGGGGTTTTACAACGAATAGGAATTGTCTATTTCTTCGTTGCTCTTTTATATTTAAAAACCACCTTAAAAACACAACTTCTCCTTGCGGCCTCTATTTTAATTGGCTATTATATTCTGATGGCTTTTGTTCCCGTTCCTGGATTTGGCGAAGCCAATTTTGAAAAAGGCACCAACTTAGCGGCCTGGTTAGACAATTTAGTCCTTAACGGGCATTTATGGAGTTACTCAAAAACCTGGGATCCCGAAGGAATTTTAAGCACTTTACCAGCAATTGGTACCGGTATTTTAGGAATGTTTGTTGGACAAATTCTAAACTTACAAATTCCAAAAATAGAAATTGTCAAAAAAATAGCCCTTATAGGCAGTGTCCTGTTGGTTCTTGGCTTGATGTGGAACTTTATTTTTCCAATAAATAAACCACTTTGGACAAGTTCGTATGTGTTATATACTGCCGGAATCGCTGCTTTATGCTTGGCCGTTTTATATTATATAATTGATGTGGCAAACTATAAAAAATGGACAAAGTTGTTTCTGTTTTGGGGAGTGAATCCTATGATCGTTTTTTTCTTTTCTGGGATAATTCCAAGAGTTATGAGCTCCATTACCATTGAAAATCCTGAAATCGCAGCAGAACAAATCAATATCCAATATCTAATCTATAACGTCTGGATTGTGTCCCTGTTTGAAAATCCATTAAATTCGTCCTTAGCCTATGCCCTGTTTTATGCTGTTTTTTGGTCTACAATACTATGGCTATTTTATAAATACAATTTGATTTTTAAAGTATAGTGCGTAATTCGACCTTTATATAAGTCGTTTTTTACAGTGAGTTGCTAATAATTGGCAAAGAAATTGCTCCAGCTAAAGAATTCCAATTTTAAGACTTTTATATTTAATACTTGTCGCTAAAAAAACTATTTTTGAATTCTATAAAAACATCCCAATAATGAAGCCTAACCATTACATTTTTCTATTGCTTTCCTTTTTTTTATTGTCTTTTTCGAATGGAATCGCGCAAGAAACAGTGAATTATCCTAAAAACGAATTTAGAGCCGTTTGGATTGCCACTGTGGTTAACATTGACTGGCCAAAAAGCGGAAAAGATCCAATTGAAAAACAAAAAGCGGACTTTATTGAGATTTTAGACACCTATAAAAAACTAAATTATAATGCTGTTATTGTTCAAATAAGAAGTGTTGGTGATGCTTTTTATCCTTCAAAACTAGCGCCTTGGTCTAAGTATTTGACTGGAAAAGAAGGTAAGGCGCCAAGTCCTTACTTTGATCCTTTGGAATGGATGATTACAGAAACTCATGCACGCGGTTTTGAATTCCACGCTTGGATGAACCCCTACCGTGCCACAATGAATCTGAATACCGCAGAATTAAGTCCAGATCATGATTATTTTAAACATCCAGATTGGATGATCAAATATGGCGGAAAATACTATTACAATCCCGCTTTACCTGAGGTACAGACTCATCTAATTAATGTAGTTGATGAAGTAGTTAGAAACTATGATATCGATGCGATACATTTTGACGACTATTTTTATCCTTACAAAATACCTGGAGAAAACTTTAATGACACCGCTTCTTTCAAAAAATATGGCGAGGGAATGAGTTTGCCAGAATGGAGACGCTATAACGTGAATAATTTTGTAAAATACTGTTCTTATTCTATAAAATCAATTAAACCTTGGGTACAATTTGGAATAAGCCCATTCGGAGTTTGGCGCAACAAATCTGTAGATCCGCGAGGTTCAGATACGAATTCCGGGCAAACAAATTATGACGATTTATTTGCTGACCCAATGGCGTGGATGGAGCATCGCTGGATTGATTACTTGCTTCCGCAATTGTATTGGAGTATCGAACACAAAACAGCTTCGTATGCAAAACTCATTAAATGGTGGGCAGCAAACTCAAAGAATACAGCTATTTACATTGGGAACGGAAGTTATAAGGTCAATACCGACTCTGATAAAAAATGGTTTAATCCAAATGAGATTCCGAATCAGATTGATATGACTCGTACTTACAAAAACATGGGCGGAAATGCTTTTTTTAGTGCCAAATCTTTTGTGAACAGAAACAAAGCTGTGACTGATTTGCTATTAGAAAATCAATACAAATACCCAGCGCTTCCTTATGTAGTTCCTAATTTTAGAAAAACAAATATTGAGTACCCAATTATTTCTAATATTAAATCTAGCAAGACAACTGCAGCGGTCACATTGAACTATCCGTCGCTGAGCAAAATTCGTTACGTCATGGTTTACGGTGCAAAAAACAGCTCTAAACTTGACATTAATGATCCAAGTCAAATCGTTGATAAAATTGCGTTTAAGGAAAAAGAAAATAGCATTACCATCAATATTCAGAATAACCTTTTAGAAAAAAATAATATCTGTGCTGTTTCTTTCATTGATTACTACGGTAATGAAAGCCAAGCTACTTTAGTTAACAAACCTATTGAAATCAAAACGTTCCAAAGTTCTTTGAATAATGAAAATAGATAACAGACCCTGGTATTGGATACCATTTTTGAACTTTGCTTCAGGCTTGCCGTATGCGATAATTATCTCGGTTTCGGTTATTATGTATAAAAACCTGGGAATTGACAATGAAGACATCGGGATTTACACGAGTTTGTTGTATCTCCCTTGGGTTATAAAACCATTGTGGAGCCCGTTTATCGATTTATATGCTACCAAAAGAAAGTGGTTCCTAGCCATGCAATTAGTGATTTCTATTGCTTTTTTGATTGTGGGTTTAACGATACCCATGAATAATTTTTTTGTGATCAGTCTTGCTGTGTTTTGGGTCGCGGCTTTCGCATCTGCTTCTAATGATGTAGCCAGTGATGGCTTCTACATGTTAGCTTTAGAGAAAGACCAACAATCTTTTTTCTTAGGAATACGCAGTACATTCTATCGCCTATCAATGCTTACCGGAAATGGTTTGATTGTAATCATTGGCGGTTATCTGGAGCAAGAATATGGTGATAAACAAAAAGCATGGTCTTACACTATGATCATTGTAGGTTTGATTATGACTGCGTTAACCATTTATAATTATTTTTCTACGCCAAGAACTGAAATAGCTTCTGTAAAGGATGAAAAATCAACAGAACCAAAAGTAAGCGTTGGAGCAGTCTTTATCAGTTTTTTTCAAAAAAAGCAAATTGGAATAGCTCTGGCATTTATACTATTATTTCGTTTGGGTGAATCCCAATTATTGAAAATGCTTACTCCTTTTCTGATCGACGGAACTGAGGTTGGAGGATTAGGACTAACGACTCAAAACGTAGGAATTATTTACGGAACATTTGGCGTAATAGCACTTACTATTGGCGGAATTCTTGGTGGAATTGCCATTTCAAAATACGGTCTAGGCAAAATGATGTTACCAATGATTCTGGCAATTCATTTGCCAAATATTGGATTCATTCTGCTTTCTCATTTTCATCCTGAATCAATCTATTATGTATATACAGCAGTAATTGCAGAACAATTCGGTTATGGTTTTGGTTTTGCTGCCTTTATGATGTATTTAATTTATCTGGCCGATGGCGAGTCAAAAACATCCCACTACGCTATCGCCACTGGATTTATGGCATTGGGAATGATGCTTCCAGGTATGGTTAGCGGTTATATCCAAGAATATTTGGGCTACGCCAATTTCTTTATTTGGGTGCTTATAGCAACGATACCAGGACTGATACTATCGCGTTATTTAATTTTCCCAACTGATTTTGGAAAAAAGGTGGAATAACAAAAATCATTAACATATAAGTCATATAAATTTTTAAAAAAAATTATTAGCTATCCTTATATGGTTTATATGGCTAAAATAAAACTTATGACATTAGAACAAAAAATAGGACAATTCTTTTTTCCAGCTGTTTTTATCAACGACACCGAAGAAAATATTCAAGCAACAGAAGAATTAATTAGAAAGCACAACATAGGTGGTCTTACCTTTTTTCATAGTAGAGTCAGCGCTGCTACTAATTATGAAACTAAGAATAAAATTGTCTTTAATGATAACAGTTACCAGCGACTGAAAGATTTAATTGTACGCTATCAAAAATGCGCGACTACTCCACTATTGATGAGCATTGATGCCGAATGGGGCCTAGCAATGCGTGTCGAAAAAACACCGCAATATCCATATGCGATTGCACTTGGCGCTTTGCCTTTGAGCGAATCCCATTTAGTATATGAAGTAGGAAAACAAATAGGACTTGATTTAAAATCGGCTGGACTGCATTATAATTTGGCACCCTTAGCCGATATAAACAATAACCCAAATAATCCGGTTATTGGTTACCGTTCCTTTGGAGAAGATAAAGAAAAGGTGGCTCAATTTGCATTAGAATATTTACGAGGAATGAACGAAGTTGGTGTTTTAGGATGTTTAAAACATTTCCCCGGACACGGCAATACTAATGTTGATTCTCATTTAGGTTTACCCGTTTTAGAAGAAAACCTAGACCAATTACTTGAAAATGAATTGTATCCTTTTATAAAAGGAATCGAAAGTGACGTCGATTCAATTATGATAGGACATTTAGCAGTACCTGCTTTGAATGAAGGCGCAAATACTTCGGCTACATTATCAAAGTCAGTAGTGGAGGATCTTTTGCGAAAGCAATTAAATTATGATGGCTTGATTATCTCAGACGCCTTGAATATGCGCAGTGTGTCTATGCTTTACGAAAAAAAGGGTCAACTAGAATGGGAAGCGTTCAACGCCGGAAATGATGTGTTGTGTTTTGCCGAAAATGTACCCGAAGGCATTCAGGAAATACTTAAAAATGCTACTCCTGAACGCATTGAAGAAAGCTACAATCGAATTGTAAAATGCAAGCAAAAAGTAGGTTTATTTGATATAGAAACGGTTCCTGCAACCGAATTAGATTTTGCAACAGCTTCTCTTTTGAATCATAAAATTGCTAAAAATTGTATTACTAAAATCAAGGACAATCAAAATACGGCAGTAGTTCTTGATGCCGCAAAAAGCGGTAAATTAGCAAACCTAAGCATCTACAAAACCACCGAAAATACTTTTTTTAAAACACTTACCCCTTCCCTATCTGCACCAAATTTTGCAATTGAGATGGATGCTACGAATACAAGCGAAGAAATAGAAAATAATCTAGCTGATTATGATACGCTAATTATTGCGCTTTTTGTACCAAAAGCCAAACCAATGAATAATTTTGACATTGAAGACGCTGTTTTAGAGTTACTAAAAAATGTATTCACAACAAAAAAATGTGTTTTATATCTATTCGGAAATCCTTATGTTTTACCGCTACTTCCTAACATACAATCGCTAACTGGCCTTGTTCAAATTTATCAGGATTTTGAGGAATTTCAGGAAACTGCGGCGCTTCAACTGCTTAATAATATTCCTTGTCAAGGAACTCTACCTGTGAACATTAGGAATATATAAATAGATATTGACATAAAAATCTATTAAAAAAAGGGAACCTTGTCTATTCTATTTTTTTAATATAATCCATATTAAATTCGAATAAAAATACACAAACATCTCTGTTTTTGTTAAATAAATTAAATAAGGCAAGGCATAAACTTAATTTTTCAGAAAATTGCGTTAGGCTAATCGCACCTTTTTTATCTATATTGCAAACTCAAAAGATTTAGAAATACGATGGACATAAAAATACATAGAAATAAAGAATTATCAATTGGTGAAGCATTAATCCCAGTCGCTGCACTTGTAATCATGCTCGCTTTTAATGTTTATGTTTATGGCGATGAAGCTTTGAGCGGCAGCAATCAATTTGTTTTACTGTTAGGAGGAGCTGTTGCGGCTATTGTTGGCTTTTTTAATAAAGTTAGCTACCATAAAATGATAGAGGAAGTATCTGAAAATGTAAAATCTACTGTAGGTGCCATACTAATATTGCTTATGGTGGGTGCTTTAGCAGGAACCTGGTTAGTTAGCGGAATTATTCCTTCGATGATTTATTACGGTTTGCAAATTCTGAGTCCAGCAATATTTTTGCCGGCGACACTAATTATATGTTCTATAATTTCAATAGCGACAGGAAGTTCTTGGACAACGAGTGCTACTGTTGGTATCGCTTTGATTGGTGTAGGTGGTGCATTGGGGTTTAATCTGGGAATGGTAGCTGGTGCAGTAATTTCTGGTGCTTATTTTGGTGATAAATTATCTCCCATGTCAGATACAACAAACCTTGCTCCTGCAATGGCTGGAACTGATTTGTTCACCCACATTCGATACATGGCTTTAACGACAATACCGACATATATTATCACATTCATTCTTTTTATTGTGCTTGGTCTCTCCGTCGATGTGACTGGAAACGTTGATATTGCTACCCTGTTAACAGATATTAAAGCTTCATTTACAATATCACCATGGTTATTCCTTGTGCCTGTAGTCGTAATTGGCTTAATTATTAGAAAAACGGAGCCGTTAATAGCATTGTTAATTGGTACGTTATTAGCCGCAACCTTTGCTATTTTCTTTCAACCACATATCATAAATAAAATTGCTGGAGTTGACCAAATGACTTTCCAGTCGGCTTATAAAGGAGTGATGAATGCTATAACTGGAGACGTGGTCGTAGCTACCGATAATAAAACCCTAGAATCACTATTCACCTCAGGTGGAATGAAAAAAATGTTAGGCACTATTTGGTTAATTCTTTGTGCTATGGTTTTTGGCGGAATTATGGATGCCATTGGTGCTTTGGCTAGAATAAGTCATGCATTGTTGAAATTAGCACATACTACTTTTGGGCTATTTGCTGCGACAGTAGGAAGTTGTTTAGCCCTAAACATTACAGCTTCTGACCAATATTTAGCTATTGTTGTACCTGGTAAAATGTTTGCCAAAGCCTATGAAAAGAAAGGTCTGGCTCCTGAAAATTTAAGTAGAACATTAGAAGATTCCGGTACTGTGTCTTCTGTATTAATCCCTTGGAATACTTGTGGAGCCTATCATGCTGGTACATTGGGCGTTTCGACTTTCGATTATCTACCTTATGCCTTCTTCAATATTATAAGTCCGTTTATGACTTTGCTCTTTGCGGCATTCAATATAAAAATCAGACAATTGGTAGCTGAAAAAAATAACTAAAATTCCATATTACAAAAATTCCCATAAAATCATAATACCATAGCTCGCTTACAGTTATGGTATTTTTTTGCTTCTATAGTTAAAATCTATTGCTTAATAAAAATATATAATTGAAATTGATTCTTTAAATACGAGCTTAATGCCTATTTTTGCAAAACATTAAAAAAACAATAAAATATATTATTATGTCATTAGTAGGTAAAAAATTCCCAAGTATTGCAGTTGACGCTATCTCAGAAATGGGTGACAACTTGAAAATCAACATCTTCGAAGAAGCTACAAAAAACAACAAAAAAGTATTATTATTTTGGTACCCAAAAGATTTTACATTTGTATGCCCAACTGAACTACACGCTTTTCAAGCAGCATTACCGGAATTTGAAAAAAGAAATACAATCGTAATTGGTGCTTCTTGCGATACAAATGAAGTGCATTTCGCTTGGTTAAACACTCCAAAAAACAACGGTGGAATTGAAGGTGTTACTTACCCAATTCTTGCTGATACAAACAGAAACTTATCTAACATATTAGGTATTCTTGATGTCGATTCTACAGAATATAGTGAAGAAACTGATTCCGTAATTGTCGAAGGATCGAATGTAACTTTTAGAGCTACATACCTAATTGACGAAACTGGAAAAATTTTCCACGAAAGTGTAAACGATATGCCACTAGGTCGTAATGTAAATGAATATTTACGTATGGTTGATGCTTATACTCATATCCAAGAAAAAGGAGAAGTATGTCCTGCAAACTGGGAGGCTGGTAAAGAAGCGATGAGCGCTGACAGAAACAGTACTGCTGCATATCTAAGCTTGAACTAAGAATAAAAAATCAATATCAATGGCAATATCAATTTCAATTATTGAATATCGATATTGCCATTGATTTTTGAAATTACCATTTAATTTTTGAAATTGAATTTAAAAAGAAAAATATGTTAATAGATTTAAACGAAGATACATTACAGGATTTAGTAACTAAAAACGAGAAAGTAGTAGTTCAATTTTCGGCTTCTTGGTGTGGAAATTGTCGAATAATGAAACCAAAATTCAAAAAATTGGCTTCAGAAAACGAAGCAATTACTTTTGTCCTTGTTGATGCTGAAAACTCTCCTGAGTCAAGAAAAATGGCAAATGTGAGTAACCTACCAACTTTTGCTACGTTTGTAAACGGAGTTTTGGTAAACGAAACGCAAACTAATAAGCAAGAAGTGCTAATTGAATTAGTGAATGAAATTGTTTAATTCTGAAATTAAGGAATTAGGCATAAGAAATTAAGGTGTAGGATTAAAAATGATTCGAGTTATAGAATAATATTAGTTTTTTAATTCCTAAGTCTTATTCCCTTCATTTTAATTCCTAGATCTCAAATTACAATTCCTAAATAGTTTTTTTTTTATTCCTCAATCCTAAATCAGAATTCCTAAATTTAAAAAAATGAAATTACCTGTAATAAAGCATTTGACTCAGTTTATTGAAGAAAACGATCAAGATTATATCATTGAAACGATTGAAGTTCTGGAAGCAATGACAGAAATCCCGTCTTTGAAAGACGAAGAATTAGATGTTATAGGTGAATTGATTTCGAATATGTACGGAGCTTTAGAAGTAAATAAATTAGTAAAATCCGGAACAGATAAAAAAGAAGCCCTAAACACTTTTATGAAAAGAGTGCTGGGTTCTATCGACAAATAGAAACTCTTTTATACCGCTAATATACAAAAAACGCACTCAGAAATGGCTGCGTTTTTTTCATTTATCTCCTATTTATCGAAAACCCACTTGATTAGAAACCTTTGTTCCCCGTACTAAAATCTTACAGCTTAAATCCTAATTCTTAATTAATTTTCATACTTTTGAACTTCATTAAAAAACACATATCATGGCATCAATTACATTAGGAGGAAATCCAATAAATACTTCAGGAGAATTACCAAAAGTAGGAACACAACTGTCTGACTTTAAATTAATAAACAACGATCTTTCTGTCGCTTCACTAAGTGATTTTGCTGGAAAAAGATTAGTGTTAAATATATTCCCAAGCATAGATACTGGGACTTGTGCCACCTCAGTAAGAAAATTCAACGCGAGTGCCGGAAAATTAGAAAACACGGCTGTATTATGCGTTTCCAGAGATTTACCTTTTGCTCAAAAACGTTTTTGTGGTGCTGAAGGACTTGAAAATGTAGTTAACCTATCTGATTTTAAAAGCGGAGATTTTGGTAAAGCAAACGGCCTTGATATTCTTGATGGTCCATTAGCTGGGTTACACTCTAGAGCACTTATTGTCGTTGATACAGACGGTACTATTATCCATACAGAGCAAGTTCCTGAAATTGCTAATGAACCCAATTATGAAGCTGCTTTAGCTGTACTATAATTTTCATTTAATGGAATTTCAAAAAGACAATAGCTTCATCACAGGAAGACTAAAAAGTGTTAATTATGCCGTAAAAGGGGCAGTGAAATTAATTACTTCGGAACACAGCATAATGGTACAATTTTCATTAGGAATTTTAGTTACCATCGCTGGATTTTATTTTCATATTTCGGCAACCGAATGGCTTTTTCAAACTTTGGCAATCGGCCTTGTGATGAGTATTGAAGGACTGAATACAGCAGTAGAAAAAATAGCTGATTTTATTCATCCCAATTATGATGAAAGAATTGGTTTCATAAAAGACATTGCAGCGGGAGCAGTTTTTTTTGCTGGAATAACTGCAGTAATAATCGGTTTAATCATATACGTTCCCCTTATTTTTTAAGCAGTAGTACATACAATCAAGAATGGCAAAAACAATAAAAAAAGAACCTTTAGACAAGAAAATCACTTCAAAAGCTAAAGTAGGTACATCGCGGGTATTAACGAAACAGCACAAAATTGTGCTGGGTAGTCTCTTTATCTTATTTTCTGTTGCTTTACTGCTTGCTTTTATCTCCTTTTATATTCACGGCCAAGCAGATCAAAGTGCTGTTTCACAACTCACAGATCGCTCAGAGGTTGTTCAAAACTGGTTGGGTAAATTTGGCGCTTTATTAGCCGATGCAATTGTTTACAAAGGATTTGGCCTTGCGTCTTTTCTATTTGTTCGCTTATTTTTCCTGACCGGAATCTTTTTCATACTGGGAATTTCTTCAAATAAATTGAAAGGAATCTGGTTTTGGGATTTATTTGCTATTATTATTTTGTCGGTTTTATTTGGTTTTTTCGCCACCTCACTTCCTGAATTAGGAGGAACAATCGGTTATGAATTGAATTTATTCTTGCAGGATTATATAGGAAAAACAGGAACACTTTTACTGTTGATTTTCGGTTTAATCATCTATGTTATTTTTAAACTAAAACTATCTCCAGAAAGAATTCAGTCCTTTTTCGAAAATACTAAAAAAGAAATTAAGTCAGATTTAGGTTCTGCTTCGATTACTACAACGGGAAACTCTTATAACTTAGAAGAATTTGCCATAACAGAAGAAAAAGAATTAGAAAATAATGCTCCGATAGTCAAGCCTTCACAATTTGAAGTTAACAAAGAAGCTTTAAAACCAACGATTAGTAAATCTTCAGAAATCAACCTTGACCCTATTTCTAAACCAAAAGTGGTTGAAGAAATTCTGACAGATCAAAACGCTGTTGATGATTCCTTTGTGATCGAAACTGCTCCCGAAGAAGATCTTATTGAAGAGAATTTAGCTTCTAGACTTGTATCCGATTTTGGTTTATTCGATCCTACTTTGGATTTATCCAATTACAAATACCCTACAATTGATCTTTTAAAAGATTATTCTACTGGTGGAATCACAATCAACCAGGAAGAATTAGAAGAAAATAAAAACAGAATTGTTGATACGCTTCGCAATTATAAAATTGAAATTGCGCAAATCAAGGCAACTGTTGGACCTTCTGTAACCTTATATGAAATCGTTCCTGAAGCCGGAATTCGTATCTCAAAAATTAAGAATCTTGAAGATGATATTGCTTTATCCCTTTCGGCATTAGGAATTCGTATCATCGCCCCTATTCCTGGAAAAGGAACAATAGGAATCGAAGTGCCAAACAAGAATCCAACGATGGTTTCTATGAAAAGTGTGATTGGTTCGGCTAAGTTTCAAGAAGCTGAAATGGAATTGCCTATTGCTTTAGGAAAAACAATCTCTAACGAAACTTTTGTTGTCGATCTGGCCAAAATGCCTCACCTATTGATGGCGGGTGCCACTGGACAAGGAAAATCTGTTGGTTTAAATGCCGTTCTAACTTCGTTATTGTACAAAAAACATCCAGCCGAAGTTAAATTTGTATTGGTCGATCCTAAAAAAGTGGAGCTGACTCTTTTTAATAAAATTGAAAGACATTATTTAGCCAAACTTCCTGATGGCGAAGATGCAATTCTTACAGATAACGCAAAGGTGGTAAATACCTTGAATTCTCTTTGTGTGGAAATGGATAATCGTTATTCGCTGTTGAAAGATGCGATGGTGCGAAATATTAAAGAATACAATGATAAGTTTAAGGCTCGAAAACTAAATCCTGAAAACGGACACCGATTTTTACCCTACATTATATTAGTAGTAGATGAGTTTGCCGATTTGATAATGACCGCTGGAAAAGAAGTCGAAGTTCCCATTGCCCGTCTAGCTCAATTAGCCAGAGCAATTGGTATCCATTTGATTATTGCCACGCAAAGACCATCTGTAAATGTAATTACAGGTTTGATTAAAGCCAACTTCCCTGCGAGAATCGCTTTTAGAGTAACATCAAAAATTGATTCAAGAACAATTTTGGACACTTCTGGCGCAGATCAGTTGATAGGGCGCGGAGACATGCTTTACACAAACGGTAATGATGTAGTGCGAATTCAATGTGCATTTATAGACACACCTGAGGTCGAAAAAATAACCGATTTTATTGGTTCCCAAAAAGCATACGCTACAGCTTATTTACTTCCAGAGTTCGTGGGAGAAGATAGTGGCATCAATCTTGATGTAGATATTTCCGAAAGAGATACTTTGTTTAGAGAAGCTGCCGAAATTATTGTTAATGCACAACAAGGCTCAGCATCATTGTTACAAAGAAAACTAAAACTGGGCTACAACAGAGCTGGTAGATTAATCGACCAATTAGAAGCTGCTGGAATTGTAGGTCCTTTTGAAGGAAGTAAAGCACGTGGTGTGAACATTCTGGACATGAGTTCTCTTGATCAATTTTTCAACAATGAACAAAACAATTAAAACCATGAAAAAAATCATCCTAATTACATTTGTACTACTTTTTAGCTTTTCGACACAAGCACAAGATAAAAATGCGAAAGCACTTTTAGATCAGGTAACTGCAAAAGTTAAAAGTTATAACAACATTGTAATTGATTTTAAATATTCTTTGAATAATTCGAGAGAAAACATAAATCAAGACAGTAAAGGAAATGTAACTATGAAAAACAATCAATATGTATTGAATTTCATGGGAATAACTAAAATTTTTGACGGTAGAAAAACCTACACCATCGTTCCAGAAGATGAAGAAATTACGATTTCGAGTTTTAACGAAAAAGATGATAGTGCAATTACGCCTTCTAAAATGCTAACTTTTTTTAATAGTGGCTATAAATATTCGATGGATATTCTACAAGATGTAAGAGGTCGCAAAATACAGTACATCAAATTAATTCCTACAAACGCGAAAGATCAGAGAAAAGAAATACTATTAGGGATCGATGTACAAACGAAACACATCTATAACTTGATCGAAATGGGTAAAAAAGGAACAAAAACTACTTTAACAGTTAATTCTTTTAAAACCAATCAACCTTTGTCAAAAAATCAATTTATCTTTGCCGAAAGTAAATATCCAAATTACTACATCAATAAATTAGATTAATTCTTTAGGTGAAAATTCTCGACAAATACTTATTAAAAACATTCCTGATTACATTTACTACGGTATTTGTAATCTTGTTTTTTATATTCATATTGCAAACAGTTTGGCTCTTTATAGCAGAACTCGCTGGTAAAGATTTGGATTTTGCTTTAGTTATTAAGTTTTTAATGTTCTCGATGCCTCGAATAATTCCGCTGGTGTTGCCCCTTTCCATATTATTAGCTTCGATAATGAGCTTTGGAAGCTTAGCCGAGAACTATGAGTTTGCCGCAATGAAATCTGCAGGTATATCGTTGCAACGTTCGATGAGAGGCCTTACTGCTTTTATACTTTTACTTAGTATTGTTGCCTTCTATTTTGCCAATAATGTAATTCCCTTTGCCGAATATAAGTTTATCAATTTCAGAAAAAATATTGCGCAGGTAAAACCCGCCATGGCCATCGCCGAAGGACAGTTTAGCGATGTAGGAGATTACAACATCAAAGTCAATAAAAAGTCGGGAGATAATGGAAGTGTTTTAACCGGTATTACGATACATAAGAAATCAAGTGTTGGAGACGGAAGCAAAACGGTAATCAAAGCTAAAGACGGAAAATTAGTTAGCAGTGAAACATCCAGCATCTTACAACTTGTTCTAAATGACGGTAACTATTATGAAGATCTGGTTCCAAAGCAATATGAAGACCGAATAAAAATGCCTTTCGCAAAAAGCGCTTTTAAAAAATACACTCTTAATATCGATTTATCGCAACTCAATAAAGTAGATGTAAACGAAAATAATATTGCCAACACTAATACTATGTTGACAATTAATGAATTGAGTTACACTTTAGATTCCTTGCATAAAAATTTGAAAAGCGAAATTGTATCCAATTCGGAAAATATTAATTCGAGAACAGGAATTACCTCAAAAAATATCGTTCCTAAAACAGTCAAAGAAAAAGAGAAGCCCCTTCCCGCAGACATTTTAGCTTTATATACAAATAAGCAGAAATTAGAGATCTTAAAAATGGCAAATAGCAACACCATAAGTACTGGTTACTCTATCGATGCTACTAAAGTCAATTTTGAAAGTAAGCAGAAAAACATCAACAACCATCAACTTGCCTTTTACGATAAATTTGTAATCGCCTACGCTTGTTTTATGATGTTCTTTATAGGAGCACCTTTAGGCGCCATCATTAGAAAAGGAGGACTTGGTCTACCTATTATATTTGCAGTACTTATCTTTATCTCCTATCACTTTATAAATACATTCGGCAAGAAAATAGCGCAAGAAAATGGTCTATCTCCTTTTATGGGAGCCTGGATGTCCTCTTTTATCTTAACACCATTAGCTATCCTATTAACGTATCGCGCAACAAATGACATAGGACTAATAAACATGGACATTATATTAAGTCCATTCCAAAAACTATTTCAAAAAATATTTCCATCTAAAAAATAAATACCTAACATGGTCACAAATAAAATACAGCTTAACACAATTGAGGAAGCAATCGAAGACATACGTCAAGGGAAAATAATCATAGTTGTTGATGATGAAGATCGAGAAAATGAAGGTGATTTTTTGGCTGCAGCCGAAAAAGTAACTCCAGAAATGATCAACTTTATGGCAACTCACGGTCGCGGATTAATTTGTGCTCCATTGACCGAAAGTCGTTGCAAAGAACTAGGATTACACGTAATGGTTACAAACAATACTGACCCTATGGAAACGGCATTTACAGTTTCTGTAGATTTAAGAGGTGGCGGCGTAACAACAGGAATATCGGCTGCTGACAGAGCCAAAACTATCTTATCATTAGTAGATTCTGACACAAAACCACATGATTTAGCCAGACCGGGACATATTTTCCCACTGATTGCTAAACAAGGAGGTGTTTTGAGAAGAACAGGTCATACCGAAGCAGCTATCGATTTTGCTCGATTAGCGGGATTCAAATCGGCTGGTGTGATTGTCGAAATCATGAACGAAGATGGAACAATGGCGCGCTTGCCACAATTAGCTAAAGTTGCTAAGAAATTTGATTTAAAATTAGTTTCTATCGAGGCACTTGTCGCCTACCGCATGCAACACGATAGCCTAATTGTAAAGAAAGAAGATTTTGACATTACTACTCGTTTTGGCACCTTCCGTTTAAGAGCGTACCAACAAACTACCAACAAGCAAATCCATATTGCCTTGACCAAAGGAACTTGGAACCTTGGCGAGCCTGTTCTAACCAGAATCAACTCTTCTCAGGTTAACAACGATATTTTGGGCACCTTGACTAATAATGCCGACCAACAACTGGACGATATGTTTAAAAAAATAAACGAACAAGGAAAAGGAGCTGTAATCTTCATTAATCAAGATATGCAGTCGGTAAATTTACTAAGTCGCATCTCTGAATTGAAAACATTACAAGCCGACGGCCAAATGAAAGCACCAAAACTTAAAATTGACAATAAAGATTTTGGAATTGGAGCACAAATTTTACACGACATTGATATTTCTAAGATCCGATTAGTATCCAATACCGAGCAAGGAAAACGTGTTGGAATGATTGGATATGGTCTTGAAATCACAGAATACGTCAACTATTAGAGTTTTTTAATTTTATTTCTAAAAAATATTTTCAAGCTAATACAAAGGAAATGAAACGGTTAAAAAATAGTTTAAAAAACAGTTGAAATTTTTCTTCAAATTGTTTTTGATAATCGAAAAAGGTGCTTATATTTGCACTCGCAATCAGGTAATGATTGTCGCTCACTGGAGAAATGGCAGAGCGGTCGAATGCGGCAGTCTTGAAAACTGTTGACTGTAACAGGTCCGGGGGTTCGAATCCCTCTTTCTCCGCTGGTTAATTCAAAAAACCAACTAAAACCCTTTAAATCGTATGATTTAGAGGGTTTTTCATTTTAAGACCTATCCAAATTATTCACGGTTTATCATACTGAAAGGGGTACTATAAGGGGCACTTAAGAAATTTGAATTCATTGTGCCCCTACCTTCGGGAAGCCCTTTAAAATCAGGTGTTCACTAAATGAACATCTTGTTTTGTGTTGATGGAATTTATAAATTTCTATTAACTTAAAGGTTACCAAATTATGGATGCACCAATTTCAATCCTCTTTTATCTAAAAAGAGCTAAAGTCAATGCACAAGGACTAGTCCCAATTTTTCAAAGAATTACTATCAATCGCAAACGACTTGACAACAGTACAGGTAAGTATGTCGATCCTGAAAAATGGCATTCTGAAATGTCTAAAATGAAAGGAACTTCCGAAGAAGCTCGTTCATTAAATGGACATCTTGATCAATTAAAATCTAAGCTATTAAATATTGAGAAAAATTTAATCAAAAAAGATGTGCCCATTACCTTTGAAAACTTTACAAATGAGTTAACAGGTAAAAAAGAACGCGAACGAATGTTAGTTCCCATCTTCCAGGAACACAATCGCAAAATCAAAGAATTAGTTGGGCAAGAATATGCAGCTGGAACATTGGAGCGTTATGAAACCTCGTTGAAGCACACCAAGGGTTTTCTTAATTGGAAATACAACATCACAGATATCAATATCGAAAAAATTGATCATGCATTTATCATGGAATATGAATTCTATTTGCGAAGCGAAAGAAAATGTGCCAATAACACCGCCGTAAAATACATTAAGAACTTCCACAAAATCATCAACCAGTGTTTAGCTAACGGTTGGCTCAATAGAGATCCATTCAGCAATTACAAAGCGAAAGTCAAAGAAGTAGTACGCGAGTTCCTATCAGAAGCCGAAATTGAGCAAATGATCAACAAAGAGTTTGTTTCAGAACGATTGGAGCTCGTACGCGATATATTCGTTTTTAGCTGCTTTACAGGCTTAGCATATATAGACGTGAAGCAATTAACCCCAGACAATATTTCGCTGGGAATAGATGGCGATAAATGGATTTTCCAGACCAGACAAAAAACAGATACCCCTTCAAAGATTCCATTATTGCCAATGGCACAGGAAATCATTGACAAATATGTCGAATATCCAGTTTGCATAAATGAGAAACGCCTCCTCCCTATTTTGAGTAATCAAAAAATGAATTCTTATCTCAAGGAAATTGCGGATGTATGCGGAATCAAAAAGGATCTCACATTCCACATTGCCCGACATACTTTTGCAACAACCATCACACTTTCGAATGGGGTACCAATTGAAACCGTAAGTAAAATGCTGGGACATACCAACTTAAAGACCACTCAACATTATGCAAAAATATTAGATAAAAAAGTGAGTGAGGATATGAATTTATTAAAATCTAAGTTGAGCAATTTTAAACGAGATAGCAATGTCTCAAATGGAACTAATTTATGAAAATAACTTTGAGAATCATAAACATAATATTTGTTATTTCAGACAGAATTGGCTTATTTATCTGAAATAACAAACCAGAAAATCCATCTATACAAAACCGACAGATGTTGAAAAAAATGGAATATAACTTTGGTATATACATTTCTGTTTTTAAAACTACCTCCAGTTCCGTTCAACATGGTTCATTGTTCATGCTACCCACGCAACGAAACCCATACTGTTGTAACCAGTTTTTAAATATCGGTTAATTCATTCATTTTATATATCTTAAACTCAACATCCATATCCTTAACATATTCCTCTATCGATTGTTTAAATCCTGCTTCTTTTCGCCAAATATTTATTGAATCTGCGTTTTTTATTGGCCATAAAAAATAAATCCATTGGCCTTTTTTATTAGCTTTTCCTTTTATTTGAGTCCCATAAATTTGTTCAACTCCTTTATACATTAAATTCCTATCCTCCATCATAGCTAATGAGGTTTTAGCAATATCACCATTTTCAGTTGCTTTTCTAATTAAGTGAAGGTATTCTTCTATTTTTTCAGAGTGTTGAATTACATAAAATACGGCATTATTAGCTGGTTCTCCAACTAATGATTTACTTGGGTAGCCATAAATCTTTATAATACTATCAATTTCTAATAAATTAGTACTGTCAATTTGACGCACTAAGCTATATTTTTTACTCCCTTCTATATCTGTTTCATTAAGGTCCATATCAGCAAGCAATTTTACTTTTCTTTCAGCAGATAAATTTCCGTCTAAAATTTCTCTTATTCCTTGGTCTTTAAGTAAAATGGCATCAAGTTTTTCTCTAAGCTCAATGTTAAGTTTGCTTTGTCCAAAATTGACGTTACTCTTTTTATTTACCACGCAAGAGATAAGAATTATTGATAACATCAAAAAAGATATTTTAAAACATTTCATTTTCAAATTTATTATAAGACTCCCTCGATTTAGGTAGTTTGTGAAACTAAATTAAGATTTTTTTTCTACTATTTAACTATATACAAACCCATCTTTCCATTAAGCCCAATGCCCAAATCCGTTGTAGTAGCTAGTTACCAGCATCACCACTTTTCTTAATTTGATGGTAATGATTTAGAATTGATTATCATTAAACAAAAAGTTAGTAAAACTAATGTCCAAATGAGTTTTTTATAAAATGATTTTTTCTTTTCACCTTCATTATTCCAATTTAATTTAAACTCAAAATATCTATCCTTATATTTTTTTCTATTGTAAAATCGTAAAGCAAAAAAAGTAACCAAACAAAATATGATAATTAATAATGGAAATTGTTTTAATGGTTCTGTGAAGAATAACAATATAAACAATGTGAAGTTTACTATAAACAGATATTGAACAATTGTTACGAAGGTTATTACTTTTTCTTTTTCAATTGTGGTAAATTTTTCTGCAAACAAGTAATAGTTATATTCTAATATTTTTTCCATAATTTATTTTAATAATTGACATTAAGTCTTCCTAATTGTTGCTGGTAACGTTATGCCACTTTGAGATGGCTGGAAGTTCGTAATCGCTAAATTTTCGGCTTAACGAAAACTTGATGCGAAACGGTAATTCCATAAAATTCCAGCTAGCTCAATGGCGGTTACCAGCTGGCGTTTATTAGTCCTCCGCATAAGTAAAGTTTAATGTCTTGTCAGAATCCACTATAAGCTCGTAATATACAGGTTCAGAATCGCTTTCTTTTTTATAAAAATACTTGTCTCCTAATTTGAATCCCACAATATGATAGTTCTTTCCAATACTACTAAAGCTATTAGGACTTTCTCCACTTTTATATTCTCTATAGTTTTCAGTCTGTTTTATTTTCGCAATGATATTCTCAAAGTCCTTGTCGCTAATTTTAAGTTGAAAGTCGACAATGAAGTCTCCCATTGCACCGTCAGTATTTTGTCTGAGCACCTTATAATTGTCTGTCAGAACGATATCCATTTGTCTTAAATAATCATCATAGTTTGGTTCCGAATTGCAAGAAAACAATAAAATTGTCAAAATCAAAAGGCAATATTTCATATTAAGAATGAGTCAGGTTTCTGTTTACGCTTGCTGGTAACGTTATGTCACTTTGAGATGGCTGGAAGTTCGTAAGCACTCAGTTTTCGGTTTAACAAAAACTTGATGCGAAACGGTAATTCCACTAAATTCGCAAATGGCGCAAGACGTGTGTTAGGCGACTGTGCTTTCTAGTACTTTTATGTCTTTATACAATGTTAGTAAATGGTCTTCTGATAAATCCATTAAAGGTTCATACATAAAAGAATTCAAATGCAAGTTTTCTGCAGTCATCAAGTTTACTCTTTCAAAAATTTCAATTTCCTTTTTGTCATTTGGAAATTCAGCTTTATATTGTCCGATTATTTTTCCTGTTTCTTTACTCCATATATTTGTATGAAAATTAGCGTCAGAAACTTTATTGATAATATAATCCTCTGCCTTAAATCTTATTGCAATTGATAAACAAAGTTTTGATTTTAAATCTAAAACTGGTTCAATTTCTTTATTAGCTTCAATTTCTTCTGCAATTGCAATAGCCAAATCATATACTTTTGTAGTCGTATCAGTTAACGTTGAAGTCGTCGCAAAAACACTATTAAAAATAGTTAAAATTTCACCTGTTGTATGTTCTTTTGTTTCCTTTATATTTTCAATTGCATGTGCTGGTTTTATGTGTAATAATGACGTTAAAGTTAGATAATTCGGGTTTTTTGTTCCTACTGTATATTCAATTAGATTTCTTACAAATGGAATGCAAGAGATAAATGATTTTTCGCAAGTTGAGAAGTTCTTTCGTAATTGAGGAAAAACATCTTGCTTTTCTCCAGGAACTAATTTCACCTCCGTTTTTGATTTTACTGCTTTTAAGTTGCCTTCCCAATTATTAACGCCTTCTAATCTCTTTTTAATGGTTTTATAGAAATCAAAATTATGAGTAAGAATAATCATTTTAAATTTTGGGTCGTCTGCAATATCTTTTAAATATTCAATTATTGCATATTTATTTTTATAGTCGAATGAATCAGCAATATCGTCGATTATGAATAATTGGTCGTTAGTTATTATTTTTCTTGTTTCAATTTGAAAAATAATATTTAAAAGGTAAAAAACTCTTTGTTCTCCCGTACTCAAACTTTTATTTATTTCTGGACCTCCCAAGTCCTTTTTAGAATCACCATCTTCATAAGTAAAAATCAACGAGGCAGGTTCGCTTTTTAAAATAACATCTTCTTGATTCTTTATTTTAATCTTGAAAGGAACGGTAAATCTATTTTTAAAAATATCAAGAACTTTTAACCATTCAGATTGTTCTTTTCTAGCTTCAATTGTTATCTCATTACGTCTTGTTTTTGTTTCTGAATATAATTTTGCAAAAACATCTAATTCACTTTTGTGATTTGCTATGTAATTAAGTATGAGTTTTTTTTTAAAATTTTCTAAATCAATAAATTCTTTTATAATTTCTTGGTTGTTTTCAATATAGTTTCTAAAATTACGAAGTTCGCTATTTGAGTTAAGTGCTTTATCAATTTCATTGAATTTTGATGTTAATTCAGGGTTATTTAAAACTTTTTCTTTCTCTTCTTTTATTACATTTTCTAATTCTTCTATGTTTCCAATTACAGAGTCTTTAATTTTGACTTTATGATCGGCTTTAAAAAAACCATTGTCTTTAAGTGATTTAGTAATATTTTCAGCGTTATTGTGATTAAATTCTCCTTTCTTAAAAAATGTAGTGTTTTCATTTACTAACTTGTCGTAAACAGAGATATACTCTTTTATTTTTGTATTAAAAGATTTCTCTTTTAAAAATTTAGAAACTTTATCATTGAAAATTTCATTAAAAATTATATTATTTAATATAGGTGTTTCTATTTCATTAATTTCAGCAGAACGGGTTTCTACAAAGCTATATATGTCATTTTTAAAAGCGTCTATTATAGTTTGTTCAATAACATTTTCCTTTAAGCCAAAATAGGGTAGAAGAATCTTTATGAAATCTTTTTTTGTTTCAATCAGTTTTATATTGATTGCGTCATATTCTGTTTTCAGACTTTTGTTAGCTAAAATTGTTGAAGCTTCTTTAAAATCAGCATCTTGAATTCTATTAATTACAAAAATTTCTTCTTTTAATATATCTCTCTTGTCCACTAGAGCAGACCTGTGATTTACTCTTTCACTAAAAATTCTATCTTGTGAAACTTTATCAAAACAAATGTCTTCGAATGTTTTTGCAAACGATGATTTCATTGCTCCATTTGGAGCATAAACAATTTGTACTTTTGATTTTGTGAAGTCAAAAGTATGTTGAAGTTTTTTAATTCCGTAACAGTTTTCAAGGTGTATTTTCAGTTCATTCATTTTTGTTCAGTTGATTTTTCTATGCGGTCAGATTTAGCATATCGCCTAACTTGTATATAACATCAAGAAGTAACACCTTTTTTAAAGTTTTACTATAACTCAAGCAATATTTCTATAGCTGTAAATAAAAGCCTTTAAAATTATTAATACAATACCCACTTTTAATGATATTTGATATAAATTAAAACACAATAGAAAACTTTCTTCAGATAAATTAATAGGTAAAAGACACCTCACATCCTTCCCCCACTATTCCCTCTACCACTATAATAGTAATCCCTCCTAAACTCTTAAAACGCCCATTTGCGGTAAACACCTAAAAACCAAACCACAATAGATCCAATTATTCCATACCTCAACTATAGAACTCATCAAGAATTACACTTTGATTATGAAATTTAAAATCATTTTACCATTCACTTCTCACTATTCTCCATCATCCTGAGCTTGTCGAAGGACATCACTCACTTTTCTCTAAAAAACACCTATTCAATTCCCGAATTGCACACTATACTTTTAGCTTCGTATAATTTATTTAGATAGGTTTGCAAAGGTTATTCCTTTTCTTCCTCCAGCAAATCACTTCAAATTATATAATTATGTCAGACCAATTTAATCAGGTCCGGATTAAACGTATTTACCAAATGCTGTTCGAAATGGCAATTGGAAATATGACCTTCCGCATCCAGGATAATAGTAATGATGAATTAAAAAATATTGCTGTCGCATTAAATAAAATTGCAGAAGATATCCAAAAAATATGTCTGGCATCAGGATATATAACCGCTTACTACCCGTATCAAAATCTAATTCAATCGACATTTGTATTGGACAATGATTTTGTTTTATTGAATTTTAATAATGAGGTGCCACGCACTCTAAAATATAAACCGGATACAATTGTCAATACCGATTTTGGAAAATTGATCGATCAGCAATCGAAAGATCTTTGGAACGGTATTCTTGATGAATTAGATAAAAACTCCAATTACACCACTACTTTGCAATTATTTTTCATCACTGGTGATAATCACCTAATGCAATCATTTTGCACGGTATCACGATTACTATACAGCGATGAAATAATTGTAAGTTCAGTATCAACTATACTTGAAGACATGCGCGACATTAACGACCGTCTCTCTGGTTCAAAAATTCGAAAACACAATGAAGTTACTGCAGTACAAAATTTACATGATTATATTTTAAGTCATCTGGATGAACCTTTACCCACTTTACATTCCTTGGCCCAAATGTTTGCTGTTGAAGAACACATATTAAAAAATGGTTTTAGAACCTTTCTTAAAACTAGTGTTTATAACTTTTATCAAGAAGAACGCTTGAAAAGAGCAAATCTCATGATTCGACAAACCTCCGTTTCTTTAAAAGAAATTGCATATCTGAATGGCTTTAAGGTCTACCTTAATTTCTACAAAGCATTCAAAAAAAGATTTGGCTACAAACCAAGTGACATTTCAAGACCTGACGAAAATCTTTAACCCTAATATTTTTGCACTGTTTTATTTTTGAATAACGAAATGCCTGATTTGCATAATGTTATAAGTTTTTTATTTACAATTTTACAGTATCAAACTAACATAAAATGAAATCAACAACAAATTTAAAGAATAATACCTTATTAGTAATTTGCTATTTGTACATGTTGCTATTTACCTATGCTGCAATAAGTAAAATATTGGACTTTCAAAATTTCAAAGTGCAAATTGGACAGTCTCCCTTATTAAGTGCTTTTGCGGGTTCCATTTCGTGGTTAGTTCCACTAGTAGAACTGGTCATTGTAATAATGTTCTTGTTTACCCGATTTCGCCTCATGGCACTTTTCGCTTCCTTTAGCTTAATGGTCATGTTTACAGCCTATATTTTTATTATTTTAAATTACAGTTCGTTCGTTCCCTGCTCCTGTGGAGGAATACTCGAAAAATTGGGATGGAAAGAACATCTGGTATTTAATATTGCATTCATAATTTTGTCCATAATTGGTATTCTAATAGAACGTAATGCAGCGTCAAAAGAATTTCTAATTTTAAAGCCTCGTAACCTCATCATCATTCTTTCATTTTTAACAATATGCGGTACTGGAATTATCGTAGGTTTATTTTTAGTGTCGGAAAATATAACACACTACCACAATAAATTAACAAGACGTTTTCAACATTTTCCTGCTGTAAAATCGAAGGAGGCCGACCTTAAATTAAACTCATATTATATTGCAGGCATTGACCAAAATAAAATATATCTTGGTAACACCACCGCACAATTATTGATAACAATATTGGACTCCACATTGCAACAAAAAACACAATATCAAATTGAACTGGACCGCAAGGACTTGTCTTTTAAATCAGTACAGATTAAGATTGCAGCTCCATATTTCTATGTATACGATGGTTCTGTTCCCTGCATATTCAAAGGAAAAATCAAAGACTGGAAAGCGAAACTGGTAAAAAAAGGAGGAGAATACTTTTCATTAGTAGAACCTTTAGATTCTATAACAATGGCTATTCGCTCACAAAAGCAGAACAGTGGCGAAAGTATTTTGGCAACTTTGAATTTGCAGGACACAAGCAAAACTCATCTTAATCCCGAAATTTTGCAAAAACAAAGAGACGGTCTTTTTGATACGGATGGCCATATGATGTACAGCAAACAATTGAATAGAATAATTTACTTGTATGCTTATCGAAACCAATTTACAATTGCTGACCGGAATCTTACCATCGACTATAGAGGAAATACTATTGATACAATAAGTCACGCCAACCTCAACATCGTCAATATTAAAAGCCAAAATCAAAAAAAATTAGGAAAACAACCCCTTATTGTTAATAAACAGTCTGCGGTATTCAATAACCTTCTCTATGTCAATTCCGGAATTCCAGGTCTTTATGAAAATATAAAAATGTGGGAACAAGCAAGCATTATAGATGTATATGATCTTTCAAGGAATAGTTACCTGTTAAGCTTTTACATCTATGATGAAGTAGGTAAAAAAATGAAAAGCTTTGAAGTTCAGGATTCGGTGTTGTATGCACTGATTGATAATCGCATCGTCAGATACAATCTAGGTAAAGCCATCACTAAAAATTATCAATACGACAACCGCTTATAAATTAAAAACATAAAAATCTATTGGCCAAGTAGCAGGGATAAGATCGAAAACCTGTAAAAAAGAGTAGATCATAAATTCTAAATATTGTTATTATGAAAAGTAAATTTTTAAATTTAGTAATGCCAATCGCTGTAATTGCAGTAGGATTGGTAGGAGCATTGTCAACCAATGCAATGGAAAAAAAAAGTAGTAAAGTAGCACCAATAATGGGCTACAAACATGTCAGTGCAGCCATACCTTGTGAGAAGGTACAAACGTGTTCCAATAACGGTATCTTCGTCTGTACTTCTGATATAGATGGTGCCAATCTTTATGCAAAACCAGGTGCAACCTGTCCAAATCTGTTGTATAGAGATACGCAATAGCTGATTTTCGCATTTATTACAATGCCGTCTGAATCAAATTCAGACGGCATTGTTTATTTTATAATCTTTATATTGTAGAATCCAAATTATTAATGATCAGCTTGCATCCATGGCATCAAAGGCTCATTTTTCAAATAATACCCCAACCATTCTTTTATACGTTGTGTCAGGTCTTTTTGATTTGATCCCTCCAATAACGCGTGGCCTTCACCTGGGTAAATAAGCATCGTATGCTTTTTCTCAAGTCTTCTTAAAGCAAGATAAAATTCAATACTCTGGTAATAATTAATATGCCGGTCTTCAGCACCAGTCCAGGACAATAAGGGCGTCTTCACATTTGCTGCCTGCAGGACTGGAGAGTTTCTAAGATAACTTTCTGTATCGTCAAACAATGATTTCCCAATCCGTAGCTGGTCGAATTCAGAACGCCAAAAGTCAGGTTTAAGGTAATTACCTCCTATATACAGATAAGTACTCACCAAATCAGTCCATGCTGCACCAGCCACAGCCGTGGCAAATCGATCCGTTTGGGTAATGATAAAATCCGTTTCATAACCACCAAAGGAATGCCCAATCAGGCCAATCTTCGACGGATCAACTAAACCCTTTGCAATTACCGCGTCAGTTGCGGCAAGTACACAGGAAGTAGCCGATTTCCCTACTTCGCCCAACTCGTAGACAATATCAGGAAGAAGAACAAAATAACCCTGTGTTGTAAAAATGCTGATATTAAATCCCCCCTGTTCAAATACACTAGGATTTATATAATCATGCTGATACTGCGATAGACGCTGGTAAATTTGGACCACCATCGGATAGCGCTTCCCCACCTGATAATCCGCTGGATAAATAAGCACTCCTGATAGTACTTTCCCATTATCAATATAATGAATTCGCTCCGCTTTCCCCCAATAGTAATGCTGTTGCTGCGGATTACTTTGAATTAACTCCCTCGCAGGAACTTTAAAATCAGACTGAAATACAATCCTCGGTGCACATTCATAGCTTTGCTCCACATACAAAAACGCATCACTGTTAGCCGCTTTGATAAATTGGTTTGTTTTTTTGGCAGCCCAAACCAAAGGCTTTTGGCCAGTCTTCCTGTTCCATAAGTAGTAACCAGTCGACCCTGAACTTTTTTCATGTGCTTCCAAGATCAATTGCCCATTTGTATGAAACTGTCCGGTACACAGTTCATAGGCATCCGTTTTAGTTTCTTGCTCGGCGGTTAACTGCTTAATTCTAAAACTGATTCCCTTTTCCCTGCCGCGAGTCAACCGGATTTTCGAAGCACCATCAGGAGCAATTTCCCAGATATCAAATTCGTCATACAAAAGAATCGATTGGTCGCTGGCAGTCCAGCCTGGATTCCCATACGCCATTGGATCACTCGGCCGGTCATACTGCTCGTTAAAAAAAGACATTTCCAAACTTTTAGTAATGTTCGTATGCGTTTCATTAGCTATATCATACACCCACCAATTCCCCGCTTTAGGATACGAAATATATTTCCCTTCAGGAGACATCAGTAGTGTCATAATATCGCCGGAATGCTTTTCAAGTAGCAGTTTTCTTTTTCCAGTCTGCAATTCGGTAATAAAAATATCCCGTACCCCATCGTAATTAGATTGCGGCTCGTAAGCAATCGGATCGTAGGTTATTGCAAAATTAAAGTCCCCATTTAAAGATCCCGATGGCAGTGTTTTGTTGGTGATTTGTAAAAAACGATTGCTCTTAGGCCACCAAACCGCTAACTTATCACGATCCGCTGGGGTTCCAAAAAGTTTCTTATTGGGATAAAGCAGTTGGTCAGCCGCATTCCAGATCTGAACTGTCTCGGCCGTACTATCCACAACAATAGGTTTTTCTTGTAGTCCAAAAAAAACACGTTCACCCTCTTTGGATAGTAGAATAGAACCATTGCTCATCGAAATTTGCATATCCGGAGGGAAATCTTCCCGTAATTCTGGATCAAAACTAACTAGATTTTTATCATCGGTAGTATAGCAAAATAATTTCCCATTCTGGTGTCCAGATTGCATAAAAGCAATCGTTTTACCTTTCCAGCTAAGGTTCTGGAATCTATTACTGCTATCTGTGGCAATAGTGCGTTTCACAATAGTTGTTCCCAACTGCAGCATTCCAACAGAGTAACGATCAACTAAATCCTCACAAAAAACCAAGTCATTCCCCGTAGTACTAAATTTCCAGCTACTCACATCAGCAATCCGTTGCACTATTCTTCCCTTCATATCTTTAATAATCAGTTCGCTTTTATTTTCAGGTGCCTTTAAAAATTGCAACAGGTATTTACCATTTTTGGTGAAAGCAAAACTACTTATGTTTGGAGTATAGTGTAAATCTCCAGTCACTAAATTTTGCAAAGCAAGGGTATCCTCCATTTTACAGCCAAACCAAGTCTCACCATTAAACTCCCCGTCAATGCCGCGTGGAAAAGCATAAACCCTTTCCTCTCTTGTACTTTTCACAAACAAAGTATCCTTCTTCGATTCATACTGAAGTTGATAACTCGCCCAATTCCCCTGATCAGAAATTTTTTTGGATCGTAACCTACTCCACAACTGGTAATCCGCTGCTGTAAGCTGCCTTTTTTGTTTCACCTGCCCAATACTTGGGCAGGAAACTAACAAAAAACAAACCCCTATAAATCGGAGGATAAAACGTTGATAGGTAATGAATCTCTTTTTCATGGTATTTATTTTAATAGCCAGCATTTTGCGGAGAAAGATTAGGATTTAGCAACAGTTCAGACTCAGGTATTGGAAAATTACGATCAGTAGAATTCCACCCTCCTTTTATAGGAGATAAAACCGCATCAAGTTTCCCAGTTCTTTTTAGGTCAAAAAAACGGTGCCCAAACTCAGTAAACAATTCAAGCCTTCTTTCCAAGAGTATAGCATCGATGAGCGCAGGACCAGTTGTAGCTTCCGTGTCCGGTAATCCCGCTGCATGTCTAATTTTATTGAGATCTTCCTTGGCACCAATCAAGTCACCTTGATGCGCTCTAGCCTCTGCCCGAATTAAGTACTGTTCGGCCAAACGGAATACTATCGAATATTCCTTGGAACTTCCACTATTAGTAGTGGCTTTATATTTACTGACATGATACCAAACAGTGGTGCCATCACTCACAGCGGTTGTCCAATGTGCTTTTCTTTGGTCATCTGCGGTAAATGATTCCATCAGAGAGTTCAATAATGCCGACTTCGGTGGTGGACCACTAATAAAACTAAAGGTCTCCGCTTCCTGGGTATTATCACCAGATATCTTGGGCATCAGCTGCCAAATCGTTGCAGTGCTTTCTTTTAGGAATACTTTATCGAGATCCTCTTCCCAAACATAAAGCTGCCCTTGATTGAGTACTGCCGATGCCGCATTCGACGCTTCATCCCACACCTGCATATAAAGATACACTCTTGCTAACAAAGCCTCAGCTGTCCATTTGTTGGGAAGAACCCGCTCTTCATTGATATAATCATCTCCTAGTAATACCATAGCCTGTTCTAAATCTGCTTTAATGAGCACATAAACTTCATTTTCTTTCATGCGTTTCACTTCCCTATTGCGCTCATAACCTGTGGTATGGATATAGGGGATATCACCAAATGCATTCAGCAAATAAAAATGAAGTAATGCACGCACAAAAAGAGCTTCTCCCTTCAACTGGTCTCGGTCTGCTGCAGCTAAAGAAACAGAGTTTTCCACGCCCTCAACAACTGCATTGGCAGCATAAATCTGGTTATAACTGCTGTTCCACAATTCGCTGACCTCACTCCCAGAAGCCAATAATGCATTATTATAAAAATTGGTTTCACCTTCATACAATTCAAGTTCATCGGAATAAAACCCCAACTGGTTCGAAAGTCCCAACAGCGATCCGCTAAGTAATCCGTTATCACGAATTTTAGAATAAATATCTGTCATCGCTGCATTAGCCGTGGCCCTATCTTCAAAAACGGCAGAAGAGTTCAGCTGTGAAGCAGGCAATCCAACTTCGACAAAATTGTCACAACTAGAAATAATACACGAACTGATAACCGCAAACAGCGCAATTCTCAAAGTCGAGGCATTACAAAACCTCCTATAGCCAGATAATCTAGTATTGTTTTTCATTACGATATTTTTTAGGTTAAAAATTAATTTGCAAACTGCTGGTATAAATGCGCAGGGGTGGTAGAAAACCCGCTGTCCTAAACTCAGGATCAGCACCTTTATATTTGGTAAAGGTTAGCATATTCTGTCCCTGAAGGCTGAACCTCAATTTCATCTTTTTAGTCCATCGCTCAGGCACGTCATACGAAAGCGAAATATTTTTTAGGCGGATATAGGAAGCATCGCTAATACCCGCATCACTCTGTGCATGTCGGGTATTGGCTCGCTGTATGGCCGATTTGACACCACTACTATAAACCTGATAAGGATGGGTATCACCTGGCTCTTGCCAATGATCCAGTACTGCAGTCGGCTGGTTACTCATTGTCCCAGGCATGCCAAACATAAAAGTAGAATTAAAATTTTCTTGTTTCACAAACTGAAAAAGGAGATCCAATTGCACAGGACCATAATGTAGCTGGTTTTGCAGCCCTCCATAAAATTGGGGATTAAGATTCTTTATCGTTTTCCGATCATCGGCCGCTGTAATAGCCCCATCACCATTCACATCCTCAAATTGATAAACACCCGTCTGCGGAGCAAGTCCGATAGAATGATACAGCTTCGTGATATTCAATGGCTGTCCAATAACATATTGATTGCGATAAGGTGAACCTTCAAGACTAGGAAACGATAGCAGTTCATTCTTAGCTTGAGTAAAGTTCAGGCTACTAACCCAACTGAAAGCCGAATGGCTAATATTTACAGTACGGATAGTAATTTCAACACCTGTATTTTGTACCCGAGCATCAAGGTTCGATTGTATTGACGTAAAACCGGTAGTACCAGGAAGCGGAGTCCCCACAAGCTGATTAGAGGAGCGATTGCGGTACCAACCAAAAGTGGTAAAAATACGGTCGTTAAAAAAACCAGTCTCCACCGCAAATTCCAATTTTGTATTGGTCTCCCATCCAAAATTCGGATTAAACAGTCGTGAGGGACTAAGACCACTAATACCTTGGTAGATATTTTCTGAACTAGTATAAGTATCTAGATACTGGTAATCCCCTATCTGATCATTTCCTGTCGTTCCATAACTACCTCTGAATTTTCCAAAACTTAAAAATCCCACATGGTTCTTAATAAGAGCTTCATTCCCAAAAAGCCATGCCGCACCTACCGCACCAAAAGTAGCAAATTGTTTACCTGGACCAAAACGACTCGAACCATCCCTACGTCCAGTTACATTCACAACATACCGTTCCATCCAGTTAAAGTTGGCACGGCCAAAAAACGCTTGATATTTATACATAGTTTGATTACTGCTCAGGACGCTATAATTAGCAGCTGAACCTGGATTATCCATCTGGCTGTTGCTTGAAAAACCAGAACCCATAGTTACAAGTTGATCACTGCTTTGCTCTTGGAAAGTACCGCCCGCTAATACATCGATTTTTCCGTGACTAATCTTTCTATTCCAGGACATTTGAGGCTCAATAATCCAAGATCGTCGGTTGACTATGTTGTCAAAAACAATCGACGCTTCACTGCCTAATCCATAAGCGGGACTGTATATTGTATAGGGCTGGCTATTAATTTCACTATGCCTTAAGTCACTGTATCCAAAACTCGATTTTAGCACTAATCCTTCAATGAATTCATAGGATAAAAGGGAGTTGGCAATTAGGTCATACGTCAGACTCTTAAATTTTCCTTCAAGAGTAGCTAACGGATTATTAAAAGTGTTGTTTTCCCAATTCAAATTTCCTGCAGCATCATAGAGCGCTGGGGCATTGGGTGCAATCGTAATCGCTGCTTTGGTAAAATCCGTTAGTGGAAGAAAATTATCCTGTGCAGTGTAACCGCCCGTAAAATTAATTCGGAACTTTTTGTTTTCGGAAGCATGGTTCAGATTCACATGCATATTGCCTTTGAGATATTTAAAATTGCCCGGTAAAACCGTAGTCTCCTTGCTGTAATTTCCACTAAGTAGGAATTTAGTTTGTGCTGAGCCTCCAGACACCGAGGACTGCACGGTTGTATAACTGGAGGTACCGCCTATGAGTGTCTTTTGCCAGTTGGTTTCTCGACTGGGATCCCAGCTGCCATTTACGTCATAAGCACCTGCAGGATAGTTCACAATACCGTCATTGGCATAAGCTTCCCTACGCATTTGCAAGTATTCTGGCGTATGCATCAGATCCATAAATCGGGTCAGCTGACCAAAACCGCTCGATACGGTAGCAGTAAAACCAGTAGTCCCTTCCTTCCCTCTTTTGGTGGTGAGAAGAACGACCCCATTAGCACCCCGTGAACCATAAATGGCTGTGGCATCGGCATCTTTAAGTACCTCGATACTTTCAATATCACCAGGGTTAATACTATTAAGCGGACTTGTTTGACTTGGTGTCGTACTCGAAGTATAAAAACTACCAATAGCATCAGAGGAATAAGGAACACCGTCTATAATATACAGCGGTTGGTTACCATCCGCACGCAAACTATTTTGCCCTCTTATTTTTATGGTAAAACTACCACCCGGAGAACCACTGTCTTGCACAATATCCACCCCCGCCATCCTACCTTGCATCGTAGCCAGCACATTCGTTACCGGCTGATTCTCTATATCCTTTGCCGTTATTCTAGCAATACTACCCGTACGCTCACTTTCCTTCACGCTATAATACCCAGCATTAATTTTCACTTCCTGCAGTTGGGTAGCATCCTCTTGTAGTTGTACAGGAACTACACTGCGTCCCGCTACAGGAATACTTAATGTGTTATACCCTACAAAAGAAAATACAAGAATATCAGCAGCAGTAGCCGCTATACTATATTTACCTTGATAATCAGTAATGGTGGCTGTTGATTTTCCTTCTAAAGATACAGTAACACCAGGCAGGTCACCTTGACTGTCTCTTACAGTTCCGGTTATATTATACTGTTGAAGAATGAGTTTTGGCAATGGCGTTCTAGCCATAACGGGAAGACAGCACAGATATAATCCAAAAAGAATAGGATAATAAAGGGCCGTCCAGGCCTTGTAAAATGATATTTTTTTCATAATATTGGTTTAGTTTTTTATTAGTTATTAGTTATCAGTTATCCGATATCTGTTCGTTTTGTGCTTAGGGTAAAACATCCTAGATCATTATAAGTTGGTATTTTACTTAAATTAGCCTTCGTTCATTTGTGATTTTGGAAAAATCTATTCTCCATTACTGTTTCAACCATAAATCCAATTGAATATTAGCGTTATTAGTGCGAGTATTAATGCGGTTAGTATTTGTTTGTAATATTTCATGTTATTTAGTAGGTTATGGGTTATCAGTTATCGGTTCTCCGCAGCGATCGGGATCTGTTCGTTTTGTGGTTAGCTAAAACATCCTGCACCATTAATAAATTCAAATTAAATTAATGATACCTTTTGTTCAAAGAGGCTGGCGGTGCAGGTGTTTGTTAGTTATCCGTTATCCGTTGTCGGTTCTCAGTTCTCAGTTCTCAGTTCTCAGTTCTCAGTTTAAAATTGGCATAGAGATTCCTGACCGGTTCAGAAAAGTGCATTTTCCTGACTGGGATTATGTGGTTTAGTGACAGTTACCACGGTTAACGCTAGGCGTTGGGTTGTTTAGGGGGGCTTAGTTATTTTATTCATGGGCTTTTATAGTTAATGGTTAATAGTGAGTAGTTAATCGTTTAAAGTTGGCATAGGTATTGCAGACCAGTTTAGAAAATGCGGTTTTTCTGACTGGGATTTTGTGATTTAATGATAGTAACCACGGTTAACGCTACGGCGTTGGCTGATTTAGATGTGTAATTGCATTTTGGTCATAGGCATACGGGTTTTAGCGGTTTAAACTGCTGCGAGACTATGAAAATGAAGATGTAGCGCTAAGAATGAAGTTGAGTAATTACCAAAATATAGAGCAAAAAAAATGGCATGGAACTCATCTTAAACGCTTCAGAGGTACTGGTATACCCTACACACGAATAAGTGAGCCCACGCCATGGGACGTGAGCATAGTACTTATCTTCTCGTGTGTTAAAATTACCAGTTTTCTGAAACGAGATTCAAAGCGAATGCTTCAATATTGTATTTGAAGAATCGCAAAAATACACTACTTTAATGTAATGATAAAACAAATATACTAAAAAACATTTACGTGGTAATATATTGCCACATTAATTTCTTTAAATTTAAAGAAATTGCCTAAAACATAGGCTATGATTAATGAAACTACAAAAAGTGAATTTTTACTGCAATTTGGTAAAAGGCTCGGAGAAATAAAAAAACAGAAAGGTTTAAGTTATAGGAAGATTGCTGAGAATTGTGATCTCGACGCAAGTTTTATTAGTAAAATTGAAAAAGGTACTGAAAATATAACATTAGAAACAATACTTAATTTATCATATGGACTTAAAATACAGCCTAAGGAGTTTTTTGATTTTAAAGTAGATTTAGAAAAAGAATAATTAGATAGTGCAAATACCACAACTAAGCACCCATCGCCAAAGATTTCATGAAATTAATTGTACATTTTTATTATTCTGACTTTTTTTATATATTTCTATTTAACAACTTAAAACTCTGAAATTATGGCACTTAAACCAGGACCAAAAAGAACAGCAACATCAACAGGACAGCCAGACAAACGGCAACGTGATAATAAAGACACTCCTGGTAATACACCTTCATTAAAACCGCCTAAACGAAAGTGACAAATAGTAGATTTGTGATTATTTAAAGGGTTACGTTATCCTCAAAATATAAAAACAATAGGTAGAAAGATGCTCAGGCATCTTTTTTTATGTCTATAGATATTCCCACATTGCATATCGAAATTCCCAAAATGCATATTATATAAAAATTTAAACCCCTATTTTGACCTTACTTAAAGATTCAAAATATGGAATGGTATGAAATCATTGGGTTTGCTGTGGTGTGGGTTGTAGGTCTATATCTGAGAGGGAAGTTTTATGAATGTTTGAGGAATAGACATTATAATGATAGCTGGAGAACTAGAAGAAAGAAATGAAAAAATACCGGATCAAAATTAGCTTCCTATTATCTTCTTTAAATTAAGTCAAAATATCACTAAATGTGGGTATTGTATTAATAATTTTAAAAGCTTTTATTTACAGCCATAGAAATAGTGCTTGAGTTATAGTAAAACTTTAAAAAAGCGTTACTTCTTGATGCTATATACTAGTTGGCAGACATTCTAAAAAGCGAAAACTAAAATATATCCGAAGAAAATTATTATGAATAAAATTTTAAAAACATCTCTCAAAACACTCTTAATTTTAATTCTCATAATCTCGATTTCAATTCCAATATATTACAATTATTGGAGAAATAGTAAAACAATAAACACATTTAAAGTTTTCAGTGAACCGAAAGAAATTGTTTATAGTGAAATAATTTGGAAAAGTGATAGTATTCAAAATATGCTGGTTGAAAAAGCATTTTTCTTTGTTCCTGTAAAAATTGAAGGAATTAAAGAAAATTTATATATGCAATTTGACACTGGAATTTCTGAAACTTGTTTCTACGGAATAACATTAAGTAAATTGCTTGAAAGTAATACATCCATGAAAACTGAATATTCAAAAGATAGTATTCAATTTCTTAAAAAACCAATATTAAATATTGGAAAAATGAAATTCAAAGCTGATAAGATAAAAATGCTTAATCGTGGAGACGTAAAGATAGATAGTTCATTTATTGTTATCGGAAGTATTGGATTAGATGCAATTGTTGGAAGAACTTTAATTTTAGATTTCAAAACAAATAAAATTGCAATAACCAAAAAAAATATAAAGCAATTAGGAAAATCATTTGATTTTATTGAAAATGCAAGCGTGGACAAATTTCCATTATTAATTCCCGCAAAAATTGGAGAAGAAAACACAAGATTATTTTTTGATTCAGGTTCAAGTATGTTTTCTTTACTAACAAGTGAAAAAAGGTTAGCAAAACTAAAAAGTAAAAAGGAGATAGAAAAGCTTTGTTGTATAGGTAGCGGTGGCAAAGATTATGAAATTTATAGAAAGCAAATAACCGAAAATATTCAAATTGGAAAAACTATAAAAGAAAGAGAATATGTTTATGGATTTTTCAGACTCAATATGATGGATTATATACCTTCATCGATAATTTACGGAATAACTGGTAATAGAATGTTTGACAATGAAATTATGGTTATTGATAATAAAAATAACATATTGGGAATTGAAAAGTAATATATAAACAAGAACAATCTGCCAACCGCCATTCAGATATGGTAAGATTTTAAAAAAAGCGTTACTTGTTGATGTTATATACAAGTTGTATGCAATGCAGCCAAAAATACTAAAATGAAAAAACTACTTATTCTGACAATATTTTTATCGATTGTTTCTTGTGATGGACAAGAAAAAGAAGCTAAAGTTTTAGTGAAAAAAGCTAATGATTTTTTTATGAAATCTAATATAGACGAAAATGTAAAAATTGATAGTTGTTTAGTTTTAGTCAATCAAGCTATCGAAATTGACGAAAATTATTTTAATGCATATTATACCAAAAGTAAATTCTTGACTTGGAAAAAAGACGTCAAAGAGTCAATTAAAAATAATGCAAAAATGATAGAATTGAGACCAAAGCAACCATTATGGAAAATTCAACGCGGACTTTTTTTTGATATTGATGCAAACAAAACTGAAGCTGAAAAAAATTACAAAATTGGTTTAATTGAGTATGAAAACTTATTGAAAACCGAACTCAAAAATGATTTTAACTTCCGAATGGAATATTTATCTGCTTTGGAAATAAAAGGAGAACTTAAAAAAGCCGAAATTGAACTCAAAAATATAAGTCGAGAATTTCCAGACAACGAAATATTAAAGCTTTACAAAAATGAATATAAATTCAAAACTAAAGCCGAATTAATTGCATTGTGGAAAAACGGAACTGATAATTAGCACAGCATACAAAAACCATTATGAGCTAGCTGGAGTTTAGTGGAATTAACGTTTCGCATCAAGTTTTCGTTAAGCCGAAAATTGAGCGGTTACGAACTTCCAGCCATCTCAAAGCAGCAAAACGTTACCTGTTATTTTTGAGAACCGAAACAACTAATGAACAACATAAATTCAATCAGCCGATATGTTAAAAAAACTCTCAATAATTAGTTTATTGATTCTATTTCTTCCGTTTTTTCAAACTTGTTCTGACAAAAATATTTCTGAAAATACAATGCTGAAAAATAGTCCATTATTGGAAGAAGTCAAAAGCGATTCTAAAGCTGAACTTAATGCAAAAGAATATAATTTGACTTTCGAAGAATTAACTTTAAAAAAGAAAAAAGCAATTACTGATTTCGTTAAACTCAAAAAAGAACTAACAATAAACGGCTATCAAATTGGAAAAATTTTTATAGAAGATATTAAAACTCCACAATGGGCAATATTTCCATTTATGGTTTCGCTTTTATTAAATCTATTTCTAATAATCTATGCGTTCATGGAAAAACCGAAAGCAACTTTTATTTTAGGCGTAATAAACTTGACTTTATTAACTGTACCTTTAATTATACTGTACTTAGGAAACATATTTGAAGACATCGAACAGCTAAAAATTGGCTATTATTTGTTAGTGTTTAATTTGACAATAATTACTTTACAATCATATTCACAATTGAAAAGAAAAAACAACAGGTAACAGCTACAAGCAATTTGGGTATTAGGCTTAATTTGAAATTGGTTTTGTATTTGGAAGATTTGGCAAATCCGAAGAATGGGCTTAATTTAGTCCCAAACTGCTTGTAGCTCGAGAACGTTAGTGGTAATGCTAACTCAGAATGCAGAATTCAATAACTTAATGCAACAAATGAAAAAACATCTTTTAATACCGATCTTTTTACTTCTGCTTATTAGTTGCAAAAAAAATATTGAAAACAAAGTTGAAATAAAAAAAAACCACCGAACAGAAAAGTACCAAACTTTCGTTGACAACCAAACTATTTATGGATTAATTAATAGTGAAGCCTTAAATGAAAACGATGTTTTTAAATTTTGTAACAATGTGCTGAACAGAAAAACTACTTTTTATATCGGTTACGATACAATACTCCTAAAAAAAGTAGATACACTTTTCTCTCAAGAAGACAAAAAATTCATTTCAAAACAATACAGAAATGGAATTCATTTCATTTTAGAACAGAAACTACTAAAGCATAAAAATGTTGTTGAATATGATACGACTATGATTGCGACGAAAGAAAAAAGCGAAAAATATTGGGGTAAACTGCTTGAAAAGTATCAGTGTATTGGTTTGGTTAGTATGCCATTATTTAATTTAAAAAAAGATATGGCAATTGTTCAAGTTGGCTATAATTGTGGAATTCATTGTGCAGAAGGTGGCACTTATATTTACAAGTTGAATGAAAATGGAAAATGGGAATTGTATTTAACAGTTGAAAAGTGGATTACATAACAGCACTACCACTAACAGCTAAGAGTTTCGTTGCGTCCGTAGCACGACCAATGAAACTCCGGTTGAACGGAACCGTTTCCACTTCCGCAACCCTATGCACTAATCGTAAAAAAATTAGAGAGAATATCAAGAGGATTTATGGTCCTCTTTTGTTTTAGAGTAGTTTCTGCTTCGTTTTTGAGTGTTTTCGGTCACTTTTGGGCATAAAATCCCCAGCCGGCGCGAGCGTTAAGTAACACAGGCGCTGGCGCGAGCGTCTCGCTCGTGCGCACAAGCCGAGTTTTTACAGCAATATAAACAAAAGCAACCTCTTGACTGCTTGCTTTCCTGTTTTAATGGATATTTTGTAATTTTCAATTCATAGTATAAATATCTTTTACAACTTAAAATTAAGTTCTTAATTTCATACCCACACTATTCTGGTTATTTTTAACTAATCAAATCTATAATTACAATACAGTACTATGAAAAAATTGGACTTATAGTGTCATGGCTTTTAGGTCTTTATTTAAGAGGCAAGTATTATGAATACAAAAAAAAACTGGTTTAAGAACATTAGTTGGAGAGCTAGAAAAAAATAAATCAAAGTTTTCATTTTGATTTATTATCATAAAACAAACAAAGGCAGATATTGCCTTTATAAACACAACGAGAGTAAATTTAATACAAAGTTATTCTCGTTGTATTAAATATTAATCAGTAATAAATTATTTTATTTTACATAAGAAATCATAGGTTTAGTATATTTCCTAGGTCCTTTAATTTCATAATTATACTTTACTTCATTAATTAGGTTTTTTTCCTCATAACTTGGTGCACTGATTATTTTTATAGTGCCATCAATACTAAAGTCTCTGGCTAATAATTTCCATGTTAAATTAGTATCATAGTTCTGCTCAAGAGGTGTAACCCAAATCTGAAATATTCTAATATCTTTTTGTATTAAAGGCTTTTCATCACAAAAGATAACTTTGAGATTATCAACATTTACTGAAGATTTAAAATGGTAAGTAAGATCTTTTTTCCATCCAGAATTAATTATATCAACATAGACAAAACCATACCCAAAATCAATAATAAATTTCCAATCCTCAATAACACAGTTACCGCTATTAGTAAGTTCAAAGTTTAAAAGACAACAGTTTAGCATTGTTTTATTAGCACTCGAACTAAATCCATCAACCATTAAATTGAGAACACCTCCAGAAGTAGATCTAGGATTGTATCTTGGTGGTTGTTCTATTTTATCGGTAATAGTTCCACGATAATATTTTGGACTTAAAATAAGATCACTATTTTCGACTCCATTTATTGACATACTAAAACCATGGTCTTGATTATAATTAACTGCATTGAGATAATAATCTAAAACTATTTTTCGCTTTAAAATTTCATCAACAATATCTTCCCAGGAAAACAATAATACCTCAAATAAATCATTTTGCAAGTGCTTAACGTTCAAAAGCCTGATATACTCTTCAATTTTAGCATCTTTATTCGAAGTCGTTGCAATAATAAAAACTGCTAATTTTGGTTTAAATTTTTTTGCCCTTCCAACTTCCACATCTATTTCTTTTTCAGTAAGTTGGGCATTCGTATAAGAATCTTTTCCTTTACATTGTATCCCCCAAAAATCAATTTCTCCTTTTGGTACTCCGTAAATATCAACACCGTCTTGGGACTGGCCTATTCGACCATTCTTCTTGATTTTAAGTGGTATATCCCATAATTGTCCCCATAAATTTTTACATAAATCTTCAAAATCTTGCCAATATTCAGGTTTAGGTAACTGTTTTTTCATATTATTAAATTAATCTACTTATCTCTATTATTATTACTATTCAGGAAAAGACTTTGTCCAACAAAACTATCGAAATATCCGTCCCCAAAATCATCACCTATTATCGCAATATCAATGATCCCGTCTTTTTTAATTATGCCTTTATTAAACATAGACATCTTGTTATAGTTCGATACATTAAAATGATACAAAATTTCATTGATATGATATCCATAACTCGTATTACCATTATCTTTTATCCTTCTTGGCTGAACAATAGATTGAGTAGGTTTAGTTCCATTATTTTCAATCTTAACTAAAATAACTTCAAATTCATCCTCAGCTCCTGCATCACGATTCAATATCATTTTTCTCAATCGCTCTGCATAGCATGTGCCAAGATTAATTTCATTAAAAAACGGATTCTTTGAGAGATGCGATTTCCATAATATAGAAAGAAAAAACAATTTGAGGTTTGTATAATCTAAATTCTTATATCTAAGACAAGAAACGTGTATAGCATCACCTGCCATGATTTCAGTCTCAATGCTGTCGTGGCTATTATATAAGTGATTACAAGCATAGCGTTCTAAGGTCCCAATTACGGCGTTATCACAATCAGCACACAATATATCCCTATCCTTAAATCCGGTCTGTTGATAGGTAACTTTAGTAAGATCCTGAATATTTACATTGGCAAGTCTATGCGTTATACCATACAGTCCCTTATACATAAAGTTAGGTATAATATGTGAATTCTTAATTAATTGCTTATCCTCTAGGCAAAGTTGACAAATCATATTTATTATTTTAATAGTTTGCATAAGCACTAAATTTTATAATTTTCTATTGCTGCTTCTTACGTAAAACCTTTAAAAGCTAATATCATCTTCTTTAGACTTACACAAATCTACTAATTTTCAGTAATTAATTTTTGACTTATAGAAATACTAAAGGATATCATTAGAACCACTTGAATCATTATATTAACACAAACATACAAAATAATTTTATGTACATTTTACTTTATTTTTAAAAAAATACATATCTTTGTAACAAATAAAAAAGTTACATTCACCTTTTTAAAAAATGAAGCCATGACAAATACAACAGGATTAATAATAAAAGGCCTACGGGATAAATATGCATATACACAAGATAAAGTAGCAGATTTCCTGGGAATAAAAAGGGAAATGATCAGTTTTTACGAAACTAGAGAAAGAGAAGTCCCTTTAGAAGTTTTAGAAAGATTATCGGATTTATTTGGTGTGAACTTAGATGTTTTTTTTGTAGACAATGTTGATGAAGCAGTAGCAGAAGTTGTTTTTGCATTCAGAAAAAATGATTTTGATACTGATGATATGGAAGCAATGGCAGATTTTGGTAAGATTGTAAAAAATTATCTAAAAATCAATAATTTGTATGGTAACCGTTAATGATAAAATATTGGAGGTAAGAGCCAATAAGTTCCGCCGTGAAAACGGTATAGGAAACGAGAATGCCATTGACTTTGAAAAATTATTAAGATCGCTCGATGTTCTTACGTATTTCAGACCGTTAAATGGGGAGTTTTCAGGTATGGCATTAAAAACAAAGAACAGTAATTTCATGTTGGTCAATACCTGCCATTCTGTGGGTCGCCAACATTTCACTATTGGACATGAACTGTATCATTTATTTATCCAGCAAGGATTCAGTTTTCAAATGTGCAAAGCTGGAAAATTTGATAAGAAAGACCGCGAAGAATACAATGCCGATATTTTTAGTTCCTATTTTTTGATGCCCGAAGCAGGAATCATGAAACAAATACCGGAAGAGGAATTAGCATGGGGTGCAGAAATATCACTGGCAACAATTATTAAACTGGAGCAGTATTTTGGAGTTTCCAGAACTGCTCTATTGATACGTTTAAACAAAATTGGACTATTGCGTTCTGATTATTCGCAATATAAAAAAGATATCAAAAAAAGTGCTGTGGAACACGGTTACTCTACACTATTATACAATGCAACGGATAAAGAAGCACCTATCGTTGTTGGTAATTATGGAACAAAAGCAAAAGAATTATTTGACAAGGATAAGATTTCAGAAAGTCACTATCACTCATTGATGTTTGATATCGGTATAGATGTGGATGATCCAAATATTGATGAGGATGGCAAAGAAATTTAACGCCCCAAAAATTTTGCTGGATTGTGATGTCATTATCCATTTTATCAAGGCAGGGAAACAACTGCTGTTGCCTAAAATATTCCCGGAGCGATTTGTTATATTGGATCGGGTAAAAGCAGAACTGGATAAACACAAAAGTAGCCAAACATCGATCACTAATTTTATAACATGGTCTAAGATTCCAATTATCCCAATGCCGAGGAATATTGAGATAATTAAGGAATATAGCATACTTAAAAAGACATTAGGTGATGGCGAGGCTGCATGTATGGCAGTAGCAAGACATACAAATGACTATATTGCCAGTAGTAACTTAAGAGACATAGAGCACTATTGTCAATTACACGGTATTATTTACCTTACAACAATGGATATTCTTTTAAAAGCTTATACGTCTGGCATAATGGATGAAGAAGAATGTGATGGTTTTATCAAAGAAGTAAAAAATAAAAAAAGTAGACTTATCCATAATATAGACAGCATAAAAATTTACGAAAAACATAAAAAAAACAAATAAAAATTAGTGCATAAAAAAGTGTCCTTGCGGATCCCCGCTCCCCACTCCCACACGAATTCTTTCGTGTGTTTTTTTTTTAACAAACTACAAATTCGGCCCCCGATGATGCGGATTTACGTCCTGTGATTACCATTCTTTATTCTAAAACTATTAAAGAAAATAGTATTGACGATGTAAAAAATAAAAATATAACTACTATGCAATTCGGGAATTACACTATTCAATTCGAGAATCGCACACCATACTATTTGGAAGAATAGCGACCATCAAATAGATTTACACCACAATACAATTACCAAAAAAGTCAATTTGTAAATCTTAAACCGCTTCAATGAAAATATTTTCTGAATCCTTGATGTCCGAATTACAGCAGCAATTAAAAATGATCCATCTGCAAACAGAAAACCCTATACAATCAGCTGAAAATGCAATGAAAAGCAGCGTTGCTGCCTTAGAAAGGCTAAAAACCTTTTTTATAAAATACAAAGGGCTAAACAAAAAAGAAGAAATAGAATTCTTCCGGGATATCAAACCAAAGTTTGCCAGCAAACTGATTTACTACAACCAAATCTATAGTATTGAAACCAATAAGCCATTGGGCTCCCATAAAACAATAGCTAAATACTATAACGCAGAACTTCTTAAATTAAAGGTTTTTTTCAAACAGAACCAGGAGTTTTACCGCTACTGCCGCACGGCTAACAACTGTCTTGATAACAAATATTTTATACGCGCTAAATACGACCTTAAATTAATGATGGACAGTGTTTATTATCAAATAGACCATCGATTCTCAACCTCTCACGATTATAAAGTAGCTCGCATGCTAGCCAATGATGAGATAAAAATATTTCTGGAAGAGCAAATGCAAAAACTGCAGAGAAAGGGAATAATACCACAACCGTCTTCCCCACTCCCTAAAGGACCAAAATGGACAGGGTCAAAAGTGGAACTGATAGAATTGATTTATGCACTCCATACAGAAGGTGTTTTTAATAACGGGGCTTCAGGACTCAAAGAAGTGACAACCTTTTTTGAGATAGCTTTTAATATTGATTTAGGACAGTTCAACAGAGTTTTTATCGAAATCAGAAACAGAAAATCCGAAAGAACAAAATTTCTTAATACTCTCAAAAACAAACTTATAATCCGAATGGATGATGCAGACGAAAATTAAAACAGGCTGCTCAAGCGAGCAACCTGTTTGGCATAATTATGCACTCTATTAATGGTAGAAATAGAAGTCAACTACTCAATAGTCCCACTACTATCTGTAAAATGGGTGACTAGTTTTTTCCAGTCTGGATCAATAATCTTATCTCCTTCAGTACTCGAATAGATAGTAATACTATCCGGCACTTGCTGAATCCCAAATGACGTATTGGGCATACGGTCGCCAGTGACATACGGAGCCTTAACGTTCACTGACACGCCATTTTCTTTTTTGGAATTAAAATTAGGGCTTTCATTCTTCCCAACTACGGTACCTAAAGGATCATCTAATACTAAAACAGAGTCGGTAGTACAGGAATCAAGTGTTAACAAAATGGTTAAGCAAAATAAAGTGCTAAAACCTAAATAGATTTTTTTCATCTTTGATAATGTTTTAAATGTTACTGATTACTTTTTAATCAGTTCATTTCTCCCGGGATAATCTGAACAATTTTGATGGTAGTTTTGCTCATAACAAAACCATTTGAATTCAAGGCAAAACTAGGTGCTCCATTCTCTAGCGGCAAGCCAACACCTATTCAATTCGGGAATCTACTATATTCAATTCCCGAATTGAACACAGAACTTTCTTCGATAAGAAACATTAGTACAGATACTTACAGTTTAAAATGGGAGAATCCTTAGGTTGAGATCATTCTTGTTGCTATTAAGTTATTTTACTTACATTTAATGCGCAGAAATTGAATACTATAGTACAATCTCCCTGTTTTTTTCTAATTAGTAAGCCCCTAATCTCTTAGGAATATGAAAAAAAAATACTTACTTATAATATGGGTATGCCTTTATTATAATGCCTATTCACAACAAAATAACTTTGTCATACCGGACAGTCTTTCAACGAAAGACTATGATTATTACAGCAACAACATTCTTTATGAAGAAAAGGACAGTATCAAAGAAAGACTGTATGCACAGTCCTGGTTAGCTAAGGCAAAACGAAAAAAAAACTTCGGTCAAATGTCACATTCGTATAAAGCCTTAATTTATACGAGCAATAAAAAGCTACAACTTGTATATGTCGATAGTATGATCAAAACGGCAAAAAGAACAGCTAATATTGAATTCATAGCTTCTGCCTACATGACAAAAGGGGTTGTACAGTACGATCGTAAAGAGCATATGAATGCCCTAGACAGTTATCTGATAGCTGATGAATACATTTCAAAGACAAACAACCACTACCTCATACATAAAGTAAAATATGTTATTGCTCAGATTAAGTATTACCTGGGCTTTTACGATGAAGCAACAGCATTATTTCAAGAATGTGTCAACTATTTTAAAGAAAATAATGACCGTGCCTATCTGAATTCACTTCATTCTTTAGGGCTATCTTACAATCGCATAGGTAAATATGATCTATGCAGCCAGATAAATCAGACTGGGCAGAGCGCAGGTGTACGCCTTAAAAATTCAGAAATGGAGCCTTACTTCATCCATTCCGAAGGGGTAAACCAATATTTCAAACACAATTATCCTGACGCTATAAAGAAATTGACCAAGGCTCTTCCGGCAATGAAAGAGTATAAAGACTTTACAAACGAAACGACAGCTTATTTTTACATCGGCAAAAGTTACTGGGCCCTAAAGTTGCAGGAAAAGGCAATACCCTATTTAAAAAAGATAGATGAAGCTTTTCAAACACAAAACTTCATACGTCCTGATTTACGGGAAGCTTATGAACTATTAATTGATTATTATCAGCAACAAAACAACAAAGACTTAGAGTTGTATTACGTAAGCACCTTAGTAAAAGTTGACCAGCTGCTGCTTAAGCATTTCAAATACCTATCAGGGAAAATACAAAAAGAATACGATACTAAAAAATTACTTCAAACTCAAAAAAACATTGCACAATATTGGATAGTTATAGGCTGTATTATATTTACCATAATGACAGTAATCATAGTGGTGTTGGCGTACAGACACTATAAAAATAAAAGATTATTTAAAGAATTAATGAATCGCAAACCCGAAACGGCCCGATCATTAGTTTCAAACAATAACAGTAAAGAACTCGATATCAACCCTGAATTAATTACTGCAATTCTAATAAATCTTGAAAAATTTGAGCGCAATAAAAAGTACCTCGAAAAAGACATGACTTTGGCAAAAATGGCTTCATTACTAAACACCAATACAAAATACGCTTCTAAAATTATTACACGCTACCGCCACAAAGGAACCATTGAATATATCACCTATCTGAAGATTGAACATATTGTAGAGTTACTCAAAAACGACAACCTATACCGCATTTACAAAAATGAGGCATTAGCCGACGAAGCTGGTTTCGGCTCTACCCAAAACTTTACACGAGCGTTCAAAAATCAAACAGGCCTCTCTCCCACCTACTTCATCAGTGAATTAAAAAACCAACAACATTCATAAATAATAACAAGACACCCAAAATCGACTGCGCAAGAACAGTAATATCAAAATCAAACTTGTAATTACAACCTCCTCACACCGCCCTTAAATAAAAAGCATAGCTTAACAACATTTGAAATTAAAAGGAGGACTGCCAGTGGCATTCAGCTAAATAAACACGAGCCTCTTCAAGCTTTTGATTATCAGTCTTGATCTTTTGTTTCTTATGTATCAAGCCAAAAGAAAAAATTATTTTGAAATAAATTATCCTCTTAATTAGAAATATCTAACCTCTTATATGATCTCTTCTTCGTCGAGATGACAAACCATAAACGCCCTTATAATTTTACGCCATAAAATCACGGTAAGAATTTAAGCGTTGGCCGTAGGGAGTGACCCCCGAGTCGAGTGTGAAACACGAGCGGCTGGGGTCGCGATAGGGAAACCGAAACGAAGTGAGGTTCATCGAACACCAATATCAATAAGGGATTAGTGAGATAAATTTGTCCGATGATTTTTGGTTAAAAATTATTCAGGCTTGATTTTTTTGTTACTTTTTTCATCAAGGAAAAAAGTAAAGACTTTCTTAAAATATAAAAACAGAAATCAACCAATAAACGTTCAATTACAACCCTCTCACACCGCCCTTAAATAAAAAGCATACGAAAACAATGAAGAAGTGAAGTGGCAGCAGTCCGCGAGTTGAGGACGAAGGACGAACGGCTCGGGCTGCGGAACATTTGAAATTAAAAGGAGGACTGCCAGTGGCAGTCAGGTAAATAACTAGGTAGTTTTCAAGCTTTTGATTTTCAGGCTTGAAATCGAAGATTCATGAATACCAAAAAACGATAATAACCCATGAATATTTTTTTGTTACTTTTTTCATCAAGGAAAAAAGTAAAGGTCTAATGAACCCCAATAGCTGTTTTATTAAAAATAAGTCAATAAACACAACAATTTCAAAAGAAAAACCCCTTTTTTCTTTCACAACTTGTGAACCACTTGTGATATAAAATCAACCAATACCAACACTTTTGTGCCATAACAAACTAAAACATAAGTTATGGCACTTGAAAGCAACAGCTCCACAAACACTACTAAAAACAGAATATACCGCGAGCAATTAATTACAATGGAAGATTTAAACGAATTTCGAACTCTCCTTCTCAATGATTTAAAAGGAATCATACAATCCAAACCACTCCAGCAGAAACAATGGCTCAAATCCAATGAAGTTCGAAAACTGCTGAATATTTCACCAGGTACTTTACAAAACCTTCGCATTAACGGAACATTGACCTACACCAAAATCGGTGGTATTATGTATTACGACCATACTGATATTGAAAAACTTTTAAACGGAAATAAAGTAAATGCCCTCCCTACCCTTTTCAAGTAAAGTCATTACACCTAACGAAGCAATCAAATTATCATTCCCCGTCATCTCGAGCGCGTCATCTCGAGCCAGTCGAGAGACGAGAGACATCACTCACTATTCACCGTCATCTCGAGCGCAGTCGAGAGACACAATTCACTAAAAACATGAACTACATCAAACACCTCACCGGATTTTTTAATAAAATCAATTACGAAACCAACCTAAATCCAACGCACATTTCGCTCTATTTAGCACTTTTCCAATGTTGGAACGTAAACCGATTCAATAACCCAACAAGCATATCCCGGGAAGAAATTATGAAAGCCAGCAAGATCAATTCTAAAGCAACATACCATAAGTGCATGAAAGAATTAGAACTTTTAGGGTTTATGATATACAACCCCACATTCAATCCCCACTCCTCCTCCACCATAATCATGATCAATTTCTCTGAAAAAATAGAAATAATTTCACAAATACCACAACCAACCCATTCAAAAAATGAACCCGTTCACAATTTGACCAAAACAAAAAATGAACAAGTCATTGAACAGGTTAATGAACAGGTCTATATATATAATATAAAACAAACATCTAAAAACATTTTAAACAATATAAAAAGAGAGAAAGAAAAAAATTCAATAAATCAACCAGTTCAAAATTTGACTCCTTTAATAATTCCAAAAGAAAAAGCAATTAAACTCGATTTAATTTTTGACACCACCACTGAAAATCAAACTGAAAACAGTTTGCACAAAATTGTCACTTCGAGCGTGTCATCCAGAGCGGTGTCGATCGACGAGAAGCCTTCACTCGAAATGGTATTAGAATATTTCTCTATCAAAGAAAGTTCCAAAACGGAAGCCAACAAGTTTTTCAATTACTACTCCAGCATCGGTTGGCTCATTGGTGGGAAAACAAAAATGAAAGATTGGAAAGCCGCATCAAGAAACTGGATGCTCAACTCTACCAAATTCGCTACAAACACTTCAAAATCCGATTACAGTTCTCAACCAAAACCGATGCACCTGCACACGGCAACACAAAAAAACTATGACGAACCATTGTAAATCCATCAGTGAAACCTACGTGATCCAAAAAGGCTTCAAGATATATAATTTCCGGAAATGTCTAGATTACCTCGAAAACCAAGGAAAAATAAACTACGGAAATTCATTTCAAATTAACGAAACAGACCACCCAACCATTTACAAATTGTTGATTTATATGATTCAAGACGATAGAGCAGCCTTAAACTTAAAGATTGATCTTTCAAAAGGTATTCTTATCTCTGGAGCAATTGGTTGCGGCAAAACATCCCTTATGAACTTAGTACGCCCCTTTGCGTATCAAAACTTCGACTATAAAATCAAAACATGTAGAGAAGTCTCCTTTGAATTTGCCAAAAATGGCTTTGAAGCAATCAACTGTTACACTTTGAAGCAATCAAACCAATCAAAACTAACTGGTTATTGCTTTGACGATTTGGGCGCCGAACAACAAATAAAACACTTCGGTAATGATTGCAATGTTATGGCTGAAGTATTGATCAGCCGCTACGAACAGTTTGTCGAAAACAAATCGGTCACGCACATCACCACCAACCTTTCCGCCTCCGAAATCGAAAACAACTACGGCAATAGACTCCGTTCCAGGATGAGAGCCATGTTCAACCTGATCACATTCGACAAAAACACAACTGACAAAAGATAATCAACAAATGAACCCTAAAAAGACCTTGGCGAATTTTGCGCTTCCTTCGTGCCCTTTGCGATTAAAAACATAAACAACCCCTAAAAAAACCTTTGCTAGCCTTGCGCTTCCTTAGTGCCCTTTGCGGTTAAAAAAACACAACTCATAACTCACTATTCACCATTCACTACAAAAAAATGAGAAAAATCAACACCTTCTGGAACTGGTTCCAAGACAACAATCAAACCATCAAAAACCTGATCAACGAAACCACTATAAACCAAAAACACATCACTTTTTGGCTGAACAAAAACCTGGGTTATTATTGCAAAGAAATTGACTTTATGATTGTATTTCCAAAAAATGGAAACAGAAAATCCGAACTCATCATAACCGCAAACAGTAATGTCGAATATTTCGGTCAAGTAATTAATTTAGTCGATAATGCGCCACTTTTAAGAAAATGGAAATTCACAGCATTCTTACAATCAACCGAAAAAATTAATAAGATAATCAACGGCTTGGACCACCCCTACATCATCCAGGAACTTACTTTACAATCTAATGAATCTAGATTTCTACCCATAGATTATGATCCCAAAACAAATAAAATAGGAACCCTTATTTTCTTGAAAAACTACAATTTGTACTGTGATACAAAGACTTTAGAGCAGGCTATTTTCCTAATAATGCAGAACCTTCAAGTAGAAAACTCACTTTTCCAAAACATTAGTTTAATTCAACTATCATGTGTAAGCTATACCAAATCATCTAAAGAAACTACAAAAAACGAGGAGTTGATTCATTTATACGAATTAGAAAACTATTTAGATAGATGCAATCAAAATTCTAATTTGTAAGATGAACATACAGTTTTACATCTATTTAATTATCGACCTAATATCACCAAAAGTGGGTATAGTAAATTCCTTAAATTTATTGTTCTTTTACACCATAAAGAATCAAAACAAATTAATCGAAAGTAGAAAAGCAAGCCATTTACGGTTTCACTCATTTATTCTAATTAAATATTCGATACTTTAGCAAATGAATTATTAGAATTTAATTCTAAAGTCGAATTGCATTAAAATGGTAATATAATAAGTCTATGAATATCGCCCAAATAGAAGAAAATCTTCAAAACCTCATATTAAACTACACCCAAGAAACCTTCATTTATGAATTATTATTGGCTTACGGTTTACCCAAAGCATCCATCACCAGGTTACAAAAAGGAAATCTAAATCTTTCCAAAGTAGAAGGCGAAATATCTTGGAAGAAAAAGCTGTTTTTTAAACCGGTTTTCAATCAGGATTTGCATCTTGCTATTTCCGAAATAAAAAACACACTAAAGCATGACCAACGTTTTGTTATCGTTACTGATTTCGAAAAGCTATTGGCAATAGATACAAAAACTGCAGATAGCTTAGATATTGACTTTACTACCTTACCCAAACACTTTGATTTCTTTTTGCCCTGGGCAGGAATGGAAAAAGCAACCCATCAAAACGAGAATCCAGCCGATGTAAAAGCAGCCGAAAAAATGGCCAAGCTTTTTGACGAAATCAAAAAAGACAATCCCGATAATTCACCAGAATTCATTCATGGACTCAATGTATTCCTGTCTCGATTGTTGTTTTGCTTCTTTGCCGAAGATACCGGTATTTTCGAATTAGGACAGTTTACCAATGCGCTCGCCAGCCACACACAAGCTGACGGTAGTGATTTGACGGATTATTTAGATAAATTATTCGCCGTGTTAAACACTCCACGCAGTAATGATGCGAGACACGCATTGCAATGTAACACGAAGGCACAATACTTACAAAATTTCCCGTACGTAAATGGCGGTTTATTTAAAGAGCAACAACCCACACCCTTGTTTAACCGTCGTTCTCGACAAGCCATTATCGATGCAGGGCAAATGGATTGGGCTGCCATAAATCCCGATATTTTTGGCTCAATGTTTCAGGCTGTTATTTCAGTAGATCAACGTGGCAGTTTAGGGCAGCACTATACCTCTGTGCCTAATATCATGAAAGTCATAGAACCTTTATTTTTGAATGATTTATATGAAACATTTGAAAACGCTAAAGGAAATCTCAAAAAACTAAACGACTTACTAAAACGCATTTGGAACCTCAAACTGTTTGATCCTGCTTGCGGCAGCGGAAACTTCCTGATTATTGCCTACAAAGAATTACGAAAACTGGAAATGGGCATTTTCAAGGAAATTGATACGTCGAACAAAACCTACACCACCCAATATTCTGGCATATCTTTAAACCATTTTTATGGAATAGAATTAGACGATTTTGCCCACGAAATTGCCATACTATCGCTTTGGCTGGCAGAGCACCAGATGAACCAAGAGTTCTTCAAAGCTTTTGGACGAACAAAACCCGCTTTGCCATTGCAACAAACAGGCTCTATTGTTCACGGAAACGCCACAAGAGTGGATTGGGAAATGGTTTGCCCGAAACTGCCAAATGATGAAATTTATATTTTGGGGAATCCTCCTTATTTGGGATTTAGTATACAAAATAAAGAACAAAAGGAAGATATTATAGAGGTTTTTGGAGAAAAGATTAAACTTGATTATATTACCTGTTGGTTTTTAAAAGCGTCTAATTTTATTTCAGGAATAAATTCAAAATATGCTTTCGTAACCACAAATTCCATTTCACAAGGAGAGCAAGTAGCATTACTTTGGCCAAAAATATTTAGTAAAAAGCAGGAAATTAATTTTGCTTATCCTGCTTTTAAATGGGAAAATAATGCTAAAGGTAAGGCTGCTGTAACATGTGCTATTATTGGAATACAAAATATTAACGAACAGAAAAAGTATTTATATATTGAAAACAGAAAGGTAGAAACTAAAAATATAAATGCTTACTTAACCGTTGGGAACAATCTAATTATAAGTAGACTTTCAAAACCTATTTCAAAATTACCTGAAATGATTTTGGGCAATAGTCCCTTTGATGGTGGAAATTTAATTTTGAATAATACTGAGAAAGAATTTTTAGTATCCAAAAATCCAGCTGCACATAATTTTTTGAAAAAATTAATTGGTGCTGCTGAATTTATGCAGAATGATTTCAGATGGTGCTTATGGATTGATAATATAACACTTAATGAAGCTAGAAAAATTCCTGAAATTGAAAATAGAATTTCTGAAACAAAGAAAATGAGATTAGCTAGTACGGATTTAGGTACAAATAAAATGGCCTCTCGCGCTCATCAATTTCGCGATAGAAATTCAGCAAAATCACATTCTGTTTTAGTCCCAAGAGTTGGCTCCTCAAGAAGAAAATATATTCCATGTGGCTTTATTAATAATGATTTTATTATTGGTGATTCAACTCAAGTTGTATATGATTCTGAAACATATATCTTTTCTATTTTGTCTTCATTAATCCATTTAACTTGGGTTAGAGCTGTTGCGGGGTATTTAAAAACGGATTATAGATATTCTTCAGTTTTATGCTACAATACCTTTCCGTTTCCCAAAATTTCCCAGTCCCAAAAAGAAGAATTAGAACAATGTGTGTTTAGGATTCTGGAAGAACGGGAAAACCACTCTGAAAAAACCCTGGCACAAATGTACGACCCGGACAAAATGCCCGAGGGTTTGCGTGAAGCACACAGGTTGAATGATTTGGCAGTAGAACGTTGTTACCGTTCTAAGCCTTTTGAAAGTGATGAAGAACGACTGGAATATTTATTTAAGTTGTATGAGAAAATGATAGCGGAGGAAAAGGAAAAAGATACGCTGTTTGCAAAGGAGAAGAAAGCGAGGAAGCAGAAATAGTTTTGCTATAAACCTTTGTCAAAATTTTGAACTTTGACAAAGATTATAAATGAAATAGAGTGCCGAAAATAATGATAGAAAATATATTCGAAGAAATAAGAGAAATTTGTAATCATCCTTGGAAAAGTGAATTGCTGTTCCAAGATAAAATCATCTGGAATAGATTGTGGGCTTCTCTAGATGTAATAGAAGATTCACAAATTGCAATAGACGATTATAGCAACTTACCGGAATTTAGCCAAAATGAAAATGGTTATTTATATGTTTATGGGATTCTACACGCATTATATCTGCAACAAGACGCTCTATGTAATCTTAATAAGTCCTTATTTGGTCAAGACATTGATTTCAAAAAGGACTATCCTGAATTGTATAATATAAGGGAGATCCGCAATAATTCAATTGGTCATCCAACTGATAGAGGCAACGGTAAGTCATTTCACGGCATTAGCCGAATGACTATTCAAAAGAGAGGATTTCAAATGATGTCTTCGTTTCCAAAAACAGGTGAAGAAGATGAGTTTACGGATATTAATATTTTATCCTGTATTGAAACCCAAGGAGGATTATTTAAAGTAATTTTAAATCAAACAATGGAAAAATTAAAATCCGATTTCGAGAATCATAAACTCAAATTTAAAGACAACAAGCTTATAGACCTAGTGCATAAAAGCATTGACTATCATTTTTCAAAACTATATGAGAACATCAATCGAGATTATGCATTAGTTGAAATTAATTTTGAAACTATTTTCGAAACATATAATAATATTAAGAAAGGGATAATTGAAAGATATTCAAGTTTGTCGGCATTATCTGGTATTGAACTAAATACAGAAATGCTTGATTATTTATTTTACCGTTTAAAGCGTGACTTAATAGAAAACAAGATTGAGGACAAATTAGAATTACGATTATTTATCGACGCATTGAAATCTCATTTTGAGGAATTAAAATCAATGGTCAAAGAAATTGATGAAGAATTTAGTAGTTAGAAATAGTGTTGAACGACAGGAATAATTATTTAAACTTTGCTAAAAAATATTAAATAGATATGGAAAATGAAATCAAACTATTTGAAGATAAAAAAATACGAAGCCATTATGATGCCGAAAAGGAAATTTGGTATTTTTCGGTTATCGATATCATTGCTATTCTAACAGGAAGCTCAGTGCCTAAAAGATATTGGAGCGATTTAAAAAAGAAGTTGACCAAAGAAGGAAGTGAAGTGTACGATAAAATCGTACGGTTGAAAATGCTTGCCGATGATGGTAAAAATAGAATTACTGATACCGCTGATACCGAAGCACTGCTAAGATTAATTCAATCTATTCCGTCGCCAAAAGCCGAACCTTTCAAACAATGGTTGGCTAAAGTAGGCTATGAAAGAATAAAAGAAATTGCCGATCCCGAACAAAGTATAGATCGAGCCAGAGAAAACTGGAAAGAACACGGCAGAAGTGAAAAATGGATTCAGCAAAGAATGATGGGTCAAGAAACCCGAAACAAATTAACCGATTATTGGAAAGAAAGCGGTGTGCAAGAAAAAAAGGATTTCGCCATACTAACCAATATCATTCATAAGGAATGGACGGGTTTAACGGTAAAACATCACAAAGATGTAAAAGGATTAAAATCTCAAAATTTGAGAGATCACATGAGCGAAGCCGAATTAATCTTTACGGCCCTTGCAGAACTATCCACAAGACAAATAGCCGAAAATGATAAAGCTAAAGGAGTGCCCGAAAATGCAAAAGCAGGTAAAAAAGGAGGCGCTATTGCTAAAAATGCCAGAATAGCTCTAGAGGACAAGACAGGGAAAAGCGTGGTAACTGGAGAAAATTTTTTACCGCCAGAGAAGCAAGAAAAAATTGATTGAGGGATGAAAATCCAACTATTTTAGATCTACCTAATTAGCTAAAATTACAAGAGATAAAGCCCTTATATAAAAGAACCAACAGAAAACCTATTTGGAAAAAGTTTGTCTAAAATAGGTATAGATAAAAAACACTTTAGACGAACTTAGACAAACTTCAAGAAACAAACCATGCCAGATATAGTAAATGTAAATTACCACAAAACAGGGAACAGCACTAAAATTAATACGATGGGAATGCGAGAAATGCAAACCCGTGCTTTTGAATCACGTGATGCACAGTATTTATTATTAAAAGCACCTCCAGCGTCGGGAAAATCTCGGGCTCTAATGTTCTTGGCATTAGATAAATTAGTAAATCAAGGCATCAAAAAAGTGATCGTGGCAGTTCCTGAACGTTCTATTGGGAGTTCATTTTCTAAAACGGATTTGAAAAAAGATGGCTTTTTTGCCAACTGGGAACCCAACGACAATTACAACCTTTGTACGCCCGGTGATGATGGTAGCAAGAGTAAAGTAAAAGCCTTTCATAAATTTATGGATAGTGAGGAGCAACTGTTAATCTGTACACACGCCACTTTACGCTTTGCTTGCGAGGAATTAGACGAAGCAAAATTCAACAACACACTTTTGGCCATAGATGAATTTCATCACGTTTCTGCCGATGCCAACAACAGATTGGGGGAATTATTAAAATCGATAATGAGCAAATCTTCGGCTCATATTGTAGCGATGACCGGTTCTTATTTTAGAGGAGACAGCGTACCTATTTTAACGCCCGAAAACGAAGCCAAGTTTACCAAAGTAACCTACAATTATTACGAACAGTTGAACGGCTACAACTTCCTGAAATCATTGGGAATTGGTTATCATTTCTATACTGGAAAATATACTTCGGCGATATTGGATGTACTCGATACCGATAAAAAAACAATTCTCCATATTCCAAATGTAAATTCAGGCGAATCTACCAAAGACAAGCACAATGAAGTCAATTTCATTTTAGATGCCATTGGGGATGTAATCAAGCAAGATTCCGATACCGGTGTCATTCATATCAAACGACACAGTGATGGTAAACTATTGAAAGTAGCCGATTTAGTCGAAGACAGTTCCAGAGAACGAGACAAGATTGTAAACTACCTGCGAAATAGCAAAGAGGTTGACGATATGGATTTAATCATCGCTTTGGGAATGGCAAAAGAGGGCTTTGACTGGCCTTTTTGCGAACACGCCTTAACGGTGGGATATCGAGGTTCATTAACAGAGATAATCCAAATAATTGGTCGCTGCACCAGAGATAGTAATAATAAAACACATGCCCAATTCACCAATCTTATTGCCAGTCCGGAAGCCATTCAAGATGATGTAAAAGTGGCCACTAATAATATGCTGAAAGCCATTACAGCTTCCTTATTGATGGAACAAGTATTAGCACCCAACTTCAAATTCAAAACAAGATTAGATAATGATGACGACGAGGCTAAACCGGGTGAAATAAAAATAAGAGGATTTAAAGCACCGAGTTCTAAAAGAGTAAAGGATATTGTCGAATCAGATTTGAATGATTTAAAAGCTACAATCTTGCAGGATGACACTATGCTGAAAGCAATGCCGGGAAACATCGATCCCGAAGTAATAAATAAGGTATTGATTCCAAAAATAATCAGAATTAAATACCCGGAATTAACAGACGAAGAAATTGAAGAGATTCGCCAATATGTGGTAGTCGATTCTGTTGTGAAAAACGGAGAAATAAAAGAAGTCGGCGATCAGCGTTTTATCAGGATGGCGGATAAATTTGTAAACATCGAAGATTTGCATATCGACCTGATTGACACTATTAATCCATTTCAAAAAGCTTTTGAAATCCTTTCGAAATCCGTAACGACAAAAGTATTGAAAGTAATCCAGGACACTATTGAAGCCACAAGAATAAAAATGGACTTTGAAGAAGCTAAAATTTTATGGCCCAAAATTGTGGAGTTCAAAAAAATGTATGACAAAGAACCTAGTCTGAATGCAAACGACCCATTAGAACGAAGAATGGCAGAATGTATTATTTACTTGAAAGAGGAAAAAAGAAAACGAATGGCCAATGCAAATGGATAAATTTCAAACTCTGGACGATATTTTCGCCAACGATCCCTTTGATATTCTAAATGTCAAACCAAAAGTTTCAACTGCACGAAATGCGGATGAACGGCTATCTGCTTCTTTCAGTGAAGTGAATGATTTCTTTGCGCAATACAATAGAGAACCTCAACCCAATCCGGCTAATATATCAGAATTTCAACTCTATTCTAGATTAAAAAGCATTAGGTCAGATATAGAAAAAATGCAATCTTTAGGGGAGCAGGATATTCATAGTTTGTTGCAACTGGAAGCAAAAGAGCTTAACTCACTCGATGACATTTTTAGCGATGATACGTTCGATTTGTTGTCGGATGATACCGATCTGTTTGATTTCAAACACACACCAAAATCGGATGAAAGAATGGCAACAGACTTTGTTGCGAAAAGAAAGTCATTGAAAGACTTTCATAAATACGAACCCCTATTCAAAGAAATCCAATCCGATCTGGCCACCGGAAAGAGAAAATTAGTGGATTTCAAAATGGACAATCTGCGTGTAGGGGCATATTATGTTCACAATGGAGTTCTATTTTTATTAGAGGAAATTAATATTACCAAAAAAGAACATTACCGGGATGACGGTACCAGAGTTCGAGAAGATGGGCGTACTAAATGTGTATTTGAAAACGGTACAGTTTCAAATATGCTCAAACGTTCAGTTGAAAAAATATTATATGCCAATGGTCAAGTAGTCTCAGAGAACATAGAACAAGTAAAAGAAAGCTTCATTGAAAAATTTAGTGCTATTACTAATGAAGATGAAGCCGCAGGATATATTTATGTCCTACGTTCCAAAAGCAAAGACGAGCGAATAATCGAAATAGATAACCTATACAAAATTGGATATTCAAAAGTAGAAGTAGAAGAAAGGATCAAAAATGCAGAGAAAGACCCCACCTATTTAATGGCTCCAGTAAAAATCATAACTTCCTGGAAATGCTACAATATGAATCCACAAAAATTAGAACAATTACTGCATAATTTCTTCGGAAAATCCTGTTTGAACGTTGATGTTTTTGATGAGAAAAAAAGAAGACACACCCCAAGAGAATGGTTCATCGCACCAATAGAAATTATAGAACAAGCTATTGAATTGATAATTAGCGGGGAGGTGATTAATTTCAGTTATGATGCTAAAAATATGGGGATTACCCAAAAATAAAATTTACAATACGATTTAAATTATATATCAAATGCGTTTTAGGAATGAGTAATGAAGTAACAATATATTTTGATAGTCCAAAATCATTCGAACCAAACAATATAAAGCCATTAAATGGAATTGCAGGATTGTATTTTATTTTCAGTCAATCTATCGATATCCAATACCCTTTTGATAAATCAAAATTGCTATATATCGGAATGAGTGAAAGAAAAACGAATAGCATTGCAAGTAGATTATCTGGACATTTTGACGGGAAATCCAAAAATGTGGGACTAACTAATTACAGAAAAGTAGAGCCTCTTTTATTCACTTATATCAACTTTGAAATGCTACAAAATATTTGGCATTTTAGGATTGAAGATTTAGAGAGTTATTTTTTATTAAATTTTGTAGAGCGTTTTGGTGTCTATCCAATTTGTAATAACAAGACAGGTTTTGAAATTCTAAACAATACACTCTCAACAAATTTTAAAATTGATTGGGACTATTTTAAATAAAATACTATGGAAAGCAAAGTGAAATCGGGTAAAGAGATATTGGATGACTTTTTTCAAAATATTGAAAATATACCAAATGTAGATAAAGACATTGCGAAAATGTTAGCAAACTTGTACGATCAAAAAAAGTTAACAGATACCAATGTAAAAAATGAACTCCCTAATTTACCAAAGAAAGATGGCAATTAAAATAAATAATCTTATAATTAAAGGAATTAGAGGAGCTAAAGATACTTTAGAGTTGCCTTTAAATGGTAAATCAATTTTACTTTATGGTGATAATGGTACTGGAAAAAGTAGTATTTCAGATGCAATAGAATGGTTTTACACTAATAAAATTAAACATCTGTCAACACCTGAAATTGATACAAGTGATGCTATTAGAAATGCAAAACTTTTGGATGTTGAAAATTCTGAAGTTAGTATATCATATACAAATTCAAGTTTAGATGCTACAAAAACATTGTCATTAAAAAATAATAAATTAGTTCAAAAAGGCTCAAATACCAGTGAAGATTTCAAAAAATATATTGATGATTCAGAAAAGGAAAATCTAATTTCTCGTTACCAATACATCAGAAATTTTGTTGATAGTACAAAAGGAGAAAAGTTAAAATACTTATCTGATATTATTGGATTTGAAGAAGTTACTAAAATAAAAGGTGTTTTATTAAAATCTTTAAATAACGCAAAGAGTACTTTAAAAACTCAAAATTTTGAAACACTTATTAATAATGAAAAGCAAAAACTGATACTAAATATTGGTGCATCAATTACACAAGAAAAAAACTTATTTGAAACAATCAATGATAAAATAAAAAAACTAAATACAGGTATTGAAGTAAAATCGATAGAGGATATAAAAAATTTACTTATTCTGTTAAGTAAAGGAGTAGATGCAAATCAACAATTTGAATTAAAGTTTTTGGAAGATTCAAAAAGTGCTTTAATGCTTTTGAAAAATGAAATAAAATTACTTGACGATGAATATTCAAAATACTTTAATGAATTTGAAACTATTGCAAATGATGTTGAGGCTATAAAACAAACTTTTTTTGAAGAATTATTAAAAGCCGGAACAAAAATTTTATCTAGTAAATACCTTAAAGATGATAATTGTCCTTTGTGTTTGCAATTAAAAAACTCTGATGAATTACTTTCTGAAATCAAAATCAGATTAGCTAATATCGAAGAATCTTCACAGAAAAAAGCAAAGTTTGGAATTGCTTTAAATAGTGTAAAAGGCATAGCAATTGAAAGAATTAAGAGATTAGATGTTTTATTGAATAATACCCAAGCAGATAAAGAAAATAATCAAACCATTAAGGATGGTTTAACTGCAATAAAAACTAAAATTCAAAATTATCAAAACACAGCTGATATTAAAGTAACTTCTGGAGATAAATTACCAGTTTCGGATATAATCAAATTAGTTGAAAATGATTTTGAATTTCTTAAAATCATAAATGATAGAATAATCAAAATCCAAGAATCTCAAAAAGGAGAAACCGCAACCGTTCTATATTCTAAAATTACGGCTTCTAGGGATGCTTTTTTTAACATCAAAAAATTTGAATCACAAAAAGTAATTTTAGAAAATCAACAAATATCATTTGATTTGATTTATAATGAGTTTGAAAAACAGCAAAAGGATGGATTAGATAATTTTATAAATTCTTTTTCAGTAAAAATTAATGAATATTATCAGTTTATGAATCCTGATGAACCTTTTCAAAACATTGAAATTATTACAAAAGGTGAAGAGGATGAATTAGATGGACTTACTATCAAATACAAGTATAATGATAAATGGGAAATCAATCCATTAAAACATTTCAGCGAATCGCATTTGAATTGTTTGGGATTATCATTTTTTTTAGCTTCTGTTGATGCTTTTAATACTGAAAATGATTTTCTTATTTTAGACGATGTAATTTCAAGTTTTGATTCAAATCATAGACGAAGATTCGCGGATTTATTATTTGATAAATTCTCAAAGCATCAAATTATATTGTTAACGCACGAAAAGGAGTGGTTTACAAATATTATTAGTCCAAAAGCAAAAAATAAAGGATGGTTGGTTAATGAAATTAAGTGGACAGAAGCCAAAGGGACACATCTTAAAGAAAAACCAAGTGATTTAAAAGAATCAATTTTACATCAATTATCTGAAGGCAATATTGATAACATTGGAAATCCAATTCGAAAATATCTGGAACATTGTTTAAAAGATATTGCTTTGAATTTTGAAGCCAAATTGAGTTTCAGGTATAACGATTCCAATGAACACAGAATGCCTTATGAGTTACTTATGGCGATTAGGTCAGAAATTAAAAAATCTAGTGCTGAATTAAAATTACAATACCCATTATTAGATAGAATAGAGAGTTCTGCTTTATTTGGTAATGCACTTTCTCACGATAATCCTATTAATGCCAGTATAGGCGACATTAATTCTTTTTGGGCAGACATTCTAGAATTAGAAAAATTATTTATTTGCCAAGAAGCAGTTTGTAAAAGACCAAAAGTAAGTTTATTAAATTATGATAATGTGACTAATAAAATCCGTTGTAGTTGTGATGCAACAAAATATGATTGGAAAAAATAAACTTATTTCTATCTAGTATTAAAAAAGTATAGTGTATGAAATTAGTAGCAATGTGGGTTGAAGATTTTATGAAAATCAAAAACTCAGGATTTAACTTCGGAAGTAAATTAATTTTCAATTTTAATTTTGATGAGAAAAAGAGAAATTTAATAATCAGTGCTGAGCCAACTGCCGATTACTTCGATTTGTTTTCTGGTTCCGGAATCGTGAATGTTACCGGTACAATAGGAACAAACGGTTCAGGTAAAACAACTTTGTTGAAAATTTTAAATACACTTTACGCTCAAAAACCACTGGAGAATCGTATAATAGCAATATTTGAGAATGAGGAAACTTCCATTTACGAAATATATGATTATAAAACAATCGACAATTTTTTTGGAAATAAAAATGGAATACACATTTCATTACAAGAAAAAGGCTTGTTTTCAGGTGAGATGCAAAAAAGTGGACAAATAGAAATTAAAACAAATAAAGCCCCATTTGAAAATATTGACTTGATTTTTTATTCTAATCTGTATTCAGACCAAAACGATAATTACCTGCTGACCGATAATTATCTAAATAGATCTGTAGATTACCAGACAATAAAATCTTTAACCCCTCACAAATTAAGGGAATATCTAAGGGTTTTTAATCTAAAAAAAGAAAGAAGAACATTTTTCATTGAAGAAAGTTATAATCCACTTTCGATATACCACTATGATAAATTAAGAAGATTAGTAACCTTTTTAGCGGATGTGGATCCGGAACCCGCTCTCCGAAGACTCCTGTCTTCGGACTTCGTATTTCCAATTATTCCTGTCGAATTTTTTTTGCCAAGAAGACTATTTTTATGGCACGTCCCGCCGAAATCACTGGCACAAATCGAACCTAAATATCCAAGCTTCAACGAGTGATTTTCAAAATTCATTCAAATAATTGTGGTAACTAAATGGGGAACCATAATAAATTTCCTCTTCTTTGTTTGGGAAATTAGATCCTAGACTTGGCTTGTCTAGTTTTTCCAATTTCTTATTTAATCTCCAAATTTGTTTCTCTCTAAAGGAATCCAATTCTTTTAGCTGTTTAGAAATGGTTTTATTTTTATTTCCTTTAATTTTTTCAAAACCATTAGTCCAACAAAGGCCTTGTTTACCTTCCTTGTAATTGAATAATTTAATCCTGCCGGTTGACATAGAGTGTAATCTTTGCTGAAGACTAAAGACAGTATTTTTTTTTGACTTCCTTGAAGTTTCGTTTAAATTATCCTCAGCACATCCTATTGCGCTTAGAATATTTTGAACCTCTTTAACTTGTTTTCTTTTTTCCTTATTAATGGACTGCTTTCTAATACGAATATCTTGATTGTATTTTATCTGATAGCCAACAAAAGACAACCATGGAATAGCATTTGTCTTTTCTTTAGGGTTCTCCCACAAATAGGGCTCTTTGGATTTGCTTTTCCAAAATTTTTTCGAATTTTCTTTTTCCAGATAGTTTTGACATTCTGTAGGTGGATGAAATGAAAGGTAGTTTTCTTTCAGTGCTGATTTATAAACTTCTAATGCGCTTTTGCATATATCTTTGTCAGTATGCATTAAAATCATATCATCGCAAAATCTAACATAAAATACTCCCTTATCGACAGCCAAAACTTTAGAATCTACATTATGCAGAAGTAGATTTGATATAAAACAGGAAATTGCATTTCCTTGAGGTACTCCAATCCTCTGACCAAGATAATCATCACCGTAATCTTCTTTTAAAATTTTCTCTATCCATTTAAAATAGCCATTTACATTTAAGTTATTTTCTCCCTTCCATTTTAGATCTTCATTTTTAGGATATACATCTTTATTAAAAGCAAACGAATCTAAAAATGTTTTGAATATCATTTTTGCATTTTTATCAATATTCTTGCCCTGTTGTTTTGAAATTAATTTGATATGTTCTTCGAAAACTATACTTATGTGATTTTGATTAACTGCATCAAAAAATTTTTGGATATCACATTCTGTCACCCAAATAATATTATTTTTTTTTCTAAAATCAATTATTTCTTCAATAGCCTTATGATGAGTAAATTTTTTTTCATTTTTGGTAGAACGAAAAGCAAATGAGGAATCAAAAAAATAGGAATCAAAAAAATCAGTTAAATATTTAGCTGTTTGAGAACTTATAATCCTGTCTTTCAGTTCGTATATAGCAATAGGTCTATATTCGGGGTTTATAGGGTCTGGATTTTTTAGTATTCCAAATATTTTAGGAGATTGCATTTTATAATTTTCTGCATCCTTAAAAGTTTCAATTAATTCATTTATAAATCCTATCAAATTTTGATACCATTGATCTGATTCAGTAAGTAGTATGTTTTTCTTTTTATAAAATTTGTAAGTTTTAAATAATCTTGCAGAAGTTCGCTTGATACTGTCATTATAGACTTTTCTTTCGTTTTCATTTAGTCTTACCCAATTTCGTCTTGATGGGAATATTTTTTGAAGAATTTCAAATTCAGGATTATTATTTTTAATCTCGATTTTATTAGTCTTTTTATGCAAACTGACTTCTCTCATCATGTGGAGTTTGTGCCTTCTGTGTGAATGTTTGGCTCTATAACCGCATAACAATTTAACAATTGTATCTTCCGTAAAGTATTTAGATAAATCACTCATAAAATAAAAAAGTGTCGCCGAAATTTGTTTTATGCAAAGATATTGACATATGTCAGTGACTATAAACAAACAGCAACCTTGAGTCACTTGTAAATAATGCTGCTTCAACTGAATGACTAATCAAATGATTAATCACACCTACACGACACTTTAAAACAAATATATGTTAATTTTGCCTAAATGAATGACTTTATGACAAACTATAAACTATCAATTTTTAACAATGCTTTCCAGACAATTGGGAACGAAACGACATTATCGAAAGAATTTGAGGATATAAAAAATGGAACATATAAAAATGAGATTTTAAATTGTCGTAACTCTTTGATTATCAAAAAAGATAAAGAATTATTCAAAAAATACAAATCTCAACTAAAAGCGGTTACATTTTGTGGACAGTTTGAAAATGGAAGAAAATTATCAAATCTCATACACTATAATAAGTTGATTGTAATTGATATTGATAATATCAACAGTGAAGAAATCAATATTGTTAAAACTAAATTGATAAATGACGAATACATTATGGCTCTATGGGATTCCCCATCCTCTTTAGGACTAAAGGGATTGGTAAAAGTTGAATCTACTATAGATAATCATAAAGATTTCTTTTCGTCTTTGAGTATCTATTTTTTACAACAATATAATATTAAATTGGACAAAAGTGGCAGCGATATTACACGCCTATGTTATGTTTCGTTCGATGAAAATATTTATATAAATAATGATTCGAAAATGTTTTCCGAATTAATCAATTTTGAAGTTGATGTTGATAAAACTACGGATGTAAAGAAAGATATACAAGTAAAAGAAAAGCAGAACATATCCCTAAGTAAAAGTGCTTTTGCGACAGAAGGCATGAACAATACAAATGACAGGAAACAAATAAAAAAAATAATAAAATTTCTATCTAGTAAAAATTTATCTATTACGGACTCCTATTATAATTGGATAAAAATTGCAGTAATAATTGCAAATAGTTTTAGCTATGATATTGGTGAGGATTATTTCTTAAGCATTTGCAGAATAGATTCAGTGAAGCATGATGAGTTAAAGAGTAAAGAATTATTAAAATATTGCTACAATAACAGAAAATTGAATCATTCCAATAGAATGACTTTTGCTTCTCTTATTTTTTTGGCTTCCGAAAAAGGTTTTGTAAAAAGATAAGTTAGTAAAAACATTCCCGTTCCAAAGATCACGAGCAATTTAGCGGTCTCTCTTCGGTCGTTCCCTTTGTTCCGTTCGGCTGTTCCAGTCGGTCAACCTTACATTTTCATAAGAACATTTTGTATAAATAAGCCATTACTTATTTCAATTCTATAGTTAGTTTTCCCTCCGTTCCACAGGCACTTCACAGCACTAAAAAAACAGCAGCTTAAAAATAAGCAACTGTTTTTTCGCACTGTTTCGTTCCTCATCTTCACACGCTCTCTTCCTACGTTCGGTCGGGCTTATGCATCCACAATACCGCTTCATTTCGTTACACTCCGCAGGCTACGTTTCACTCCATTCCAGCCATATTGTGTCTGCAGCCCTCCGTTTTTTCAGCGGTTGCTCCTTCGCACAGCCATCGGGATTGGCTCCGCTTACCTCACTTACGTTATCTTAGAAGCATCCATTTCCAATTATCAATTATCCACTAATCAATTATCAGTTGGCTCGGTCGCTTTGCCCTAAATCAAGGAACACCACCAAAAGGCGGCTGCCTTTTATTTTTTACCCGCCGTTTCACGCTCATAGCCGCTACGTTTCGCTTCGTACCTCCGCTCAACTCTCGCGTCTATGGTGGCTGTTCGATTGCCGCAACCCCGCCACGGCGCTCCTCATCCGCAAAAAAAGTTCCTTGCCCTGAAAACGGGCACCACTTTTCTTGCTCCTTGCGATGCTTGGGGGTGTTTAATTGCCGATTCCACAAGAACACCCCTGAAAACTACAACAAGTACGATAGTGCATTTTTCTGAAAAGAAAAAGAAAAAAATCCAGCAAGAATAGCATTCATTCCTCACTTCCAGTCGGTCATTCTTCCCTCCATTTTCGTTCGTCATTTCTGCTGTTATAACGGCTTTCTTTTTTTCTCTTTTTTCTTTTCCGAAATGATAATTCTTCGCATCCAAAAGAAAATATAATCAGCGAAAAAAATTAAGGTCGAATCTTTAACACCAAAGCGCTATGCCGAATTTTATCATCAAAACACACCAAAAAAATGCTATTTATAAAGGAAACCAAATCTACATCCTCAACAAAGGAATGAACAGTGGCAAGCCGCAAAAAGAACCATTTACCAATAGCTATGTAATCCTATTTCAAAACGAAGAAGATGCCGAAACGGTTTATTGGCTGGCATACAGTCTCTGGAAAGCGAAATTCTGGCACCACTCATTATTTGGATCCGTAATTCCATTTTTAAGAATTGCTGATTTTAAAAAGGATTTTATATCAAAAGTTAACGAAATGCTACAAGAACACGAACTTCATAAAAAACAAATTCAGGCGTTGAGGTTATTGGAACAAAAAGAAGATCAATTCCAGAAGAATATTGTTCTTATAAATGAAATCAGAAGTGTAATTTTAAGTAACTATTGTAAAAAATAAAAATATTAGATAAGTTTTATAAGTACATTTGAAATTAATGATCTCGACTAATGCCAATAATACTGGTTTAAATTGAAATGATTTAATTTTACGAAAATTCAAGATGGATTTTGTTATCTTGAACATATAAAAGGATTATATAAGACTGAAAAACTAAATGACAAATAAAGAACTTTATAATTTTGCCTATTATTTCCTTTTAGATAAAGAAGGAATTACAGAAAATTTACTTCAAAAACATTTCCAACCTGAATATAATAGACCTGAAAATATTAATGCTATTTTTCAAAGACTTTGCGAAACTGCGCAAAACAAACAAATGAGTACCAAAGTTATTGGTGGGTCAATTGGAGGTGTAAAAAAATTAGAGAATATCCTTTTTGGGTTCAACCCTAAACATGTCACTGATAATTTTAAAAAAAATGACTCTGAAAAGTTATTAAATAATATAATTTCAGAACTAAATCCAAAAGGACAAATAAGAAGAACCCCAAGAAGTATTTGGCCTCAATTTTGTCAGTCAGTTATTGATTCTGCTTATTTCCTAAACGAATTTAAAAACGCTGAGGCATTTTATAACTGGGCTAATTTTTTTGCTAATGATGAAAAAGCAAAACCAGCATTACCTATGTTGATTAGTATTGAAATTTCAGGAATTGGTTTTCCTTTGGCCTGTGATTTCTTGAAAGAAATCGGTTTCTTAAATTATGGAAAACCCGATATACATCTAAAAGAAATATTTAAACAACTGGATTTGATAGATCCTAATGAAAAATCAATATTAAAACAGGATTATCAGACCTTAAAGGTCATAGATAAAATAGCTATCGATAATAATGTGAGCGCTTTTGTAGTTGATAAAATATTTTGGCTAATTGGCAGCGGGAATTTTTATTTAACAAATATTAATATTGGGAGAAATAGAAGCTTATTTATTAAAGAAATTAAAAATCAATTTAAAATATAATACAGATAAATATTATGACCGTTAATCGAGATAAAAAAGTAGACATAAAGCAAACAAATACTCTTCTACTTCAAAAAAAGAAACCTTTCTTTAATGGTGAAAGTTGGCTTGGGCACACAAAAGATTGTGGTATTATTGACCACGAATTACTAAAAGGAGCAACTAGAGATGAATTAATAAAAAGAAGTGGTAGAGAACCAAGCGGAGTTGACGGACACATAAGTCATTTAAAAGCAGAACACGGTCTCACAATTTCAAAAAACAATAATATTTATAAAATAGATTATTTTCATTCGGAGTCAAATAAGACACTCTCTGAAATTGAGTTAAAAAACTTAATGAGTATTGACATCGAAAAAGTCTCTAAATATAGTATCGTCCAATTAGAAAATAAAGGTGGGATCTTAAAATGGTATTCTATCGGAATAGAAAGTCAAAATATAGATGGAGAAGAGGTTACACCATTGACTGAAAATAAAGATTTTGCCCAGCAAATATTAAATAAAAAAGCGGGGGATTATGTGAATTTTGGCACAGGTTTTAAAATCATTAAAATAAAAAAATATTTAAGTAGTTAAAAAAGAAACACAAATCATGCATGAAAAAAGCCTGATCTCACGATCAGGCTTCCTCATTTAATCCGATAAAGGTTACCAATCATAACCGGACTATTTATTTTTGATTTTTGTCAACCATTTTAAAAGGAGCGAAACCATAAAACTTACAGTAGCTCCAACAACTGCTAAGATAATTGTTTTTACAATGTCTTCAGAAACAATATTGGGTACGATACTCAACAAAGTTCCAGATGCGGTTCCGATTTGTAAACTGTTATTTGATTCCATTTCTCGGTAAATTTTCATTGTACTTTCGTATTCGATTTAATAGATCCTCTTCTGCTTTCGCATCATCATCAACCGTCATTTGACTCACCGCAGAAAGCACTCCTCCTGCAACTGCTAAATAACCCGCTACACTTACAACAATTGTTGGTAGTACTACTGGTGCGGCAATCACACTTCCACTTATAGCCAGTAAAGCCAAACCAATACTTCGCAATACCCTGAAAAACTTCGGAGTCGGCGATTTTGTTCTTTCTACTACATTCATAATACTATTTTTTAATGATACAATATTTTTTGTCCTAGGGATCCGGAATCGAGTGTCAAATGTTTGAAGAATGCGTAAAAAGAAAAACTGTTTGAGGCTTTTTTGCCGAGTTTTTTTCTTTTAGCATTCAAGAACTAATTTGACCGATGAGGATTCCATGACTTGATTTTTTGTTTCTTTTGTATCAAGACAAAAGAAAAATATTTACTTTCTACTGTTAATAAGTAATACAACTTTTTCATTGCGTCCCAAAGCATCGAAAACCAACTTTTTCAGCTTCTCCAACGCTTTTCTAGAGCCACTGCCCTTCCCTATTGCGGTTTGTATCGTCACGGGAGCGATACAGCCCAACAATTCTTTTTTGGCATCATTAGCAGGATGGATTAATATAAAATCTCGACCTGGAACATTTTTCAAATGCAAGTGCCATTGGAACTTGGGGCTAAATCGCTTCTGTAAAACATATTCTCCTTCGGGAATACAAGAAATACGCCTTTGGTTTTCCAACCAGGGCAGCTCGATGGTATAACAAACTAATGTGCCGTTCCATGCTAAAACTCCTTGTGTTCCCTCGGGAAAATAGATTCTTATTAACACTAAAACCATCTTAAAGACCGCTTACTAGTACTAATGCCAGTGGATTAAACGCACCATTTTTCAAAGGATACATTTTTCCATTTACCTCCTGAAAAAACTCAATACCTAAAGCCAAAAACAACGGACTTACACTGTTTGGTGTCACCATATTCAACTGATTGATGGCCACTACTGGCGTGGAATCCCACGGTTGGATGGCTGTCTCAGAACTAGAAACTACAAAAGTTTCCTCCTCAAAATTAATTTCGGCTCCCGCAGAAATAATTTTATAGTGAGTTGTTCCACCTGGAGCAGCGATCATATTCGTCGGAACAAAAGGATCTACAGCAACTGAAATTTCACCTGCCGCTCTATCAATCGTTCCAATAAAAGGAACAAACAAAGTAGTCCCTAATTTTCCAGTGATATTGAAATCAAAACCTGCAAGCAATTCCGCTTCGCCATCAATTACATTACGCAACCCTCTTTCGTTCACTAAATCCGCTTGAATCACTTTGACCATAGATTGCGTCAGTCGGCTCACCATTCTACTATCAGCAGAATTGATAAGCAAAGTTCTCAACGCTGTTCTCAAAATCTTTCCAGCCTTCCCAGCTCTTCCAAACTCAGAATTGTTCTCACGCGTTCTTTGGAATGCGGGATCACTTTTGATTCTGCTCGCATCAACGCCACCTTTTTCACGGGCCAAATGGCCATCTTTGGTTTTGTAAAAAGTAATATCTCCGATAGTACCTTTCAATTTAATTATGCCTTTCTGTCTTGCCATAATTCCTAAAATTTTAAATTAATAAATGTTTCAAATTCACTCAATCATCATCCTGTTGCAACATCTTTCGATTGATTATGAAACAAATTTTAGCCAATAAAATCACATACAAAAGTCTCCTCCATCCCATATGTCACTTTGTGACACAAAAGGCGTAAATCGACGTAAATGCCCATCTACATCAATAATAAATTGAAGCAAATGACCGCTTCTAAACAAAAGAGATTTTTTACTAACTTTATTGAGTTCAAAAACTTGGATCATAAGAGTTTCAAGTCATTCAAAGCCTGATCAAAGCCATAGATAGAGTATGAGAACAAATAACAAGAGATTATGTATCTACCCTAAAGACATACAACGCATAACCGGTATGAGTTATCGTCAAAGTATTAGACTACTTCAAAAAATGAGGATTAAGTTAAACAAACTAGAAGATGAATTTGTGTCTATTGAAGAATTTTGCCAATTTACAAGCCTTAAAATTGAACAGGTTGAACCTTTAATAATTGGATAGAAATTATGATTGAGGTGTTCAAAATTTAATCTTTAGCAGTTCAATAAAAATAGCGAACTAATGCATATTTTGACAAATTACAACCCGTTTTTAGAAGTATTTTTGTAAATTTGCAGTCATCAACGCAGCTGAAAAACTGTAAAAATTTGAAGGGGCACATGTAGGGGCATTTGAATAAGAAAATATATATAGAACTCTATATATCAAACACATAGCATAGATAAGATATTCCCTCTTTCTCCGCCATATAAGGTTTCAAAAGAAACTTTAAAAGTCAAAAGCCTTTAAATACTAGTATTTAAAGGCTTTTTCATTTTGTGTCATTTGTCAAAACATACATATATTATCAAAGAACAGTGACCCTATTAGTGACCCTATTATAAATTTTACATATTTGGCAAAAATAGGGTCACTAGAAATTAAGAATTCCCCGGGAATTCCCCGCTATCACTAGCAACTCTCAAAGTTTTTAAATCAATTTGATTATTAATTTAAAAACAAGAAGTTATGTTAAAAGTAATTTTTTATCTCAAAGCTGGAAAAGTGAGCAAAAAAGGAGAATCTCCAATTTTTGCACGAATCTCTTACCACCAACAATCGATTACGATGAGCACCGGTAAAACAATCTTAAAAGAAAGATGGCAGTTTACCAAAAACCTCAGAACGGTGCTTAAACTTGAAAAGGAAAAGGTATTAAAACACAGCCTGGAGCTTTTCCTATTGAATATCGAAAAGAAATTTAATGAATTGGCTAAGGAAAGTTCCGATATTTCCTTGGTACAGCTTAAAAATGAGTTCAATGGTAAAACTAGTATCCAAACCAAAGGAGTAAGTATCGTAGAAATTATGCAAAAGCATAATGCATACTTTGAAAAAAAAGTAAATGCAGAGGAGCGTTCTAAAGCTTCATTCCAAAAATATGAACGATCCAAGGAACTGCTTGTAAACTTTATGAAACAACAGTACCAAATTGAAGATCTACTGTCAAATGAAATTTCCAGCGCCTTTATTTACAATCTCGAGTCATTTCTTAAATATGAAAGTAATTTTAAAGGGAAGGTTGGGATTAAAAACAACTCGGTGGTAAAGTATATGAGAATGTATAAAACAGCCTGTAATTACAGTATTAGAATGGGTTTGATAGATAAGAACCCATTTGCTTTTTACGATGGTAAAATAAACATTAAAGACGCAGTATTTCTCACTCAGCAAGAGTTAAACCGAATTGAAAATAAAAAATTTTCCGCTGAGCGTCTTGAGAGAGTCAAAGACACTTTCCTTTTTAGTTGCTACACCGGATATGCACCTGTGGATGCTTCAAACCTTACTTCAAATAACATATTTCAAGATAACAATAATGCTCTATGGATTATGACCAACAGGACAAAAACAGCCATTAGAGCAAACGTTCCCATACTCCCTCCGACTCTCAGAATTATCAATAAATACAAGGATCTACAAATTGGATTAATTCCTAAGATATCCAATCAAAAAATGAATGCCTATCTTAAAGAAATTGCAGATCTATGTGGAATTGATAAACACCTTACTTGGTATGTTGCAAGACATACGTTTGCAACCACCGTAACTTTAGGAAATGGTGTTAGGATAGAAAATGTTTCTTCAATGATGGGCCATACAAATATTAAACAGACACAACATTATGCTAAAGTTTTAGATGTAAACGTGATGGAAGACATGACTAAATTAAAGGAAAAATATATGTGATCTAACTTCACTTTACTAAATATAACATTCATATTAAATACAAAAGGATTCCCGAGGGAATCCTTTTGTATTTATCTCTTTTAGAAATTCATCAAAAATAATTAACTAATAATTCTAAACAACTCTTTTTATTTTTGAAAATAGCATTCAATTTATTGTCCATTTTTATTGAGTAATTTTTCTATTTTACTTGCCTCATATAAAAATATGTCACCAAGTTTTGTATATGGAAGTACACCTGTTTGACGGTATTTTATAATTGTATTATTAGATAATCCGAATATTTTCTTTAAATCTTCATTCCTATAGTATCGTAACCTTGGCTTTACATCATGACCACTAATCTTAGAATCAATTTTTTCCAGTCGGGCTTGCAAAGGCTCAAGCAAATTTTTAATTGCTGACAAATATGCGAATATATTAGCTTTTCCTTCTTTAGACATGATCTATGATTTTTTATTAGTTAAAACAGAGAATGAAGAATAATGGTGTTTTCAAACATCTTTAGAGTAAATTATTATTTAAATGCAATTTTTGCTCTTCGTTTTTGGAGTACTTCAATAATTTTATCGAGAAATTTCAATTGTTTATCTCCATAAGTAAACCCCTTAGCTTCTGAAAATTGTTTACTTATTGTGCCGATATTTACTTGTTTGCCTAAATCTCCAAAGTAGGTGAAATTATTTTCAATAAATTTCTGCATTTTACTTCTATTCTGCTTTTCGTCTTTATCGTCAAAAAATAAAATAGTCTCATCCATTAAAATGTAGAAAAGTTGTGCTAGTTCATTTTTGTTATAGTGAGAAGCACATTTACACTTTGTTACTTTCATTATAACAGCATCCCTATTTATATTATTGAATAGCCTTAATCCCAGTAATGACTCGAATTGTTCTATCCTAGTGGATAGTACTCGAACGGAAACCGAAAGCTGGTTAACTGTTACTTTTTTCATCTTGCTTTTATATTAAAACTCTTGGCTATATACTAGGTGCAGAGCAGGAAAAATAAATCTTGCTCGCCTGATTCCTTTTAAAAGAGGGTTCGTATTTGATATAACCATATTCGTTTAACTCTTTTACGCATTTATGATAAGTGGTTGATGTCGATATTTTTGCTATTCGCATAATTTCATAACTAAAAACCTGTATAGGACTAGTAAAACCCCTATCTCCACTATATTTCAATAAAGCGGCATACACACCGATATGCGTAATACTGATACGGTAATCCTTTTCAATAGCTGAAAAGAAATCTGATAAGGGTTTTAGACTTTCCATTATTTATCACATTGAATTAGACTTCTTCTTTGTTCTTTTTTTTTCCTTAGGAATATCAGTCTCTTCACTATCGATACTTGTCCCTCGTTTTTTACTGTCCTGTTTAACGGAAACCTTCTCCCCTTCTTTCTGTTTCTCGCCTTTAGACTCCCGATTATCAATACGCTTCATATTTGTATCGTAAACATTGATTGTCTTGAACTGGGGATTGACTTCAACAAATTGCTTGACCTCTTTGCCATCATTCAAAAATGTAGCAGATTGAAGGTTTCCTTTTTTCAGAGAATCCATTAGATCCTCTTTGTATTTTGGAGTTTCTAATTCTTTTATAGGTAACTTAGCTAGGGTAGCCTCAAGATCATATCCATAATTCTGATGATACTGGTTTAGCTTGAAGTTACCATTGGTATCTGTTTCCTTAAAATCCATCTGCACCCAAGAATTATAAATCTGACCTTCTTTGTTGGTTAGTTCTTTATTGACCGCTCTGCCTTCCATTAGATTATAGGCTTCTTTCATGGTAATATTACTCCCCTTATTGATATAGAAAGTCTGTTCTAGTGATTCTTTAGAATTGTCTTTCTGTAAATCCACCTTGTAAGAATTAAAAAAATACATTTCACTCTGATCTGATTTTTTAAAACTTAATGTCGCTTTGGCTCGATCTGTACCGTACAACACCTCGTGATTTAATGTGAAATTAGAGGTTTGCTGTTCCATTTTCTCCTTCAATTCATTATCCAAACCTTCTCCAAAACCAGTGTACTTAACCTGGTTACGCAAGTATTCAAAATTTTTCTCGTTCATGATTCTTATATTTAAATGATTACTAGTTATAATTTAGGTAGAACCGTAAGCCTCAAAAGCTTTGTGTTTTTAAGCTGTAGTTCAATGTGCCTGCCTCCATTCTTTTCCATAAGTTGGATTACTAAGTGTTTTTTATCTGGAATCGTAAACTTGGGCAACGCAAAAACAGTTGTTCCCTCAGATTCGCCATTAATTGTACTTAAGTTATTGTGAATAAATAGTGGTACAATTTCTATTTCTTGCGATGCGGTACGCTTTATTTTTCTGCTGTCGCGAATAAAAAATCGAAGCTGGTCTATATCATAATTTATACTAGAACTGTTCACCACTCTTGTCTTGTAGTAAAGGACATCATCTCTTATATAGATCCCGTTTAATTGGAATTTAATCTCATATATTTTTTTCATAGCACCAGCTACCTTGTTCTTATGATAAAAAGCTAATTTGGAATTTTTAAGTAATTCCTCCTCGTTCTCGCTTTGCTCTGAAAAGTAAATTTCCGGACTTTTTGACTTTGCCTTGTCCAGACTGAGACTCAATTGTGGCGACTCTTCATCATAGTTTACCACAAACGAGTACAGTTTTGCGTCTGCTGTGATCACCGTAAGATTGGTCTGGATAAACCCCTGTTGTGCCGCTTTAATATGCAATATATTTTCAATCCCTTTCGCCTTCTGGGTTAATACATCTTGACTTCCCTTGTCTACACTTTTAATGGCATAAGGAAATACTATAGTTGTTGTTTTTGAATACCCGATATATAGGGAATCTGACTCCATTTCTGCAAAATGATTTCTTTCCGTTTTCTGTGCAAAGGATCCAATGGAAACAGCCCATAAAAACCCCATAAGTAATACATTAATTTTTTTCATGTTTTTAGTTTTTAGTTTGAATCATTTTCTTTCTGGTTGTCATCTCGAAGTAATACTTGATAACCCGCCTTTAAAACCACTTTAACCAATTTTACTTTCTTGCTTAGCAGGCTTTTTGCCGCCTCAATTCCTGCTCCCGCAGCCTTTGCACCCCATGAATCATCAAGAGTCCCCATTCCTATGTTCTGCATGGAACGATCAGCAGTTGTTTTAGCAACATCCCGATTAATAGTGCCGGGGATATAAATTCCATCCAATCCGTCCATATCGTAAACAGAAAGTGCTACTGGATACAAGGAAGTATTGTACCTAAGACTATTAATTTTGATAGTCAGTCGCTCCCCTTTTAATGAAGCTATTCCAAACAAAAAATTGTCTTTTGGTATCTCAACACCATTAATATAAATAGCACTAGTAAGTCTTAATTTTACAGTAGCCCCATTAACTATCGTTTGCGTTTCATGAATAACAGCCGGTATTGTATTATGAACATCGACAGTACTTCCATTTTCATCCAAAGAATAAAATCCATTACGCTTGGATTGTCCATCAATTAAAAGTTGATTTTTGGGCATGCTATGTAATGATGAAGCTATCTCTTCCATCGATTTGGAGCTGATCGAAAATACTTGTCCCCGATTTTCTTTCGAAACTTTTCTAAGTCTTTCCTGAACTCTTTCAGGATGCTGAATATCAAGTATGTTTTCAAGCATTCCGCTAAGTTGTTTCAATTCAGGGTCTTCATTTTCTTTTTGCCCATTCATAGAACTCATCATTTGTCCTAACCTATCGATGTCGTCGGAATGTATTTCTGATGTATTTGATTTTACATTTTTACTCGAACCTTGATTTTGACCTGTAATTATAGTTGGGCTATTTATGGCCTTTTGTAGTGCTTCAAGCTTTTTATGAATCTTTTCTTCATTTAAATCCCGATACATCGCTGTGTTTAATCCGCTGCGTCCATCGTCCTGGCTACCTCCTTTTAAAGTTGTATCCTCAATAATTTCCGTTGTATCTCCTTGAAAAGATTGCCTTAGATAATTAGGATCATTCTTAATGAGTTCATCTAGCTTTGCCGAATCAATAGCAGCTTGTTCATAGTAATTCATCTTATCTAAGAACAATGCTTCTTTCAGGTTTGAATCAGGGAGCTTTGTATTAAAACCTTTTTTTTCTGCTGTTTCCAATGTGGAGGCATTCATTTCACCACCTCCTAGAATCCAAAATAGACATGTAATAAAGGGCAGTACCAAGAGCGGGAGTACAATCAGCATTTTGCGCTGTCTTTGCATTTTTAGTGATTCGGTTTTACGTTCCATATTATTATATTTTAAATTGTGAGCGTTAATAATTCTCTTCAACTACAAGGCTATCCTATAATCCAGGGCAGAACTTTAGGATGCTGTCCTGTACTCCTTTTCCAGTGGGACTGCGTCCTAAACTATCCATATATATTTGGAAACGGACAATTCTTTCTAATTCCATTTTACTTAATGATCTATTAAGTTGATTTTGTTTAGGATCGAATACTACCCTATTTGTCGGCCTACTGATCAGACTGCGCTCTATACTTTTTGAATCTTTTCCATTGAGACTATCCACAATCAGATAAACGTTGCCACCAACTGTAAATACTACAAAACAAAACAGTATTAGAATCCAACTTTTAGCCGATAAATGTGCCGTCTTCCGTTCCAGCCACACAACGCATTTATGCTGTAGCCAAAGATTAGCCTCATCGAATCGTTGGAATAAATAGCGTTCTTTACTCTTATCGTCTTCAGCGCATTTCTTACTCTTTCTTTTAAATGTGTATTTCATAATCCATTCTTTATTATTTTCTGTTCTTTGTACTTAAATCTCTATTCTCAATAGTGCTCCAGCGCTCAATTAAAAATCCATGTGGATTGTTGTCACTTCGGGACACATTTCGAAGATTACCCTCTGTTATTAGATTCCGATGAGCAATACTTGTAGGCCGTATTATGTTTTGGGTGGCATAGCAGCGGAACTGATAGGGATAGGCATTAATGTCAATTGTTACGCTATCCACAACTATGGTTTGACTAACATTTCCTGATATGATACTTGAATAATATCCATTTTCCTTTAAATCATCATATACTCTTTTTGCACTATCATCTGCTAGATAAAGCGCCTTAGTAACATTAATTTTAATTACTTTATCGTCAGGGTCTAGACTGAAAAACAGTGTGTGAAACGTTTTTACATGATCTTTAGCTTCAACTGGAATATTTTCCTTTCTATCAGATGAAAAGGCTTCAAGTGCTTTTCCATTGGCGAGTATATATACCTTATCCTGCATTTGAGAAACCAGACTAAAACTTTTGTAAAGAGCAAAGGAGCATAGGACAACACATCCAATTACAACTAGCATCGTAAAGCTCCGAACATATCGAAAAGCCGTGTCAATATTTTTCATTTTACTAAACATGATATTTCAGTTTATTGATTAAGAATTACCTTTTAATTTATCCCCCATATAACCATCCTTATCTTTGAAATAAGGAGTTGAACTACTAGATCCAGACATACTTTGAGACATCCTTCCTGCCGCATTACCCATCGCATCTGCCATCATACCAGCACCAGTAGAAACACTACTTATTGCAGAATTTGTAGAATTACTGAAGATCGTAGTTACCTTTTGACTTAATGCTCCTCCACCACCCGCATGTACTATATAATTCGCTACTGAGGGAACCGTAAAATAGCCAACAATCCCTATAATCATGAACACTAAATACGCCATATCGGTTCTACTAAAGAAAGTATCTCCGTAATCATTTACTTGGGCGATATCTAATTGCAACATCTTCTCCTGTATTTTTCCGATGATGCTACCGAAAATATTAGCAACTGGAAGCCACAGATAAATATTGATGTACCGCGCCAGCCAAACGGTCAAAGTATGTTGAAATCCATCAAAAACAGCAATCCCAAATACTAAAGGACCTAGTATGGAAAGCACCACAAGTTGAAAAGTACGCAGGGTGTCAATACACAATGACGCTGCTTCAAACAAAACCCTTAATACTTCACTCATCCATTCTTTAACCGAATTGCGGAAATTAAACGATGCCTTTGCCATGGCAAATTTCACATCGTTGCCTATCCCCTCAATCATTCCTTCGCTATCTGGATTTGCATTGTCGTGTGTATATTTATACCATCTGTCCTGATCACCATTTCCGGATTCTCCAACATACATCTGCCAGGAGTTGGTACTTTTAATGGCTTCCTCTTTCTTTTGAAGCAATAACCCAATAGCCTTATTAGAACCATCCACCATTGAAGCAGTTGCTGTAACGGTAGGCTTCATTACTCCGTTGATCAAGTCCAAGACCGAAGGGAAAATCATAATACAGAAACCGATTACAAAAGGCCGTAGCAGCGGATAAAAATCTATCGGTTCTGCACTAGCAATGTGTCTCCATACTCTTGATCCGATATACCAAATAGCTGCAAAACCGGCTATGCCCTGTCCTATTCCCAGTAAATTGTTACACAAAGGCATCATTTCATCATAGAGCTGATCGAGAACTCCATGTAAACTGTTCATGTCGGACGCTATGCTTTGCGCCTGGCTCCCAAAGGGCAATACTATTCCTAGGGCTGTAAATAATACTCCCTTGCTTCTCTTTGCCATCTTTATTTTTATTTAGTTATCTGTCTTATAAATACTGCGCATTACCCGCACATCATTGCGTTCTTTTGCACGCTGGATTTCCAATACTGTAGTGTTGTTATTAAAGCTTCGAAGAAATAAAAGTTTGTCCTGCATATCAGCATAAATCTTGTCAATCGCTGTGATTCTTTCCTCATCGGTCATTCTTAATGTATTGGCGGTAATAACCGTAACCAATTCGTCCAAATTCCTCAAGCTCTGATTTAGTAGATTACTATATACCCTTGAGAAATAAGCTATTTCAGTAGAACTGAAATTCCCACTATCCCTGAAACCTTCAAATGCGTACTTGTATTCTTTTACCAAAAGCAATTGATATTTCACAATTTCACCGACTCTTCTGTAGTTCCGTACTGTAGGACTTACTTGCATTAAGGCATCAAGGAATGTTTCATGAAGGCTGAAATTACCCTGTGACAATTCTTTAATTGTGTTAAAACCACCATTCAGAATTTGATATCCCTTTTTCATATCTGTAAGAATCTGCTTGAATTGTGCTAACTTTTCTATGTTCAATAGCAACTGTTGCATTTCCTGTGATTGGGCTGCAAGCCTAGGTGGAAAAAATAAGCTCAGGAAAAGAGTCCCAATAATTAGTATCTTTTTCATTAGAAATTGGTATTAATGCCATTCAAGTCACGGCTTGTTTTCAGATCTTTCTTTTCTTTGGCTCTCGACAACACCATTAATCTTGTTTGCTTAGTAAAGCTTTCACCAAAACTGTAATTCTCCAACATATTCAGATATAAGGCATCAATGCGTTTCATTCGCTCCTCTTCTTTCATTTCAAGTTGACCATCCGTCACTATGGTTAAGAGTTCTTCTAAATTTCCATCACAATTCTCAATTAGACGATCCACTACTCTCTTGATATAGGCTATTTCATTCCCATGAAAGAGATCATCCCCTTGTACTTGTCTAATAATAAAACTTGAACTTTTGATGATTTTTAGTTGAAGAGCTATAATCTCGCCCACCTTTGCATATGTTTTTATTTTCGGATTGACTGTTTTCAGCGAATTGAAATAATCGGAGTGAAGATTAAATTCTCCTCGTTTGAAATCACCAATTGTCGTTAGCCCCTTTTTGACTACCGAATATCCTTTTTGCGCATAATCAGTATAGATCTTTAAAGCAGCTATTTGCTGCAGCAATACTTTTCTTTGCTTTAGCTGTCCATAAAGATCAGTGTTCATCAAAGCTGTAAATAGTAAAAACAGAAATAACTTTTTCATAGCTTTATTGTTTTAGTTCGGGATGCCATAAAATTTCTTAATAGCATCTGCGTCATGCTTCGTTTTCGCTCTTTGCAGACTAAGCTGCCTATTTTGCCTATTGAATAATCTAAGGTCATCATAGTTGGCATCAATTTGATCGGCGGCTGTATTGATGATTTCCAATCTTTTAGAATCACTCATTTGGATTGTAAAGGAATCAAGAATCAGAAAAATCTGGTCTATATTTTCTAGGCTCTCGTTTAGTATACCCGAATACACTTTTTGCATATACTCTATTTCTGCAAGATTAAAATGTGGATCTAGTTTAAAGAGCCTCCAGGCCCTTTGATATTCATCCACGAGCCGTACTTGTTTCTCACTAATATTTCTTATTCGCTGATAATAACTAATAATTGACTTGACTTTCATTAGCTCATCATAATAATTCTTATACAAGTCTTTTTGCTTCTGTGTCCACTGCGAAATATCATCTAGTTTTAGCTTGGAAAGCGTATTCTCCAATTTCTTGTGCGCGTTTTGCAACCAAATCGTTTCATTTTGGAGTCGCTGAATGCGAAGATCTATCGCCAAAATCACTTTTTTAATTGCGGCAGTAATCACTCCAACTATAGGCAAAGCAATAACTGTTGTAGGCCTTGCAGGACTACTGACCAGCAGCAGACAAAGCAAACACAAGCTTATTTTTCTCTTTGTTTTCATAATGCAACTCATTTAGTTTCCTTTCCTTTCTCATGTATTACTATTAGAGCATTAAAGTCCCGCTCTCACAGTTTTTCCTCGGCTCGCAAGTCAGCAGCCAATGCAGCAATTCCTTTTTGAATATCACCTCCAAACATTTTTGTATAGGATTGCACTTTTAGTTTTTCCGTTTCTTCAGTAGTATAGGCGAGATATTCTTCTAGGGATACTTCGGTTCGGTAAACTTTAGAAAGCATACCACCCAACGAAATAAAAACTTCCTTGTATTTCTTATCGGGATCATTGGCTTTACTTACTGATAACACCAATGCTTTTTCTTTTTCTGTGAGTCCCAATAGTTCTTGAATTTGTTCAAATTTGTTTTGATACTTACTCTGATCCAGTAATATCTTGCAGTCGCTATTATTGATGATTGCCTGCTTCACTACTGGTGAAGAAATGATATCTTCCACTTCTTGGGTAACCACGATTGCCTCGCCAAAAAACTTCCGAACTGTCTTAAATAAATACTTAATATATTCAGCCATACCCTCCTTAGCAATAGCCTTCCACGCCTCCTCAATTAATATCATTTTACGAACTCCTTTTAGCTTTCGCATTTTACTAATAAACAGCTCCATTATGATAATGGTAACCACTGGAAAAAGTATCGGATGATCCTTAATATTGTCTAATTCGAAAACAATAAATCGCTCTTGTAACAAGTCTAAATTTTCTGTTGCATTGAGCAGATAGTCAAACTCCCCACCTTGGTAATACGGTCGCAATACGTAGAGAAAATTATTTACATCAAAATCCTTTTCTTTTACCTTGTCCCCTTCCAATACTTTTACAAAATCCTCTTTTAAAAAGTCATAGAAAGTGTTAAAGCTGGGAAACAGCTGCGAATTGACAGCCAGCTTCTCATAATACAATTGTAAAGCATTTGATAAGGCTACATATTCAATGCGATTAAAGGTCTCGTCGTCTTTTTTCCAAAGCGCCAAAAGCAAGGTTTTAATACTTTCCTTTTTCTCTGTATCCAAAGTATCCCCATCCCCAATGTAAAATGGATTGAATTTGATTGGATTCTTTTCATCATAGGTGAAATAGTAGCCTTTTACCATATCACACAATCCTTTGTAACTATGACCTACATCAACAAGTACGACATGAGTTCCTTGCTCATAATAGCTTCTGACCATATGGTTCGTAAAAAAAGATTTTCCGCTTCCTGAAGGTCCCAGAATAAACTTATTGCGATTAGTACAAATACCCATTTTTACTGGCTCATCACTGATATCCACATGCACGGGTTTTCCTGTCAAACGATCACCTAGTCGGATTCCGGTGGGGCTGAGCGAAGAACGATAAGCTGTTTCCAGATTCAGGAAGCAGCTTGCTTGCTCCACAAACGTATCAAAGCAATCATTCATTGGAAAATCAGCTGCATTTCCAGGAATCCCTGCCCAATAAATCTGGGCAGCGCCTACCGTTTCCTGCTTTGCAGCTGCATCCATTTGTACTAAAGCGGAAGAAACTTTGTTTTTAATTCCTTTCAATTCTTCTTTTCGATCGCTCCAAACCAATACGTTGAAATGTGCTTTAACCGGTAACCGTTGCTGACTAATCGCTTCATTAAGAAAATCATTTGTAGCATCCCGAGCAATTAAGTTCTCTCTACTATAAGCCGATAAAGACTGTAAGCGTAACCTTTTACTTTCTAATTTCTGTAAAGTCTTTTGGAAGTCCTCTATAAAAATATACTGATTGTAAATATGATTGCATGAAAGCAGCTGACCCAATGTTGAGGCAAAACCAACGCTAAATTTGGTTCTGTCAGTTGAATACCGGTCATAATTAATTCTCGAACCGCAAAGCGCAGGTAAATCAGCTGCATCTCCTAAAGTATATATCTGGCAATGTTTGTCACCCACCTGTAAACCTTCGTTGAAAGCAATGTCATTAAATACAAAGGAATCCACTTTCTCAGACAAGCTGCAATAGCGCTCTATAACTCCAATTTTCCTACCATGACTTCGCAACTCATCATTGCCCAGACGCTGCAGTTTTACAAAGCCACTGTCTTCCAATATTCGCTTGAATTGCCCTGTACTATCAATAAAATCTTGACGTAAACTCTCCTTTAATGTTTCTTCAGGCACCATTGAAGGCCTAATTAAATTAGAAAACAAGGAACTGGACGTCTTTCTTCCCGCTGGTTTTTTAGTCAAGAAAATATAGCATGAATGATCTAAAAAAGGACGCTCATTAAAGAATCGCTCACTACAACGACTAAGAAAACTATGGTCATCATTTTCAAAATGCGGTTGATGCTTACTATCAATGAACCAGTCTTGTTTGTGAAAAACGCTAAATTTCGGCAATATCTTTATGGCCTTCACCCACGCTTGGTGAAATGCCTCATACTCCTGATCAGATAACGTAAATATTTCTGGGAGTTCTGCTTTGAATACTACAGTAACATCCCCTTGTTTGGATAGAATACAATCGTGTTCTACATCCATTATCGGTAAAATTGCTTCCATCGTCTTTTCCATCATCATCTCCATTTAGCTGTCTCTTCCTTCCGTTGACTATAGTTTTCGCATTTTGAAAACGCTTCTGCTTTGGGTCTTGATTGCTTTAGGTAATTGTCTTTTAGCTAACGCTTTCATCATCCCAAACTCGCCGTACTTATGACTCATTTTATAAACCTTCACAACCATCACGGTTCCTCCAATACCTATAATTCCTAAGGAAATATAGGAGGGAAATCCGATTATATACATAATGGAAAAAAGGATCATTAATACTACTATTCCAGCTCCAAAATACCAGATGTATTGCGCTTTCAACCCTTTGAATTCGATACTTTTATTAATTCCCTTATTTATATGATATACTGTATTTGCCATATTTATAGAGTTTTAAACCCCGAAAAAAGATTTTATTACAGTAGCGACTACAACTAGAAAAACACAGCTACCAAACCAAGCGGCCGCTACTTTTCCTGTGTCAGGATCACCCGCATTCCATTTCTGATACACCTTAACAGCGCCAATCAGTCCAAGCAATGCACCAATAGCATACATCAACTGAGTACCTGCATCAAAATAACTCCGTACTTTTTGGTTCGCTTCATTAATTCCCGCAAGCCCATCTTGTCCATATCCTTGATAACTGAATACTAACAATAACACTATGCTAACACCGACAATCCTCTTTTGTCGACTTACTCTTTTTAAATTCGCGATGCACTTCTTCATAATACCTTGTTTTAAAGTTCAAATCATTAAAAATAATGCAGAGCATGCCACTGTCTCAATTTCTCATTCCTGTCACATTAAGCCATACCGCACTGAAACGGACAGGGGCAATTCCTCCACAATTTTTTAGTATTCTTATTCATTTTTAGTCCATAATTGTTCGACCTCTTCAAGGCTTAAACTTATAGTATCTAGTTTTTCACATTCTGAAATAATCAGCTCACTGACTGAGGATCTAAAAGAAGAATTTTTAATAGATGGATGCTTACAGAGAAGCAAACTGAGACGGTCCTGTAACTCAGTTTTGACTAATTTTCTTTGAGCTGCCTCATTTACAACATTTTTCAATCCTTCTACAAAAGCATCTATATCAATAATAGATTTTTCTGGCTCTCCAAATGATGGCTGCAATGAGGTATCAGTAAAAGTTGGTGGCTGAACTACATCATAATGAATCTCTAAGTCGTTAGTCCTGCGATTCCGAAGCTTCCGCTTTCCTGTAACAACTTCTCTAATTTCTGCAAAGTAAAATCGCAACCCTACAAATAAATACCAACTTACTAATAGCAGTACGATCACAACGATGTAATTGCCCCATGAAATGTTTGTAAACATAGCTTCAAAATTAAATGTTCAACTTCCTTCCTTTCTTTCTATCAAAAATTAAAAAAAAATTAATGTTTGATTTCATTAGTCAAAAGAACAAATAGTTAACTATAGCTACAAGTACAACTTTAAGTTGTACCCTTTAGTACCCCTGATAAAAAGAGCTATATAATCTATTTTATATAATAAAAATTAGTAGCTATTTATTTTTATAATCATCTTCTCCAGCGTCTTAATAGCAACTGCCTTGTCACGGTCTTCGGCATTGTAAGACTTGCTTCTTACAGATTGATAGGACAGCTCTTTTTTAAAAGGAGTAGACAAATAAGGAACAATACTTTTAAATACCTGACTCATGGAGCGGGCTTTTACGACACGAGATTCATCTGCAGCTCTCAAAATAAGAGCAATCTGATCGCACGACAAATCACATTCCATCTTAAAATTGGAATCGATTGTCGTTATGTCACTTTTAGGAGCTGAGTCAATAATCTCCTCCTCTTTAGATTTTATTTGCTGCTCCAAGTAGCGAATTTCATGTTGAAACCAGGTGGATAAAACCGCTATCAAGTTTGGTTCTTGTGGGTCAAACATTCTTTTGGGTTTACAATTGAGCTGTCCAAATTCCTTGTGAATTCGTAAAATAGTGGCAAACTTATCTCCAATTGTAGTATAGTGATTAAGTTGCTTTAGTATCTTATTTTTCAAGTAAGTACTGTACTCCTGGCAATTAAAATTAAATCCTATCAATATTTCATCTGCTGCCGAGTATATAGTACTTTTTACAATTGGTAGCGCATCATTAGCTAAGGCATTCAAAAGTTCCTTTCTATACACTATTTCCCTGTAGGTACTTTTATGCGTGTGCTCAGATGTCACTTTTTGATAAAGTTTTGCAATTACAAGTTGTAAAGGTTCTTCTGTACCAGAAAGAGCCTTAGAAATATTTTTTTTTAAAACGTCTAGTTTGGACAGAATTTCTCTTTTGTAGACTATTTGATAGGTGATTGGAACACGCACATCCAAACTAAGGTACTTGTAAAAACGGTTTTCAACAAAAGATAACAATTCCTCTAACACAGCAATAACGGTAGTACCGATAATACGAAGATGGGGTTCTCTAAAACATTCATGTTGCTGGTTTTCAATGCTACAATCTAAAAGGTAAATAAAACTGGAATGGTATTTTCGAACCAAATGCCGAAATTGTCTCTTTTTTCGAATAGAAAAAATTTCTTCCTTAATCTGAACCTGAATCCTACGAGATTCTTTTAAAATATGGGCAACGAGTTCCTTGCTTTCAGCAATGGATATGGATTGTAGTGCTCCACTCCTTGCATTAAGTTCCTGTACTATTAAACAATCGAACCATTCTAAGGTGTATTTTGTTTGCATCATAGAATTGTTTTTATTGGTTTTGAAAAACAATTAATTAGGGGAGAAATAGAGCTACTTGCTTAAACTGCTCCGGTAGACCGTCGGTGATTTTCCAACATGCTTTTTAAAAAAGGTACTAAAAGCCGAAGGACAGTTGAATCCCAAATATTCTGACAAGAAATTTATTGTAATTTGGTCGTCTTCAAGTGCATTTTTTGCCTCCATGATAAGAGTTTCTTCAAGGATTTTCTTTACTGATTTCCCTGTAGTATGTTTAACCACCTTATTCAGATGACCAGGGGTTACATATAAAACACCTGCATAAAATTTTACGTTGTGCTGCTCTTTAAAATGTATGGCGAGAATATTTAGAAATTGAATGGTCAAATTTTCATTTCTTGTAAAATTCAAGTGGTAGTCACTCACAAAATGTCCATAAATACAACGGAGTTCATATAAAAAGAGATTAAAACTAATTCGCTGTAACTCAGTTGCCACATACCGAATTGCTCTATCGCTGTTTACTTGATACATCAACTTGTAGATTAGCGATATCACTAAAGAACTTTTGAGGTCTAAACTCACCTTTTCAACACTTTTACCACTAAGAAAATAAAAAGCATCAAGAAGTGCCCTCTTATTACAATTTTCTATCGCGAAAGCTGCACTGAACGAAAGGTAGAAAAGTTTTAGCTGAGGATCCGCGTATAAAATTGCTAAAGGTGCTCCTTTAGAAAGCACAACTAAATCATGAGCGAACAATTCCAAAAAAACACCTTGAAATGAAATTCTAAGACTACCTGATTTTATAAGAAGTACAACTGTATTATTTATAAGGAACGCTTCATCGCTCACATTTGTATGCGTACAATCTTTTAGAATTTGAACATCTAGGCCTCTAACAGGAAGTTCATTTAAATCGATATGTAGTAAAGTCATTATCATAATTCACTCGTTTCAAGTAAAAAGGAATACTGTCAAATTAAAATCGTACTAATCGTGATCGTTTGATTTTTCGACTACAATCAAAAAAATGAAATACAGATTCATCAAGGTTATTACAAAAAGTATAAAACCCATGGTTTGAGTACTCGCACTTTTATTGCGACCGTTAAACCAATAGCCAACTATTTCATCATAGCTTAATAAATCTATAATGAAATAGAGACTAATTAGGTTAAATATGACCAATACTAAAGAAAAGCAAATGGGTAATTTCATCAGTAATAAGATCATTTTTGTTATTAAAATACTAAATGATTATAAGTAATAACGCAGGTGAACGATTACAGAAATAAGTGATGCCTGAAAAGGATGAAACCGTGACGCAACTTTTTTGTTTCCAACGGAAAGTTCCCAATCTCGATCTTTATGTTCCCCTTCTGCATCAAGTGCATATCTGGTAACTGAGGTGATTCCTAAAATTGTTTCCAATTCGTGGTCTGTTAGATTGGAAGATTCCATTATATCAGCTTCATATGTGGTAATGAAATCGTACAATAGACTGTACTCTGCTTCTCTATTTTGAATAAGAGAGACAAAAAAGCTGAGTAAACTACTTTCTGCCGCTTCGCTCAAGGTACCTGCTGCTAGTGTTGATGTAACCGCAGTTTCAGGGTTATTAATACTGATAGTAATTCCGTCTTCGGTAATCAAAATATTGCTTTTCCCAAAAACATCGGGAGCCTTCAACTTTGCGCCCATATAATTTACTTGAGTCGCTAAATCTTGAATGGTTTTAGAATATCCATGAATCTTATAGTAGTCCGAAAGCCAAAAACCATATTTTTTCCCAACTTCATCGTAAGGATTAGCATCATTTGCAGGACCCAATTGTTTCGATGAACTTTCTTGCACTGAAACACTATTAACTTCTTCAACTGTATTTCCATATTCATCCGTAGAGCAGGAAATCAGTACTAGAACAACAAGCAAACCTAAAAATAAATTTTTCATAATTATAAGTTATAAAATGTGACTGAGAATAATTTCTCTGTTCATTTACCCGGGTAAACAGAACATTTATTTAGCACGATGCTAAACTTTTTGCTTTTGAATTCGAAACAAATCTAAATGCTCTAAAGTACCTAAACAACACTATAGTGGTGGGTTTTCACGATTTCAACTATGGATTTTCACGAAATCCACACCTATTTTTTTTTAACCAATAAAACATTACTTATCAGCAGATTATAGTATTTTTGAAATACATTTTGTTGGAAATATTCCAGTATCTATATCTTAAAATAGTAGGAGTGTTCAGCAACTATCCCCGAATTTAAATGATGTCCTATGAAGCCATTTTTTATACTAATGTTATTTGTACCCATGTGGATACAGTCTCAGAATACCTCGTTCAAAGGTTATGATTCCATACAAAACAAAGATTTTGTTTTTTTAAAAGACCGAATAGATCAGTTTAAAAATGACAGTACCAGAGCTGCCATATACCTATTTGCTTATATCAAAAAAGCAAAAAGAGAACACAACTGGCAAGAGCTTAAAAATGGGTATCAAAACGTAATATACCATTCCCCCTCCTCGATGCGTACGGTTTACGCTGACAGCATGGTATATGCCGCAAAAAAGACGAAAGATAATGCGACCATTGGTAGTGCGTTTTTAACCAAAGGAATAGTTTCCTTTGCCAATAAAAAACACGAAGAGGCATTAGATGACTATCTAATTGCTAACGAATATATATCCAAAACAAATGATCAATACCTCATTTATAAAGTTAAATACAACATGGCACAGCTTAAAAACAACATGGGGTTTTATGACGAAGCCATTTCTTTATTGAGAGAATGTGTAAACTACTATAAAAAAAATCATGACAGACCTTATCTCAATTCACTCCATTCTCTGGGGCTGTCTTATAATAAAGTGGGCAACTACGGCTTGTGTAGCCAAACTAACGAGGAAGGAATCAAAGAAAGCGCAAAGCGCGCTAGACCAGAAATGACCGCTTATTTTCAGCACTCAGAAGGTGTGAATCAATATTTTCTAAATAATTACCAAAAGGCTATTGATAATTTAAAAAGTACAATGTCTGAAATAGAAAGAAACAATGATTTTGCCAATGAGGCTGTAGGGAATTTCTACATTGGAAAAAGTTACTGGGAACTTAAAAAATATGAAAGGGCCATCCCCTATTTTAATAAAGTGGACCAGATTCTAAACAGTAAACAATTTATAAGACGGGATTTGTTACAAACTTATGTAGTATTAATTAACTACTACAAAACAAAAAAAGAGGATAAGCTACATTTGTATTATGTAGACCAATTGCTTAAAGCAGACCAATTGCTGCGTGAAACTAACAGTTATCTAGTCGCTAAAGTAAATAAGGAGTATGATAATAAAAACATTATTATTGAAAACCAAAAATTAGAGCAACAAGTAAATGGACGAAATTCCAACAAATTGATCTTCATAACTCTGGGGACACTAGTATTCTTAACTCTTCTTTTCGTTAGCTATCGCAACTTTAAAATGAAAAGTACATACAAAAAAAATTATGAAGCACTGATGAATAAAAGCGTGCAGCCTATTAAAGAAATTACCCCAATACAACATGCTGGAATCGATGATATCAATGCGGCAGCAGTTACTGAATTAATTAAGCAATTAGAAAAGTGGGAACAGGCTAAGAAATTCCTAGAAAAAGAAATCACCTTGGTAAAACTAGCCGCTACTTTTAACTCTAATACTAAGTATCTTTCTCTTATTATTTACCATCACCGACATAAGAAATTTACTACCTATATTAACGACCTAAAAATAGATTACCTTATAACTACAATTAAAGAAAGTAAAGCTCTGCAACAGTACAAAAATGAAGCACTGGCTGAAGAAGTCGGCTTTAGTTCTATCCAACGATTTGCGAATGCTTTTAAAGCAAGAGCCAATATGCCCGTAGCTTTTTATATAGCACAACTTAATAAAGAAGAATAGAAAGTGATACCCTAAACAAGAGAATAACTCAAATTTCACAGGCTACGTCGCATAAAAACAGCATAAATTACTATTTTTACGTATAAACTTAATAAAAAACAATCATGAAGGATCTTATTCAAAAAATTAATGCCGAGTATGCTACATTTAAAACAGAAACTGAATCTCTAGTAGAAAGAGGAGTTAAAGCTGCAGGGCCTAGAGCTCGTAAAGCAACATTGGAAATAGAAAGATTATTAAAAGAATTTAGAAAAGTTTCTGTAGAAAATCAGAAGAAGTAATCGAGAAAAAATCAAATGGTAAGACCCAGGATAACTATGTTTTAATCATTATGTTAATTAGCAGTTTAACTTTTGGATTCCTTAAATACTCGTATTTGATTCTGACAAATGCGACAGAGCCAGCACTTGTCTTTTATTGCGATAATAATTTTTTAGACCCTATCTTTTTTCTTTTATTAAGCCAGATAATAAATCCAGTTATTGGCAACGAAGCACAAATTAACGAAGCTATAAAAGCCAATATTTTTGTTGTTAATCCTCCAAGTGACCCAGTGTGAAGATCATAGTTCATCGTGGTTATTTTACTTCCAAGTTGTAAATTAGCAGATGATTTTAATTTAACCAATTGGCCATCTTTTTGATTGAAATAATACCAATAAAATGCGCTAGTTTTATTTTCTTCAAGTCGTACTTGAATACCTTGAGATTCAGTTTTTTCCTTCTCCAATCGAACCGAAAATTGGTCAGCTTCTTGATGTTTTAATAGAACATAAAACAATGCATTATCTAGAATATTTTCAGTTTTTTGTGGAATAAAAGCAAGTTTTTTAGGTACCGTATTTTCTTTTTTATCTAAAGCATCGAAACTTGTAGTAATGATTGTTTTTAAAAATGGAAAAGCAAAAACGAGTCCAGTAAATGCAAATACTAATGCGAAGATTAAACTGTAAAAACCAAGAACATTATGTAAATCATAATTTAATCTTTTGCGTTTTGCATTTAGTTTTATTGAAAAATGTTGTTTTAATGTTTTTCTTTTCCATTTTTTAGGCCACCATAATATGATACCAGAAATTGAAATTATGGCAAAGAAAAGGACAGAAAAACTAGTAATTGTATGTCCGTATTTTTTGCCTAGAAGCAAATTCATATGTAATTGCAAAACCACTTGAAAAAACTCGCTTTTAGAATTTTCTACATTTTGAACTTTCCCCGAATATGGATCGATAAAAACGCGTTTGTGGTATACAAAATAATCAGAATAGAGAAAAGCATTTTTATTGGTTTTCACAGCTCTAAAAACCCATGTACGGTCTTTATGTGGAAAAACATCTATTCGAGTAACCTTTTCTCCTTTATTTAAGTTTTCTTCAGCAATAGCAATTAACTTACTTAATGCTATAGGTTGTTTTTGTTGTGTAACAGGAACATTTACATAATATTTTTCAGGATAAACTAAAAGTTTAAGTTCATCCTGAAAAACATAAATGCAACCAGTAAGACTAACTATAAGAACTACAATTCCAGAAATTAATCCTAACCATTTATGCAACCAAAGTACTTTTTTTTTCATCGGTATTAAAAACGGTATTGTAAATTTAAACTTGTAGACATCCCACTTCCAAGAACATATTCAGTATCTAAAGCACGATATTGACTTACAGTTGGGTAGTAGTAATTGTTTAATAAATTTTCGACTCCAAGACTAAGTGACCAATTTGAGTTAAAGGTGTAATTTGTTGATAAATTAACCAAATTAACTGTTTTTATTGGGCCTTCGCTATTATTATATTTTCCTTTACTGTTTAATTCAAAACGATCACGACATCCTGTATTTACCCATGATAATTGTAAATTCCAATCTGAGTTTGGTTTGTAATTCACAAATCCAGTTGCTTTTGGAGGTGCAATTCTAGAACCATTTAAGTAAGCTTCACTTCCGTCATCAAATTCAGCTTTTCCTTCAACATAAGAATAACTTCCGCCAATTTTAATTTCGTTAGACACTTTATAGTCTAAACTAATTTCGTAACCTTTAACTTTTTCAGGCTCACGTTGGGGTGTTAAATAACCACCAACATCTACTAAATTAACACCAAGTTTTGATGTACTAATATAGTATGCTCCAGTTATGCTTAAACGATTAATTTTGCTTGAAAATCCAATTTCAAAATTATTTGTAATGATAGGATCTGTTTCTAAACTAGCAATTGTATTTTCAGTAGCTCTTCTTAATATTCGACCTAATTCGTTAATCGCAAAACCTTGAGAAAAACTTACAAAAGGATTGAAAAGTTCGTATTTGTTAAAACGTAATCCAGCATTAAACATCGTTGCAGTGTATGGGATTTTTCCACCCTCGACAAAAATACTTCCTTCTCCATTTGGTCCTGATGCAATGGTATTATAATCGTCAACTCTCACGGTTGCATTTTCATAACGAATTCCTCCTTTGAAAATTAAATTTTCTAATAAATCCATTTTCAATTGTGCATATGGAGCAATATTTATCATGTTCATTTTCGGAATATACACACGACCATCAACTAAATCTTGGTAAGTAACATCATTTAATAAATCTAATCCATAAGTTATTTCAGAAGGAATTGCACCAATTTTGAAAGGAGTATTTAAATTAATACGCAAACCTTTTTTATCCGAATTAATCTTTGTTTGTCCTGGCCCGTACCAAGACGAAGAATTTTCAACATAACGGTTCATTGAACGAAACGAATTTAAATAAGCTGAAACATCTAATTGAGTAGTTCGAAATAGATTATCTTTTGAAAAAGTAAGCATTAAGTTATGATTGTATGGAGTTCCTGCCTTTTCTCCAGAATCGGTTCCGCGAACTCCAATTGTTGGTGTTTCACCGTAAACTCCAGTTTCACTAATGTATTTTGAGTGTTGCGTACTGCCGTAAAAGTTATATAATAAATTAAAATTTGAGTGGTCAGTAACTGAATAATTTAATTTGGTAAAAGCGTTTGCTTGATACGAATTTGATAATCCGTCGGTTTGGCCTAAAGGTTTTCCTTTTGCATCTCTTTGTAAGGCGGTATAATCATAAGAACCGCCTACAACGTAACTAAATTTATTTTTTCTACCATTAAAAAATTGTGACATACGATATCCCAAAGTTTCTCCACTATGAATAGGATTGAAAGTTGTTCCTACTGAAGTTGTTCCACTAAAAGAATCCACTAAAGGACTTTTTTTAGTAATATAATTGATAATACCACCACCAGATCCATTTCCGTAAATAGAGGTAGCACCTTTAATTACCTCGATTCGTTCAATAGTATTTGCATCTATAGCACGGATGTCTCTTTGACCATTCATCAAAGGAGTTGATTGCGGAATACCATCAATTAAAACTAAAACCTGCCTTCCTCTTAAAGTTTGTCCAGCGTTAGTAGCTTTATTTGTCGTAGTTCCCAAACCCGGAATAACATTTCCCAAAATAGACGAAAGGTTAGTATTGATTGTGCCTTGCGCCTGAATATCTTTACTATTCAAAACAGTAACCGAAGAAGGTATTGTAGAAATATCTTCTTTTTTTCTACCAGCGGTGATCACAACTTCATTTAATTTATTTTCTTCCTCAGTTAAAGTAATTATGTACTCTAATTCAGTGTTGAAATTTGAAAAACTATAAAAAAGCCCCTCATATTTGTTTGCTGTAACAGATATTTTTTTTTGTTGAATTAAAGAAGATTCAATGTGAACTTCTCCGTTTTTTCCAGTAGTTGAGATTAAATTATTGTTAGAAAAAATCTGTGCATTTTCAATTGGTTTTTTTAAAGAGTTTTCAACTCTAATTTTTATATTTTGAGATAATAAAATTTGAGAAATCAAGAAAAAGCAAAGTGATAAAAGTTGTTTAAAGTTCATTTTTTGGATTAAAGAAGTTTATTTTTATTTAGAATAAATTTAAACAAAGGTAGTTTTATTCTTTTTTAGATACAAAAAAATCTTAAAATTTCTTTAAAATTGTGCTTTTAAAAACTAACAATAAATGGTTTGAAACACAAGATAGTGGGAGGATTTTTATCAACAAAAAATAGTTTGGAAAAGAGTTGGGTCTATTCTTCGATTTTAAAATACGACTGATATTTTGGCAGTAGATAGTACTTCATTTACACAACTAAATCAGCCAACGCCCAGCGTTAACAGTGGTTTATGTCACTAAACCACAACAATCCCAGTCAGGAAAACCGCATTTTCTAAACTGATGTGCAATACCTATGCCAACTTTAAACCAATTACCGATCACTAAAAAACCGCCTACGATAAAATAAAACACCATCTATAAAGACTTTAAGACATTCGATTGGAGACTTTATGACTAAAACAACAAACACCTGCACCGCAAGCCTCTTTGAACAAAAGGTCTCATTAATTTAATTTGAATTTATTAATGGTGCAGGATGTATTGTATTGTGAGATGTGAGATGTGAGAGTATAGAAAATAGAACAACTCCTACTCTTCTGAATTTATTAATAAAAGAAAGTTATTTTACTTTTTTAGCTCACATAACTTTTATTATAAGTGGTGTTTGCTTCGCCTGTTCGCTGCGCTCGGGTGTCTGAATCTTCGATTTATCTTGATAAAAAAAGTAACAAAAAAATACTCAGGTTAATATTTAAATTTTTGACTTCGTGACCCGAGCCTGAAAGGCGAACGGATGAAATAATCTTCGATTTCAAGCCTGAATAGTTGCATCCCGATAACTATCGGAGCCGAAAATCTTGGGCGCATTTATCTCACTAATGCCTTATTGTTATTGGTGTTCGATGAACCTCACTTCGTTTCGGTTTCCCTATCGCGACCCCAGCCGCTCGTGTTGCACACTTGACTCGCGGGGCACTCCCGCCGGCCAACGCTCAAATCCTTGCCCGGATTTTCTAGGATAAAAATATAAGGGCGGGGGTAAAGCGGAAAACTATGCCCTAAGGTGACTTAAAACACATAAAAAGAATAACTTCTTCCTTTAAAAACAGAAAAAATGACCCAAAAAAACAAATAAGTCCCATAAAAAAACTCCGAATTACGATTCAGAGTTTGATTTGTAAAAAGTAAAATACGAAAGCAATCCCCATAAGTTGAAACGCCCATTAAGCTCCCCAAAGCTGATAACGACGGGTTTCGTTCAACAGCGACTTCTTGCTGGGTCTTGCAGACCGCATGAAGTCTTACTTATTAGCAGTAGTTATTCTTCTCGAATTCGATTTGTCAAGATGAAAATACAAGGTATAGTTGTTTTTCTGTTGTTATAATTTTTATCAAGTTGAATTTTTACTTCCACAATGCAATCTAGTTCAATTTGATATTCATTAAGATTTTCAATGAGGAAATTATCAATAGTTACAATAACTTTATCTGATTTTTTTAGAATTCCATTTTCTGATTTAAACTTTTCAATAAATTCATTTAGATATAAAATCTGACTTTTAGTTTTTCTTACAATTAAATATGCGCCTTGAGTATTTGGAGTTTTTCCAAAAAAAGTTTTCATTTCTATGTTATATGGACTTAAAATTACTTTATTGATGTCAATTTCTTTTCCATCCATATAGAATTTTCCCGATTCTCCAATTAATGAATCAGAAATAAAAATCTTTTCTTTTTCAGCGATTTTAATGTTCTGACCAAAAGTAATTAGACAATTAAACAAAAGTAAATAATAAAATAATTTTACCATTTTGAGAGGTTTTTTTATAATTACTGCTAACGTCAGTCTGTGAAAAAACGTCCGTTTATTTCTTTCAAATATAACACTTAATATAAAATAAAAGGAAGAAAAGTTGCATATTTAATGATGCAACACATCACAGGAATACCGCGCAATCAGATGGTCTTTTCAAGTTTAGAAGACATGATTTTACCAGATAATCCAGTTCGTTTTGTAGACGCTTTTGTGGAAGTGTTGTCAATACAGACTTTAGGTTTTAAGATTCAAACGTTAAAGACAGAAGGTCGTCCAAGTTTCGACACTAAACTGTTCCTTAAAATATATTTATATGGTTATTTAAATGGCTTGCGAAGCTCTAGAAAACTGCAAAAAGAGTGTGTTCGTAATATTGAACTACAATGGCTTTTGTGTGGAATTGTACCGAACTACAATGGGGCTACAATCACACCAATTTGACGGGCCTCGAAAAAGTAAATGGGGAGCATAGTTTAATTATGCTTGTCTACAACATCAAACGCACGATAAATATTCTTGGTGTACCCGATTTAATTGCCAAAATCAAGGACTGGAACACACCCTACAAAGCAAAAGCTTGTATTGTCTTTATTACGAACTATTTTAGGCTTTGTAAAGACATTATTAAAAATTAGCTACAATTTGCTGCCTAAAAAAGAGCTTGTAGTAGAACGATTGCAATGATGTTTATGAGGATGGTTTTAAGTCAAAATAGCGACTAAATGAGGTTTTTTCACAGCCTGACGTTCTCGCGCTACATGCAGTTTGGGGCTAAATCAGCGTTATCTTTCGGATTTACGAAATCTTCCAAATACAAACCAATTTTTCCATTAAGCCAAATCCCCAAATTACTTGTAGCTGTTATAGCCAGTGGTTTTTCTGGTTCTTTTATAGTCAGCTTGTTTTTAGATTAGCTTTTTGTCTTTTTCAGAAATCAAACAATTCCCCTAATAAACCCTTTTTCTTCTTATATTGGTACTCTTTGTCTGAAGAATATCTTTGTTTGTCAGAATAATTTTCGTGTTGTACATTCTTGACATTTTGTGAAGAACGTTCGATAATTTTGTCAAGCTCGCCTCGGTCAAGCCATACTCCACGACAATCTGGACAGTAGTCAATTTCAATTCCACTGCGGTCTGTCATTACTAAATTCACATTACAATTTGGACATTTCATAAAATATAAATTAATTGGTGATTTTTTCTAATATCTTAATACCTTTTTTAGAGATAGAGTCAAGTTGAGAAGATGATTTATTAATTAATGTGTCAAGTTTTTTAACCTTGTCACTTTCTTTATTAATAAGTGTGTCAAGTTTTTTAACTTTGTCTATTTCTTTATTAACTAGAGAATCTAAAGACTTTGTTTTGTTTGTTAATTCATTAAGTTTGCTTTCAACTTCATTGCTTAAGTTATTACAAGCTGTCAAGTAAAAAGATATTACAATAGTTAGCAAAATTTTGTTCGGAAAATACTTCATAGTTCTGTTATTTTAAGGTTTAAATTCGTTTTGTCTGCAAGTTAAATAATTTATCATCATTCTGTCCAAGATTTATTTTTGGCTGTATCGTCCTACCATTGGCTATAACGTTTCGCCGCCTTGTCTAATCGCGGTGATAGAAGCATAGTACTTTCCGCTACCGCAGACAAACTTATGGAAAATAAAGTTTCAATTTACTCAGAACCAGCGATTAGTCAAGACGGCTGTTGTACGCTGCCCGAATTTTAGAACTAAATTTGACATTAAAAATAAACAAAATATTTTACTTACTTAATTGATTTTTTTATTAAAATTAAACCATTAATAATGATTAAATTTGCAAAAAAATAGAGTAAAACATTCTAGTGCAAGAAACCATCAAATGGAAGAATATCAGAGGAAAATATTAATTAATCGGGATAGGTATATTTAGAAATATGTTGCCTTTCTAAAAAAGGCAGTACCTAAAATGATTACATTTTACAAAAATGAAAAAGGTTTACTTAAAACCGAAACGCAAGAGAAAAATGGTTGGATAAACGTAGTTTGTCCAACCAAAGAAGAAAAAAAGTTTTTACTACAAGATTTACAAATTCCCGAAGCTTTTTACAACGACATTGAAGATATTGATGAAAGACCACGTATTGAAATTGAAGATGGTTGGTATTTAATAATTCTTCGTATTCCTTTTAAGAGTGATGATGCAAAATTGCCTTTTAATACGGCTCCAATGGGATTAGTATTTAAAGATGATGTTTTTGTGTCGTTGACTTTTCATAAAACAGATATTCTATCTGATTTTGTTTTGTACACGCAACGTAAAAAAATTGAAATTGAAAATCATTTTGATTTGGTTTTGAAATTGCTATTATCGTCTAGCGTTTGGTTTTTGAAATACTTAAAACAAATAAATCAACGAATTAAACTTGCCGAAGACAATCTTGAAAAATCGATTAAGAATGAAGAGTTACAAGCGTTATTGCAAATAGAAAAGTGTTTGGTTTTCTTTGTAACTTCGATAAAAGGTAATGATATTTTGTTTAGAAGATTAAAAAACCTGAAAGAACATCGTGATGCTTTTAATGAGGATTTATTAGAAGATGTTGAAATTGAATTGAAACAAGCGGAAGAAACCACCAATATTTATAGTAACATTTTGACTGGAATGATGGATGCGTATGCATCAGTTATTTCAAATAATTTGAATGTTATTATGAAGCGATTGACTTCAATTTCAATTATCTTGATGATTCCAACGTTAGTTGCAAGTTTTTATGGAATGAATGTGCCTAACCATATTGAAGAAAATCGTTATGGATTTATAATTGTAATTTTAATTTCTTTAGTTATCTCAATATTTGGGGTTTTTCTTTTTAAGAAGAAAAACTTATTTTAAAAATAGATTTTTATGATTGGAAGTAGTCAAAAGCATACATTTGAGAATTTTAATTGGCTTGATGTTAAATGTCCAAGTGAGGAACAATTTGCAGATATTGCAAAAGAGTTTAATCTTGAAATCTTTGCTGTAAGAGATAGTTTAGAACCTGGTCATTTGCCTAAAATTGAAAAGATTAAAGATTTTAACTTTGTTATTCTAAGAGCTTATACAGCAAATGAAAATGATAATCTTTCGACGGTTGAAGAATTATCAAATAAAGTTGCGTTTTTTTATAATGAAAATCAATTAATTACAATTCACAGAACGCCGTTTCTTTTTTTAGAAAATCTTTCAAATTCTGAAAAAAAGTATGATTCAGTTTATGATTTATTAATGGTTATTTTTAAACAAATAGTTTTAACTTATACAGAGCCATCACAATGGCAAACTTGCCAAATTGATGAAGTTGAAAAAACTATTTTTTTGAAAAGTCATAGCAAAATTTCATTGGAAGATTTATATTTTCAAAAGGCAGAAACTAGAATTAGTAAAAAACTTTTGGTTTTAACTCAAAATGTTGTTAATCAAGTTGTAGTTCCTGATGTTAATAAAACTGCTTTGCAAGATGTAAAGGATAATTTGGTTAAATTAATTTTAGAATATGAAGAAGCGTTAGAAAACGCAAATAACTTAATGTATCCGCCCGAGCAAGCACATATTTCATGGGCTGATGTAAGGTAGTAGTTTTGTCC